>NZ_JAZHDA010000046.1:0-708423 GCF_036553525.1 Pseudotabrizicola sp. L79 | reverse complement strand
GTTTGTTCGTGGGGGGTGTGCGGGCGGGGCTCTTTTTCTCTGTACGGGGGCGGCGGGGGGGCCCCAGTGTCTGCGGGAGTTTGTGGTGTTATTAATCGCCCTGTGGGGGGGTTTCGGATCGGCCTGTTTATTTACAGAAAGGTGGGCGGGGGGTGTCCAACGGTCATGGGCACCTTCTTGTTTTAATAACGCGCGGGGGGGCGGGGGGGCCCCCCCCCCCTCGCGCCCGCTCAAAGGGAGCACTGACATGCTGATCCTTGAATGCCCCTATTGCGGCGTTAAGGCCGAGGAAACCGAACTGGCCCCGGGGGGCGAGGCGCATCTCAAGCGGTTTGGTCCCGGTTCGGCCGATGAGGAATTCGAGGCCTACATGTTTGCCCGCAAGAACCCCAAGGGCGTGCACTTTGAACGCTGGCGCCATGCCTATGGCTGCGGCAAGTGGTTTCTGGCTGCCCGCTGCACCGCCACGCTTGAGGTGTTCGGCACCTATCCGGCGCAAAGCACCGAGCCGCCCGCAGATATCATCGACAAGATCAAGGCCAAGCGCCCCGATTGGAAGGGCTTCAAATGAGCACCCGTCTGAAATCCGGGGGGCGTCTGATCCAGCGCTCCCATCCTTGCGACTTTACCTTCAACGGCAAACGCCTGCGCGGGTTCGAAGGTGATACGCTGGCTTCGGCCCTGTTGGCCAATGACCAGATGCTGGTGGGCCGGTCGTTCAAATACCACCGCCCGCGCGGCATCGTGGCCAGTGGCGCCGAAGAACCGAACGCTTTGGTCAATCTGGGCCGCGGGGCGCGGTTGGAGCCGAACCAGCGCACCACCACGACCGAATTGTTTGATGGCCTGGAATCCAGCAGCCAGAACCACTGGCCCAGCCTTGAATTCGATGTGGGCGTGCTGAACAACTACGCTGCTAGGTTCTTGCCGGCTGGGTTCTATTACAAAACCTTCATCCATCCGCGTGCGGCGTGGAAGCATGTGTTTGAACCGATCATCCGCCAGTCTGCGGGCCTGGGCAAAGCGCCCAAGGATCGTGACGCGGATCGCTATGAACAGGCTTATGGCTTTTGCGATCTGCTGATCGTCGGCGGCGGTGTTGCAGGCTTGCAGGCGGCCTTGGTGGCGGGCCGGGCCGGGGCACGGGTCTGGCTGGTGGAACAGACCGCGCATTGGGGGGGCCGCGCGCCCGTGGACGGCGATGTGATCGATGGCAAATCGGCCAGCGATTGGATCGAGGCCGCGCTGACCGAATTGGCGGGGATGGAAAACGTCACGCTGAAGACCCGCACGATGGCGGCTGGTCTTTATGACCATGGCTATGTGCTGGCCGATGAGAAAGTGGCCGATCACAGCCCCGGTGACGGGCGCCCCAAACACCGCTTGTGGCGTATTCGCGCGACCAAGGTCGTTGCGGCAACCGGGGCGATCGAGCGCCCGTTGTCTTTTGCGGGCAATGATGTTCCGGGCGTGATGCTGGCCTCGGCTGTGCGCGATTATGTGGTGAACTGGGCGGTGTCGCCGGGGGATCGCACTGTTGTTGTCACGAACAACGATGATGCCTATCGCACCGCGATTGCCCTGCACGAGGCGGGGCTAGAGGTGGCTGCCGTGATCGACGCCCGCCCGCGGGCCGATGGTGCGCTGCCGCAAAAAGTGCGCGCGCTTGGCATCCGGGTTGAGGCTGGCAAAGCCATCGCCAAGGTCAAAGGTGCAAAGCGGGTCGAGGGTGTCGAGATTTGCTCTTTCGTGGGCGAAGGGTCAGCCACCACGCTGATCCCTTGCAATGCGGTGGCCATGTCTGGCGGTTGGTCGCCCGTGGTTCATCTGTGGAGCCATTGTGGCGGCAAACTGACCTGGGATGAGGATCAGGCGATGTTCCGCCCCGATGCCACCCGCCCGCCGCTGACCCATGATGGCAGCGCACTGGTCTGTGTGGCCGGGGCCGCCAACGGGGCCTTGCGCGATGCGGTGGTTGATGCGGACAACCAGATCAATATCGCGCTGGAAGCAATTGGCGTAAAAGGCAAAAAGCACAAGGCACCGGATCATTCCGGGGTCGAGGAAGCACCGCTTGAGCCGGTCTGGATGATGCCACAGGGCGCGCCGATTTCGTTGCGGTCCAAGATGTGGCTGGACTATCAGAACGATGTCAAAGTCTCGGATGTGCAACTTGCGGCCCGCGAGGGCTATGAAAGCGTCGAGCACACCAAGCGCTATACCACGCTTGGCATGGCAACGGATCAGGGTAAGCTAAGCAATATCAACGGCTTGGCAGTTCTTGCTGACAGTTTGGGTGCGGCGATCCCGTCGGTGGGCACCACCACCTTCCGCCCGCCCTATACCCCGGTGCCGATTGGCGCCTTGGCAGGCGAGGCGCGCGGCGAGATCTTCCAGCCCCTGCGCAAGACGCCGATGCATGACTGGCATGAGAAGAACGGCGCGTATTTTGAGCCTGTGGGCTATTGGCGCCGCCCGTATTGCTTCCCGCGTGCCGGAGAAACGCATGAACAGGCTGTTCATCGTGAGGTGAAAAACACCCGGCAAGCCCTTGGTTTGCTTGATGCATCGACCCTTGGCAAGATCATCGTCAAGGGCCCGGATGCGGGCCGTTTCCTTGACATGCTTTACACTGGCGTGATGTCCACCTTGCCCATCGGCAAATGCCGCTATGGCCTGATGTGCAACGAACAGGGCTTCTTGTCGGATGACGGCGTGGTGGCGCGGATCGATGAGGACACCTGGCTGTGCCACACCACATCCGGCGGGGCCGACCGGATTCATGGCTGGATGGAAGACTGGCTGCAATGCGAATGGTGGGATTGGCTGGTGTTCACCGCCAATGTGACCGAACAATATGCCCAAGTGGCCGTGGTTGGCCCCAATGCCCGCAAATTGCTGGAGCGGTTGGGGGGCATGGATGTGTCGAAAGAGGCGTTGCCCTTCATGGGCTGGGCTGACGGAACTTTGGGCGGCTTTCCGGTGCGGGTTTACCGGATCTCGTTCTCGGGCGAACTCAGCTATGAAATCGCGGTTCCGGCCAGCCATGGCGCAGCCTTCTGGCAAGCCTGCCACAAGGCGGGGGCTGATCTGGGGGCCATGCCTTATGGCACCGAGGCGTTGCATATCATGCGGGCCGAAAAGGGCTTTATCATGATCGGCGACGAAACCGATGGCACCGTTATCCCGCAGGATCTGGGCCTGTCTTGGGCCATCTCCAAGAAAAAGGCCGATTATCTGGGCAAGCGCGGGCAAGAGCGCAGCTTCCTTGCCTCGGACGCGCGGTGGAAACTGGTGGGCTATGACACGCTGGATGGCTCGGTGATCCCGGATGGCGCCTATATCGTGGCACCGGGCACCAATGACAAAGGTCAGGGCAATGTGCAGGGGCGCGTGACCTCGACCTATTTCTCGCCCACATTGGGCCGGGGCATTGCCATGGGTCTGTTAAAGCACGGGCCAGACAGAATGGGCGAAACGGTGGAATTCACCAATGCCAAGGGCGGCACCATCAAGGCCCGCGTCGTCAGCCCGGTGTTCTATGACCCGGAAGGGGAGAAGCAGAATGTCTGAACCGGTTTCCGCCCTGAAGGGGGCACAGTTCGACGGCTTTGCCAGTATTCGTGAGATTGGCCCGATGGGCATGATCACCCTGCGTGCGAAAGCCGGCACCAAGGGGCTGGAGGCCGCGATCAAGGCCGCCACTGGCTGTGCGCTGCCAGCCCTGCGCCGGATTGAGGTGCAGGGAGAACGGGCGGCGGGCTGGATGAGCCCGGATGAATACCTGCTGATGCTGCCCTATGCCGAAGTGGCGGCGGCCCTGTCGGCGATCAAGGCTGCGCTGAAGGGCCAGCACCATCTGGCGGTCAACGTATCCGATGCACGGGCGGTTTTCCGCATCGAGGGGGCCAAGGCCGATCAGGTGTTGCGCAAGCTGTCTCCGGTTGATTTTGACATGCTGCAACCGGGCGAGTTGCGCCGCACCCGCACGGCCCAGGTGGCAGCGGCCTTTTGGGCGGATGATGCCGGGTTCACGCTGGTCTGCTTCCGTTCGGTGGCGGATTATGTGATGGGGCTGCTGACACATTCGGCCCAGCCGGGCAGCGCGTTTTAAGCGGGGATGGGGGGCTGACTGCCCCCCAAACCTGGTTCGCCTGCGCCAAAACGCACTTCGCAAAGGCTTTTGTGAAAAGACAAAGGGTTACAGGCCAACCATCCGACGAATATCGGCAGGGCTGGCGCCTTCGGCCCGGAATTTCGCCAAGGCGCGGGCGTCATCGCGTTTGGCCAGCCGTTTGCCATGTTCGTCTCGGATCAGGCGGTGGTGGTGATACTGCGGGGTGGGCAGATCCAGCAGGGCCTGCAAGATCACCTGAATGGGCGTGAATTCGAACAGATCCTCTCCCCGGATCACATGGCTGATACCCTGATCGGCGTCGTCAAAGGCCGAGGCAAGGAAATAGGCCACGATGTCTTCGCCCTTGCGCGACAAGACCACGTCGCCAATCCGGGCGCGGGCCTGATCGGGATCAACCTGATGGGCACCCGCATGGGCGGGACCGGTTTCGGTAAACACCAACGGGCGGTCTGCAAGGGCGGCAAGGGCGGCGTCAAGGTTCAGCCGCAGGGCATCGCCCGGTTGGCGGCTGTCTATCGAGCGGTGGCGGCAGGTGCCGGGATAGACCTGAAAGGCCACCCCTTCTTGCGGGGCAGACAGGGCCGCGCGAATATCGGCGCGGGTGCAAGAGCACGGGTAGAGCAAACCGCGTGTCGCCAAGGGGGCGAGGCGGCTGTTGTAACGGTCGATTTTGTTGGCCTGATGCAGCACAGGCCCATCCCAGGTCAGGCCCAGCCATGCCAGATCGTCGATGATCTGCTGAACGAATTCCGGGCGGCAGCGATCAAGATCGGTGTCTTCCATCCGCAGCAGAAAGCGGCCCTGTGCGGCGCGGGCCATGTCATGCGCAAGAAGGGCCGAATAGGCGTGGCCCAAATGCAGCGGGCCCGTGGGCGATGGCGCAAAGCGCGTTACGAAAGCCACGCGGTAAAGGCCTCTTTGGCACGGTCGGTATAGGCTTTGTAACGGTCCTTGCGCCCGCGCCGCCCGCCCTTGGCATCAATCGGGGGAAACAGGCCAAAGTTCACATTCATCGGCTGAAAGGTTTTGGCCTCGGCCCCGCCGGTGATGTGGGTGATCAGTGCGCCCATGGCCGTGTCTGGTGGGGGTGGGGGCAGGGTGCGGCCCAAGATCTCGGCCGCTGCCATCCGCCCCGCCAGCAGCCCCATCGCGGCGCTTTCGACATAGCCTTCAACCCCCGTGACCTGCCCCGCAAAGCGGATGTTCGGCCGTGATTTCAGCCGCATCTGATCATCCAGCAGGGTGGGCGAGTTGATAAAGGTGTTGCGGTGAATGCCCCCCAGCCGGGCAAAACTGGCCTCCTCAAGCCCGGGGATCATCTTGAACACCTCGGTTTGCGCGCCGTATTTCATCTTGGTCTGAAAGCCCACGATATTATACAGCGTGCCCAATTTGTTATCGCGGCGCAGTTGCACCACGGCATAGGCCTTTTCCTCGGGCTTATGCGCATTGGTCAGGCCCACCGGCTTCATCGGGCCGTGGCGCAGGGTTTCGCGGCCCCGTTCGGCCATGACCTCGATCGGCAGGCAGCCATCGAAATAGCCCGCCGTTTCGCCTTCGTGAAATTCGGTTTTGTCAGCCGCCAACAGGGCGTCGATAAAGGCCTCATACTGCGGCTTGGTCATCGGGCAGTTGATATAGGCCGTGCGCTCCTCCTCGGTCTCGCCCTTGTCATAGCGGCTTTGCAGCCAGGCCACATCCATGTTGATGGAGTCGGCATAGACGATGGGGGCGATGGCATCGAAAAAGGCCAGATGTTCGGCGCTGGTGGCCTGGCGGATGCTGTTGGCAAGGGCACCACTGGTCAGCGGGCCGGTGGCGACGATCCAATGGCCTTGCGTCGGCAATTCGGGAATTTCTTCATACGAAACCGAAATGCGCGGATGCGCCATGATGCGGGCTGTCACGCTTTCGGCAAAGGGATCGCGGTCAACGGCCAAGGCACCACCGGCAGGCAAGCGGTGCAAGGCGGCCTGTTCCATGATCAGACCATTGGCGGCCCGCATTTCCCAGTGCAATAGACCAACGGCGTTGCGTTCGTCATCATCCGAGCGGAAGGAGTTGGAGCACACCATCTCGGCCAAAAAGCCGCTGCGATGCGCGAAAGTGCCAACCTTGGGCCGCATTTCGTGGATCACCACGTCAACGCCCATATTCGCCGCTTGCCATGCGGCCTCTGACCCGGCCATTCCGCCGCCGATGATGTGCAATGTCTTGTTCATAGCCAGCCAGATACGCCGCAGGCGGCGCTGTTTCAAGCCAGCAGATCAGAAATCAACCGCCCCAAAGGGGCGGTCAACCGGGGCCTGTGCCATTTACAAACCGGGAAGCGCCGTCAGGATGCCGCGCTGATCGAATGTGGCCTTGCCTTTGGCGCCAAAGGTATAGCGG
The DNA here is from genome assembly GCF_036553525.1 of Pseudotabrizicola sp. L79. Classification (NCBI taxonomy): domain Bacteria; kingdom Pseudomonadati; phylum Pseudomonadota; class Alphaproteobacteria; order Rhodobacterales; family Paracoccaceae; genus Pseudotabrizicola; species Pseudotabrizicola sp. L79. The sequence goes on along the minus strand of NZ_JAZHDA010000046.1, from coordinate 701,894 downwards.
CCGCCAAGGCTGAGATAGTTTTCCGAGCCAACCGACTGAACCCAGCCGCGCCCGACCTCTCCGTAAATCGAAATCGTATCAGTTGCCGCCACATCGCCCGTCAGACCCAAACGCACGACATCATCCCCGTCGATGCGCAGGCTGTCAAATTGCGCGCCAAGGTCAATCCGGTCGGTCACCGCATAGCTGCCCCCAAGGCCCAAGGTCGTGGCATTGATGCCGCTGTTAGTGATCATGCCCACATAAACTTCGGTGGACAAACCGTTGCCTTGATGGCCGACTTCAGCGCCCAGATAGGTGACATCGTCCTTGAACGGGCCAAAAGACAATTCATCGCGGCCCAGATATGCGCCGATCGAAGTGGCGTCGTTGACATGATAAATGCCATGAAGGGCGATGTTGGTGCCATCGGCATTGGTAAAGCCAAAGACAGACAAGCCCAGATCGGCCTGCACCGAAAATTCGGGGGAAAAGCCGATCTCGACCGAGCCTTTCAGCGAGGTCTTGTCCAGATCATTCAGCGGGCTTTCGGTGAATTTTGAATATTCCAGCGCGACCGACCCGCCGGTGATGTCAAACGCTGATGCAGAAGACGACAGAAAGCCAACGCCCAGAAGGGTGGCGATTGCTGCGCGATACATGGGTGCCTCGGATGTTTTTTGTTATCTGCGGCCAAGATAGCGGTCAGCGGGGCGGCTGCCAATGCTATTCTTGCAGCGCGCGGCTGTGCAGGGCTGCGCGCTCGGTGGCCACATCGTCGGGGCCCATCGGTCGGCCCAATTGCGCGGCCTTGAGAAAGAACCCTTGGGCGGGTTGGCCCCCTGACAGACGCCCTTCACACAGGCTGGCGCGAAACGGCAGACCCATGGCTGCGTCTTCTTCCATCAGGGCTTCCAGCGCGGTGGTCAGAACAGAAACGCGCCAGCCCAGATCCCGGGCCAGCGCGCCATAGGTTGTCGTCTTGCCACATCTGGCCAGATCAGCCAGACGCGCGGCAAGGTCATTCATCCGACGTTTCCGCCACACGGGCGACCGAGACCACTTCTTCGTCTTTATCGACGTTGAACACCCGCACCCCACCAGCCGAGCGGGAGCGGAAGCTGATCTGGTCAACCGGAACGCGGATCGACTGCCCGCTGTCTGTGGCCAGCATGATCTGGTCGCTGAACGCCACCGGGAACGAGGCCACAATCCGTCCGCCCCGCGGGCCGGGCGAGATGGCCTTGACACCCATGCCGCCACGGCCGCGCACGGGGTAGTCATGGCTGGATGACAGCTTGCCCGAACCGCCCCGCGTGATGGTCAGGATCAGATCCTCGGCGGCTGACATTTCTGCATAGCGTTCGGGCGAAAGCTGCCCTGCGGCAACGCTGTCTTCATCCTCGTCGGCAGCATCATCTTCAGTCACCCCGGCCATCAGGCGACGCTGTTTCAGATAAGCGGCGCGCTCTTCGGGGGTGGCCTCAAAGTGGCGGATGATCGACATCGAAACGACGCTGTCCCCATCGGCCAGACGCACACCGCGCACCCCGGTTGACCCACGCGATTTGAACACGCGGATTTCCTGGGTGGAAAAGCGAATGGCGCGGCCCAGTTCGGTGACCAGCATGATGTCGTCATTTTCATCGGCAATCGCCGCATTCACCAGGCTGACGCCTTCGGGCAGGTTCATCGCGATCTTGCCGTTGCGTTTGACATTGGTGAAATCTGACAGATCGTTCTGGCGCACATCGCCATCGCTGGTGGCAAAGACGATCTGCAGGTTGCCCCAGTCTTCTTCCGCCGCATCGACCGGCATCAGGGCCGCGATGCTGATCCCGGTCTGGATCGGCAAGACATTGACCATCGCCTTGCCCTTGGCCGTGCGACCGGCAAGGGGCAAGCGCCAGGTCTTCATTTTGTAGACCATGCCATCGGTCGTAAAGAACAACAGCCAAGTGTGGGTGTTGGCCACGAACAGGGTGGTCACCACATCGTCTTCCTTGGTCTGCATGGATGACAGACCCTTGCCCCCCCGGTTTTGCTGACGGAATTCAGCCAAGGGGGTGCGCTTGATATAGCCGCCCGAGGTGATGGTCACGACCATATCCTCACGCTCGATCAGGTCTTCGTCCTCCATGTCGCCCGACCAATCGACGATCTCGGTCCGGCGCGGCACGGCAAAGGCGGCTTTCACCTCGCGCAATTCATCGGAAATGATCGACATGATGCGATCGCGGCTGCCCAGAATTTCAAGGTAATCCTTGATCTTGGCGGCCAGGTCTTCCAACTCGTCCGTCACTTCCTTGACGCCCAGTTGGGTCAGGCGTTGCAGGCGCAATTCCAGAATGGCGCGGGCCTGCGTTTCCGACAGGTTATAGGTGCCGTCGTCATTCATCTTGTGGGTCGGGTCGTCAATCAGCCGGATATAGGCGGCGATGTCGGCCGCGGGCCAGCGGCGCGTCATCAGTTTTTCCCGCGCCTCGGCCGCATCGGCACTGGCGCGGATGGTGCGCACCACCTCATCGACATTCGAGACAGCCACGGCGAGGCCGCACAGAATGTGGCTGCGTTCGCGTGCCTTGCGCAACTCATATGCGGTGCGCCGCGCCACCACTTCTTCGCGGAAGGTGATGAAATGCGCCAGAAAATCGCGCAATGTCAGTTGTTCTGGGCGGCCCCCGTTCAGTGCCAGCATGTTGCAGCCAAAGCTGGTCTGCATTGGCGTAAAGCGGAACAACTGGTTCAGCACCACATCCGGGGTTGCGTCGCGTTTCAACTCGATCACCACGCGCACACCGATGCGGTCAGATTCGTCCGCCACCCCGGCAATGCCTTCGATCCGCTTTTCGCGCACCAGATCGGCGATCTTTTCGATCATCGAGGCCTTGTTGACCTGATAGGGCACTTCGTCGATGACGATGGCAAAACGGTCTTTGCGCACTTCCTCGACATGGGTTTTCGCGCGAATGATCACGCTGCCACGGCCTTCGAGATAGGCTTTGCGGGCGCCAGACCGGCCCAGGATCAGCGCGCCGGTGGGGAAGTCGGGGGCGGGGATCAGCTCCATCAAGGCTTCGGTGGACATATCGGGGTTTTCGATCAGCGCCAAGGTGCCGTCGATCACCTCGCCCAGATTGTGGGGAGGAATGTTGGTCGCCATGCCAACAGCAATACCGCCCGCACCATTGACCAGCATGTTAGGAAAACGGGCCGGAAGAACCGTGGGTTCTTTGTCTTTCCCGTCGTAATTGTCTTGAAAATCAACGGTATCCTTGTCGATATCGGCCAGCAGGAAGGCGGCGGGTTTGTCCATGCGCACTTCGGTGTAACGCATCGCGGCGGCGGCATCGCCATCCATGCTGCCAAAGTTGCCTTGGCCGTCCAACAGCTTGAGCGACATCGAAAACGGCTGCGCCATCCGCACCAGCGCGTCATAGATCGCCGAGTCGCCGTGGGGGTGGTATTTGCCCATCGTGTCGCCGACGGGGCGGGCGGATTTGCGGTAGGATTTTTCGTGGGTGTTGCCGGTTTCATGCATCGCGAACAGGATGCGGCGGTGCACCGGCTTTAGCCCGTCGCGCAGATCGGGGATCGCGCGCGATACGATCACCGACATGGCATAGTCGAGATAGGCCGTCTTCATCTCGGCGGCGATGTCGATCTGTGGGCCGTCATAGACGGCGCGTTCGGGCTTTTCGCCTGAGATTTCAGTGTCTTCTGGCGTGTCGCTCATGTGAACGTGGCCTTTCGTCGGGCTTATCAATATTTTGTTGGCCTGACATTACACCATGCAAGGGATGGGGTGCAATGGCGGGGGAGGCCAGAGTTTGGCAGCCACGCAACAAGAGTGCCAACATACTGTAATCATTGATTTTTAATATGGATTTGGCATGATTCCACAAGGGGGAGGTTCAGCGTCGATCAGGAGGTTTGTCAGATGCGCGGAACTGAGACGGAACTGATGTTGAAAGGCTATGGGCTGACCACGGCCGAGCTTTACTACCGGATGCCCGATTATCGTAATGTTCTCAATAGCTTCATCTGGCAGGACTATGATCTGGCGCCGGATTACCCGGAATTGTTCCGGTTCATCGAATTCTGGCAGGGCAATCTGGATGGGCCGCTGCATTCGGTGCGGTTTACCCACCGCAAACTGATTGCCCCATCAGAATGGCGCAATGTGGTGGGGGAATTCAGGCTGCACTGACGGGGCGATTTTCAGGGGGCACCCGGCGTGCACCCCCCGTACACCCCCTGTGCAGACAAAATCTGCCATTGACTGGGCAGAGCAAATTCCCCCAAAACGTTGCGGCGCGATGGGGTAAGGTTTCGGGTAGGGGGCTTTAGGTGGGGCTGCGGCCCTAGGCGTCGGGCTTGCAGAACATGTCATAGACCAGCGCGATGGTGCGGCTGACCTTGGGGTCCTGGATGGAGTAAAAGATCGTCTTGCCATCGCGGCGGCACGAGACCAGACCTTCCAGCCGCAGGCGGGCCAATTGCTGGCTGACAGCGGCTTGGCGGCTGTCCAGCAGGCGCTCAAGCTCGGTCACCGATTTTTCACCCGACGACAGATGGCACAAGATCATCAGCCGGCCTTCGTGGCTGAGCGCCTTGAGAAAGGCCGCCGCAGCCTGGGCCTGCACCAGCATCTGGTCGGCTGACAAAGACACGCAGCCATCTGCCGCAGGGGCCTGATCGTGATCGCCGCGATTGAGGGGTGAACTGTCCAAAGCCATGGTCCAACTGCATTCCTGTTGCTGTCAGCTTAGCATGTGGCGCCTGTCAGTGCCAGATCAACCCCTGTGGCATGCCCATCACGGCGATGTTTCACCCCGAAATGTGGCGAAAAAGCTGATCCGGGGCCTTAGCGGCCCCGAATGCGGGGATCAAGCGCATCGCGCAGGCCGTCGCCGATGTAGTTGACCGACAACACCGTCAGCGAGATCGCAACGCCCGGCCAGATCACCCGCTGCGGATATTGCTGGATGTATTCCGCGCCATCAAACAACAGACGGCCCCAGGTGGGGAAATCAGGCGGAAAGCCAAGGCCAAGGAAAGACAAGGCGGATTCCGTGATGATGGCGCTGGCGATGCCCAAAGTGGCGGCCACCATGATGGGCGAGACGACATTGGGCAGGATATGGCGCAGGATCATCCGGCGGGAGGGCGTGCCGATGGACCGCGCGGCCAGAACGAACTCACGCTCTTTCAGCGCCAGAACCTCGCCCCGCACGACGCGGGCGGCCTGCATCCAACTGGTGACACCGATGGCGGTGACGATCAGCAAAAAGGTGCCGCCTTCGGGGCCAAAGGCCGCAGACAGCGGATCGCGGAACAAAAGCACCATGACCAGCAACAACGGCAGCAACGGCAGGGCCAGAAACAGATCGGTCAGGCGCATCAGCGGCCCGTCAAGCCGGCGGAAATAGCCTGCCATCACCCCAACCAGGGTGCCCAGCAGGATCGAGATCGTCATCGCTACCAAACCCACGGCGATGGAAACCTGCCCGCCCTTCATCATCCGGGCCAGCATGTCGCGGCCCAATTGATCGGTGCCAAGCGGGCTTGCAAAGCTGGGGGGTTTGTTGCGCGATTTGATCATCTCGGCCGCGTTGGGGTTGATCGCGGTCGGGTCTTTTGTCCAGATCAGCGGGCCGATGAAGACAAAGGCGATCAGCAGGCCAAAGACCAAAAGGCCGATGACCGCGCCTTTGTGCGTCTTGAACTGTGACCAGACATCTGCCCACTGGCTGCGGGGTTTTTCGATGACGACATCAGTCATAGCGGATCCTTGGGTCGAGAATGCCATAGAGGATATCGGCGATCAGGTTGAACAGCACGATCAGCACGGCGAAGATGAAGGTGAGGGTTTGCACCATCGGCAGGTCAGAGCCATGGATGGCGTTGATCAGCAGCGCCCCAAGCCCGTTCACGCGGAACACCTGTTCGGTGATGATGGCGCCGCCGAAAATGGTGGGAATGCCAAGCGCAATCACGGTGACAACGGGGATCATCGAGTTGCGCAGCACATGTTTCAGCACGACAACATGTTCGTTCAGCCCCTTGGCGCGGGCGGTGCGCACATAGTCTTGCCCAAGGTTTTCCAGCATGGACGACCGCATGTAGCGGCTGATCTGGGCGGCGTTATACAGCGCCAGCACCGTCACCGGCATGACCATCTGCTTGACCTGCAACAAAAAGCTGTCCCAGTCGGTGACACGCAGGCTGGTGTCATAGATGGACGGGAACCATTGCAACTGCACCGCAAAGACCAGGATCAGCACAAGGCCGGTAAAGAAGGTGGGCACCGAAAAGCCGACCATGGCGATGAAGGTGCCCAATTGGTCAAACCACGAATACTGGCGATAGGCCGAATAGATGCCGATGGGCAGCGCGATCAGCACGCCCAGGATGTAGGACGATCCGACCACGGTCAGGGTTTGCGGCATGCGTTCGACGATGATGTCAAACACCGGGCTGCGCGATTGCCACGACAGAATGCGCTGCATGCCCTCGGCATAGGTGGTGCCAAAGGTGGCATCGACCCAGATCAGCGGCTCGACCACGAAAAACTGTTTCAGCCACAGGACATAGCGCACATGAACGGGGTCATTCGCGCCCATGGATTCAAGGATCTTCATCCGCACATCCGGCGGCACGGTCAGCGGAATCTGGCTGGCGGGCGAGCCGGGGGCCAGATCGACCAGCAGGAAGATCACAAGACTGATGAACAGAAGCGTCGGGATGGCCAGCAAAAGCCGACGGATCGTGTAGGTAAGCATGTTGCGATGCCTTTGGTCAGCAGTCGGGGAGGGGGAAAGGGTGGGATGGGGCAGGGCGCGCCACGGGCGCCCCGCCCCGGTTCAGATCACTTGATGCGATACCAGTCAGAGGCGTTCCACAGTTCGCTGTCCCAGACGTTCAGGACAACGCCGCCAAGGGTGTTCGAATGGGCCGACAGGCGGCCACGATCAACCAGCGGAACCACGACATAGCTGTCCTTGGTCAGCATCTCGTTCAGACGGATGACGATCTCGGTGCGCTTTTCGGTTTCGCGGGTTTGCAGCAGTTCGGCCACCAGGGCGTCATAGGCCGGGTCGCAGAAGCGGTTGATGTTTTCACCCTGCCACTGGGTTTCCGGACGCGGGGCCTTTTCGCAGGTGTATTGTGCGACATAGGGTTCCGGGTCGGTGCCATCGAAGTTGTTGGCATACATTTCCACGTCTGCGTAGAACTTCTGGAAGGTGTCGGGCGAACCGGGGTCGCCACCGAAATAGACGCCGGCGTCAATCGACTTCAGCTCGACATCGACGCCGATTTCATTCCACCAGCCCTTGATGACGGCCTGGAAATCCTGACGGACGGGGTTGACCGAGGTCTGGTAGAGAACCTTCAGCTTGGCGCCATCCTTTTCGCGGATGCCATCGGCGCCCACGGTCCAGCCGGCTTCTTCCAGCAGGGCCTTGGCGCCTTCGATATCTTGCGTCAGGCAGTCGGTGTTGGGCGAGGCGTAGATGGCCGGGGCCGGCACAAGGTTGCAGGTCGCGCGGCCAGCTTCACCATAGCCGATTTCCACCAGCAGGTTGCGGTCGATGGCCATCGACAGGGCCTTGCGCACGCGGATGTCCGACAGGAACGGATGCGGGTGCATCGCGGTGGCGCGCTCGCCTTCCGGAAGGGCCGGATCGGGGTTGGTCATGTTCATTTCGATCCGCTCGACCAGCGTGCCGAAGGCCGAAACGAAGGTGCCCTTGCCGCCCGATTTCATCTGCTCTTGCAGTTCGGGGTTGATCTGGGTGTTCCAGGCGTAATCGAATTCGCCGGTTTCCATCACGGCGCGCGCAGCCGAGGCGGCGTCACCACCCCCCTTGACCGACAGCGTGGCAAAGGCAGGCTTGGCCGGATCACGGTAGTTCGGGTTGGCGGCCAGTTCGACGGTATCGTTCACCTTGAAATCGGTGACCATGAAGGGGCCGGTGCCGATGGGCTTGAAGTTGGCCTCGGTGCAGGTGGGGGCTGCCGCGCCAAGGCAATTGGCGAATTGCGCCTTTTGCAGGATGGGCGAGGTGGCGCCGACGAAGGCGGTGAAGGGGTTGTATTTCGGCGCGGTGAAATTGACCTTGACGGTCAGGTCATCGACCTTTTCCACCGAAGAGATGCCTTCGTAGCGCGCGGCCTGGGCGCAGCCGCCTTCGGGATGCATGCAGTATTCGGCGGTAAAGACCACGTCATCGGCCGTGACGGTGGTGCCATCCGACCACAGCATACCCTCTTTGATCTTCCAGGTGATCGAGGTGTAATCTTCGGCGATGCCGCCGTTTTCAATGCTGGGCAGTTCGGCCGCAAGGCGCGGGAAAACGGTGCCTTCCTGATCAAATCCCGCCAGCGGTTCCAGCACAAGGCTGCCCACTTCGACGTCTTTGGTGCCAGAGGACAGATAGGCGTTCATGATCGACACGGCCTGCGAATACAGAACCTTGACGTTGCCGTCAGCGCCGCGTTCGGCATATGCCGCAGGCGCAATGGCCAGCATGGCCGCCGCGCCCAGAAGGGCTGTTTTCAGTTTCATTGTGACTCTCCTTGTTGGTTGTGCTCTTTGGCCCCGGATGCGCCGGTTTTTCCGGCGGCATTGGTATCGGAATAAAGATGGCAGGCGACGAAACGGCCGGGTTCCACCTCGGCCAGATCGGGTTTCACCTGCGTGCAAATCTCCATCACACGCGGGCAGCGCGTGCAGAAATTGCAGCCTTTGGGCGGATTGGCGGGCGAGGGCACGTCGCCCTTGAGGATGATGCGTTCGCGCCGCCGCGCAAGGCTGGGGTCGGGTTCGGGCACGGCCGACAGCAGCGCCTCGGAATAGGGGTGCAAGGGCCGGGCATAGAGATCGTCGCGCGGGCTGAGTTCGGCAACGCGCCCCAGATACATCACCGCCACGCGGTCGGCGATATGGCGGACCATCGACAGATCGTGGCTGATGAACAGATAGGTCAGGCCGAATTCGTCCTGCAAATCTTCCAGCAGGTTCACCACCTGCGCCTGGATCGACACATCAAGTGCCGCAATCGGTTCGTCGCAGACAATGAATTTGGGTTTCAGCGCAAGCGCACGGGCGATGCCGATGCGCTGCCGCTGGCCGCCCGAAAACTCATGAGGAAAGCGGTTGGCGAATTTGCGGTTCAGCCCCACGGCATCCATCAATTCATAGATGCGGGCCAGTTTCTTGGCAGTGTCCCAATCGGTATGTTCGTTCAGCGGCTCGCCGATGATGTCGGCCAAGGACATGCGCGGGTTCAGGCTGGCCTGCGGGTCCTGGAATACCATCTGCATCTGGGGGCGGGCGCGGCGCAGGGCCTCGGGTGCCAGGGTGGCAACATCGGTGCCGCCGATCACCACATTTCCAGCCGTCGGTTCATACAGCCGCAAAAGCGCGCGGCCCACGGTGGATTTACCGCAGCCAGATTCGCCCACAAGACCCAGCGTTTCGCCCTGCAAGATATCAAAGCTGATGCCATCCACGGCCTTTACATCGCCGGTATGGCGGCGGAACAGGCCCGAATAGATGGGAAAATACATCTTCAGATCGCGCACCTGCACAAGGGGCGTCTGCGGGGGGCGGGCGTCAAGCATGGGCGGCCTCGGCTGTCGGGGTCCAGTGGCAGGCCACGTCATGGCCATGGCCTACGGGCAGGGCATCGACCGAGCGGCGCTGCGGATTTTCGCTGGCGCAGCGATCAAAGGCATGGGCACACCGGCCCCGGAACGGGCAGGCACTGGGGGCGGCGCCCAGAATCGGGGGCTGGCCCTCGATCACCTGCAACCGGTCTTCGCGTGCGCCGGTGATGGCGGGAATGGTTTTCAGCAGGGCGCGGGTATAGGGGTGCTGCGGATTGCCGAACAACTCTTTGACCGGGGCCTGTTCGACCACCTGGCCGCCATACATCACCATCACGCGGTCTGCGATGCCTGCGATCACGCCCAGATCATGGGTGATCCAGACAATCGCCATGCCCAGTTTCTGGCGCAGGTCTTTGACCAGTTCCAGAATCTGCGCCTGAATGGTCACATCCAGGGCTGTCGTCGGTTCATCCGCGATCAGCACATCGGGGTCGCAGGCAAGGGCGATGGCGATCATCACCCGTTGCCGCATGCCGCCCGAAAACTGGTGCGGATAGCTGGACAGGCGTTTGCGCGCATCGGGGATGCCCACCAGTTCCAGCAGTTCGACCGCACGGTCGGCGGCCTGCGCCTTGGTCATGCCCTTGTGCTTGCGCAACGGCTCGGCGATCTGGTTGCCGATGGTGAAGACGGGGTTCAGGCTGGTCATCGGGTCTTGGAACACAAAGCCCACGCGGGCCCCGCGCACGGCGCGCAGCCCGTCTTCGTCCAGCTTGAGCAGGTCTTGCCCGTTCAGCAGCACCTGACCCGACCGAATGTCGGCGGGCGGCGAGGGCAACAGGCGGATCAGCGACATCATCGTCACCGACTTGCCCGACCCGCTTTCCCCCACGACGCCCAAAAGCTCTCCGGGTTGCAGGTGGAAGCTGACATCGTTTACGGCATGAACTTCGCCACCGCGGGTGCGGAAAACGGTTTTCAAGCCCTTCACGTCAAGGACGGGCGCGGCCCCATCGGGCATATGACACTCCCCAGTGCATTGTTTTTCTTGGTTTTCCTGCATCGCGGCCGGGGCCGGTGCCGGTGATTTGAACCAGTGTTAGAGATTTTTGCGCGACCTGCAAGGCGCGATTTGCAGCTGGCGGGGCGTCAGGGGATGGTGGCTTGACCTTATGGCTGGCGCTGCGCAATTTGGCGGCAGAGTTTGCAGCGCGCGAGGGGCGGGTGATGGTGGCAGAACGGCTTTCGGCGCGGCAGATCCTTGATCGGCTGGTGTCTTTTCCCACGGTCAGCCGCGAGACGAATCTGCCTTTGGTTGAGTGGGTTGAAACCTATCTGGCCAGCCATGGCATCGCGGCGCATCGGCACTGGCACGACGACCGCAGCAAGGCTGCGCTGTTTGCCCATGTGGGGCCTGCGGTGGCGGGCGGGGTGGTGCTGTCGGGCCATACCGATGTGGTGCCGGTGGATGGGCAAGAGTGGACAAGCGATCCCTGGACGGTGGTGGAACGTGACGGGCGGCTGTATGGCCGGGGCACCTGTGACATGAAGGGGTTTGACGCGCTGGCGATCTGGGCCTTGGTCGAGGCGCAGCACCGGGGGGTGACCCGGCCCCTGCAACTGGCGCTGTCTTATGACGAGGAGGTGGGCTGCACCGGCGCGCCGCCGATGATTGCGGCGATGCAGGCTGTGCTGCCAAAGGCCGAACTTGCCATCATCGGGGAACCCAGCCGGATGAAATGTGTGAACGGTCACAAGGGGGGCGCGGGCTATCGTGTGCGTGTCCGTGGCTTTGAGGTGCATTCGTCGCTGCTGCCCGAAGGCGTCAGCGCCATCATGGAGGCCGCGCGGCTGATCTGTTGGCTGAACGACCGCAATGCGGAAAATGCGGCCAAGCCGGTCAGCGCGGTGGCCGGCCTGTTTCAGCCGCCCTTTACCACGCTGCATTCGGGCATGATCAAGGGCGGCACGGCCCATAACATCACGGCGGGCGATTGCGAATTCGTGATGGAATTCCGCATCGTGCCCGGCGAGCCGCCCGAAGACTGGTATGCCCTGTGGGAAGCCGAAGTGGCCCGTCTGCACGCCGCAATGCAGGCGGTGCGGCCCGAGGCAGGGATCCATCTGGACCGCTTTTTCGATGTGCCGCCCCTGGTGCCCGAGGCCGAAGGGGCCGCCGAAACACTGGTGCGGCGGTTGACGGGGGATAATGCGACCCATGTGGTCAGCTATGGCACCGAAGCCGGGCAGTTTCAGGAACAGGGCTATTCGGCGGTGGTCTGTGGCCCGGGTGACATCGCGCAGGCGCATCAGGCCGATGAATATCTGGATCTGTCGGAATTCACCGCAGGCCAGGGGTTCATGGAAAAACTGCTGGCTGATCTGGCATGACCTTTCCCTTTTCACTGAATTCGCCTGTGCGCTTTGCCGGCCCGGCGCCGCAGGCTGCGGATGTGGTGATCATCGGCGGCGGGGTGATCGGGGTGATGACGGCGCTGTATCTGGCGCAGGCGGGCGAAAAGGTGGTGCTGCTGGAAAAGGGCCGCATTGCCGCCGAGCAATCGGGGCGCAACTGGGGCTGGATCCGCCAACAGGGGCGCGACCCTGATGAACTGCCGATCATGGTTGAATCGCTGCGGCTGTGGCAGGGGCTGGCGCAGCAGCTGGGGCCAGAGCTTGGCTTTCAGCAGACCGGGGTGGTGTATCTGGCCGAGTCGGATCACGATCTGGAACGGCAGGAACGCTGGCTGGAAATTGCGCAGCAGCATGGACTGGATACACGGCTGATGGCGCGCTGCGAGGTTGAGCGGATGATGGGCACCTCGGCCCATTGGAAGGGCGGGATCATCACCCCGTCAGATGCGCGGGCCGAACCTTGGCAGGCGGTGCCGCTGCTGGCCCGGCTGGCGGCTGATGCGGGGGTGGTGATTGTTGAACATTGCGCGGTGCGGCGGCTGGATCTGGCGGCGGGCCGGGTGACGGGCGTGGTGCATGAGGCGGGCACGATCCGGGCCGAGCGGGTGGTGCTGGCGGCAGGGGCATGGTCGCGGCTGTTTCTGGGCGCGCATGGCGTGGCGATACCGCAGCTTGCGGTGTTGTCCAGCGTGGCGGCGACCGAACCCATGGCCGAGATCTTTCCCGGTGCGGCCGCCGACGGGGCCTTTGCCTTTCGCCGCCGGGCCGATGGGGGCTATACGATTGCGCCGGGGGCCGAACATGATTTCTTTATCGGCCGCGATGCCTTTCAAAGCTTTGGCCAGTATCTGACGGTTTTGAAAAAGGATTTCCGATCAACCCATTTTCACCTGCGCGCGCCTGCGGGCTTTCCCGATGCCTGGGGCACAAGACGCAACTGGGCGGGGCAAAGCCCGTTCGAGGCGATGCGGATTTTGAACCCTGCGCCGAACAGGGATGCGTTGGGCCGGGTGCAAGACCGTTTTGCCCGCGCCTTTCCGGCCTTGGGCCGGCCCAGATTGCAGGCGGTTTGGGCCGGGATGATCGACACCATGCCCGATGTCGTGCCGGTGGTCGATCATGCGCCCCTGGCCGGGCTGACCATCGCCACGGGGATGAGCGGGCACGGCTTTGGCATCGGCCCCGGCATGGGGCGGGTGGTGGCCGATCTGGTGCGGGGGCGCTATCCCGGCCATGATCTGACGCGGTTTCGGCTGTCGCGGTTTTCGGACGGATCGAAGATCAGGCTTGGCCCCACGATCTGATTTGGGCCCACGATCTGATTGGGCCCGTCCCTTTGAACGCGCCGGGTCTTTACCTGCCGCCAGCCTGCCGCTATCACGCCCGCTTTTGCCGGAGCCTGCGATGACACCCCCCGCCACACCGACCACCGCCTGTGGCCTTGATTTTGGCACATCGAATTCAACCCTTGGCGTCGGGGGGCGGCTGATCGCGCTGGAGGGCGATGCGGTGACTTTGCCCTCGGCGGTGTTCTGGGAGGCGGATGGCGGCGCGCCGCGCTTTGGCCGGGCGGGCATTGCCGCCTATCTGGAGGGCGAGGACGGGCGGCTGTTGCGCGGGCTGAAGTCAACGCTGGGGTCTGGGCTGGTGCATGAACGCACCCGCGTGGGATCGCGGGCGATCAGCTTTCGTGAGGTGCTGGCCCGGTTTCTGGCGCATATGAAGGCGCGCGCCGAAGCCGTGCAGGGCGGGCCCTTGACGCAGGTGGTGATGGGGCGGCCTGTGCATTTCGTTGATGACGATGCCGGGGCCGATGCAGCGGCCCAGGCGGTTCTGGCGGAAATCGCGGGCGAGGTGGGGTTTCGCGATGTGGCCTTTCAGTTCGAACCCATCGCGGCGGCGCTGGATTATGAAACCGGGGTGAGCGCGGAGGAATTGGTGCTGATCGTCGATATTGGCGGTGGCACGTCGGATTTCTCGATTGTGCGGGTGGGGCCAGACCGGGCCCGCCATGCCGATCGGGCGGATGATATTCTGGCCAATGATGGGATCAGGGTGGGGGGCACCGATTTTGACCGGGGCTTTTCGCTGGCCCAGATCATGCCCGATCTGGGCTATCTTGGCCCGACCAAAGGCGGCGAAGGCACGATGCCGCGCCATTACTATCTGGATCTGGCGACATGGCATCGGATCAACACCTTGTATAACGACCGGATTTTGGCCGATCTCAAGGCGCTGCGGCGCGATATCGATGCGCCCGAGCGGCTGGACCGGATGCTGCATGTGCTGGAGCACCGCAACGGCCATGCTTTGGCGATTGAGGTGGAGCGGGCCAAGATCGCGCTTTCGCAAGCCGAAAGCTGCCGCTTGCCGCTGCGCCCGCTGACCGGGGGGCCGAACCCCGTGGCCACGCGGATGGCGCTGGAGGCGGCGTTGGAGGCGCCCTTGCTGCGGATCCGGGACCGGATTGGCGATGTGCTGGCGATGGCGGGTCTGCGGGCCGATCAGATTGCGACGGTGTTTCTGACGGGGGGGTCTTCGGCTTTGCCAAAGCTGCGCGCCGATGTGGCCGCCGTGCTGCCGGGGGCGCGGATGGCGCGGGGCGATGATCTGGCCAGCGTCGGCACGGGGCTGGCGCTGGAGGCGGCGCGGCGGTTTGGCTGAAAATTTGATCTGATGGTCAGAAATCGGCCGCGCGATGTCGTCTGCGGTCTTGATGTGGCGCGGGTTCCGCCCCACCATCTGCCGCGACCGATCAAGGAGACTGGCTATGCCCGTAAAGAACCGTTTTGCCGAATTGCTGCCCGAGATCACCGCGTGGCGGCGGGATTTTCACGAGAACCCGGAACTGCTGTTCGAGGTGCATCGGACCGCGGGCAAGGTGGCCGATCTGCTGAAAGAGTTTGGCTGCGACGAGGTGGTGACGGGCATCGGGCGCACCGGTGTGGTGGGGGTGATCAAGGGCAAGACCGATACGGCGGGCCGGGTCATCGGCCTGCGCGCCGATATGGATGCGCTGCCGATCATCGAGCAGACCGGGGTGGAGTATGCCAGCAAGACGCCGGGCAAGATGCATGCCTGTGGCCATGACGGCCATACGGCCATGCTGCTGGGGGCCGCGAAATATCTGGCCGAAACCCGCAATTTCGACGGCACCGCCGTGGTGATCTTTCAGCCTGCCGAAGAAGGAGGCGGCGGCGGGCGCGAGATGTGCGCCGATGGCATGATGGAGCGTTTCGGCATTCAGGAAGTCTATGGCATGCACAATATGCCGGGCATCCCGGTGGGCACCTTTGCCATTCGCCCCGGTGCGATCATGGCGGCGGCGGATCAGTTTGACGTGGTGGTGACGGGCAAGGGGGGCCATGCCGCCAAGCCGCATGACTGCATCGACACCACGGTGGTGGCCGCGCATATCATCGTGGCCTTGCAGACCATCGCCAGCCGCAATGTGGACCCGATGAAGCAGGTGGTTGTCAGCGTCTGCACGGTCGAGACGGATTCGACGGCGCATAACGTGATCCCGCAGGTGGTCAAGCTGAAGGGCACGGTGCGCACGATGGACCCGGCCGTTCAGGATTTCGTCGAGCGGCGGATCAGTGAGATTGTCGAGGGCACGGCCCTGGCGCTGGGGGCTAAGGCGGTGGTGAATTACAACCGTGGCTATCCGGTGACGATCAATGCCGAAGACAATACCAGTTTCGCAGTCGAAGTTGCGCAGGCAGTGTCAGGAAAGGTTGATGCCAATACGGCCCCGCTGATGGGGGCGGAAGATTTCAGCTTTATGCTGAACGAACGTCCCGGGGCCTATATCTTTTTGGGCAATGGTGACACGGCGATGGTGCATCACCCGGCCTATAACTTTGACGACACCGCCATTCCCTTTGGATCAAGCTGGTATGCCGGCATGGTCGAGGCGCGGATGCCGGCAGCCTGACACGGGGCCGGGTCTGCGGGGGCATCGAGCCCCCGCAGACCCGCGGGGGCTGCCTGCCCCCGTCAGGCCTGCGCCCCGAGGGGGCGAAGGCCTATCCCCCGGGGATATTTTTGAACAGATGAAGAGGGCCTAGTCATAGGTCAGTTTCGTGGCCTTGCCGCGGAAGATCGTGTAGGACAGCGCGGTATAGGCCAGGATCACCGGCAGCACGAAGATGGTGCCAAACAGGATGATCCGCAGGCTTTCGGGGCTGGCGGCGGCGGCATAGATCGTCAGCCTTTCGGGCACCACATAGGGGTAAAAGCTGTAGGCCATGCCCGCAAAGCCCAGCGACATCAGCGCCGTGGCCCCGGCAAAGGGGAACCAGGCGAAATGGTCGCCCTTGGTGGGCAGGTGGCGCAGCGCGATCCACAGCATCGCGATCAGCGCGGTTGAGGCGATGGGCAGGGGCGCGAGGAAGAACAGCTCGGGGAAGCTGATCCAGCGTTCCAGAATGCGCGGGCTGACCAGGGGTGTGGCAAGCGAGATGGCCCCCATGCCAAGGACCACCCCCCAGATGCCGCCCCTGGCCCAGGCCACGGCCTTGAGTTGCAGGCTGCCTTCGGCCTTGAGGATCGTCCAGCAGGCCCCGATGAAGCTGTAGGCCACGGCCAGGGCCCCGGCGGTGAGCAGGGCAAAGCCGACATGGCCCCATGTCCAGTCCAGCCCCATGATGTAAAGCCCCAGCATGAAGCCCTGCGACAGCGCCGCCATCAGGCTGCCTGCAAAGAAGGTGGCATCCCAGGCGCCCTTTTGCCCTGCCGGGGCCTTGGCGCGGAATTCGAACGCGACCCCGCGCAGGATCAGCCCGAGCAGCATGATCGAGACTGGCAGATACAGCGCCGTCAGGATGGCCCCATGGGCGGTGGGGAAGGCCACCAGCAAGATGCCGATGGCCAGAACCAGCCATGTTTCATTCGCATCCCAGAACGGGCCGATCGAGCCGATCATGCGGTCCCTCTCATCCGCGGTGGTAAAGGGAAAGAGCAGGCCCACGCCCAGATCATAGCCGTCGAGCACGACATAGAGCAGGATCGACAGACCCATCAGGGCTGCGAAGATCACGGGCAGGGTGGTGGCGTCCAAGATCATGGTCATCCCCTTATTCCGCCGGAACGGCGATGGGTTGATCGGTGCCGGGCTTTTCGCGGGTGGGCGGTTTGCCCAAGGCCGCGCGGCGGGCAAGGTGCACGATCACGCCGATATAGGCGGCCATCAGCAGGGCATAGACGACCAGATAGGCGATCAGCGTTGACAGAACCATGGGCGCTGCGACCGGGCCGACGGCCTCGGCCGTGGACAGAACGCCGGTGACAAGCCAGGGCTGGCGGCCGATTTCGGTGACATACCAGCCTGCCAGGGTGGCGACCCAACCCGAAAACGCCATGGGCACCGTCGCCATCAGGAACAGGCGCGGCAGATGTGACGGGCCACCGCGCCGCCACATCAGCGCCACCCCGGCCCAAGACAGGACCAGCATCGCCATGCCGGTGGCGACCATCACGCGGAACGACCAGAACACCGGTGCGACGGGTGGGTGCAGGATGGTGCCATCTTCGGCCACAAAGTCGTTCAGGCCCGGCACCACGCCATCGGGATCATGCGTCAGGATCAGGCTGGCCCCGTTGGGGATGGCCAGTTCAAAGCGGTTTTCGCGCGCCTCTTGGTCGGGCAGGGCGAACAGGACCAGCGGCACGTTCGGGCCGGTTTCCCAGTTGCCTTCCATCGCGGCAACCTTGGCCGGCTGATGTGCCAGCGTGTTCAGGCCATGCAGGTCGCCCATCAGGATTTGCGCGGGGATCAGCAGGGCGCCGAGTGTCAGGCCAAAGCGCAGCTGCGTGGCGCTGCTGGGGCTGCGGTCGCCGATCAGGCGGCGCAGGGCCGCGACCCCGGCGATCAGGAAGGCGACCGTCAGGCCCGAGGCCAGCAGCATATGCGACAGGCGGTAGGGCAGCGAGGGGTTGAAGATGATGGCCCACCAGTCGGTGGCATGCACGACGCCGTCGCGCAGCTCATAGCCCTGGGGGGTGTGCATCCAGCTGTTCAGCACCAGAATCCAGAAGGCGCTCATCGTGGTGCCAAAGGCCACAAGGGCCGTGGCGGTGATGTGCAGCCAGGGGGCCACCTTGCGGGCGCCAAACAGCATGATGCCCAGAAACACCGCTTCGAGGAAAAAGGCGGTCAGCACCTCATAGGCCAAGAGGGGGCCGGCCACATTGCCAACCGTTTCCATGAATCCGGGCCAGTTGGTGCCGAACTGGAATGACATGGTGATGCCCGAGACGACCCCGAGCGCGAAGGACAAGGCGAAGACCTTGACCCAGAACATATAGGCTTCCATCCATTTTTCCTGCCCCGTCCGGGCAAAGCGCCAGCGGAAAAACAGCAAGACCCAACCGAGCGCGATGGTGATCGTCGGGAACAGGATGTGGAAGCTGATATTGGACGCGAACTGAATGCGCGACAGTAATAGTGTATCCATGATGCACCTTTCTTTCGATGCATCACATAGGGTTTTTTCGCGATTTTTCAGGATGGTGCGACCAGCCGCCACAACTGCGGCAGCAGGGCGCAGGGGGCAGTTGTCAGCCGCCCGTATGGCTCATGTGGCGGGTCATCTGGCCTTGCACCTTTTGGCGCGAATAGTCGAAATCATGGCCCTTGGGTTTGCGCGCGATGGCGGCGCGGATGGCGTTTTCCAGCACCGCATCCCCGGCACTGGCGCGCAAGGGGGCGCGCAGGTCGGCCATGTCTTCCTGACCAAGGCACATATACAGCTCGCCCGTGCAGGTCAGCCGCACGCGGTTGCAGCTTTCGCAGAAATTATGCGTCAGCGGTGTGATAAAGCCGATTTTCTGGCCGGTTTCTTCCAGCCGCACATAGCGGGCGGGCCCGCCCGTGCGCTCGGCCAGATCGGTCAGGGTGTAGCGGCTGGCATAGCGGGCGCGCAGATCAGACAGGGCCCAATATTGGTCAAGCCGGTCTTCATTGCCCAGATCGCCCATCGGCATGACCTCGATCCATGTCAGATCATGGCCTTCACGGGCGCACCATTCGGTGATGGAAAACTGCTCATCCTCATTAAAGCCTTTCAGCGCCACGGCGTTGATCTTGACGCGCAGGCCCGCATCCTTGGCGGCGGCGATGCCATCGAGCACCTGTGGCAGGCGGCCCCAGCGGGTGATGTCGGCAAATTTTTGCGCATCCAGCGTATCAAGCGAGACATTGATCCGGCGCACTCCGCAATCGGCCAGTTCGGCCGCATGTTTGCGCAACTGGCTGCCGTTGGTGGTGACGGTCAACTCTTTCAGCGCGCCCAGGTCGAGGTGACGCGACATCTGGCGAAAGAAGGTCATGATGCCCTTGCGCACAAGGGGTTCGCCCCCGGTGATGCGCAGTTTTTGCACGCCCAGACGCACAAAGGTTGAACACATGCGATCCAACTCCTCAAGCGTCAGAAGATCGGCTTTGGGCAGGAAGGTCATGTTTTCGGCCATGCAATAGACACAGCGAAAATCGCAACGGTCGGTCACCGACACCCGAAGATAAGAGATCGGGCGGGCAAACGGATCAATCAGGGGCGCGGTCTGGGTCATGACGTCAAGTTAGGGTGCTGTTGCGGCGCTGTCCAGCGCGGTCAGGGGCATTGCGGGCGGTGGCGGGTCATACTATCGTGCTGCCATGCGGATATATCTTACCCTTTGTCTTGTCATGACTGCGGCCCCTGGTTGCGCAGTGCTGGATAAATTCAGCCCGTCTTCGGCGCGGCAGGCTGCGCCCGAAACGGCTGTGGCCCCGCCCGTGGCGGCCACCGACAACCCGATGGTCTTGGGCGCCGGTCGCAGTGCGGCTGCGCTGGATCAGACCACGGCCGCCGAAAAGGCCGAGGCTTTGGCCGCGCCCGCCGCCGCCGGAGAGCGTGTCTTGGGCAAGGTTGCGGTCAGTCTGGGCAGCCCGGTCGAACAGGGGTTCTGGTTGCGCAGCCCCCTTGTTGCGGCCCCCGGCAAGGGGCGGGTGGAAACGGCGGGCGGGCAGTCGGTGGCGGTGGATCTGCTGCCGGGTGCCTCTGGCGCACAACTGTCGCTGGCGGCCTATCGTGCCCTTGGCCTTAGCCTGACCGACCTGCCCGAAGTGACTGTTTACGCGCCCTGAGCATCGACGCGGTATAAAGCGCAAGGGCGGCCCAGATCATCGGGAAGGCGATGGCGCGGGCTTGTCCAAACGGTTCGCCAAAGATGAACACCGCTGTCAGAAAGATCATGGTGGGTGCGATATATTGCATCATCGCAATGGTCGAAAGCCGCAAGCCCTTGGCCCCATTGGCGTAAAGCATCAGTGGAACCGCCGTGACAACGCCCGTTCCCAACAACAGGGCCGTGTCCCAGGGCACGTCTTGCAGAAAATGCCCGGTGCCCGTGGCCGTCAGATAGCCGACATAGGCCAGGGCAAAGGGGGTCAGCAGGGCCACTTCCAGCGCAAAGCCCTGATTGGGGCCGATGGGCAGTGATTTCTTGAGATAGGCATAAAAGCCCCAGGTCAGGGTCAGGGCCAGGGCCACCACGGGCAAGCTGCCCGAGGCGATGGTCAGCAGGGCCACGGCTGCCCCGGCCAAGGCGATGGCGGCCCATTGGGCGGGGCGCAGCGTTTCAGACAGCAACAGCCGCCCCAACAGCACGCTGAACAGCGGGTTGATGTAATAGCCAAGCGCTGCCTCCATCGCGTGGCCCGACCCGATGGCCCAGACATAGATCCCCCAGTTGACCGACACCAGCGACGCCGTGGCGATCCCCATGCCCAGCATCCGCGGGGTGCGGAAAGCCGCCTTCAGATCTGCCGTGCGGCCACGCAACAGCAAAACGGCAAGCGCGATGGGCAAAGACCACAAAATGCGGTGGGCCAGCACCTCGGCCGGGGGCACATGGGCCAGGGCCTTCATATACAGCGGCAAGAACCCCCAGATCAGATAGGCTGACAGGGCGTAGAAAAAGCCAGACAGGCTGTCGTCATTCTTGGCGGGGGATGGTGTCGTCATGCGGGCGGCTTATCGCGCCCCGCGCACCCTTGCCACGGCATTCTTGTAAGGGTCACAAAGTGCTGCGGCGCGGCAGATCAAAACCGGGCGGGGCCAGGGTAAAGCCCGCAAAGTCAAAGCCGGGGCTGACGGTGCAAGAGACCAGCGTAAAGGCCCCCGTGCTGCGCGCGGCTTGCCAGACATCGGTGGGCACGACGATCTGCGGCGCTTGGCCGTTCAGCACATCCGGCCCCAGAATGTGATCGGTGGCGGTGTCGGTGCCCATCGACAGAACCAAGGGGGCCCCGGCATGCCAGAGCCAGATTTCATCGGCATCGACGCGGTGCCAATGGCTGCGTTCGTCCGCGCGCAACAAGAACAGGATGGCCGTGCCACTGGCGCGGGGGCCAAGCTGCGGGCCTTGCCAGGTTTGGCGATACCAGCCGCCCTCGGGGTGCGGGAGCAGGCCCAGATGGGCGATCAGGCGATCAGCCTCGGCCTGAGGGGGGGCGTCTTGGCGGGCGGTCATGGCGGGGGCCTTTCTGATCGGGCAAGGGGGCATCGCGCCACTGGCCGGGGGGCAGGTCGTCCAGCGCCCAGTCGCCCACCCGCCAGCGGATCAGGCGCAGGCAGGGCAGGCCGACAGCCGCCGTCATCCGGCGCACCTGACGGTTGCGGCCTTCGCGCAGGGTCAGTTCGATCCAGGCATCGGGCACGGATTTGCGCGCGCGGATCGGCGGGGTGCGCGGCCACAGCCATGCGGGGGGATCAATCGCCCGGGCGCGGGCGGGCAGGGTGGGGCCGTCTTTCAGGGTGACACCCGCCGACAGGGCGGCGATCTGGTCGGGGGTGGGCCGCCCCTCGACCTGTGCCAGATAGGTCTTTTCCATCTTGTGGCGCGGATCGGCGATGCGGGCCTGCATGCGCCCGTCATCGGTCAGCACGACCAGGCCTTCGCTGTCGCGATCCAGCCGCCCGGCGGGATAGACGCCCTTGACGGGCACGAAATCGGCAAGCGTCTGGCGGCCATCGCCATCGGTGAACTGGCACAGCACGTCATAGGGTTTGTTCAGCAAGATCAGGCGGGTCATGGCCTTGGTCTGGCACGGCTGGGCGCAGAAGAAAACGGGCACCAGTCGGGTGCCCGTCGATTTCTTGCCAGATGTCGGGCCGGCGTTTCAAAAACCGCCGGCACCTGCGCTTAGCGCTTTAGAATGCTGCGGCCCGCATATTCGGCGGTTTCGCCCAGCAGTTCTTCGATGCGGATCAACTGGTTGTATTTTGCCAGCCGGTCGCTGCGCGACAGCGAGCCGGTCTTGATCTGGCCGCAGTTGGTGGCCACCGCCAGGTCGGCGATGGTCGCATCTTCGGTTTCGCCCGAGCGGTGCGACATCACATTCGTATAGCGCGCGCGGTGGGCCATATCGACGGCTTGCAGCGTTTCGGTCAGCGTGCCGATCTGGTTCACCTTGACCAGCATCGAATTGGCGCAGCCGGCCTTGATGCCTTCGGCCAGACGGCGCGGGTTGGTGACAAACAGATCGTCGCCCACCAGTTGCACCGAGGCGCCCAGCGTGTCGGTCAGCAGCTTCCAACCTTCCCAATCATCTTCCGAGCAGCCATCCTCGATCGAGATGATCGGATAGTCGCGGGCCAGACCGGCCAGGAATTCGACGTTTTCG
This sequence comes from Pseudotabrizicola sp. L79, assembly GCF_036553525.1. Lineage (NCBI taxonomy): Bacteria > Pseudomonadati > Pseudomonadota > Alphaproteobacteria > Rhodobacterales > Paracoccaceae > Pseudotabrizicola > Pseudotabrizicola sp. L79. The sequence goes on along the minus strand of NZ_JAZHDA010000046.1, from coordinate 679,213 downwards.
GCGATGGACAGCGATTTGCCTTCGCCCTTCATCTCATACCGGCCGCCTTTGAAATATTCGGTCGCCGCACAGTCAAGCGCCAGATAAATATCCTCACCCGGCTTGTAGCCTGCCTTTTCGATGGATTTCAGAATGAAATCCAGCGCGTCACGGGCCGAGTTCAGGTTGGGGGCAAAGCCGCCTTCGTCGCCGATGCCGGTGTTGTGGCCTGCGGCTTGCAGTTCTTTTTTCAGGGTGTGGAACACTTCGGCGCCCATGCGGATGGCGTCACGGATATTGTCCGCGCCCACGGGCATGATCATGAATTCCTGAATGTCGATCGGGTTGTCGGCATGTTCGCCGCCGTTGATGATGTTCATCATCGGCACCGGCAGCACACGGGCCGAGGTGCCGCCGACATAGCGGAACAGGGGCTGTGCCGTGAATTCGGCGGCGGCTTTGGCCACGGCCAGCGACACGCCCAGAATGGCATTGGCGCCAAGACGCGACTTGTTCGGCGTGCCGTCCATTTCAATCATGGTGCGGTCGATGCCGACCTGTTCGGTGGCGTCATAGCCAACCAGTTCTTCGGCAATCTCGCCGTTGACGGCGGCGACGGCCTCAAGCACGCCTTTGCCCATATAGCGCGACTTGTCGCCGTCGCGCTTTTCATTGGCCTCATGCGCGCCGGTTGAGGCGCCCGAGGGCACGGCGGCGCGGCCCATGGCGCCGCTTTCCAGCGTGACGTCCACTTCAACAGTGGGGTTGCCGCGGCTGTCGAGGATTTCGCGGGCGTGAATGTCGATGATCGTGCTCATGGGGCTCTCCCGAAGGTGCTAGGGTGCTCTCGCTTGCGTCTTTACCTTGCGAAACCGGGTATGGGAAGGGCAGAGACGCGCGGCAAGCCGGGGAAGTTCTGCGCTGCGGCGTCAGCGCGGCCTGCGGCGGGTTTCGCGCCACAGGGCATAAAGGCCCGATCCGATGATCAGCGCAGCCCCCAGCCAGGTGGCAAGATCGGGGCGTTCGCCCAGAAACAGCGCGGCAAGAAGGGCCGAAAAGACCAGGCGGCTGTAGCGGAACGGGGCCACCAGTGACACCTCACCCAAGCGCATCGCTGCCGTAACGGCCCAATAGCCGACAAGCCCGGTCACAAGCGCGCCGATCAGATCCCCCCAGCGGTCGGCCTGCACGCTGTGCCATCCGTCGCCGCCAAGCGCCATCAGCCCAAGGCCCGCCGGCACCAGCGCCAGATAGGCCCAAGTTGTCAGCTGAAACGTGCCGATGCGCGCGGGCATGACGCGGGTGGCAAGGTCGCGGCCCACCAGCACCAGCACGCACAGCACCGTCAGCAGGCTGGCGGGCACAAAGCCTTGGGTTCCGGGCCGCAAGATGATGAGCACGCCAAGAAAGCCCAGTCCGATCGCGCTCCACCGCCGCCAGCCCACCGGTTCTTTCAAGATCAGCGCCGCCCCCAGCGTGACCGCAAGCGGAGAGGCCTGCAACAGGGCCGCGTTCACCGTCAGCGGAATCAGCGACAGGGCCGTGACATACAGCATCGTGGCCCCGGCTTCGGACACAGAGCGCAGCAGCGCCGGGCCGCGCAATGCGTCGCGCGTCAGAATCGGCTGGCCTTGCAGCGCGGCGATCGCCCAGAAACACAAAGCGCCCGCCGCCCCCACCATCACGATGACCTGACCGGGTGGCAAAGCCATGGCCGAGCGTTTCAGAAACAGATCTTCAAAGGCAAAGGCCAGCATGGCCGCCAGCATCAGGACCGCGCCACGGGTGTTGTCAGACAGGATCACGCGCCGCGCTTTTTCATCGGCACACCCAGCAATTCCAGCCGGTGGCCAATCAGCCGATAGCCAAGGCGGGCGGCAATCTTTTCTTGCAAGGCCTCGATTTCGGGATCGACGAATTCGATCACCTGACCCGAATTCACGTCGATCAGATGGTCGTGGTGATCGCGTTCGGCATCTTCATAGCGCGCCCGGCCATCGCCGAATTCCAGTTTTTCCAGAATGCCGGCCTCTTCGAACAGTTTGACCGCACGATAGACCGTGGCCAGCGAGATCTTGGGATCAAGCGCGGCGGCGCGGGCATAGAGTTCTTCGACATCGGGGTGATCATCGGCTTCGCCAATGACGCGGGCGACGGTGCGGCGCTGATCCGTCATGCGCAGGCCCTTGGCTTCGCAGCGGGCGATGATGTCTGTCATGGGCGGGTCCGGGGCTGATCGTTCGGGTCTGGTTCGGTTTAGCCCAAGGCTGCGCGCCGCGCCACCCGTTTGGCGGCATCTTGGGTTGACGGGCGCTGTGGCGGCGATCACTGCTGGGGCGCAAGACACAGGAGAGGCGCGTGCAAAAAGACAGGCTGGATCTGGTGGGCGGGGCCACGCTGGTGGGGGTGGCGCTGTTGCTGGCTGTCAATCAGGTGATTGTGGTCGAGGTGAACCGGGGCCTGCAACCGGTGTTTTTTGCCGGGCTGCGGTCGGTGCTGGCGGTGGGGTTTGTCTGGGCCTGGCTGGCTTGGCGCGGGCGGCCCCCGGTGTTGCGGCGCAAGGATCTTGGGGCGGGGCTGGCCATCGGCACGGTCTTTGCGGCGGAATTCCTGTGCCTGTTTCTGGCGCTGGATCTGACGGCGCTGGGGCGGGCCAGCGTGATCTTTTATTCGATGCCCTTGTGGCTGGCGCTGATGGCGCATTTCGGGCTGGCGGGGCAGCGTATCACGCGCTGGAAGGCGGCGGGGCTGGCCTTGGCCTTTGTCGGCACCGCTGGCGCCATCCTGTCGCGCCAAGCGGCGACGGGGGGCAGTCTGGCGGGGGATCTGCTGGCGCTGGGGGCGGCCTTTGGCTGGGCGGGCACGGCCTTTCTGGCGCGGCGCAGCAGCCTGCGCGAGGTGGGGGCAGAGATGCAGTTGTTCTGGATGGTGCTGGTCTCGGGGCCGATTCTGATCGTGCTGTCGCTTGCGTTTGGCCCTTGGGTGCGAGAGCTGAGCGGATACCATATCTTGGGGCTGTTGTTTCAGTCCTCCATAGTGGTGGCGGGTGGCTTTATTCTGTGGTTGTGGCTGTTGTCGGTCTATCCGACGGCGACAGTCGCCTCGTTTTCGTTTCTGACACCGGTGTTTGCGATGGGCTTTGGCATCGCGATGTATGGCGAGCGGGTCACAGTGCCGATGTTAATTGCGGCCCTTTTTGTCGCAGCGGGAATCGTGCTGATCAACCGCCCGCCGCCGACCATGCCCCAAGCCGCAATTAAGCCCGAAACTGAGGGGTAAGGCCCAAGTCGGCCTGTTGCTTGGGAAAATCCGAACGCATCAACCGGCCATCCCATTGCTTATCCCCAGCTCTGCCCACAGGGGGCTTTCACGCATGGAATCGGATGGTGACGAAACCGTGAGGTGGCGGGCTACAGGTCAAGTCTTAAAAAGCCGCCAACAGCGAAAAAAAGGCGTTGATCCTGTCGGGTGAATACGACAGTTTGACAACGCAGGCCGGGGAGCCACTATATGTGGTGCCGGTGCGGGCAAGCGATACAAACCACAAGGGCGGGCATCACATGCCTTTGCCGTCTTGCCCAGACCCATGGGCAAGGCCCGGTGATGTATTGTGCGCAGGGCAGGGGCCGGCACCAACAGATCAACACGCCATCCCGGATCGTAACCGGTGGGCAAGTCAGGGAAGAACGGGGCAAATGCAGATCGAGCGCAAGTTTACCGCAGAAACCACCGGTGCCTATGGCGCCATGGACTTTACCACCACCATCTCGGAAATCCGCAATCCCGATGGCAAGGTTGTGTTCCGCAACGAGGCTGTCGAAGTGCCGCAGGGCTGGAGCCAGGTTGCATCGGACGTTCTGGCGCAAAAGTATTTCCGCAAGGCGGGGGTGCCTGCGGTGTCGAAGCGCGTGCGGGAAAAGGGCGTGCCCGAGTTTCTGTGGCGGTCGGTGCCCGATGAGGATGCGCTGGCCAAGTTGCCCGAAGATCAGCGCTTTGTGGGGGAAACCAGCGCAAAGCAGGTGTTCGACCGTCTGGCCGGGGCCTGGGCCTATTGGGGGTGGAAGGGTGGTTATTTCACCACCGAAGCCGATGCCCGCGCCTATTACGACGAGATGCGTTTCATGCTGGCCAATCAGATGGCCGCCCCGAACAGCCCGCAGTGGTTCAACACCGGTCTGCATTGGGCCTATGGCATCGATGGCCCGTCGCAGGGGCATTACTATGTCGATCACCAGACCGGCAAGCTGACGAAATCCTCCAGCGCCTATGAACATCCGCAGCCGCATGCCTGCTTTATCCAGTCGGTCAAGGATGATCTGGTCAGCGATGGCGGCATCATGGACCTGTGGGTGCGTGAGGCGCGTCTGTTCAAATACGGCTCGGGCACGGGCACCAACTTTTCGTCGCTGCGCGGCGAAGGCGAAAAGCTGTCGGGTGGCGGCAAGTCGTCGGGCCTGATGGGCTTTTTGAAGATCGGTGACCGGGCGGCCGGTGCCATCAAATCGGGCGGCACCACGCGGCGCGCAGCCAAGATGGTGATCTGTGATATGGATCACCCCGACATCGAAGCCTTTATCAATTGGAAGGTGATCGAAGAGCAAAAGGTCGCAAGCCTTGTGGCCGGTTCAAAGGCGCATGAGCAGCGGCTGAACCAGATTTTCACCGCGATCCGCGAATGGGATGGCTCGGCCGAAGACTCGGTCGATCCGGCCAAGAATCCCAGCCTGAAGGCCGCCATCAAGGCCGCCAAAAAGGCGATGATCCCCGACACCTATACCAACCGCATCCTGCAATACGCCAAGCAGGGGTTCACCAGCATCGAATTCCCCACCTATGACACCGATTGGGATTCCGAAGCCTATATCACCGTGTCGGGCCAGAATTCGAACAACTCGGTCCGCGTCACCGATGCCTTCCTTAAGGCGGTGCAGGCCGATGCGGATTGGGCGCTGATCCGGCGCACCGATGGCAAGACCGCCAAGACCATCAAGGCGCGTGATCTGTGGGAACAGGTGGGCCATGCCGCCTGGGCCTGTGCCGACCCCGGCATCCAGTTCCATGACACGGTGAACGCCTGGCATACCTGCCCCGAAGATGGGGCGATCCGGGGGTCTAACCCGTGCTCGGAATACATGTTCCTGGACGATACCGCCTGCAACCTGGCCTCGATGAACCTGCTGACCTTTTACAAGGACGGCAAGTTTGACGCCGAGGGCTATGTGCATGCCAGCCGGTTGTGGACGGTGACGCTGGAAATCAGCGTGATGATGGCGCAGTTCCCATCCAAGGAAATTGCGCAACTGTCCTATGATTTCCGCACGCTGGGTCTGGGCTATGCCAATATCGGCGGCCTTCTGATGAACATGGGCCTTGGCTATGACAGCAAGGAAGGCCGTGCGCTGTGCGGCGCGCTGACCGCTGTGATGACGGGCGTGGCCTATGCCACCAGTGCCGAAATGGCGCGCGAGTTGGGGGCCTTCCCCGGCTATCAGCGCAATGCCAAGCATATGCTGCGCGTGATCCGCAATCACCGTGCCGCAGCCTATGGCAAGACCAGCTATGAGGCGGTGAACGTAAACCCGGTGGCGCTGGATCAGGTGAATTGCCCGGATCAAACCCTTGTCGGCCTTGCCAAATCCTGCTGGGATGAGGCGCTGACGCTGGGTGAGGCGCATGGGTTCCGCAATGCGCAGACCACGGTGATTGCGCCCACGGGCACCATCGGTCTGGTGATGGATTGCGACACCACCGGGATCGAGCCTGATTTCGCGCTGGTCAAGTTCAAGAAACTGGCGGGTGGCGGTTATTTCAAGATCATCAACCAGTCGGTTCCGGCCGCGCTTGAAACCCTGGGCTACCCCAGCCATCAGGTGGCCGAGATCGTGGCCTATGCCGTCGGCCATGGCTCGATCGCGCAGGCCCCGGCCATCAACCACACGGCCCTGATCGGCCATGGGTTTGGCGCACGCGAAATCGAAAAGATCGAGGCCGCGCTGCCTTCGGCCTTTGACATCCGCTTTGTCTTTAACCAGTGGACGCTGGGCGAAGATTTCTGCACCAAAACCTTGGGCATCCCAGCGGCCAAGCTGAACGATCCGTCGTTCGATCTGCTGCGCCACCTTGGGTTCACCAAAGCCGAGATCGACGCCGCCAATGACCATGTTTGCGGGACGATGACGCTGGAAGGCGCACCCTTCCTGAAGACCGAGCATTACCCGGTGTTCGATTGCGCCAACCCCTGCGGCAAGAAAGGCAAGCGGTTCCTGAGTGTGGAAAGCCACATCTACATGATGGCGGCGGCCCAAAGCTTTATCTCGGGCGCGATTTCGAAAACGATCAACATGCCGAATTCGGCCACGATCGAAGAAACGCTTGCGGCCTATGAATTGTCGCATTCGCTGGGGATCAAGGCCAATGCGCTGTATCGCGACGGATCCAAACTCAGCCAGCCCCTGGCGGCGGCGCTGATCGAGGATGACGAGGAGGCCGAGGAAGTTCTGGCCACCGGCAGCGTGCAGGAAAAGGCGATGGTGATTGCCGAGAAGATCATCGAAAAGGTGATCGTCAAGGAAATCGTCCGGTCGAACCGTGAAAAGCTGCCCGAGCGTCGCAAGGGCTATACCCAGAAAGCCATCGTCGGCGGCCACAAGGTTTATCTGCGCACCGGCGAATATGCCGATGGTCAGTTGGGCGAGATTTTCATCGACATGCACAAGGAAGGCGCTGGCTTCCGGGCGATGATGAACAACTTTGCCATCGCCGTTTCGGTGGGTCTGCAATACGGCGTGCCGCTGGAAGAATTCGTCGAGGCCTTCACCTTTACCCGCTTTGAACCGGCGGGCATGGTGCAAGGCAATGACAGTATCAAGAATGCTACCTCGATCCTGGACTATATCTTTCGCGAACTGGCGATTTCCTATCTGGATCGCACCGATCTGGCCCATGTCAAACCACAGGGCCATTCGTTCGACGACCTGGGCCGTGGTGACGAGGAGGGCAAGGCCAATGTCGCGCCTGTGTCGGAATCGGCGGCCTCGAAATCGCTGGAGGTGCTGAAGCAGATCAGCTCGACCGGCTATCTGCGCAAGCGCCTGCCGCAAGAGCTGGTGGTGTTGCAAGGCGGCATGGGGGGCACGGCCTTTGGGCTTGAGGGCAGCGCGGCCTTGGCGGCCATGATGCCCGAGGCCCGCGTCACGGGCTTTGCCGAAACGACATCCAGCTTTGCGATTGGCACGGCACAGCCGATGGATGCCCGCGCCAAGGCCAAGATGCAGGGCTATGAGGGCGACCCTTGTGGTGAATGTGGCAACTACACGCTGGTGCGCAACGGCACCTGCATGAAGTGCAACACCTGCGGCGGCACCAGCGGGTGCAGCTGATCTTGGGTGAATATCTGGGGATAACCCATCGAATCGATTGAAGAATCGCTGTGGCCCCTGCATGGGGCCACAGGTGTTTTGGTGCGGTGCTGGAAACGGGGCTGCCGCCGAACATGCCGCAAAAGGCAAAGAAAGGCCTGACCGATGATGACACCTGCCGTCCGATCGCCCGAGCCGGGCAATTTTGAACTGATCGTGGGGCTGTCGCGGGTGACCCCGTCGGCGGTGGAACTGGTCGATGGTGGCATGGTGGCCGAGTTGAGTGGCGCGGGCTTGCTGAAGATGCTGGATGCCACTTTTGGCGGGCAAGGCCCGGTCGAGGTTTGGGGGCTGGACAGTGGCCTTGGCCCGCGCGCGATGATGGTAACCGAAATCACCATGAGCGGGGCCACCACGCTGATCACGCTGGAAGATACCGGGATGCGGGGCATTCTGAACTGACGTTCCGGCCCTTCGCGGCGACTTCCCTGCAAGAAAGAGCAAAGCGCCGCGAAGTCGTTGAAGAGGGTGCAAGGTGAGCTGCACCTTGGCCCATTCTGGCGTTTTGTCAGTCGATCTGTGTCATGCCGCTGATTGCGAACTTGGACACGGCACTGTCGGTCGCCGCAAGATAGGCCGTGATATGCGGCGCCTTCATATGGGTTTCCCAAGACTCGCGGGTTTCCCAGTTTTCAAAAAATGTGAAATGTGTTGGGTCATCGTTGTTCTGGTGCAAATCATAATTGATGCAACCAGGCTCGGCACGGGTGATCGGAACCAGCTTGAGCAACTCGGTCTTGACCAGATCAACATGGTCGGGATGGGCGTAGATGTTGGCGATAACCGTTAGTCTTGGCATGTGATGCGCTCATCGGAAAAGGTGTTTCGACGGAAATGGCTTAGTGGTGGGCGGGAGTATAGACCAGAGATTGCAAGAGCACCCTGACAAAAACAGCCATGAAAGCCTAAAGGCGCGGCCAAGGCGGTCGCTTGGCTTTGGGCTGCAACGGGCGGCCGGGTTCATGTCTTTGCAGGGACGGTCACTCCTGCGTTGTCCAGTACCCTATCAACTGCGCGATGCAGACAGCCGATGGCAAGCGACAGATCCTCTTCGCTTGCGATAAAAGGGGGGGCCAGTAGCACATGGTCGCCGCTCCTGCCGTCGCGGGTTCCGGGCATCGGATAGCAGATCAGACCTTCGGCAAAGGCCGCTTTCTTTAGTTTTGCCGCCAACCCTAGCGATGCATCGAAAGGCGCCTTGGTGTTGCGATCTGCCACCAGTTCAACCCCCCAGAACAATCCACGCCCGCGGATATCGCCGACATGAGGATGTTGCCCGAAATGGGCCAGCAGCTGTTGCTGAAGAAAGACCCCGCGCGATTGCACCTGTGGAACCAGATCACGCTCTAGCAATTCGCGCACCACGGCCAGCCCGGCGGCGGCAGCGACGGGGTGGCCCAGATAGGTGTGGCCATGCTGGAAAAAGCCCGACCCATTGGCTATCGCATCATAGATTGCATCTGTGCACAGCATCGCGCCAATCGGCTGATAGCCGGCCCCCAACCCTTTGGCGATGCACAGGATATCTGGCGTGATGCCCTCGGCCTCGCAGGCGAACAAATGCCCCGTCCGGCCCATGCCGCACATGACCTCATCAAGGATCAGAAGGACGCCATATTTATCGCAGATCTGGCGGATTCTGCTGAAATAGCCCGGCACGGCAGGCACAGCCCCCAGCGTTGCACCGACCACGGGCTCGGCCAGAAAGGCGATCACCTTTTCAGGGCCAACCTTCAGGATTTCGTCTTCCAGTTCTTGTGCGACACGCTGACCGTAGTCAAAGCTGGTTTCGTTGGCCTGACGTTCGGCATACTCATAGCAGGGGGCGATGTGGCTCATATCGACCAGCAGTGGTGCGAATTGCTGTTTGCGCCAAGCGTTTCCACCCGCCGCGAGGGCGCCGAGGGTATTGCCGTGATAGCTTTGACGCCGCGCGATGATGTGGCTGCGCTGCGGCTCTCCGCGCTCGAGGTGGTACTGACGGGCCAGTTTGATTGCAGCCTCTACCGCCTCTGATCCACCGGACACAAAGTAAACCCGATCCAGCTGCCCGGGGGCTTGGCTGATCAGAAGGTCGGCCAAGGATTCGGCCGGTTCCGAGGTGAAAAAGCCGGTGTGGGCGAAGGCCAGTTTTTCGACCTGATCCTGAATCGCCTGTCTTACCCTCTGATTTGAATGACCGAGGCAGGATACAGCTGCGCCTCCAGAGCCGTCAAAATACCGTTTGCCGGATGCGTCGATCAGATAGCAACCATCGCCGCCGGTCGCCATGGGCACATCAGAACGGCAGTGACGGGGAAAGACATGGCTCATGCGGGTGTCCTTTGCAAAAGTGCGATCAGGGCCGCGACGGACGCGGCGTTGTCCTGGTGGGGGGTGCCTTGGGCATTGGTCAGGCTGTTTTCAAACCCGACCCGCAGGGCAAACCCATGGGCTGCCCCCGCTGCAAGACAGGCATGCTCTTGGCCGCCAAAGGCACAAAGCATCTTTTGGCCGTTGGGTGGCAGATGCGCCAGAAAGGGCGCAAGATCCGAAGGCAGCGATTGCTGCCCCTGACTGTAGCGACCCAGAACGCACAGCACGTCATCCTGACCTGGCTGTATGATCCCCTGCGATTGCCAATCGTGCAGCAAGGCCAGATCGTCAGGGTCATAGACGATATGCTGAACCCGTGTGCCTGCTTCGGCGCAGGTGGCATACACCTGTGGTGCCAGCCCCCCGTCTCTTGCAATTTCGCGCACGGCAATGCTGGCCCAGGCTGGGCGAACCTGGGCGAGGCAGGCAAGTTGATCGGCAACTGAAAACAGGCCAACCGCCTCGGTTGTGATTTGCACCAACAGTTCGGGAAGAGCGCGACCCAACTCTGCCAAAGCTTCACGATAGCGCCCGGAATCAAGCGAATGGGCCCCTTGGTCATCGCGAATATGCAGGTGCAAGCCATGCGCGCCTGCAGCATAACACGACCTGGCGGTTTCGATGATCTCGGGCAGAGTGATGGGCAGTGCGGGATGATCGGATTTACCGCGTCTGGCCCCGTTTGGCGCCACCATGACGAAGGGCAGGGGCATTGCGGGCAGGGGCATTGCACCTCCTTTTGCCTGTCGCTTCTGGAGTCGCCAAACGCAAAGCCCGGTTGGGGTCACCCGCGACAGGTTGGTTTCTGTCAACTGCGTTGTGAGCCTAGCCATTGACAGGGGGATTGCCAAGCCAGCAGCCGAGTTGGGCTTGATTTGAAAGGGGGGGCATGTCCAGCCCGAGCCTGATGTCGTCTCGGCTGACCGCCAGACCGTCACTGCCCGTCGCGGAATTATCGGGAAGACCCAAGTCACGCAGTCAGACGAATGCCGAAACCCCGCGCGCCAGATAGACGGCACCGACCGACATCACCACCCACCAAGTGTAGCGGCGAAAATTGTGATCGCTCAGGCGTTCCAGAAACCCGCGTGCGAGGGTTGTGCCGATTATGGCACAGCCAACTGCAAGCACCATGATCAAAGGGCTGACAGAGGCAGAGGTCGCCCCGCCAATCAGGACTCCGAAATAGAGCAGTTTTGCCAGATGGGTGATCACTTGACAGGCGGCTTTCGTGGCGACGATGGCTCTTCGGTCAAGCGGGGTGCGCACGAAGAACACATCCACCAGTGGGCCCGAGACACCAGAAAGCAATTGAAACGATGTGCCCACAAAGCCGCATAACTCGGCACCGCCACGGCGAGTGGCCTGTGGCAGCCAACGGGCTGGAATGACCCGACTTATGAAGGGAAGTGCGCCAAGGATCAGGAAGACGAACCGCTGATCTGGCACCAGATGAAGCGACAGGAACAATGCGCCGGCCGAGATCAGACCAAGGGCATATCGGCCGACGATCGGCCAGACGATATATCGGTGCCACAGGATCGCTCGCCATCCGTTCGACGCCATCTGCGTGATACCATGCAAGACCATGGCATCGGCGACTGGAAACAGCAAAAGCAAGCCGCCCATCAACAGCATTCCTCCGGCCATGCCGAAGATCCCCGATATGAACGATGTGGCAAGCGCGAGTGCTGCGAAACTCAGGAGCGCCATTCAGATCAACTTTGGCTGACCGTGCTGTGCCGCGACATATAGCTGCCAAGCATATTTTCACGCACGGTCATCAGGTGGGCCCGGATGGCCGCTTCGGCCCGTGGGGCATCGCGCGCCTGCAAGGCCGCAACGATTTCGGCGTGTTCGATGTTGTATTTCGCACGGCGTTGTTCGGTGATGCTGCGTTTCTTGAGCTCACCCCATTGTGCAAGTTCGCGCGAACGAGTGATGGTGCGGTACACCTCGATGATCACGGGGTTTTGCGTGGCATCGGCCAGCGCCTGATGGAACTTGCCATCCCAGATCTCGAACTCGGCGAAATCGGTTGCGGCCTGACCGCCCAGCATGGCCTGCCGAATGCGATCAATATCGCCCCCATTTGCATAGGCGACGATGAGATTTGCCAGTTGCGGTTCAACCATCAGGCGCGAGTCCATGATCTCAAGGGGGCTGGCATCACGCCAACCCGGATCACGATCAGACTCGGGCTGGGCGGCCTGGCGGTCGGCCACATATGTGCCGCTGCCCATCACGCGGACAACATCACCTTGGGCTTCAAGCCGCGCCAAAGCCGACCGCACCGCACTTCGTGCGACCTTGAACTGTTCGGATAGGGCTCGCTCGGTCGGCAATTTGCTGCCGGGTTTGCAGCCTGGTTCCTTCAGGTAATTGCGCAGAGCTTCGTCAATAAGCTCTGTCCCCGACTTGGCAGGAGACTTGATATGAGGCGTATCTGTCATGTGCGGTCTAAGTTCCCAGGTCGCTGAACGTCACCAATTGTAAGGCGCCATGTTATGGTCTGGTATCGGGAGGATACAATGATCTTCCGCAAACCACTTTCAGATACATCTTGCATCATTGAGAACCAATCGTCTATATGGTTGTGTCAAAAATAACCAATTTCAACCAGTTTGGTGATGGAGAGCACAGATAGCTGCGGCTGAATGGTTTGCTGTCTGGCACAAGCAGAAAGGACTCATTATGGATCTTACCACCCTTCCGGCGACCGTCGCGGGCACAGAGCACTGGACCAAGAAAGGTGCTGATGTCGATCTTTTCCTCTGGCGCAAGACAGCGCCGGGCGGTGCAACCAAGGGGACGATCCTCTTCGTGCATGGGTCTTCCATGGCATCGCAGCCGACCTTTGATTTGCAGGTCGAAGGGCGGCCCTATTCTTCGGTCATGGATTACTTTGCTGTGCAGGGCTATGACACCTGGTGTGTGGATCACGAAGGCTATGGCCGTTCGACCAAGACGCGCGACATCACGGCCAATATTGCCGACGGCGCGGACGATCTTTCTGCTGCGACAGACTACATCATGGCAGAGACGGGGGAAAAAAGCTTTTATGTTTATGGTATTTCCTCGGGGGCATTGCGTGCAGCCGCCTTTGCAGAGCGGCATCCCGAACGCGTAAGAAAGCTTGCGCTGGATGCCTTTGTCTGGACTGGCGCAAACAGCCCAACCCTGGCCGAGCGCAGCAAGCGCCTTGAGGAATTCCGCCAGATGAAGCGGCGCCCCATTGATAAGGCCTTTGTCTATTCCATCTTCAATCGCGACCATCCGGGCACGGCCGAAGACAAGGTCATCGACGCCTTTGCCGATGCCATCTGCGCGCTGGATGATTCGATGCCGACGGGCACCTATGTTGATATGTGTTCGCGCCTGCCGCTGACCGATCCGGCCAAGCTGACGATGCCAACCATTGTGATGCGCGGCGAATATGACGGGATCGCCAGCGTAGAGGATTTGCTGGCCTTCTTTGCCGCGCTTCCGCACCCGGCCAAGCAGTTCAGTGTCATGCAGGGGATTTCGCATGCGTCGTTCCAGCAAAAGAACTACATGATGGTGTATCACATCCTGCAATCCTTTTATGAACAGCCTGACGCTGTTTATAAAAATTCCATTTAAGAACAGGCGGATAATGCCAGTTGTGAGGCGCCCGGCTTTGCCGGGCGCTTTTTCTTTGCCCCCGAGGGGGGGAAGGGGCGTGAAGGAGGTGTGACGGCGAGGCCGTGATCGTTGCGCACTTCGGTGGTCAAAATGTGAATTGGTGGACCAATGCAGAAATTGGTTATAAATGTGCATTAAGTGGTTGTATTTGGTTTTTTGGTGGTTATGGTGAAATTCGATCACATTGGGCGTCTGAGTTGTGGGCGGCCAATTGGCGCAAGGTTGCGCATCGCGTGAGAAAAGGGAGGAGTATCACATGACGATCACACAGAAGAATTCCAAGGGTGGCTTGTCCAGACGGTCGTTCTTGCAGCGATCCACAATGTTTGTTGGCGCGGCGGGCACTGGCGGGTTTGCGGGGGTGGGCACAGCCTTTGCCCAGCAGTTCCCCGAGCGCAATATCGACATCATCATCCCGACAGGTGAAGGCGGGGGCGCAGACCGTGATGCCCGTGCCTTCGCGAAGGTCTGGGCCAAACATCTGGCAACCAACTTTGAATTTGGTTACTACCCGGGTGCTGCCGGGCAGGTCGGCTATGAGTTCTACATGAACCGTGAGGCCGATGCCTACGGGCTGATCTTTGCGAATCTCGGCCCCGAAGTGATCATGTTGGAAATGCAGGATACTGGTATCTCGGTGGGCGAAGATATCGTCTATATCCAGCAAACCCTGTCCGAGCCGATGGCCGTTTGGGTGGGGCCGAACAGCCCGTTTGCAACGATTCAGGATCTGGTGGAAGAAGGCAAGCGCCGTCCGGTCACCGTGTCGGTCAGCCGCTTGCCGCACCCTGCCTCGATCGGCATGCTTGCGCTTGGCGAGGCAACGGGCGCCAACTTCGTCTTGGTGCCCTATGGCGGTGGAAACCCGTCGTCGATGGCGGCCATCACGGGTGAAGTTGATTGCTGCGCCTTGCCGATCACCAACACCATCGTTCTTGGGGATCAGGCGCGCGTTCTGGGTGTGTTTGCGGATACAAACGTGGTGCCCGAGCAGACCAACAATGCACCAACCGTCAATGCCGCAATGGGAACCTCGATCCCTGCTATGACCTCGTCGCGTGCATGGGGTGTGCAGCGGGCGGCCTATGATGCCCATCCTGACCGGATCAAGGCGTTGGTCGCCAGCATGCAGGCAACGATTGCCGATCCGGCCTATGCCGAAGCGGTTGAGGGCACGGGCGTTCCGGCTGTCTTTATTGATGCCGGTGGGGAAGATGTGGCCATGGCGACGGCGCAAGCGATGAAAGAGCTTGCGAACAAGTATCGTGATCTTCTGGCGGGCAGCTGAGCCGCCAGTGTGAAGCACGTTGCCGGACGGTCTTGAACCGTCCGGCGTTCATTCCATCAGCTGGCTCATGGAGCTTTGTATGAACACTCGTTCTCGCCCTCCGCGTAAAGCGGTTGGCGCCGATCTTATCATTCCGGTCGTCGCCACCGCATATGCGATCTATTACATTGGCTCGGTCTGGGATTTCCCGCCCGAAGCGCAGCGTAGTGGCCTGTTCATGGCGTCTATGCTGATGTTTTTCACCTCTATCCTGTTCGTGCGCACGGCCATCCAGTTGGCGCGCGGCACGGCCTATATCAGCTTTGCAGCCGTCCTTGGCCCAGAGGAGGGGCGCCTGCAGCGCCTCGCCTTTTTCGGGCTGATCGTTGGTTATCTGCTGATCGTGCAGTGGGGCGGCTTCACGCTGACCACATTCCTGTTTCTGCTGGGTGGCAGCTATCTGGCTGGTCTCAGACCTCTTGGCAAGGCGCTGATCTTTGCGGCCGTCGCAGCCATCAGTGGCTGGCTATTCTTCATCGTTCTTCTCAAGACGCGCTTCCCGCTGGGGCCCTTTGAGCAACTTATCGCCTTCATAGGTGCATCATGGAACTGAACGGAATCGAATTTGGCGCGCTTTTCCTGAACTCGTTGAGTTTGTGGTGGGTGATCATCCCTGCAGTGTTTGTGGGTGTGATCATGGGGGCCATTCCCGGCTTTGCCGCCCACAATACGATCATCATGCTGCTGCCTCTGACCTTGGCCTTTGATGTGAATATTGCGCTGACCTTTATGGTGGCACTTTATTGCGCAAGCCACCTTGGCGGAGGGATTCCTGCCATTCTGGTCAACATCCCCGGCACGGGGGGGGCTGCGGCCACAACACTTGATGGCTTTCCGATGGCCCGCAAGGGCCTTGCGGCCAAGGCTTTGGCTCTCAGCTTTGTGGCGTCTGTGCTGGGCGGCTTGATCACATCGGCAGTGACCTTGCTGGCCTTGCCGTTGCTGTCGCGCGTTGGTTTTTACATCCAGTCGGTCGAGATGGTTGTGATCATGCTGTTCGGTCTGGCCCTGATTGCGGCCATTGCGGCGGCTGACATGCTCAAGGGCCTGATCGCCGGGGCTTTCGGGTTGATGCTGGGGGCCATGGGGGCCGATCATATCTTTGCGACCCCACGCGGAACCTTTGGCATTCTAGAGCTTTTTGACGGCATTCCGCTGGTTCCTGCGCTGATTGGCCTGTTCGCCGTGTCAGAAGCATTGGTCATGCTGGAAGAGCGGACGGTCGCCAAAGGAGACACGACCGCAGTGATGCCGACATGGCGCCAGACCATCCAAAATATCTTTGGCGCCTTCAGACATTGGTGGTTGGTCACCTGGTCCAGCATTCTGGGCTTGTTCATCGGTGTCATGCCCGGGGCAGGGGCGTCAATTGCCGCGTTCGTGGCCTACCAGCAAGCGCGGCTGTTCTCAAAAGAGCCAGAGAAGTTCGGCACGGGCGTCGAGCAGGGTGTGGTTGCGCCCGAGGCGGCCAACAATGGTGTGACGACTGGAACGCTTATTCCGCTGTTGGCGATTGGTGTTCCCGGGGGCAGCACTGCTGCCGTGATGATGATCGTGCTGCAATACCATGGCGTTCCGTTCGGACCGCGACTGTTCATGCAAAGCCCGACCCTGGCCTATGGCGTGATCATGTCGATGTTCGTGGCCTATATCTTCATGCTGATCGTGATGTTCCCGATGGCACGCTACCTGTCGCGGATCACTGTGGTGGCCAATTATTACATGGCGCCCATGATCATCGCGTTCACGCTGGTGGGCGCCTTCGTTCCGCGCGGCTTCATGGCAGATATCGTGATCGCCGTGGCGTTCGGCGTGCTGGGCTATGTCGCCCGCAAGACGGGCTATCATGTGGCGGCGATCTTGATCGGGGTCATCCTGGGGCCCTTGATCGAAAAATCCTTCCTGCTGGTGATGCGTATTTCTGGCAATGACATGACCGCCTTTTTCCAAAAGCCCATCGCCCAGATCCTGTGGGTCTTGCTTGTCGCGACCTTGGTTGTGCCGCCCGTCCTGAAATGGCGTCGCAACCGCAAAATCAACCGGTCGGCAGATGTGTACTGAATGCATGTCCCGCCAAAAACCAAAGCAAAGTGGAGTAAAACCATGAAACTCGTGACCTTTTCAAAAGATGGCCAGAACCACGCCGGGGTCTTGACGGAGACGGGCATCGTTCCGGCGGCGGCGATGGGTGGCGATATTCCCAATGATGTCGTGGGTATTATTGCCGGTGGTGCCCCTGTGATGGAGAAAATCCGCAAGGCAATGGCAAACGGAGCGCCGTCAAAAGCCATCGCGGCGTCTGAAGTCAGAATGCTGGCTCCGATCCCTGTTCCCGCCCGCAACATCTTTTGTGTGGGAAAGAACTACGTCGAGCATGCAAAGGAATTTCAGGGCTCGGGTTTTGACAGCTCATCCGCCGGTCAGAGCATCCCTGATGTGCCAATCGTCTTCACAAAGGCACCATCTTCGGTCATCGGCCCGAATATGGCAGTCGAAAGCAGCCTCGACCCAACTGGAACGCTTGATTACGAAGGCGAACTGGCCGTCATCATCGGAACCGGGGGCAGGGGGATCAAGGCGGCTGATGCCATGAACCATGTGTTTGGCTATTCCATCGTCAACGACGTCACAGCCCGCGAGACGCAAAACCGGCACAAGCAGTGGTTCCTGGGCAAATCGCCCGATACGTTCTGCCCGATGGGGCCAGCGATCCTGACAGCAGATGCCGTGCCGGATGTCCATGCGATGACTCTGAAAACCTGGGTAAACGGCGAACTGCGTCAGGATGCGGTCGTACGCGACCTGATCTTTGATATTCCGACGATTATCGAAACGATCTCGGCGGCTATCACCCTTCAGCCGGGCGACATCATCGCAACGGGCACACCCGTTGGTGTTGCTGTCGGCTTCAAGCCGCCGAAATACATGAAGGCAGGCGATACGGTTGCGGTCGAGATTGCCGGGATCGGCAAACTGGAAAACCCGATCAACTGAGTGATCCGCGATAGCGCGCTGATCTGATCCAAACGTTCAGCCAACCTGAACCAATCCACTCTGGACGCGCCACCTCGGCCTGTCTGGAGTGGGCCTTTGCCATGTGGAAAGACATGATGGAACTCAATGCAGAACTCGCCTTCCTAGCTCTGATCTTGCTTGGCGCAGGGGCGCTGACAGGCATCCTGTCCGGCCTGTTCGGTGTGGGCGGTGGTGCTCTTATGGTGCCAGTCCTCTTTGAGACGTTCCAATTTCTCGGCTACCCAGAGGCTGTTCAGATGCCCCTAGCGGTTGGCACCTCGCTTGCGATCATCATTCCAACCTCTATCCGGTCCTATCGCGGCCATCTCGCGCGCGGTGCTGTCGACAAGGATCTTTTGCGAAAATGGGCCGTGTATATCATTGGGGGCGTGTTGGTTGGTGCAGCCATCGCTCGATTTGCGCCACCACTTGTCATGCAACTGGTCTTCGTTGCGGTCGCTGGGGTCAACGCGGTCAAACTGATCAGCGGAACCAAAAAATGGAATATTGCCTCAGAGATGCCGACGGGGATCGTGCTGCGCTGTTACGGGGCTGCAATCGGATTGCTGTCGTCACTGATGGGTATCGGGGGCGGTCAGATTGCCAACATCATCATGACCTTGCATGGTCGGCCCATACGTCAGGCAATTGCCACGTCGGCCGGGATCGGTGTGCTGATCGCAATTCCCGGCGCTATTGGCTATGTTCTGGCGGGCCTTGGCCGTTCTGACCTGCCGGTTGACAGTCTCGGGTTCGTGTCGATGCTTGGCTTCTTGCTGTTCGCGCCGACAACCATCCTGACGGCTGGTCTGGGCGTGCGGCTGGCCCACAGCGTCGAACAGCGCAAGCTGGAAATCGCCTTTGGTGTGTTCCTGACGATCGTGTGTCTGCGCTTTCTCCATGAGATTTTCTTAGGCTGATCCAACAGTCAGCCTGATGCACCTTGGGCGTTTGATTCCATGGTTCGCAGGTTCAATTCTTTTGATGGACTGGCGGGCAGCCTTGTGCGGCAAGGGCGTCTTGGGGGCAACAAGCGAAGTTGCAGGGTGTCACGAACCCTGGCGGTGCTACGCCCCTCAAGCCTATCTGCAAAGCTCAGACATCTGCGCTGAATGAATTGATCCTGATCTTGATCTGCAATACGCCAAGACCATAGTTTGCAATTCTGGCAAGGGCATCGTTGATCGGTTTCAGGGGGAAGCCCTTTGGGTTAAGCCGCCCCGTTCCCCAGAATTGCCAGTCGGATTTGCTTCTCAGTTTCGATGATCGCGAAGAAGGCAACGCCTACGGCCAAAAGCAACGCACCGTCGGCCAGCGACAAGCTTTGGGTGCCAAGTATGGCTTGGGCCAAGGGCAGGTAGGTTACGATGATCTGCGCCGGCACAACGATTGCCAAGCAGATCCAGACCGCCCGCGTTCCCCGCACTGCCGCCCACGTCAACGAGGTGCCAAAGATGTTGCGGATGAAGAACAGGTGAAACACCTCAAGCACCACCAGCAAATTCATTGCCATGGTTTGCGCCATAGCGGGCGCATAGCCGAGGCCAAGCCCATAACGGTAAACTCCGAATACGGCAGTGACAAACAGCGCCGTCACCAAGACCACATGCCAGACCAGTGCGCCCGACAGCAAAGGCGCATGGCGGGGGCGCGGTGGGCGGCACATGGTTCCGCTCTCTGTTGGCTCGAAGGCTAAGGCCAGTCCGAGGGTGACCCCTGTAATCAGGTTGATCCACAGGATTTGCAAGGGCGAGATAGGCAGTGCAAGTCCGAACAGCAGGGCCACCAAGATCGCACCGGCCTCGCCAAAGCTCGTGGGGACTTCAAAGCCGATGACCTTGCGCAGGTTGTCATAAACGGTGCGCCCTTCGCGCACGGCTGCCGCAATCGACGCAAAGTTGTCGTCCGCCAGCACCAGCGCTGCCGCTTCTTTCGCCGCGGCAGAGCCTGAAACCCCCATCGCAATCCCAACATCCGCCCGCTTGAGCGCAGGCGCATCATTGACGCCGTCGCCCGTCATTGCCACCGTCAGCCCTTGCGCTTGCAAGGCCATAACCAAGCGCAGTTTGTGCTCGGGGGTGGTGCGGGCAAAGATATTGGTTGCAGCTGCGGCAGACGCCAACTCAGCATCACTGAGTTGATCGAGATCGGCGCCTGTCAGCACCAATTCAGGGTTGTCCAGCCCGATCTCTTTGCCAATGGCGGCCGCCGTCCCTGCGTGATCGCCTGTGATCATCTTGACCACAATGCCCGCGGCAAGACATTCGGCCACGGCCGTGATGGCTTCACGACGCGGAGGGTCGATCAGCCCCACCAAGCCGATCAGCGTCAAGCTTCCTCCAAAGTCCGAAGCATCCAAGTGTGAACCGTGATGGTCGCCCCCCGCAAGTGCCAGCACCCGTTGGCCCTGTGCTGCAATCCGCTGCGCCTCTGCCTGCCAAAACGCAATCTCAAGCGGCACCGACCCTTCGGACGTGGCCTGTTCGGAGCACATGGCCAGAACTTGCTCGGGCGCGCCCTTGATCAAGACGCGCGCCTGGGTTTGCGGCCCTTGCACCAGCACAGCCATAAAGCGACGTGCGGCGTCAAAGGGGATTTCGTCGCGCCGCGTCCAACTCGCCTCGTTGATGCCAAGCTTGGCCGCAAAAGCCAACAGCGCCCCCTCCATCGGGTCGCCGGACACTTGCCAGTCGCTGTCCACTTGCGACAAGGCCGCGTTATTGCACAAAAGCGCCGCCCGTCCCAGTTGGTCGAGCGTGTTCCCGACTGGCGCCGGGCTGATCTTGCCCACGGGTGCATAGCCCTCGCCTGTGATGCGAAAGGTGCCATCCGTCGTCACAGCTGTGCCTACTGTCATCTCATTGCGGGTCAGCGTTCCGGTCTTGTCGGTACAAATGACAGAGACCGCGCCAATGGTTTCGATCGCGGGCAATCGGCGCACGATGGCCCGGCGCCGGGCCATGGCCTGCACCCCGACCGACAGCGTGATTGTCAAAACGGCGGGCAATCCCTCGGGAATAGCGGCTACCGCAAGACCTACAACCGCCATGAACTGATCGGAATAAGATTTATCGTCAACGACATACCCAAACACCAGGAGAAGCGCCGAAATCAGCAGGATCAGCGTTGTCAGCTTTCGACCAAATCGGTCGATCTGCGCGACCAAGGGCGTCGTCAGAACCTCGACGTCGCCCAACATACCGCTAATCCGGCCAATTTCCGTTTGCTCCCCTGTCGCTACCACGACGCCAAGCCCGGTGCCCGTTGCGACAAGCGTGCCGCTATAGGCCATTGAGCTACGATCTCCCAGTGCTGCCGCCGTGGCGACAGGTGCTGGTGACTTTTCCACCGCCACGGATTCACCTGTCAGCATCGCCTCTTGCAGCCGCAAATCCTTGGCCTCGATCAGGCGCAGATCGGCGGGCACCTTATCGCCGGCCTCAAGCAAAACCAGATCACCCCGGACGACTTCGGCGGCATCGATGTTCAGCCGCATGGCGTCTCGCAGAACCGAAGCCCGCGGGGCGAGCATCAAGCGGATTGCGGTCATCGCCTGTTCGGCGCGGCCTTCTTGGAGAAAGCCGATCACCGCATTGGCGATCACCACCGCAAGGATGACGCCGGTATCAACCCAATGTGCCAGCGCCGCAGTGACTGCTGCGGCTGCGATCAGCACATAGATCAGCACGTTCTGAAATTGTTTTAACAACCGCCGCAGCACAGAAGGTCCCGCCTTCGTTGGCAAGCGGTTCGGTCCCTCTTCGGCCAATCTGCGCGCGGCCGCTTCGGATTCTAGGCCGCTTTCTTTGGTTTGAAGCGCCTTCAGGCAGGCTTCAACAGAAAGGGCATGGGCATCCAGCAGTTTGGTTTTCATTGGCGCGGTCCTTGCGGGGCTGCGGGTAAGTCGGGCCGCTGCGGTCGTTCCTGCGGGGGTCTGACATAGCCGGTTCGGTCTTTCAACATCTTGGGTCTGGGGTGTGAAATCTGTCCCGCCTTTCTACTGTCTGAGCAGGGGAACGGTGGCTCTGTGCGTGACGGTTTTTCTTGTGCAGGCGGAAGTATCAACTCGGCTGTGGACATCATCTGGAATTGAACGATGACTGCTACTTGTCTGAGGGGCGCTTCTTCAGGCTGTGATGCGCGCTTCTGGTGATGGCTTTGGGCGCATGGCATTATCGTTCACGGCGCAGAGGACAACACGACATGCGTGAAGATGTTGTCGGCGATGTAGAACCCCCAATGCAGCCCGAACGACAAGGTCGCGCCGTTGCGCGTGGCCAGCTGCAGGCCGGGCACCACGGCACCGAAACAGGTGGCTGCAATGGTGAACCGCGCAACGTAAAAGCTTGTGGCCCCGCCAAGGATCAATGACAGATGAAACAGCCCGAACAGGGCCGCGGTCAGCATGCCAATCCGCAGGATCGGCCAACCAAAGGATTGCAAGACAAGAACAATGGTCAGGATCAGAATCTGCTGGAACAAAATCTCGAACGTCTTGGGCACATAATATCGCCCATCGGCAAACATGAACTCGGGCGGATTGCTGGGGGCCAGCGTCAGGTCGATTTCGGGCAAGGACGGCAACACCGCAAGGGTGAAGACGGCGATCATCACCAGCACCACAACCACTGGCAGGGCACCATGGGCCAGCGGGTGCCACAGGCGCAGGCGGTGCCGAAACAGCAGCACCGCTGCGATCGAAAAGCCCAGGTAATAGGCCGAATAGAGGACAGGTGCCTCTTGATAGCCGTTGGACAGCCCCAACCCATCCTTGATGTCGTAATATCCGGCAGACGACAGTGACCACAGCGCCGCAACCACCAGAACGTCGATGATCGCGCGCACAAGGGGCTTGTCGTTGGTGGACAGGATGGTGAAATAGGCCAAGGTCAGTCCTTCTTCATCGGTCGGCGTCAAACGGCGGGCGCACCGACCGCGGCGCTTGAGGCGCTTTTCCTTGAGGGTGGTCGGTGGCCTTGTGATGCGGGGGCGAACCCCGAAACACCGGATCATCCCCTTGACCGGACTCGGTCGTCATCTGGGTCACCGCCAAGACCGGGGCCATGGGTGCTGACCCTGCCGTCTTTGGCGCGCGGGAATGATCGACGATGCCCCGCAACGCCTTGGCGCTCGGCTCGCGCCAATCATCACGGCCAAGGTGGTTTTGGGCCTTCATCGGCGCGGCCAAGGTTGCACGGTGGGCGCGCCACCGTGCTTTTTTACGTCTGCGGATCGGTCATTGTGCTTGATCTTCAAAAATACCCCCCGTCAGTTGCCGCGCGCCGCTGCAGAGCGCATTTCCAGCCGCGTCACGATGGCAGCCTCGTCCTCCGAGATGCCGTCGGCAAGCAGATCGACCAATTCACGCGGGTCCATGGACAGATCATAAAGTTCCGGCGCTGTGCCGTCTTCCTGCACCAGTTTGTAGTTTGCGTCGCGCAAGGCCCAGCCAAAGACGTCGCTGGGCTTGGCGTCCTTTGCGTCGCCGAAATGTTCGACATAGATGTAGTCACGCCCGGTATCGCCGCCTGTCAGCGCAGGCGCGAAATCACGGCCATCGCCCGCGGGGGCCTTGGCACCGGTCATGCCGGCGATGGTCGTGAACAGATCCACCGTTTCGACAAAGGCCCCCGTCCGGCCGGTTTCGACGCCGGGGCCGGCGACGACCAGCGGAACATGGGTGCCGCCCTCATAGATCGTGCCCTTGGCGCTGTGATCGCCATAAAACCCATGGGTGACCTGATTTGGAGAGCCGTTGTCGCCAATGAAGATCACCACGGTATTGTCCCGTTCTTCGGGCGACAGCGCGCCGAGCAGACGGCCGATTTCGGTATCCAGCGCTTCGAGCATGGCGTTGTAATAGGGCAAGGGGTTTCTGCGATGGCATCGGCATCATTCGCCAAATCGTCAAACCCATGCAAATCGGCGGGTGGCAGGTGGAACGGCGCATGCGGCGCGTTGTAGGCCAGCCACAGGAACCAGGGATCATCCTGCGCACCGATCCAGTCGATGGCGCGGTCGGTCAGAACGGTGGTGGCATAGCCGTCAACCTGCACCTCTTGACCGCCGGTGACGGCTGTCCATTTCGAATAGTCGCGCACAGCGCCCATGAAGAGGCCAAAGTAATCCGGCACGCCCAATTCGGCCGGGTGATTGAGGTCGGCATCGGCCCCGGCAAGGTGCCATTTGCCGATCAGGTTGGCGCTGTAGTTGGTGGTGGCAAGCACATCGAAAAGGCTTGTGACATCTGCCGACAATCCGTTGGTTCCATCCGGCGGAATGGCCGCGCCGACTCCGGTGCGAAACCCGTATTGCCCGGTCATGATCGTGGCGCGGGTGGGCGAGCAGACGGGGGCTGAATAGGCATTGTCGAACACCATCCCGGATGCGCACAGGGCCTCGACATTCGGCATCGGTGCCTGCTGATCGCCAAGCGCATAGCAGCGTGACGCATCAAGCCCCATGTCGTCGGCGATGATCAAAAGGATGTTCGGCTGGGCCAAGGCCGCGCCGGGAAAGGCCAGTGTCAGGGCTGTGGCCAGTCGTGAAATGTTGCGCATTCGGGTTTTCCTTATGTCAGGGCGGGTGTGGCGGGATGGGTGGGTGACGGCTGTCGCCGCGATGCGCTCACCCCTGCTCTGGCCAGGTGCCAAAGGGTTGCTTGGTCAGTTCCATCGTGCCGTCATCAGCGCGGTGAATGTTGATCCAGGCGCGCCAGTTCTCGTCGTCCATCTCAGGGTAATCAAGCCGGTAGTGGCTGCACCGGCTTTCGGTGCGGAACAGCGAGGCGCGCAGCTTCATCTCGGCCGACAGGATCATGTTGCGCGTCTCCCATGCCAGCCGCAGCTCGTGCATGTTGGCCGCGCGCAGCATCGGCGCGTGGTGGTCGCGCAACTCCTCGACATAGGCAAGGGCCGCGGTCATCATCGAGGCTTTCTTGATATAAAGCACGAAGTTCGGGATCATGATGCCTTGCAGCGTCTGCGTCACCCAAGCCGGGCCATAACCCGCCTCGCGCCGCAGGGGGGCAAGGATTTCGCCGGTGATCTCGGCCAGACGCGCGTCGGGGATGACCGGGGCATCGACCCCGGCTGCAAATTCCGCCGCCGCCTGGCCCGCGATGGCCCCTTGAACGGCAGAGCCTGCCAGCGAGGAGCCGATCTGGGTGTAAATCCCCCCCGCCATATGGCTGCCAAGCGCATCGCCCGCGGCATAAAGACCGGGAATGGTGGAGGCACAGCGGTCGTCATAGGGCACCAGCCCTTCGGATTTGTGGATCGCCATGCCGGCCGAAGCGCCACCGACATTGGCACCGGGGGAAAAGCCGGGGGGCGGGCCACCGGGCGCGCCGCCCTCGCCCGCGCCGGGGGGCGGGCCATCGCCACCGGGCGGGCCATCAAGGCGGCGCTGGAATTCTTCGGGCACCACGGGGCCGCCTGCCACCTCGGTAACCTTGGCATCCGGCGGGCTTCCGGGGCCACCGGCGACCGGATTGCCCAGCACATAGGCGCGGTAATTCAGGTCCACGCCCAGATCGTGATGCACCTCGACCCCGGTGGTCGATGGCACCCGTTCGAACATGTCGCCCCAACTGTCATAGGTGGCGGCGGGATGGTCGGCGCGCGTCATGTGGCCGTCATTCCATTCCTTGCCCGTCACCTTGGCCCCGATCCGGTAGGCCATCACCGTGCCGTCATGCGTCAGGTCGCCCAAGGGAAAGCCGTTGGGCTTGAAGCCGCCCGCGCCTGTGCACAGGATCACCGATTTTGCGCGAATGGTGATGGTTTCCTCGGCATCCAGACGAAAGCCCGCAACCCCGGCGATCCGCCCGTTTTCCTTGATCAGATGGGTGATCGTCACCCGCTCCAGCAGCGGAATGCCGCGCTCTTCGATTGGTCGCATGAAGGGGCGGTTCGCCAGCGTCTGGTCGAAAAAGCCCCAGTCGCGCAACTCGGCCGCACGGGCCAGCGAATGTTCGGCCAGTTGGCGGGTATAGACCGCGTTGTTGGTGCCAAGGGCGGAACGCGACACGGTGGCGACAAAATCGTCGATGCTGCCGGTTTCCGTCGCCGGATCAAAAACGAAGAACCCCTTGCCAAAGGGCGTCAGCCCCGATGATCCCAGCCGCCCCTTGGACACGATCATCGTGGCGGCCCCTGCGTCATGCGCCTTGACTGCCGCAAACAGCCCCGCCATGCCACCGCCCACCACCAGCACGTCGGTGGCGTGGTCGGTGTTGGTCACCGCATCTACGTCAATCTCGACCGCGTTCTGCGCCCAGGCCTGCATCCCCATCGCCGCCAGCCCGGCAGTTGCGCTGCCCAGTGCCATGAACCCGCGGCGGGTTGGGCCGGTTCTATCTGATGGGGTGGTCATGATGCGATGCCTCTTTGTCGGGATCTGGATTGGGGCCGTTTGGGCAATATGCTGAAACAGCAAGGGTTTTGGGTGTTTTGGCCATGCCATGGGAACAGCCAAGCGCCGCCCTGCACCTGATGGCGCAAGGCGGCTGTTCCGGGATCAGTTCGGCAGGTCATCATATTCGATGATGAAGCCCCGGTTATAGCCGGTCGGCATCCCACGGTCGCCATATTGGGCGACAGTTTCCCAATAGTCGCCCCAGGTGGGCACGGGCACGTTCAACTCGCCAAAGCCCATGATGTTCTGGTGCCCCGCACCATTGGGCTGGGTGTTGTCGCGCGGATCGCGGTCGGTGACGCCGTCGTCAAGGTTCTGCGCCCAGTTGGAAAACTCCCATGCCTCGCCCGAGATCCATTGCCAACCGTCAATAGACGCCTCGGTGTCAGAGACGCGCACGCCCCCAAGGAACGGGCCGATCTTGATGCGGTAGTGGCTGTCGGATGTGTAGTCGTCGGGAAACTGCCAGAAATACTTGTCGTCATTGATCAGGTTGAAGACAAAGGCGTTTTCTTCCGGCGACGTCAGCGTGGCAAGATAGCCACCCTCACTTTGGGCCAGGATCGCGGCCTGCACCCAGCTGATGTTCATGCTCTCGACCAGAACAACCTCATAGTAATGCGTGCCGCCTTCGGGGCGATCAAAGCTCTGGATCGGCGCGCGGGTATAGACAACGTCATCCGGCAGCGCGGCGAAAGTGTCGAAAATCGGGTAAGTCACGGAAAACGCGGCCGGGCCGACCACCACCTCTTGCGGCACCGCCGCCGTGGCGGCGGGCGGGGGGGCGGGCTTTGCGCCTTGGCCCGGCTTTGATCCCCCCTGCGGATACATGCCGGTTTCGGGCATGGCAGAGAGATCATAGAAGTCTTTGGCGGGGCTATAATCCTGCGCGCCTGCGTGGCTGGCCAGTATCGCGGTTGATGCGGCAACAGCGATCATGATGTGTGTGCTGGTCATGGCATGGTCCTTGTTGGGTTTGATTGGGTCGCGGCGACCGGTGCGCCTTGGGTGAACGTCTTTGATGGTTGGGTCATGATGCGGGTGCCGTCTGGATGGATGTGGGCGGTTTCGGTCGGGCCGCCCAATACAGCTTGGCCAGCAAGCCAAAGCCCGCGCCGGCCAGCCCCAGAAACAGCGTCGTCATCGCCACATCCGTGTGTCGGCCAAGGTCGATGGAATGCCACAGCGCCAGTGCGGTAAAGCTGAAGGCGAGCCCGCCATGAAAATACCGCCAGCCGCGATAGCGGGTGGACAGGCGCTTGATGATGGGCGTGCGGAAAAAGGCGCTGACGACCAGAACCAAAAGCAGCACCCAGGCCACAAGACCGGCCAGAACGCCGATATTGTCAAAGGTGGTGATCATCGTGACGAACGCATCCCACGGGCGCACGCCGCCTTCCAGCGCGCGGGGCAGAACGATCAGCACAGGATGCGCCAGGATCACCGCCACGGCTGTGTAGGCGACGTATTTGTGCACCTTCTGGATTTGCGGCGGCTTGAAAACGCTTAGCAGCCAGGTGTTGCTGCGCGCCATGAAGAACTGGCCCAGCATGGCCGCAAAGGCCAGAAGCGTGGCCAGCGAGATCGCCTCTTTCAGCACAGACCGGCGCGGCGCATCGCCAAGCGTGTAGAACAGCAGCGGCAGGCCGACGAAGACAGCCAGGGCCGCAAGGATGGTGGCGCGTTGAACGGTGAATTTCATGGCCTTACCCCCAGGGCACAACGACGGGGATGGATTTCTCGGGCGACATCTCGATGGCATCGACCGGGCAATACATCCGGCACAGATGGCAGATCTGGCAATCGGCGGCATAGGTGATGACGGCGCGGCCTTGGTCCATGCGGATCACATCGCAGGGGCAGGATTTTACGCATTCCTCGCAGCCGATGCAGCCAGTGATGCTCTTGATTGTCATGGCAGACTCCTGTGCTGCGCCTTAGCGCATGTCGAACAATTCCTGATGAAACGCCGTGCGGGGCAGCCCCTTGGCCACAAGATCGCTGCGCAGGGCCTGCCCGAACCGCACGGGCCCGCAGAACCAGACGCTGGCGCTGGCCCAGTCGGGCACCAGGGCGCGCAGCCTGTCGCCCGTCAGCAGCCCATCCACTTCATCGACCAGAATATGCAAGGTCACGCCTGCCGCCTTTGCATCGGCAATCAGCTTGGCGCGCGCCTCGGCGGCAAGCGTGGTCGTGCTGTGAAACAGATGCACCTCTTGCGTGCGGCCCCGGCGGGCAAGTTCTTTCATCCGGGCGATAAAGGGCGTGATGCCGATGCCGCCGCCAATCCAGATCTGGCGGGGTGCGGTATCGTCAAAGGTAAAGCCGCCATAGGGCCCCTCGACGATTGCGGGGCTGCCGATTTTCACCTGTTCGGGCAGGCGATCGGTGTAATCGCCCAAGCCCTTGGTGATGAACGTGATGCGCGGATCGGCGGCATCCCAACCAGAGGCGATGGTGAACGGATGCGCGCCCTCTTTCTTGTCAAAGGTGACAAAGGCGAATTGGCCACTTTTGTGGCCCGGCCAGCCGTTGTTCAGCCGCACCGTGGTTTCCATCACATTCATTTCGGCAAAGCGCTGCTGCGCCTCGACCGTGCCTTGCACCTTGCGCCGCTTGCCCACCTGCCGCGTCAGCACGATCACCGCCGAGACGGTGCCCGCGATCAGCAGCAGCGCGGTGACAATGCCCACGGGCTGCGTCCAGGCGGCGAAATCCATCAGAACGACCGAGTGAAACACCAGCACCAGATAGGCCACGGCAATGAACAGGTGCGTCTTGGCAAACAGCCGATAAGGAAAGCGCCGGATCAGCGCCAGGGCGATCAGCAGCACGGCGACATAGAACGCCTTTTCGCCCAGCCCTTCGGCCACGCCCCGCAATCCGCGCAGAAAGGATTCGATGGTCACGACATCTGCGACCTCGGCCCCCACCGGGCGCGGTCCGCGTTCGGGGGCCGCCATCAACCCCAAAGCTGACGCCCATTTCGGCGCATTCACGGCCCCCCAATGAGACAGCGCCGCGACCAGCCCCATGATGCCCAGCCATTTGTGCAGCCGATAGGATTTGTCCAGCCCGCCCAACCAGGGCTCTAGCCAGACAGGACGGGTGGCCAGGATCATCGCCACACTCATCGCGCCCATGCCGATCACGCCGGAATATTGCAAGAACAGGTTTCGGCCCGTGATGATGGTCAGGTCATCGGGAAACGGCAGGTTCGCCAGTAACCACAGCGCAGTCAGCGCCGCCATCAGGCCCCAAAGCGTGATCTTTATATTGCGCAACATCATCAGCATCCTTGCAACATCGATTTGCGGCTGAGTCTGACGCGGAATTGTGCAACCAGTGGCAAGATCGAAACTTTTCGTCCAGTTCCTGGCAAAACTGGATTTTCGCTTGATCACCAGTTACTTAACGCACATGGGGGGGGTATGGGGGCAAAGTGGGCATCTGCATGATCTCTGCATATTGCTGTGTCAGAACAAGGGAATGGAGCGTTTGCGCACGTCACTGACCACCAAGATTTTCCTGGCCATCGCCGTCACTTCGGCCTTGGTGATTGGCACGATGGCGCTGCTGGTGGCGTTGTCGATGCGCGACGGGTTTTCGCAATACCTGCTGCGGGGCGAATTGAACCGCTTTGGCAGGCTGACGCGCGAACTGGCTTTGGCCCATGATCCTGCTGCCCCCGGCTGGCCCGATCTGGCCGCAGACCCGCGTGCCTTTAACGATTTTGTCCGCACCCATTTCGCCCCGCCCGGTGGCGCCGATGCCGAAGAGGTCGCAGCCGACCCCCTGATGATCGGCGACCGCCTTGCTCTGGTGGGCCCTGACGGCACCCGCATCGCCGGAACGATGGCCCGCACCGCGATTTTTGACCAGCGGCCCATCTGCATTGACAGGGGCTGCCGCGAGGGTGCCCCGCTTGGCTATCTGCGTCTGAACGCACCGGTCCTGACAGACAGCGCCAGTGATGCGTTTTTCCTGCGCGGGCAATATGCGTCGCTGGCCTATGCCGCATTTGTGGCGCTGCTGGTTTCGGCAGCGGCGGCCTATCTGATCGCGCAGCAGATCTTGACACCGATCAAGCGGTTGCAGGCCGGGGCGAAAACACTGGCATCGGGCGATTATGCAAGTCGCATCCCGCTGGACAGAACCGATGAATTGGGCGACCTGATCGCCCATTACAACGAATTGGCCGAAACACTGGCGCGCACGTCACAGGCGGAACGCGAGTGGATTTCGAACACCTCGCACGAATTGCAGACCCCGCTGGCCGTTTTGCGCGCACAGATCGAGGCGCTGCAAGACGGTGTGCGCCAGGCTGACGATGCAACGCTGGCCGAAATGCACGCCGCGCAAATGCGGCTGTCGCGGCTGGTGCAGGATCTGAAGATCCTGTCCTACTCGCGTGAGCCGAACCTGCTGGCCCAGAGCACACATGAGGATCTGGTCGAAATCGTCGTCGAGGCGGTCGAAATGGCGCGCCCGGCGCTAGAGGCTGCGGGCATCACGATCACCTGCGACATGCCCGAACATCTGCCGCTGAAATGCGACCGCACGCGGATCGCCCAGGTGGTCGATAACCTGTTGCAGAACACCCGCCGCTATACCGATGCCCCCGGCACGCTGGGGCTGCGGATCTGGCACAGCGGGGGCATGGCGCATCTGTCGGTGGATGACACGCCGCCCAGCCCGCCTGATGACATTCTGCCCCGCCTTTTCGACCGGTTCAGCCGGGCCGAAGCCTCACGCTCGCGCGCGCTTGGCGGGTCGGGCTTGGGGCTTTCGGTGTGCAAGGCCATTGTCGAGGCCCATGGCGGCACCATCACCGCCGCCAAGTCTGCGCTTGGCGGCCTGAACATCACCTTTACCCTGCCCGATGGCCGCCCATGACCCAACCCCGTATTCTGATCGTCGAAGATGAAATCGCCCTTGCCGAAGTGGTGCGCGATTACCTGCGGTCTGACGGGATGGAGGTAGAGATGCTGTCCACCGGCACCCAAGCGGTGGCCACCGACCTGCGCAAAGGGCATGATCTGATCATTCTTGATCTGATGCTGCCGGGGGTGGATGGCCTGACCATCTGCCGCGAATTGCGCAAGACGTCGGATGTGCCGATCATCATGACCACGGCACGTGTCGAGGAGATTGACCGCCTTCTGGGGCTGGAACTGGGGGCAGATGATTACGTCTGCAAACCCTATTCCCCACGCGAATTGGTCGCGCGGGTGCGCGCGATCCTGCGCCGCCGCCGCCCTCCCGGAAAGGCCACCACAGAGGAGCCGGTCACGCGATTGCTGATCGACGCCGAACGCTGGCAGGCCACGCTTGACGGCACCGATCTGGAACTGACGCGGCGTGAATTTTCACTGCTGGCGGCACTGGCGGCCCGTCCCGGTCGTGTTTTTTCGCGCGATCAATTGCTGTCTTTGGCCTTTCCCGACGATAACGATGTGTTTGACCGCACCATAGACAGCCATATCCGCAACATTCGCCGCAAGATCCACGCTGTCACCGAATGGGAGCCGATCCGCTCGGTCTATGGTGTCGGCTATGCTTATGATGGCTAAGGGGGCGTCCGCCCCGCAACCTGCGATGCGGCAAAAATTTCGCCTCTGCACAGTCGCTGCATAATGTCTTCATTCCTGCTTGGCTTTGCTTGGGCAGGTATGGCCCCTGACACCGCAGACCATTGCAGGAGCATTCAATGCCTTCAAGCGTCAAACCCTTTCTGACCGGCCTTTGCGCCATGGCGACCTTTCCTTTTGCCGCCCTTGCCCATGATGACCCGACGCATGATGCCCAGCTTGACCGGATCGCATCATTTTTCAGCGCCGCCGATATTCGCAGCGGCCCCGAACGTGTCGACTGCACCCTGTCCGAGGGGGAAAAGACCGCCTGTTTCAAAATCACCGTTGCCGCCAGCCCGCTGACCTATACCCCCGGCCCATGGTGCCCCACCCACATCACCGATGGGGCCGATGCAGGGGGGATCTGGTTTCTTGATGGCAAGACGGTGGATGTCACCGGCGCGTTCCTTGCACAACTGGCCGAGGTCTATGGCGACACCAAGTGGCAGCTTTACGATCCCGACACAGGGGCCATCCGCTATACCGGCACGCTAGAGGAGTGTCAGGCCGCGGCCCGCCCGGATGTGGATCCGGCCTATCAGAACTATTGTGTCCAATGCCTGCCCGAAACCCTGCCGCAAGAGGCCGTTGTCACCTATGTGATCCCACTGGACCCTGTTGCAGCCACGCGGCCCGCCCCGACGAACATCAGCGGTTCGGGCGTGGCCTATAACGGCGTGCGCCTTGACGGGCCCGCCCCGGTTGATGCGATCCTTGGGGCCTATACCATTGCCCCCTTTGACGATTGCGGCGGCCATGTGAACCCGCATGTCGGCTATCACTATCACGCTGTCACCGATTGTCTGGATGCAGCCCCCACAGCCCCCGATGCGGGCGACCACGGGGCACAGATCGGCATTGCGATGGATGGCTTTGCGATCCTGCCGCATCTGATGGCCGACGGCACCGCCCCGGCTGACCTTGACCAGTGCAAGGGCCATGTGGGGCAGGATGGCAGCTATCACTACCATGTGGGGGAGGCCGGATCGAATGCGATCCTTGGCTGTCTGACGGCGCAGGCCGGTTGCACGCTGGAAGATGCAGATGGCAGCTGTGACGCCTCGGTGCGGCGGCCACGCCATTGAAGATCCGTCGATCTTCATCCCCCGAATTCTGAAAAGGACAATCCCATGAAAAGCCTTCCCCCCGCCGCCCTGCTGCTGATCCTTGGCGCGACAGCCGGTTCTGCGCAGGATCTGACCTATCCTGTCGTTGATACGATGCAGGACAGCTGCTTTGATCTTGTGGGGCAGGCCATTGACTGCCCCGCCGCAGATCAGGCGCTTTACGGCCAAGATGCCCAATATGCACGCCGCCCCGCCGCCTATACCGACAATGGCGATGGCACCGTTCTGGACACCAACACCGCGCTGGTCTGGCAGAAGACGCCGCAGAACGACCGTCTGCAATATCTGGATGGCATCGCCTATTGCGCGGCGCTGGATTTGGGCGGGCGAACGGATTGGCGCGTGCCGTCGATCAAGGAGCTGTATTCGCTGGCCGACAACCGGGGCGAATTGCTGACCCCCGAAGAAGGCACGCCCACCCCCTATATCGACACCGCCTTTTTCGATTTCGAATATCCCAGCGGGCGCATGGCCTTTGCCGGGCAATACTGGAGTTCGACGCTCTACGTCAAAGGCCCGGTGCAGAACGGGCGCAATCAGGCGGCTTTCGGGTTCAACTTTGCCGATGGGCATATCAAGGCCTATGGCACCGGGCTTGATTTCTACACCGGCGCTGCCGCAACGGGCGGATTGGCCGGGCCGGATGGAAAGGCACCGGGCAATTATGTGCGCTGCGTCAGTGGCGCGGAAGGCGTCTATGGCGTCAACGCCTTTGCCGATAATGGCGATGGCACGGTGACAGATACGGCCACCGGCCTGATGTGGCAGCAAACCGATGATGGCACCCGCCGCGAATGGGCCGAGGCGCTGGCCTATTGCGAGGCGCTGGATCTGGCGGGCCATGACGACTGGACCTTGCCCAATTCCAAGGAACTGCAAAGCATCGTCGATTATGACCGCACCGGTTATCCGGCCATCAACCAAGATTACTTCGGCATCACCCAAGACGGCGAGACGCTGGATTACTGGACCAGCACCACCTTTGGCGACTGGAAGAATTACGCCAATGTCATCGCCTTTGGTAAAGCGCTGAGCAAATCGGGCGATCAGACCGACTATACCGACTGGCACGGTGCGGGGGCGCAACGGTCCTCGATCAAGACGATCGTCGGACAGGAGATGACCGAAGACACCACCTGCTCGGTCAATGCCTGTGATTACAACCGTTCAGACAATCTGGTGCGCTGCGTTCGGTAACGGCGCCTGCGGCGAACCGCACGCAAGATGCGGGCGGTTCGTGCCTGAGATCAGCAGATGCTGACCAAAGCCCCCATACCCATCGTCACCAAGAAAGAGACAACCATCATGAAGAAAGTTTCGCGGCCTATCCTTGCGGCCTGCCTTGGCGGCCTGATCCTTGCGGTTGGGCCGGTTCAGGCGCAGCAGCGCCCGCCCATGCCCGATTTCAGCGCCATGGCAGACGAACTGGGCGTTTCCGAAACCGCCCTGACCGGCTGCCTTGGGGCTAAGCCCGAACCCGGCCAACGCCCCAGCCGCCCGGATGCCAAGAAGATCGCCACCTGCCTGACCAATGCGGGCAACAGCGTGACCAGCGATGCCGTCGATGCCGCACTGCGCGCAATGGCCCCGCCTCCTCCGGGGCAATGAGACAGGACAGGAAAGGGCACGTCATGAGCTGCAGGGCTCTGTCAGTGCTCTTTTGTGGCCTTTGTTTCATGGGTCATCCGTTCTTACGGCATCAATTCGGGCGACACATCGTTCTCTGCGGCTTCGCAGGGAACGTGAGTTCGAAGCGGAAAACAGAAAGAATTCATCCCTGCGTGGCTTTATACTTCGGCAGTCACTCTGCGGCGCCAGTAAATGACTGCTTTTCTGCTTCGAGATGGGATTGGCCCAAAGCCGCAAGCCTTCGCAGAATGGAGAAGCCAGACACGCGCGTGCAGACTGTAAGCAAAGCTTTGTGTCAAAGCCGGACCCTGAAGCGCGTGGGTGGCGATAGATCGCTGCCAAATCGGTATCTTGCCGGGATTTGGCTTCGGCGGAAGCACTCAGAGCCATAATGCGCAGCGGTGGTTTGTAACGGCGTTTCGACGCATTCGCCTTTTCAGGCACTAATTTGTGCAACAAATTGGGCAGTGGAGGGGGACAGAATGCACGCCGTATTGTCAGGGCTTTGCTGCACCCAGTTTTGCTTGCAGACACCCGCAGCGGGCTGCTGGAGTGCAAGCGAGGTGCGCTCATCGGGGATTGGGGCAGTTGAGGGAGATAGCCGTCAGCAGCAGGGGCAATGACGGGATTGCCGTTCATAGGGCAGGGGGCGCTTTCAAAAGTCAGTGCTTGGGTCAGTTTGTATCCCTTACGATTGCCGCGTATTTCCACTACGGATGTTCATGGACGCAAGGCGCCGTTTTCCTGGGCGGGGTTCTGTTCAGCGGTTCGCGTGCTGCTGCACCAGCGCCTTGAGACAGTGGGACATCAGAGTCGTTGCCTTGGGGTGTTGAAATCCTCGCTGCTGCTGCCTTTCTTCGGCTGAACCGTTTGACCACTTGTCACAGGATCGGAACATACATCCATGGTGCTGGAACTTCTTCTTGTCTTGGCTTTGACCATCGTGAATGGCGTTTTGGCCATGTCAGAGCTGGCCATCGTCTCGTCGCGCCCCGCAAGGCTGAAGGTTCTGGCCGATCAAGGCAGCCGGGGTGCGGTGATCGCCCTGCGTCTGGCTGGCAATCCGGGGCGTTTCCTGTCCAGCGTGCAAATCGGGATCACGCTTGTCGGGGTGCTTTCGGGCGCGTTTTCAGGGGCCACGCTGGGTGTGCGCCTTGCCGGTGCCCTGAACGACGCCGGGCTAAGTGCCCCCTTGTCTCAGGCGCTTGGCGTGGGCGGCGTTGTTGTTGGCATCACCTATCTGTCGCTTGTCTTGGGCGAGTTGGTTCCGAAACAGATCGCCCTGCGCGCACCCGAGGCCGCTGCCGTGCGGATCGCGCCCCTTCTGAACCTGATCGCCTTTGTTGCGGCACCGGTCGTCTGGGTTCTGGACCGATCGGGCAAAATCGTCCTTTCGCTGTTGGGCCAGTCGGGCAGGGTGGATCACAACATGTCGGACGAGGAGGTCAAGCTTGTTCTGTCCGAGGCGCAATCTGCCGGAGTGATGGAAAAGGCCGAAACGGATATGATTGCCGGTGTCATGCGCATCGCCGACCGGACAGCGCGGGGGCTTATGGTGCCCCGGCATGAGGTGCAGACAGTTGACGCAACAGACACGCCTGCCACCATCATTCGGCGCTTTCGCGATACAGGCCATTCGCGGCTTTTGGTGCGGGATGGCAGCGCCGACAATATCGTCGGCGTGCTTAAGTCACGCGATTTTCTCAAGCTCGGCAAGGCCAGTGCTGTTCTTGATCCCCGTTCTCTATTGATCGAGGCCCCCGTGGTCCGCGACGGGATGAACGCCCTTGACGTGCTGGAAACCTTGCGCAAATCGCCCGCCCATATGGTCTTGGTCTATGATGAATACGGGCATTTTGAAGGGATCATCACGCCGATGGACGTGCTGCAAGCGATCGCGGGCGATTTCATCGAAGGCGCCGAGGCCGAAGCGAAGATCGTGGAGCGCGAGGATGGAAGTCTTGTGGTCGCAGGCTGGATGCCCGCAGATGAATTCGCCGCCCATATCGGCATTCCGCTAGAGGAAGGGCGCGATTACGAGACTGTTGCCGGGCTGGTGATCAAGGAGCTGGGCAGCCTGCCCAAGCTGGGAGAACATGTCGTTGTTTCCGGTTGGCGGATTGAAGTGATCGACCTTGACGGTCGTCGGATTGACAAGCTGTTGGTGCAGAAAGGCAAGGCTGGTCGATAAACGCTTTGCGCATCAGTTGAATGAACGGAATGACCCTGTCCCATCATGGATTTGAGTGCGCATCGTGCATTTCGGGTGCAAAAGCGGTGACTGAGACTGCCACAAGACTTGCCCTCTTGGCACATGGTACAGCCGCAGGCTTCGCGGCCGACAGTCGTTCCCTTGGTATGATGACGCTGCCGGTCTTCTCGAAGCTCCCGAAAATCTGGATGGCCGGTGTAGCGCCTAACCCTTGTTAAGGACGAACGCGTTCTGCATACCAGCGCAGCTGTACGCCCTTATCTAGTTTAACCCTTTCCCAAGGCGTAGGGGGAAAGTCCAACTTCAACGGGTCAATACACTTTGAATCGGATCATGCCAGTCGGGTGGTCCAAATCAGACAACGGTCTTAGCGTCGGTGCGGGTCACGCGGGCGTGGCCAAAGCCCTCGCGATCTACCGCCCCACCGGCCAGATCCTTTGTGCTCTGGTGGATGGTGCTGGCACGGGGTCCGCAACGGCCCAGATCAATCCTAAGATCGGTGCGGAGATCATCGATATTTAGTCGGAGATTTGTGTGGCGATCCTCTGAGAAGGAGCCTGGGGGGAGGGGAGTAACGTCCCCCCCCTCCAAGCCATTTATCCGCTTTGCCCAAACAAGCTTGCCTTAACCATGAGGATACGCTCGCGTCGGGTAGATGATGGGTGTGCGTCAAAGGTTGAGGGCAACGTCAGTGCCCTTTTTTGTCTTGCATCTATAGAAGATCAAACACCTGCCCGCCGATGCTCAGGTTGATGCTGTCTTGCCCCGCGCCATCGACCAAGGCGTAAAGGATCTGGCCCGTGGGTCGATAGATGACAAAGGCCTCGGCCACACCGGCATCCCCTGCGCCGGGGGTATTGGCGATATTGACCTGGAACTGGCTGCGGGTTGCCCCGGCAATCGCTGTCAGCAGCACATCGCCCTCGGCGGCGTTATAGTCCTGGATCCAGTCCGATCCGTGGTCGGCCACCCCAACATGGAAGAAGGTATCCGCCCCGGCACCGCCATTGACCCGGTCATAGCCAAAGCCGCCGTTGACGAAGTCATTGCCATCATTGCCGAAGATCAGATCGCTGCCGCCAGCCCCAAGGAAGATGTCATCGCCATCATTGCCGATCAGCGTATCCGAACCGAAGCCGCCGTTGATGGTGTCGTTGCCAGCCCCGCCGTTCAGTTCGTCATTGCCAAAGCCGCCATCGATAGTGTCGTTGCCGTCGCCACCATAGATGACGTCACGCAGGTCCGCGGCCGAAGATCCGCCATAGATGAAATCATCCCCTCCAAGGCCGTTCAGCGTGTCGGGGCCATCAAGGCCGGAAATCGTATCGTTCCCCGGGCCACCGATCAGGCGATCGGCGCCAGGTGTTCCAACCAGGGTCAGGGCGCCCGCCTCGACCGCAGCTGTTGGCGCGCTGGTCACGGCCTCGGCCGTGCCCTGACCGTCGGTATAGCTGACCCGCAGCGAAACCGTGGCTCCGACATCGGCAGATGTCAGTTCATAGGTCGATTGGGTTGCGCCCGAAATGGCAGCCCCCGCCCGCAGCCATTGGAAGGAAAAGGCCCCCAGCCCGTCTTCATCCGCCAGCGTCGCGGTGTTGGCCGACAGCGTCTCGCCCGTGCGGGCTGTGCCCTGAATGGTCACCGCGCCGGTTACCGGATCGTTGACATTGGTCACCGCGGTCGTCGCCGCACTGGTCAGCGTCTCGGCCGTGCCAAAGCCGTCGGTATAGTCGATCCGCACCGACATCTGCTGGCCCACATCGGCTTGTGTCAGCACATAGCTGCCATTGGTGGCCCCCGCGATCTCTACCCCGCCGCGCAGCCATTGGAAGGCAATCGTGCCCAACCCATCCTGATCCGCCACGGTGGAGGTATTCGCCGTCAGCGTCGCATCCTCGCTGGCCGTGCCCTGAATGGTCACCGCGCCGGTCGCTGCGAAATTGCGGGCAACCCCCGTCATCGTCAGGGTCGATCCATCCCCCAACCTGACCTGACGATCGCCCGAGCCATCCGCCCCAAACGTGACCGCAGCCCGCTCGGCAGACGTGAGGTTCGAGAAATCAAGCGTGTCTTCGCCCACAACAAAATCGCTGATCCGGTCAGCGCCCATGCCGGTGCGCAGCACAACGGTATCCGCCCCGCTGCCGCCAGTCAGGCTGTCATTCCCAGCCCCACCATCCAGCGTGTCAGCGCCTGTCCCCGCATCCAGCACATCCTCAGCGGTTGAGCCAGTGAGGCGATCATTGCCCGCTCCGGCAAAGAAGGCCGTGGCCGCATCGGCTCCTGTCAACACATCGTCAGTGTCAGTGCCGATGCGTTCGGCCATATAGCTACGCACCATCACATCCGGATACTGATCTTCCCAAGACACAGCGTTCCAGCTGGCCATCAGAGATCCGTCCCCCAGAGTTACAAATTCTGGGGTAAGTTCCTGATAAAGAACATTGAATTCGTTACGCGCGGAAATCTGCTGAGGCTCGCCCACCTGTTCGCCTTCGGCATCAAAGCGAAAGGCATAGGCCCGCCACGAGGGGTTATAGCCCGGTCTCGACTGTACACCGATCATGAAACCGCCATCTTCCATCGGCGAGACAGTAGGGCGGTGATACAAATAGCCCAGCGAGCTTTCAGTGCCCATTGGTACACCGTCTTCTGCAAATTGTCGCCAGACGGTTGCCGTTTCGGTGTTCCAGACCACCACAAAGCTGCCATCCTCCAGCGTGGCTACCGCAGCGGCGCTCATGTCTTCTTCAATTGAGGAAGCTGCCAGAAATGGCCCAGAGATCAGTTGCCCTTCGGGGCCACGAATTTGAATACCGACCGACGGATAGCCGCTGTCATTGCCCGGAGTGGTTGTTCCGATGCGGGTAACGATGACGTAATTGCCATTCTCAAGCGCAGTCGAGCCGAAGGTGTAGTTGTAGAGATCCCAGCCATAACTGATTTTACCGATCCAGGGGGTGACCTGAAATGGCGCAGTGGTCATAACCCCATTGGCATCGAAGATCGCGCTGTAATCTGTGTCAGAACCCCCATATTGCGCCAAAATGCCCGTATATCCCGCGCCCCAAGTGACAGCAAAGCCACCGTCTGCAAGTTCGGTGATCGTGCTGCGACCATATCCCGTGGACAGGGTATAGACCTCCACCGATCGGGTCTCGGAGATCTGGTGGTTTGGCAAATGCACCACCTGACTGCCGATCTGCACGCCCTGCGCGTCAAATGTCGAAACTTGTAACCCTTTCGTCGTGGGGTCGCGGAAGGAAACGGCATAGCCTCCCCCCTCCAGCCCCGCAATCATTGGCAAGAAGTCACCGCCTGAGATATCGGCGGGCCCGGAATACACCAGCACCTTGTCGCCCAGCCTGTTGCCCTGCGCATCATAGCGCTGGGTCACGATGTCATAGCCATATGCGCTGTCAGGATCCTGCTGTTCGGCCCAGACGATGATTGCACCACCATCAGCTAGCCGCGCTATCTCAGATCCGCGCTGTTGGCCGAGCGTTTCGGTATGGGCACGCTCGGCATCGCTCGTCGGGAACAACTGGTAGACCATGTCTTGAATCTCCTTGCATCTCCACTTTTGACTGAAGACATTATATATTCAAACATGTGCATTGAATTTGATCTGCCGCATTTTCCGGGCACGCAGATCATGATAAAATTAGTGGGCTGGTTTATCTGTTGCAAACCATCCCCTTTTGCACGCCGCCCGCATTCATCGCTTGACGGTAAAACCCGCAATCAGGCCTGCTTCAACCTGCCGATCCCCGGACCGGTGGTGGCGTAACCGAGACGGAAATCCATTTGGAAAATACCCGGAACTTGTTCAGATCAACTGAACCACCTCTTTTAATCCAATTTAACCCGTTCCCAGCCAATGAGGCGTAGTGGAAACGTCCAACCTCAACGGGGCAATGTGATTTGGATTGGATCATGCCAGTCGGGTGGTACAGATCAGATTGGGGTACTTCGGTGCGGTGAGCGCGCTATCTGACCTGTATTGACTCCAGATAGCGGATCACGGCGGTTACTTGGTTCAAATTCAGAACGAATTCTGGCATTTCGTGTCCGACCAAGATGCCTTCGGCCAAGGCCTCTTCCAGATGGTTGATCGGATAAAGCCGCCCAATAAAGCGGAACGGAATGGCCCGGGGATTTGGGCTTGCATCGTATTGGGTTACGGCATGGCACCCCGAGCAGTTGCGTTTCACAAGGGCTGCCCCATCTTCGACTGGACCTGCAGCAGATGACAGGGGCGACAGCATGAATGCCGCAACGAGATGTAGGCGCATGTCAAAACTCCCTGTCTATGGTGACATTGATATCGCAATCCTTGCGAAACGGCCAGCACCGCAGTGAAACGGATGTCCCCTGAAAGGGCGGAATGTGCGCGCTGTTGTGCTGCCGCCGAAGATTTGCAGACTTCTACGATCACATGCTGTGGTCGTTTATCCAAACCTCTTGGATTGAAATGCCCTTCCTCATAGCTGGTCCGAGAACCAACAGTCGTCTATGCTGCGTTGCAGCAGGGGTGGCGTAGCATGGCAGTCTTCTTGATCCTTTCCACACTGACGCTCCTGATCATCGGGGCATGGCGCGGCATCTCGGTGCTTGTGCTTGCACCTGTGCTGGCCGTGCTTGCTGCCTTTGCCTCCGGTGCTCCGATGCTTGCAAGCTATACGCAGGT
Source organism: Pseudotabrizicola sp. L79 (assembly GCF_036553525.1). Taxonomy (NCBI): domain Bacteria; kingdom Pseudomonadati; phylum Pseudomonadota; class Alphaproteobacteria; order Rhodobacterales; family Paracoccaceae; genus Pseudotabrizicola; species Pseudotabrizicola sp. L79. The sequence goes on along the minus strand of NZ_JAZHDA010000046.1, from coordinate 637,744 downwards.
CTTCATGCAGGCGGCGGGCGGCTTTGTTGTGGCCTTCTTTCCCTTGTTCCTGCTCGGCGCCCTGTTCGGCCGTGTGATGGAAGCCTCTGGCGCGGCTGAACGATTGGCGTCTGCGACTGCGGCTGCTTTGGGTCCGAAGAATGCCATTCTGGCTGTCGTCATTGCCTGCGCGGTGTTGACCTATGGTGGTGTGTCACTTTTCGTGGTGGCCTTTGCCGCTTGGCCCTTGGCGCGGGCGCTGTTTGCCCAAACCAGGCTGCCTGCCAGATTGATCCCAGCGACGATCGCCTTGGGGGCTTTCACATTTACAATGACAGCTTTGCCAGGCACACCTTCTATTCAGAACGCAATTCCAATGGCAACATTCGCGACTACGGCCTTTGCGGCACCAGGATTGGGGCTTATCGCAGGGGCGGTCATGTTGGTGTTGGGTGTCATTTGGCTCCAGATGCGGGTGCGGATGTTGTCTGGGGACGCGCCGCCGGATGCGCCCGACATACCGCCGCGAGTGCGCCCCTTGCCCTTGTGGGTTGCCCTTGTGCCGATCCTGTCCGTGGGAGTGGTGACACTGGTCATGGGCCAAATCATCCTGCCAACTCTAGATACCACCTATCTCGCCGACCCCGTCTATGGCGCAACCGAATTGTCTCGGGTCAAGGGGGTATGGTCGGTCGTTACTGCGCTCAGCGTGGCACTGATACTGGCGCTGATCGTCAGTCGTCCGCCGCGGATGATGCAAGTGGTCAACACTGGCGCGGAATCTGCGCTCTTGCCGCTTTTTAACACCGCCAGTCTTGTGGGCTTTGGTGCGGTGATCGCTCATTTGCCAGGGTTCGACGTTTTGCGCGCCAGCCTTGAAGGGCTGTCAGGGGGACATGTGTTGATCTCGGCTGCGTTGTCTTCGGGGGCATTGGCGGGGATCACCGGATCAGCCTCGGGAGGCATGTCGATTGCGCTTGATGTGCTTGGGACCGCACTCATGGCGCAGGCAGAGAGCCAGCACGTCGATCCGGCGCTGCTGCACCGTGTCATCGCGGTGGCGACTGGCGGACTAGACACCTTGCCGCATAACGGTGCGGTGATCACACTCTTGGGGATTTGCGGCATGAGTCACCGCCAGGCTTACACAGATATATTCGTGGTTGCAGTCATTGTGCCGACAGTCGCTTGCGCGGTCATCATTGCTCTCGGCATGGGTTTTGGCAGCTTCTGAACAGAAGCATTTCGTGTCGTGGCAACTGATGTGGAACGCACGTTCCTTTGTTCAGTCAGTGCCGACTCGAGGAATTTGGGCTTATCAATCCTTGATTGATGGACCTGAAAGCAGCGTGCGGCCCAGTTGGAACTAAAACGGGTTCTGAGTGCCGCCCCGTGATCGAAAACGTGGAGAACCTTTTAGCCTTCGGGAAAAGCCAGAAAGCCATGTTTGACGACTTTCCCTTCTCGATAGAAATCTGCGATCGCTAACAGAACAAGACTTGGACGCATGACGTGGGTGATCATGCAGAAACCAGCAAGGTTTGGGACCATCATTTCGCCCCAGACCGTGTTACAAGACACCCCGCGACCCACTTCAGCGAAGCCGAAGGTGCAAGCGCGTTCATTTGACGTAGTAACGTCAGTACACTCCGAAAAACTCAAGACGGAGTGGGGTCACCAGGCGCCAACATCCGGTCAATCTTGCAGCCACTTGTGCCATTCACAAACCCGTCAGAGAGGTGGAGAGCATCAACCGTTTTGGAGGAGTTGTGATGATTAAGACTGTTTGTTGTTTTGGTACATTTATCGCCCTAGCTGGCACGGCGGCTGTGGCTGAAACGCATGGTCATTCAGTCGCGGATAGCGTGATTCTGGAGCAGAATGCAGCCTTGGCTGCCGCCACCGAAGGAAAGGGTTTTGGGCCGCAATCGCCGCGGGATATTGATGCGAAAGACGGCAAGAACGTGCGGGCCTTTGGTGAAGCGCCTCCGGCGAACGAGATGACGCTGTGCGACATTCACCTCCATGAAAATGCAGAGCACAAAGGTGGCGAGTTCACGACCTATGCTGGAAACGGCGATGGCGAAGGGGCGGGAACGGGCTTTAAATATAATGGTGAGCTGACCGAAGCTGAACTGGTTCCGCTTGACCGCAAGATCGGTGAAGGCGAACACGGCGATCTGGTTCCTGGCGATACCATCGAAATCCATTTTGTGCATTCCACTGCCCAGGCCACCTTGGGCAACGGGCTTGGCACTTGCCTGAACGACTCGATCGGGAACCCGCAATTGCGGGTGGAAGCGGTTGTTGCGGTGCTGGTTAACGACACATCCGCCGCGGACTTTACCAACATTGCCAAGATCGAAAATATCAACGGGCTGAACCAAGTGCCAAACCTGCCGACGGATCTCGGGACTCCAGTTCTTTATGATGGCTCGACCACAGGGCCAAAATACAACGAAACAGGCTCACCGTTCCAAGTTACATGGAGTGTTCGTCCAAAGGTTCTCAAGCTTGATATCAATTCCGTTGGTACTTGGCTTGAAAGTAACCCATTTGACGAAGAGCACGCGCATGGGGTTCGAAACCTTGTTGTTGATCCCAATCTGTTGTCTCCGATCGAATGAACCTATCTTCAGACGAAAGGGCATTGCGAATTGATGCCCTTTCGTGTCGTGGATGGTTGATCAGGAGAGCGTGTTTAAAAGCAAAAGCAACGAGCCTTTGCGTGCGGCATTTGCCAAAGATGATTTTTCGTCCATTTCAGGGGCATCGCTGACCTGCCACTGAAAATCAGCGCCTTGCAGAAACCTGCGAGGCGCATTTCATGCACGGCAGACCTATCTCAGTTTCGTTCCGATCTATTGAGAACGATAAAAGGAGTACCTGACCGGAACAGAACCGGGGCAGTCCACAATGCCAACATGTCGATCTGGACGGGATGTCGACCGTAGCATAGCCTGTCGGCCTTATACTCAGGAAGATGAGGCTGGGCCATTGATCGAACAGTTCACTGATGTTGGTCATGTCGTTATCGACGATGAGCGAATGCGACTTGTCGGAACCGCACCATCTGTCAACGGGGTCTATGCCTTTGTTTTTGACGGTCAGGTTCAATACATCGGCGCGGCAGATCGTAAGATTGGTGGACTTCACCAGAGACTGTGCTCATGCCTGCGCCGCGCACGACATATCAGCTACAGCAATCGCAAAGACGGCCTCCCCGGCACCACAAGTGCATTGCGCAACGCGATCCGCTGCCATTTGGAGGCCAACGAAACTGTCAATGTCTGGGTGGTGACTATCGACAAGATGCCCGACAGAGATGTGGCCGGATTTAAGAGGCGAGCGATTCTTGCTCTGTGCCCGCCGCTTAATAAGGCTCACATAACGCCGATCGTAAACTTCTGATCTTTCTTTGGTGCGCAAAGACAGCTGAAGACATTCGATTTTTGTGGATTTCGCTGGCAGGCGCCGCCTCGCGTACAAGACATCGCCGCGCTGCATAAGATGAACGTGTTTGCCTATTTCTTTGTCCCCCGGAAGAAGGGAGAAAGGCCGCGCCTGCAGCTCGAATGTGCTACACCGATGTGTGACACGCCGAACTTACAAACGATTTCATCGTTCAAAATCCGTAGCTTGCATAGAATTTTGGCTCCGGCGGTAGGGATCGAACCTACGACCAATTGATTAACAGTCAACTGCTCTACCGCTGAGCTACGCCGGAACACGTGGGCTGTATAGCGAGGTGAATCGGGGGCGTAAAGGGGGCTGGGGTGGAAAAATCATGCTTTTGCGGGATGAAGTGAAAAAACTGTCTCTGCGTGCAGGGGAGTTGCTGCCGTGATTGCATTTCTTTCAAACAGATCAATAAGATGGGCAAGAATATTGCGCTCGGCTGCGGGCAACAGCGCAGCAGGGGTTTGGGTGTAGATCTGCCTGGCCAGATCATGGGCCGAGGCCGGAGCCATGGCCAGTTGGGCCTGAATGGCGGCCTCTCTCATGCGGCGGTGGTGGCGCAGATCTTCAAGGCGGGCGGCCACATCGCGCACCTCGGCGCCATGGCCGGGCAGCATAAGGTGCCACGACCGCGCGGCCAGCCTGTCAAGCGAGGCCATATAGGCGGCCATATCGCCATCGGGGGGCGAGACAAGGCTGGTTGACCAGCCCATGGCGTGATCACCCGAAAGCAGCACCCCACCGAACCCGAGGCAGATATGCTCGGCCATATGGCCGGGGCAGTGCAACACCTCGACATCGCCCCAATCGCCCGAGAGGAACTCGCCATCTTGCAGGCGGCGATGGGGGGCAAAGCCGTGATCAACGCCTTCGCCGCCACCGGTAAGGCCTTGCGCTGCCAAGTGGCGCATCAGGGGGCTGCGCCCTTGGCCTGAGGCCCCAAAGGCCCAGATCGGGGCGCGCGTTTCCTTGGCAAGCGAGGGGGCGGCAGCGGAATGATCCAGATGCGGATGGGTGACGATGATCGCGGCCACACGCTCTCCCGGAGCGATGGCGCGGTGCAGCGCGGCAATGTGTGATGCATCAAGCGGCCCCGGATCGACCAGCAGCAGATCTCCGCCACGCCCGATCAGATAGCTGTTGGTGCCCGGCCCGGTCATGGGGGAGGGGTTCGGGGCCAGAATGCGCCGCACCCGGTCTGTCATCTGGTCAATTGCGCCCGGTGTCATCCGGCTTCCCTTCTGCCCAAGACGGCGCTAGGCTTTTCCCATGCGCCCCCGATTGAAAATATTGTTGCCGCGCAGCCTGTTCGGCAGGGCGGCTTTGATCCTTGTTCTGCCCATCGTCACGATCCAGTTGATCGTGTCCATAGCCTTCATTCAGCGCCATTTTGAAGGGGTGACGCGCCAGTTGTCGCTTGGGGTGATCTATGAGATCGAACTGATCCGGGCCCAGGTGGAACGGACGGGTGATCTGGCGGGGGCTTTTGCCGAAGCCTCGGGCACAGCGAAAGCCTTTGGGATGACGTTGCTGCGCCCTGATCCGGCCAGTGTCACCGCGGCCGACAAGTCTGGTTGGCAAGACCTGACGGCGGGGGTGGTGATCGAGACGCTGCGGTCGGGGCTAAAGGGCATCTTGTCCATCGACCTGCAATCCGTGCGCAGCACTGTGGTTCTGACTGTCACCACCGGGCCGGGGCCGGTTCAGCTCTTGATCCCGCGTGCACGGTTGTCTGCCTCTAACCCGCATCAGTTGTTGGTCATCATGGGGCTGGCCTCGGCTTTGATGACCTTTATCGCCTATGCCTTCTTGCGCAATCAATTGCGCCCGATCGCCCGGTTGGCCGCGGCGGCGACGGCCTTTGGCAAGGGAGAGGTGGTGCAGTATCGCCCGCGTGGTGCGACCGAGGTGCGGGCTGCGGGGGCGGCGTTTCTGGATATGCGGGCGCGGATCGAACGTGCGATCGAGACGCGCACGATGATGCTGTCGGGCATCAGCCACGATCTGCGCACGCCGCTTACCCGCTTGCGCCTTGGCCTGACGATGCTGCCCGAAGATGATGAGGTTGCGGCGCTGTTGTCGGATGTGGCCGAGATGGAGCGGATGGTGGATGAATTCCTGGCCTTTGCCCGTGGCGACGCATTGGACGAGCCCGAGATGGCCGACCCCATGGCACTGGCCCAGCATGTGGTCGAGAATGCGGGCAGGGCAGGGCATGACGTTGTGCTGATCCCGTCGGCAGTGCCTCCTGCGCCGATGCGCATGCGGCCGCAATCGATTGTCCGGGCATTGGAAAATCTGGTGGGCAATGGCGTGCGGCATGGCCGTCACGTCTCGCTTTCTGTGCAGGTCACAGAGCGGCAGTTGCGCTTTGTGGTGGAAGATGATGGGCCGGGCATCCCACATGACAAGCGCGAGACAGCCGTTTCGCCCTTTGCCCGGCTGGATGATGCCCGCAACCGCAACGCCGGAAACGGGGCGGGGTTGGGCCTTGCCATTGTGGCCGACATCGCGCGCAGCCATGGTGGCAGTCTGGTCTTGGGCCAAAGTGAGAGGCTGGGCGGGCTGAAGGCCGAACTGCGGTTGGCGCGTTAAAGCACGACCTTATGGCCCAAAGGCGAAAGAATCTGCCCGCCTGCGGCCACTGCATCTTCGGCATCATGGGTGACCAGAATGGCCGGTATTTGCCGATCACGAATGGTTTGCAGCGTGAAGGCGCGGATTTGGATGCGCAGCGCAGCATCCAGCCGCGAAAAGGGTTCGTCCAGCAGCAAAGCGCAGGGTTCTGCCAACAGGGCGCGCATCAGGGCGACACGGGCGCGTTGCCCGCCCGATAACGTGGCCGGGTCACGCGGGGCATAGCCTGCCAGACCGGCTTGGTTCAGGGCGTCATCGACCATTTGGGCGCGGGCCTGTCGGCCTTTGACACTGGTGGGAATTGCAAAGGCCAGATTGGCCCCGACCGAGAGATGGGGAAACAACACATCATCCTGAAACAGTAGACCGACGCGGCGTTCATGGGTGGGCAGGGTTGAAATCTCTTGCCCGTTCAACAGGATCTGGCCCGACCTTTGAAACGCATCGGGCAGCGTGCCAAGGATTGCGGCAAGGGCAGTCGATTTGCCTGCGCCCGAGGGTCCCATGATGGTCAGCACCTCGCCGCCCCTGATCTGCACGGTCAGGTCAATCATCTCTTTTCCGGCACGGGTGATTCTCAGTTGGTTCAGTGACAGGTCTTTGATCATGTCCGGGCCTCCATTCCCCGGCGGTGACGGAACACGATTGCCGGAAGGGCGATGGCAAGCGCAAAACCCGCGGCGGGCAGCAGGGTTTGGGCCAACCCATAGGCGCCGATCAGACGGCGGTTCGCCCCCGACGACAGGGCCACGGCTTCGGTGGTCAGGGTTTCCACCCGCCCCCCCCCAATCAGCAAGGTGGGCAGATACTGCCCGATGGAAACGGCCAGCCCGACGGCCATCGCCGTCAGGATCGGGCGCAACAGCAAGGGCAGGATCACAGTGACGAACAGGCGCAGAGGCCTTGCGCCAAGGCTTTGCGCTGCAAGGCGAAAGCGCGGGTCAAGGCTGCGATAGGGCGCGGCCAGAGACAAAAAGACATAAGGCAGCACAAAGACCAGATGTGCCGCCGCCACAGCCCACCAACTGCCCTCGACCCCAAGGCGCAGAGACAGCGATTGCAGGCCGGGCAGAAAGGCGATTTGTGGGATGATCAGGGGCAGATACAGAATGAAAAGCCCGTTTGCGCCGGGGGACAGCGAGAACCTTTGCTCGGCCTCAAGGCAGGCCAGAACCAGCGCAAGGGCCGCCAGCGTTGCCACCGCGGCAATGGCCAGTGTCAGGCCGGTGCTGGCAACCAGGTCAGGCCCGGCCCGTCGCCATGTGGTCAGCGACAGCGTTTCTGGCGTGGCATCGGGAAATTGCCATAACCCAGCCACAGACCACAGGCCTAGGCCAGCCAGCCCGCTGAACAAAAGGCCCGCAAAGCCAAAGCCAAGCGCCAATCCGATGGGCCGGGCCATCCGGTCGGCCAATGGCGCGCGCAGACCTGCCCAGGCGGCCCGCGTCAGCAGCCGGCTGGCCACGGCCTCGGCCAACCGCCAGATCACGATTGCGGTCAGCACCAGCGCAACCTGCAAGGTGGCCCCTGCGGCGGCCAGATCACGGCCCGACAGGGACGGGTCGTTCATCCAGATCACGATCTGGGCCGACAGGGTGGGCGGCAGGGTCGGTCCCAGAATGAAGGCCATGTCCACCACCGTCATTGCATAGGCCAGGACGGCATAGATGGGCAGGCGCAACTGTGCGTAAAGCGTGGGCAGCACCCCCACCACAAACCCCGCGACCCGGCCCGCGCCCAGCGACTGCGCCTGCAACACCCGTCGCCGGGCATCGGTTTGCGGCAAGGCAGCCAGGGTCATCAACAACAAGAACGGCACTTCCTTGGCCATCAGGCCCAAGGTCAGCGCCCAACCCCCCGGATCATTCAGCACCAGAAGATCAGGGGGGTGCTGCCAGCCCGTCGCCCAGGGCGAGACAAGCCGCGCAAGCCAGCCCGAGGGCGCGATCAGAAAGGCAAGGCCCAAGGCTGCAGCGGCATGGGGCACGGCCAAAAGCGGGGCCAGCAGATGCTGGATCAGCCGAAAGGCCCGGCCATCGCCCAGACTGGCCACCACCAGCAAGGTGATCACAAGGGCGCCCAAGGTAGACAGAACCCCCGTCTTGACCGACAGCATGACAGCAACGGGCAGGCCCTGCCACGTCAAGACCGCCTGCATCGGGGCGGCGTGGTCACGCAACACGGGGGCGATGGTGCCAAACAGCCCGGCCGCCACCGGGGCCACAAGCAACAGAACCGTCAGGCGCGGGGCCTGCCGCAGCAGCGCCCCGGCCTTGCTGGTGGGGCGCGGACTGGGCAGAGGCTTATTGGGCAACGCCGTACCGCTCGACCCAATCTTGCCCGATGCGGATCATCCAGCTTGCATGCGGCTCTAACAGCGCAGGCCCCATCGCCTCGGGTGGCAGGGTTGCGATGCCCAGATCAAGCGCTTCAAAGCGGGCGCGGTCTTCTGCGGGCAGGGCGGCGACGTTCAGCACGGTTTGAAAGCCCAGAACGCCCGGGTCTTGCGCGCGGGCCTGCACCTGCGGATCAAGCAGCAGATTGGCGATCACCCGTGCCCCGGCACTGTGCGCGGCGTTGAAGGGAATGGCCACAAAGCTGGCATTGCCGATGGTGCCACCCGCAAGGGTAAAGGTGCGCATCGTGTCGGGCAGGGTGCCTGCCGCAATTTCGGCACTGGCGCGGCCGGGGTTGAAGGCAAAGCCGATGTCGATTTCGCTGTCGGCCAGCAACTGGCCAAGGGCGGGTTCGTTCTGCGGATAGGCCTTGCCCGCCCGCCACAGATGCGGCGTAACGGCGTCAAGCCAGGCCCACATGGGGGCCACGGTTTGGGCATAGCTGGCGTCATCCACCGGCTTTTGCAGCACCGCAGGGTCGGCCAGCGTGCCATAGGCCAGTTGTTTCAGAAACGTTGTGCCCAGATAATCGGGCGGCTGTGGATAGGTGAACCGGCCCGGATTGGCGATGATCCACTGTTGCAAGGCCTCAAGGCTTTGGGGCGGTGTGGGCAGGCGGGCACTGTCATATTCAAACACCAGTTGCGCCATGGCCCAGGGGCTTTCAAAGCCTTCGGTCGGCAGGGTGAAATCGGTTACCACGGCGGGTTTGCCCGCGACATCGACCAAATTCCAGTTCGGCAGGCTTTCGGCAAAGGGGCCCTGCAGCAGGCCCTGCGCCTTCATTGCGGCAAAGTTTTCACCGTTGATCCAGATCAGATCAACCGCACCGCCGGTCGTTATGCCTGCCTCTTTTTCGGCCAGAACGCGGGCCACCGCATCAGCCGTTGACGCCAGTTTGACATGGGTCAGCGCCACACCATAGCGGTCTTGCGCCTGATCCCCCACCCAAGCGATGAAATCATTGATCTTGGGATCGCCGCCCCAGGCGTGCCAATAAACGGTCTGGCCCTTTGCCTCGGCCAGAACAGTTTGCCAATCGGGGCTTTGGGCCAGCAGGGCCGAGGGGGGCAGGGCCGTCAGGGCTGTGGCTGCCAGCGCGCCGGCAACAAGGAAATGGCGTCGGTTCATGCAATCCTCCTGCGTGGGCCGATCGGGGTGGCCGCTGTGGTCTGTCGGCCCTGTGTTTCCGGCCTGTCTTGCCTTAGGGGTATGGGCTGCGGGTGGATGGTTTCAAGCGCAAAAGCATTTGGGTTTCGCCAAACGCACAGTTGTGTGACAGGTGTAACAAGCGCCACCACTTTGGCGAAGCGGGCATGAAGCCAAGGGAAAACAAGGGGAAATTCATGTTTGACGCAAAGATCCGGCCATGGATCGACCCGCCGCTGAACCGGTTGGGCCGGGGCCTTGCGCGGGCGGGGGTTTCGGCGGATGCCGTCACGCTGGCGGGCCTTGGCCTTGGCTTGGGGGCTGCGCTGTGGCTGGCCTTGGGGGGGGCTGGCTGGATCGCCGCCGTGCTGATCCTGGGCGGGCGGCTGGCCGATGGGCTGGATGGGGCGGTGGCGCGGGCGACCACCAAGACCGATTTTGGCGGATATCTGGATATCTTTTGCGATTTCATTTTTTACGCGGCTATTCCGCTGGCCTTTGTCTTGCGTGACCCGGGGGCGAATGCCGTGGCGGGGGCCTTTTTGATTGGCAGCTTTTATGTGAATGCCGCCAGCTTTCTGGGCTATGCTGTGCTGGCTGAAAAGCGCGGGATGCAGACCGAGGCGCAGGGGCAAAAGTCGCTGTATTATGCTGCGGGTTTGCTGGAAGGGGCCGAGACGATTGTGCTGTTCGTGCTGATCAGTCTCTTGCCGGGCCTGTTTGTGCCTGCGGCCGTGATCTTTGGGGGATTGTGCCTGATCACGGCGGTGGCACGGGTGGTTTTGGCGCGGCAGGTGTTTCAGGCCGGGGCCTGAATGGCTGGTGCCACTGCCGCACGAAAGCGAAAGAAGCCGTGGGTGGCATGGGGCCACAGTGCACGGTCATAGGGGCGCATCGCCAGACGCAGCGGCGGGCCAGCGGCGCGCAAGGGGGCCAACATATCAGCCACGGGACCGACAGGGGCATAGGGCGTGACGATTTGCGTGGCGCCTGTGTCCATGCTGATCTGCCGCAGGTCCTGGGCCAGATCGGTGGCGCGTGACAGCGGCACATCTGCCCCAAGCAGGTTGGTCAGGCGCGCGGCAAGATCAGCCATGCACTGCCCGACATAGTCGCCGACCAAAGGTGCGGTGATCAGGGGTGATCGGCCAGAGGTGGCTGTCATCAGCACAACCGCCTTCGGGCGCAGGCCCAAATCCAGCAGCCAGTCGGGGCTGAGATCGTCTTCATGCACCAGCAAGACCGAAGGGGCCGATCTGTCCCATGCGTCGCCGCTGGGGCAGGGGCCGGGGGCCGGGTTCGGCTGGCCCTGAACCGGGCTGGTCTGACGGGCAAGGCCAAGGGGAGAAAAGCGGCCGGCCGTGTATTTGGCGATGTTGTCGGTGGTTGCCGCATAGGTTTTGCCGGGGGTATGCAGGCCTGCCACCCACCGCCATGACAGCGTGTTTGAGGCCGCATCGCCATCAAGAAGGTGGCGCAGAAAAAAGTCGGCCCCCAATTCCCATGGCAGGCGCAGCGTAAAGATCCAGATCGAGGCGAACCACATCCGGGCGTGGTTGTGCAGATATCCGGTCTGCACCAGTTCTTGCGCCCAATGATCAAACCCGTCGATCCCGGTGGTGCCGGAACAGGCCGCTTGCCATTGCTGGCGCAGACCGGATTCGGTGGCCAGGCGGTTCATCGCGGCCCGCAGATCACGACGATACCCCGCCCAAAGGGACGGGCGCAGTTCCAGAAAGCCCTTCCAATAGCTGCGCCACAGCACCTCGGCGATGAATTTTTCGGCAGTATCGCCTTGGGCCCTTGTGACGGCGGCCAGCACCTCGGCCTCGGTGATCAGGCGGTGGCGCAGGGCGGGCGACAGGCGCGACACATGCGGATGGCCCGGCACATCGTGGTTGCGGTCACGGGCATAGGCCAGGCCCGCGTGCGGCAAAAACGCCTGCAATCGGGCGAGGGCATCGTGGCGTGACGTGCAAAACAGGGGGCTGATGTCATTCATCTGCCGCAAGCTATGCCACGGCCACGGCCTTTCAAGGCGGGTCGGCACAGAGCTGCGACGCGGGCTTTGACGATAGTTTCACCTCCTGCCCTTGCAGCCCCCGCAGCGCCCAACTAAGACTCTGGTAACAAACGACCGATATCCCAGTGCGAATGACGTGAGAGGCAGGACCGAGATGCGCGATCCGATTGAGACCTATATGAACCTTGTTCCGATGGTTGTCGAACAAACCAGCCGTGGGGAACGTGCCTATGATATCTTCAGCCGTCTGCTGAAAGAGCGGATCATCTTTGTGAACGGCCCGGTTCATGATGGCATGTCAACGCTGATCGTGGCCCAGCTTTTGCATCTTGAGGCGGAAAATCCGTCAAAAGAAATCAGCATGTATATCAACTCGCCCGGCGGGTCGGTTGTGGCTGGCATGAGCATCTATGACACGATGCAATATATCCGCCCCAAGGTTTCGACCCTTGTGTGTGGTCTGGCGGCGTCGATGGGGTCGGTGATTGCGATTGGTGGCGAAAAGGGCATGCGGTTTTCGTTGCCCAATGCCGAATTCCTTGTTCACCAGCCGTCGGGCGGCATGCAGGGCACGGCAGCCGACATCATGATCTCGGCCCGCCATATCGAACAGACGCGTGAGCGCATGTATCACCTTTACATGAAGCACTCGGGCCAACCCTATGAAGTCGTGCGCGAAGCAATGGAGCGCGACAAGTGGATGACGCCCGAAGAAGCCAAGGAATGGGGCCATATCGACGAGATTGTCACCTCGCGTGGCAAGATGGACGATACATCCAAGTAAGCAGCGCGCCCCCTTTGGCTGTGCCACGGGGGGCGATTTGACATTGTGGACGGTCGGGCCTTGGCTTAGACTTTCTGCATCAAGGTCTTGAGGGCATCCAATGGCGAATAATTCAGGCGACAGCAAGAACACCCTTTACTGTTCCTTCTGCGGCAAGAGCCAGCATGAAGTGCGAAAGCTGATCGCCGGGCCGACCGTGTTCATTTGCGACGAATGCGTCGAATTGTGCATGGATATCATCCGCGAGGAAACGAAATCAGCCGGGCTGAAATCCAGCGATGGCGTGCCGACGCCGCGGGAAATCTGCAAGGTTCTGGATGATTATGTCATCGGCCAGATTCATGCCAAGCGGGTGCTGTCTGTGGCGGTGCACAACCACTACAAGCGGCTGAACCATTCGTCCAAGACCGATATCGAACTGGCGAAATCCAACATCCTGCTGATCGGCCCCACCGGTTGCGGCAAGACCTTGCTTGCGCAAACCTTGGCCCGCATTCTGGATGTGCCCTTTACCATGGCAGATGCCACCACGCTGACCGAGGCCGGTTATGTGGGTGAAGATGTTGAAAACATCATCCTGAAGCTGTTGCAGGCCAGTGAATACAATGTGGAACGGGCGCAGCGCGGCATCGTCTATATTGACGAAGTGGACAAGATCACCCGCAAGTCTGACAATCCGTCGATCACCCGCGATGTGTCGGGCGAAGGTGTGCAGCAGGCGCTTTTGAAGATCATGGAAGGCACCGTTGCCAGCGTGCCGCCACAAGGCGGGCGCAAGCATCCGCAGCAGGAATTCCTGCAAGTGGATACGACGAATATCCTGTTCATCTGCGGTGGGGCATTCGCCGGTCTTGAAAAAATCATCGCCCAGCGGGGCAAAGGGTCGGGCATTGGCTTTGGCGCCGATGTGAAAGACCCCGATGCACGCGGGGCGGGCGAATTGTTCAAAGAGCTGGAGCCGGAAGATCTGCTGAAATTCGGCCTGATTCCAGAATTCGTGGGCCGTTTGCCGGTGATCGCCACTTTGGCCGATCTGGATGAAGACGCGTTGGTGACCATTCTGACCGAGCCGAAAAATGCCCTGGTCAAGCAATACCAGCGCCTGTTTGACATCGAAGGTGTCAAGCTGACCTTTACCCCAGATGCATTGACGGCCATTGCCAAGCGCGCGATCAAGCGCAAAACCGGGGCGCGCGGCCTGCGGTCGATCATGGAAGACATCCTGCTGGATACCATGTTTGAACTGCCGGGTATGGAAGGTGTGCAAGAGGTCGTGGTGAAGGATGAGGCCGTGAACGCCGGAGCCAAGCCAATGCTGGTGTACACCGAGACTGGCAAGAAGAAAGAAACGGCGAATGCGGGCTAAGGCACGCCGATCAAAGCGGTTGGGAAGGGCGGGCCTTTGGTCTGCCCTTTTTCTTTTGGGCCTTGGGGTTTCTGCCCCAGCCCTGGCAGAGCGACCCTATGTCAAAATTGAAAAGATCTTTGGCGACCTGGTCGATTACGACCAAAAGCTGATCGAGATCGAAGGCGTTTCTGTGGATAACACGCAGCCGGGTGACATGCTGTGCCTGATCGCTGCGGTCCGGCTGAAGGCAGACGCCGCGCCCAAACCACCCCGCAAGGATTTGTCGCGCCCAGCGTTCCTGCAGTTCGGAGGCGTATGGAAGCCCACTCCAAGGGGGGAGAGCGGGCCCAAAGGCAAGGATTTGTTGCAGACTTGCGGTGCTTATCTGCGCCAGGACGGGTTCAACGATGATTTGCTGACTGCGCTGGAAACGCCGGGATCCTACTATATCTCGGATTGGACCGGGTCGGTTTTGCAGGTTTATGCGCCCGAGCGCAGGCTGGCGGCATCAATCCGCTATATGCGGCGAAATCCTGATTGATCGCCCTGCCTGCGCTGCCTTGGCACTGGACCTTGGCGCGCAATTCGGCCATATCAGGGGCAAAGAACCGGAGGTTTGCCCATGTCATTCCTGAAGCGCCTAGTTACCTGGTGGAACGGCCAGACCCTTGCCACGCAGGTTTGGACCTCGCGCCATGGGGTTAAGGTGGGCGAGGATGATCAGGGCAACCTGTATTATCAGACCAAAGACGGCAAACGCCGCTGGGTGATCTTTAACGGCGAGGCCGAGGCCAGCCGCGTGCCGCCAGATTGGCACGGATGGCTGCACCGCAGCTGGGATGAGCCGCCCACCAAGGCCCCGCTGAAGCACAAGGCCTGGGAAAAGCCGCATCAGGAAAACCTGACGGGCACGCCCCTTGCCTATGCGCCGCCTGGGTCTATCCGCAAGGCACAGCCCGCTGCGCGCGCCGATTACGAAGCCTGGCAGCCGGAATAAGATGTCAGCCCGGCACATCTGCGGTTTGGGTCGCTTGGGTGCGGTGCTTGTTTTGATGGCAGGCCCGGCTTTCGCACAGGATATGGAGGCTGCCCCCGGCGGCACCCTGCGCCTGTTGGACAAGATCACGGGCAATGTTTACGATCTTGCACTGTCGCGGGGGCAATCTGCTGTGCAGGGGCGCGTCACCGTGCAATTGGATGATTGCCGCTTTCCCAAAGACAATCCCGCCGCAGATGCACAAGCCCATGTCA
Organism: Pseudotabrizicola sp. L79; assembly: GCF_036553525.1. Classification (NCBI taxonomy): domain Bacteria; kingdom Pseudomonadati; phylum Pseudomonadota; class Alphaproteobacteria; order Rhodobacterales; family Paracoccaceae; genus Pseudotabrizicola; species Pseudotabrizicola sp. L79. The sequence goes on along the minus strand of NZ_JAZHDA010000046.1, from coordinate 622,718 downwards.
CGGTGATGGAAGAGGGGCGTTCTGACCCCGTCTATTCGGGCTGGATGCTGGCCTCTAGCCCCGCGTTGTCGGCGATGGATCACCCGCGCTATGACGTTTGGGTTTTGTCCTGCGACTCGGGCTTTGTCGCGCCCGAGGTGGAGGAGCCAGAGAACACCCCCGAAGAGCCCATCGAAGAAATCATCGAAGGCTGAGGCGCATAGCCTGACGGTGTAAAGCTGGCGGGCTGTGCTATGGCTTCGGCGAGGCGCCGGTGATAGGCGCGCCGACTGATTTGGACGGCGCCAAGACTTGCCAGATGGGGGGTCAGGAACTGGGTGTCCAACAGACTAAAGCCGCCCGCTTGCAGACGATGAACCAGCCAGGCCAGTGCAATCTTTGATCCGTCACGCCGCCGCGAAAACATGGATTCGCCAAAGAACGCGCCCCCGATGGCCACGCCATAGACGCCCCCAATCAGCCCTGTGTCCGCGTGAACCTCAAGCGAATGGGCAAAACCTGCGCGGTGCAACTGCTGATACAGCGTAAAGATTTCAGCGTTGATCCATGTTTCTTCCCGATCAGCACAGGCCGCCACGACGTCATCAAAGGCGGTGTTGACCGTCACGCGATAATCGGCCCTGCGGATCGCCTTGGCCAGACTGCGCGAAACATGAAAGCCATCAAGCGGAAAAACCCCGCGCCACCGTGGATCGACCCAGTGAATGGTGGGGTCTTCGCGCGACTCGGCCATCGGAAAGATGCCTATGGCATAGGCCCGCAGCAAGATGTCAGGGGTAAGCCGGTCGGACAAGAAAAAATCCTTTGGCGGATTTTACAAATTTTTCACTAAAACAAGGCCCTGCAGGCGCTTTGGGGGGCATGCAGGGCCGGTGTTTTCAGCCTAGCCAAATTGCTTGGCCAGCCACTTTTCCAACCAGTGGATGTTATATTCGCCTGTCTGCACATCGGGTTCGGCCAGCAGGGCGTGGAACAGCGGCACCGTGGTATCGACGCCATCGACGATCAGTTCTGAAAGCGCGCGTTTCAGCCGGGCCAAAGCCTCGGGACGGTCACGGCCATGCACGATCAGCTTGCCGATCAGGCTGTCGTAATAGGGCGGAATCGAATAGCCGCCATACAGCGCCGAATCCATCCGCACGCCCAAACCACCGGGGGCATGGAACACGCGCACCTTGCCGGGGCAGGGCGAGAAATTGGGCAACCGCTCGGCGTTGATCCGCACTTCGATGGCATGGCCGTTCAGTTCCAGATCTTGCTGGCCGAAAGACATCGGCATGCCGGCCGCCACGCGAATCTGCTCGCGCACCAGATCGACACCAAAGATGTATTCGGTCACGGGATGTTCCACCTGCAAGCGGGTGTTCATCTCGATGAAATAGAACTCACCATCTTCATACAGAAACTCAACCGTGCCGGCCCCGATATACCCGATCTTGGCCACGGCATTGGCGCAGATCATGCCAATTTCATCGCGCATCGCGGGGGTGATGCAGGGGCCGGGGGCCTCTTCGAACACTTTCTGGTGGCGGCGTTGCAGCGAGCAATCGCGTTCCCCCAGATGCACTGCCTGACCCTTGCCATCGCCAAACACCTGAATTTCGATGTGGCGCGGCTTTTGCAGGTATTTCTCGATATAGACCTCGTCATTGCCAAAGGCGGCCTTGGCCTCGGACCGGGCGGTGCGGAAGGCGACTTCCAGTTCGGCGGCGTTCTTGGCCACTTTCATCCCGCGGCCACCACCGCCAGCCGTGGCCTTGATGATCACCGGAAATCCGATGCCCTCGGCCACGCCAATGGCGGTTTCGAAATCGGCAACGCCGCCTTCTGATCCGGGAACCACGGGAATTCCCAGCTCTTTGGCGGTGTCTTTGGCGGTGATCTTGTCGCCCATGATGCGGATATGTTCCGCACGCGGGCCGATAAAGGTGATGCCATGATCTTCCAGCGCCTGTGCAAAGCTGGCGTTTTCAGACAGAAAGCCATAGCCCGGATGCACGGCCTGGGCGCCCGTGATTTCACAGGCCGAGATGATCGCGGCCTTGTTCAGATAGCTGTCGGTCGATGGGGCCGGGCCGATGCAGATCGACTCGTCCGCCATGCGCACATGCATGGCATCGGCATCGGCGGTCGAATGCACGGCCACCGATTTGATCCCCATTTCCCGGCAGGCCCGGATGACGCGCAGGGCGATCTCTCCGCGGTTGGCAATCAGGATTTTTTCGAACATGGGGTGCCCCTTATTCGATGATGACAAGCGGGGTGCCGTATTCGACGGGGGTGCCGTCTTCGACCAGAATGCGCTTGACCGTGCCCGCACGCGGGGCTGGGATATGGTTCATCGTCTTCATCGCCTCGATGATCAGAATGGTCTGACCTTCGCTGACGGTGCTGCCGACGGTGATAAAGGGCGACGCGCCCGGTTCAGCCGCCAGATAGCAGGTGCCAACCATGGGTGAGGCCACGGCGCCGGGGTGTTGCGCCGGATCTTCGACTGCGGCGGCAGCGGCCGGTGCTGGGGCTGCGGGGGCGCCCGCGACCGGGGCGGGGGCATAGGCGGGGGCAGGGGCCATGGTGGTGACCACATTCACCTGCTTGACGACGCGCACATTCAGGCTGTCATCTTCACCATATTCGCGTTTGACCGCGATTTCGGTCAGGTCATTCTTGTTCAGAAGTTCTGCGAGGGCCGCAATGAAGGCCACGTCTGCTTCGGAGTTTTGCTTGCTCATGCCGTCCTCTGTTGGCTGTTGATCGCCAGTTTCCAGTCACGCCCGCCGCACCGATTGGTGCCAAAGGCTGACCCAGCGTCCATTTGCATCCCCATGGGGCTGCTTGCTTATAGCCTTCCCTTTCGGGGGTGAAAAGCACCGTTTGTGATGCGCAATTTTCGGGCAGTTCTTGTCTGCGCCTTGGAAATTTTGCTGCGCCAGAAAATTTACCGTTTGATAAAAAAAATCGACTGTGGCAGCGTGATTCCAAAAGAAAACACCTCTCAGGGAGTTTGAACCATGACCAACAGCCCGCTGACGCCCGGCATCGTTCCGGGGCGTCTGCCAGCCGCGGCGCTTGCCGAGAATTTTGCCGATCATACCCCGCCCCTCGATGGGCACGAGGCGCGCGTGGCCGCAGATCGGTGCTACTTTTGCCATGACGCGCCCTGCATCACGGCCTGCCCCACGGCCATCGACATTCCCCTGTTCATTCGCCAGATCGCCACGGGCACGCCCGAGGCTGCGGCCACGACGATCTGGACGCAGAACATCCTGGGCGGCATGTGCGCCCGTGTCTGCCCCACGGAAACCCTGTGCGAAGAGGCCTGCGTGCGCGAGGCCGCCGAGGGCAAGCCGGTGGAAATCGGTCGGTTGCAGCGCTTTGCCACCGATACGGCGATGACCAAGGGGCTGCATCCCTTTACCCGTGCGGCGGCAACGGGCAAGCGTGTGGCGGTGGTGGGGGCAGGGCCTGCCGGTCTGGCCTGCGCGCATCGGTTGGCCCTGCACGGCCATGAGGTGACGGTGCTGGAGCGTCGGGCCAAGCCGGGCGGGCTGAACGAGTATGGGATCGCAAGCTATAAATCCACCAATGGCTTTGCGCAGGCCGAGGTGGATTGGCTGATGCAGATCGGCGGCATCACCCTGAAAACCGGGGTCGAGTTGGGACGCGATGTCACGTTGCAGGGGCTGAGTGCTGACTTTGATGCCGTGTTTCTGGGCATCGGTCTGGGCGGTGTCAATGCGCTAAGGGCCGAGGGCGAGGATCGGCAGGGGGTTGCCAATGCGGTGGATTTCATCGCCGATCTGCGTCAATGCACCGATCTGTCAACGCTGCCCGTCGGGCGCGATGTGGTGGTCATCGGTGGCGGGATGACGGCTGTTGATGCCGCCGTGCAATCGAAACTGCTGGGCGCCGAGACTGTGACCATTGTCTATCGTCGCGCGCAGCACCGCATGAGTGCCAGCCGGTATGAGCAAGAGCACGCCACCGCAGCCGGTGTGCGCATCATCTGCAACGCCATGCCCGTGGCGGTGCATGGCAATGGGGCCGTGCGCGAGGTGGAATTTGCCTATACCGCCGAGGGTGCCGACGGCCTGAAGCCAACGGGCGAGACCTTTCGTCTGAAGGCTGATCAGGTGTTCAAGGCGATTGGCCAGACGCTGGATGGGCTGCCCGAGGGCTTGGGCACTGACGCGGGCAAGATCTCGGACCTGCCACCCAAGGTCTGGGCCGGCGGCGATTGCACGGGGGGCGGCGAAGACCTGACCGTGACGGCCGTGGCCCAAGGGCGCGACGCGGCCGAGGCCATTCATGCCGCGCTGACAGGAAAATGATGGGCGTTCCCCCTCGTCATGGGCGGTGCCCGCCCCCATATCGCGCCCAACACAAGGAGCGCGCGGATGGAGGTTTCGGCCATCATCTCATTTCTGGCGGCCAATGCGGCGGCGGCCCCCTTTGTGGCAACGGCCCTTGCCGCGGCCGAGACGACGGCTTTTCTGTCGGTGCTTATCCCGTCAACGGCCTTGCTGGTAGCGGTGGGCGCGGCTGTCAGCAGCGGTGCGCTGACGTTCTTGCCGATCTGGGCCGGGGCCACCATCGGGGCCATCGCCGGGTCAACGCTCAGCTTTGCCATCGGCCGCATGTTCGGAGAGCGGATTCTGGCCTTTGGCTGGATGCAACGGCACGCGGCCCCGATCCAGCATGCGCGCGATCTGTTCGCCCGCTGGGGCCTGTTTGCCATCGTTCTGGGGCATTTTCTGGGCCCGTTGCGCCCGGTGGTGTTCTTGCTGGCCGGGGTATCGGGGATGAAAGTGTTGCCATTTCTGGTGGTGAACACCTCGGCGGCAGCGGCCTGGGCCTTTATGGTGCCCAAATCGGGCGAGCTGGGCGGCGATCTGCTGGGCTGGCTTTGGGGCCTGTTCGGGGCCTGACGCCCCCAATTTCTGCAATCAAACCACATCCGCACCCCACGGCCCCCAAGGCCGGGGCAAGCGATTCACAGGGAGTGTGACATGGCAAATCTGGCCACGAACTTTATCGGCATCCGCTCACCCAACCCGTTCTGGCTGGCCTCGGCGCCGCCGACCGACAAGGAATACAACGTTGTGCGCGCCTTTCAGGCCGGGTGGGGCGGCGTGGTGTGGAAGACGCTGGGGTCAGAGGGGCCGCCGGTCGTTAACGTCAACGGCCCGCGCTATGGCGCGATCTGGGGGGCGGACCGTCGGCTGTTGGGGCTGAACAACATCGAGTTGATCACCGACCGCCCGCTGGAGGTGAACCTGCAAGAGATCAAGCGGGTCAAACGCGACTGGAAAGACCGCGCGATGATTGTCTCGCTGATGGTGCCCTGCGATGAGGAAAGCTGGAAAGCCATTCTGAAACGGGTTGAGGAAACCGAGGCAGACGGGGTGGAGCTGAATTTCGGCTGCCCCCATGGCATGAGCGAGCGCGGCATGGGCGCCGCCGTGGGGCAGGTGCCCGAATATATCGAGATGGTGACCCGCTGGGTCAAGCAGCACAGCCGCATGCCCTGCATTGTCAAGCTGACCCCCAATATCACCGATATCCGCAAACCGGCCGAGGCCGCCAAGCGCGGCGGGGCCGATGCGGTTTCGCTGATCAACACCATCAACTCGATCACATCGGTCAATCTTGACAGCTTTGCCCCCGAACCGACGATCGACGGCAAGGGCGCGCATGGTGGCTTTTGCGGCCCTGCGGTCAAGCCGATTGCGCTGAACATGGTGGCCGAGATTGCCCGGTCGCCTGACACCCATGGCCTGCCGATCAGTGGCATCGGGGGGGTTACGACATGGCGCGACGCGGCCGAGTTCATGGCCTTGGGCGCGGGCAATGTGCAGGTCTGCACGGCGGCCATGACCTATGGGTTCAAGATCGTGCAAGAGATGATCTCGGGCCTGTCGCAATATCTGGATGACAAGGGGTTTGACAGCGTTGATCAGTTGGTGGGCCGGGCTGTGGGCAATGTCACGGACTGGAACCAGTTGAACCTGAACCATGTCACCAAGGCGGTGATTGATCAGGATGCCTGTATCAAATGCGGGCGCTGCTATGCTGCCTGCGAAGACACCAGCCACCAGGCCATTGCCATGTCGTCGGACCGGGTGTTCACGGTGAAAGATGACGAATGCGTGGCCTGCAACCTGTGCGTCAATGTCTGCCCGGTGGACAATTGCATCACGATGAAGACCCTGCCCCTGGGCGCGGTGGATGAGCGGACGGGCAAGGTGGTGGAACCCTATGCCAACTGGACGACGCATCCCAACAACCCGATGGCCGTCAAGGCCGCCGAATAGGCGCAATGGACGCGGCCCCTGTCATGCGGTGGGGGCCGCCAGTCTGGCCCGCACCAACTGCACCATCTGGCGATAGGCGCGCTGGGTGCGGTTGCGTTCGTGCATGGCGGCATAGACCGGCTGATCCAGAACCGGCGCCCCCGTGACCCAGGCAAAACCACCCGTTGCCACCATGGCCTTGGCGCGCGGCTCCATCACATAGCCCGACCCGCCCATTTCGCGCAGCAAGGATTCCACCGCGCTGGACTGGCCCGCCGAAACCGGGGCCGCCGACAGGGCGGGCAGGGCGGCGCGATGTGCGGCCTCGAACACCGGGGAAAAATGGGCCATGACATAGCGGTCAGGCTCAACCTCGGCCAAGGTTCTGGCATGGGTGCTGATCAGCCGATAGGGGATGGCACCGACCGATTCAAAATACAGGCTGGGCTGGGCCTTGGGTGAAAACATCACGCCAAAATCCTGTGTGCCGGTGATCAGATCCGCACACATCTGCGTGGAATAGTCAGGCTCGATATAAAAGGCGGTTTGCGGCAGCAATTTGCGCAGATCGCCAACCAGTGGCCCCAACTGCGCATGGGCCAAGTCATTCTGGATGCTGATGCGCAGGGTCAAGGCAATGGCCCCGCGCTTTTCAACCGAGCGGCGGGCCAGCGTCCATTCCTGCCGCAAGATCCGGGCATGGGGGGCCAGGCGCAAAGCCTCGGTCGTGGGTTCGGTGCCGGCGCGTGATCGTTGAAACAACCGCGCCCCAACGGCGTCTTCCAAAGCCTTGATCCGCGCCGAAATGGTGGATTGCGTCACCCCCATCCGATCCGCCGTGCGGTTGAAGCTGCGGCTGTCCAGCAGGTCTAGAAACGTATCGATCCATTCGGTTTGCATCGGCGGCTGATCCTGTCACGTCTAATCGGATAACCCGATTAATATTCCACGGCCTGCCCGATTGAAAGCGGTTCGGTGGCGATGAATAGTAGCGGCGAATTGCGAGGGAGACAGCAAATGGCCGAACTGCCAAAACAGGCGCGTGTGGTGATCATCGGCGGCGGTGCGGTGGGTGCCTCTGGCCTGTATCACTTGGCCAAAGCCGGGTGGACCGACTGTGTCTTGCTGGAAAAGAACGAGCTGACCGCAGGCAGCACCTGGCACGCGGCGGGCAACGTGCCCACCTTTTCGTCCAGCTGGTCGATCATGAACATGCAGCGCTATTCGGCGCAGTTGTATCGGGGGCTGGGCCAAGAGGTCGGTTACCCGATGAACTATCATGTCACAGGGTCGGTGCGACTGGGCCACAGCGCCGAGCGTTTGCTGGAATTCAAGCGTGTGCAAGGCATGGGCCGTTATCAGGGGATGGATCTTGAGATCATGTCGCCCGACGAGATCCGCTCTAAATACCCGTTCGTGGAAACGCATGATCTGGCCGGCGCGCTGTATGACCCCTATGACGGCGATATTGACCCGGCACAGTTGACCCAGGCCTTTGCCAAGGGCGCGCGCGACATGGGCGCCCATATCGAACGCTTTTGCCCCGTCACCGCCGCCGAATGGACGGGCAGCGAATGGGTGCTGTCCACGCCCAAGGGCGAGATCCGCTGTGAATATGTGGTGAATGCGGGTGGCTATTACGCCGCCGAGATCGGCCGGATGTTTGGCCGCCGCGTGCCGATGATGGTCATGAGCCACCAGTATCTGTTGTTCGACACGGTTCCCGAGCTTGAGGCGTGGTCGAAAGAGGTCGGCCACAAGCTGCCGTTGCTGCGCGATGTCGACAGCAGCTATTACCTGCGGCAGGAAAAGATGGGCTTTAACCTTGGCCCCTATGAAAACCCTTGCCGCGCGCATTGGGCCACGCCCGATGATCCGATGCCCGACGATTTCAGCTTTCAGCTGTTCCCCGATGATCTGGAGCGGATCGAATGGCACATCAGTGATGCCATGGCGCGGGTGCCGCTGCTCGAGAAGGCCAATCTGCAAAAGGTAATCAACGGACCGATCCCTTATACGCCCGATGGTAATCCGCTGATCGGGCCGATGCCCGGCGTGCCCAATGCGTTTGAGGCTTGTGTCTTTACCTTCGGCATCTGTCAGGCCGGTGGCGCGGGCAAAGTGCTGGCCGAATGGGTGACCGAAGGCGCGACCGAATGGGACATGTGGTCTTGCGACCCGCGACGCTTTACCGGGTTTGAAGATCACGATTATTGCGTGGCCAAGGGCAAGGAAGTCTATGGCCATGAATATGCCATGCATTTCCCCCATCACGCCTGGCCTGAAGGGCGCGGCAAGAAGCTGTCGCCAGTGCATGACAGCGTGGCAGCCCTGGGCGCGCAGTTTGGCCCCTTTAACGGCTGGGAACGCGCCTTGTGGTATGCAGCCGAGGGCGATGACACGTCAGAGGCCGCGCAGCAGACCTGGCGGCGCGAGGGGCCATGGTTCCGCGCAGTGCAGGCGGAATGTCAGGCCGTGCGCGATGCCTGCGGTATCCTTGATCTGCCGGGCTTCTCGCGCTTTGTGGTGACGGGGCCGGGTGTGGTGGATTGGCTTTCAGCCCAGATCACGGGCAAGGTGCCTGCGGTGGGCCGTTTGGGGCTGGCCTATTTCGCCGATGACAAGGGCCGGATCGTCACCGAAATGTCGGTGGCGCGCATGGCCGAAGACAAGGTGATGCTGATCACGGCGGCTACGGCGCAATCGCATGACAAGGCCTGGTTGCTGGCCAATCTGGCCCCAGGACTTGAGCTGAAGGATCAGACCGAGGCCTGGACCACCCAAATCCTGACCGGGCCCAAGGCGCGCGAAGTGTTGGCCGCCGCCGGGGCCGAGGCCGATCTGTCGCGCCCGTGGCTGACCTGGCAAGAGGCGAAGATTGCCGGGGCCGATGTGCTGCTGATGCGGGTCAGCTTTGCGGGTGAACTGGGGTGGGAGGTTCACTCACGCATCGCCGACACCCCCGCGATCTGGCAGGCGGTCATGGCGGCGGGTGCGCCGCTGGGGCTGCGCCCGTTCGGCATGTTCGCGCTGAACAGCCTGCGGATCGAAAAGGGCTATCGCGCGTGGAAGGGCGATCTTTCGACCGATTACACCGTGTTGCAGGGCGGGTTAGAGCGGTTTGTCGATTGGGCCAAGCCCGCATTCCGCGGCAAACAGGCGTTGGAGGCGGAAAAGCAGGCCGGCGTCAGCAAGCAGTTCGTCACGCTCAAGGTCGAGGCAGGCGCCTTTGACCCGCCCTATATGTCCACCCTTTGGCACGATGGGCAGGTCGTGGGCGAAACCACCAGCGGTTATTGGGGCCACCGGGTTGGCCATTGTCTGGCCTTGGGCATGCTGCGTGCAGACCTTGCCGTGCCGGGCACGACGCTGGAGGTAGAGATCTTTGGCGAGCGTGTGGCAGCCGAGGTTCTGCCCGATGCGCCCGCCTGGGATGCCCCCAACGCGCGCCTGCGCGCCTGACAAGCGGGCCGGGGGCATGCCCCCGGTCCTTTCGGGTTATTCATCAAGACAAAGGGGCGACATCGTGGGTTTGCCGAACAAAGCACGGGCAGTGATCATTGGGGGCGGCGTTTCTGGCTGTTCGGTGGCCTATCATCTGGCCAAGGCAGGGTGGACGGACATCGTCTTGCTAGAGCGGCGCAAGCTGACCTCGGGCACCACATGGCATGCGGCTGGCCTGATCGGGCAACTGCGCGCCAGTGCGAACATGACCCGGCTGGCACGCTATTCGGCGGGCCTGTATGTGGGGTTAGAGGCAGAGACTGGCATTTCGACGGGGATGCGCCAGGTTGGGTCGATCTCGGTCGCGCTGACCGATCACCGGATGGAAGAATTGCGCCGCCAAGCCACGATGGCGCGCATCTTTGATGTTGATGTGAATGAGATTTCGCCAATTGAAATCAAGGCGATGTATCCGCATCTTGAAGTTGGCGACGCCAAGGGCGGGGTGCATTTGCCGCTGGATGGCCAATGCGATCCGGCCAATATTGCCATGGCTTTGGCCAAGGGCGCGCGGATGCGTGGCGCCACGATTGCCGAAGGCGTGAAGGTGACGCAGGTTCTGACCGCTGGTGGCCGTGTGACCGGTGTGGCCTATGAAGGCCCCGAAGGGCCGGGGCAGATTGATGCCGATGTGGTGGTGAACTGCGGCGGTATGTGGGGCCGCGATCTGGCCGCACAAAACGGCGTGTCGCTGCCGCTGCACGCTTGCGAGCACTTTTACCTTGTCACGGAACCCATTGAAGGGCTTGGGCATTTGCCCGTTCTTCGTGTGCCGGATGAATGCGCCTATTACAAATCGGACGCGGGCAAGATGATGCTGGGCGCGTTCGAGCCGAAGGCCAAGCCTTGGGGCATGAAGGGTATCCGCGAAGACTTTGAATTTGATACACTTCCCGAGGATTGGGATCACTTCATGCCGATCCTTGAGGCGGCGATGAAGCGGATGCCGTTGTTCGAAAAGGCGGGGATTCACACCTTTTTCAACGGGCCTGAAAGCTTTACCCCTGATGATCGCTATTATCTGGGCGAAGCGCCCGAGGTGCGCGGCTATTGGGTGGCTGCGGGGTATAATTCGGTTGGCATCGCTTCCTCTGGCGGGGCGGGCATGGCCCTGGCCGAGTGGATCACCGAGGGCGAGCCGCCCTTTGACCTGTGGGAAGTTGATATCCGCAGGGCGCAGCCGTTTCAAAAGAACCGGAAGTATCTGCAAGAGAGGGTCAGCGAGACGCTGGGGCTGCTTTATGCGGATCACTACCCCTATCGGCAGATGGCCACCAGCCGCGGCCTGCGGCGCAGCCCCCTGCATGATCATCTGAAGGCGCGCGGCGCCGTCTTTGGTGAAGTGGCCGGATGGGAACGGGCCAATTGGTTCGCGCGCGACGGCCAAGAGCGTGACTATCGCTATGACTGGCATCGGCAAAACTGGTTTGACAACCAAAAGGCCGAGCATCTGGCGGTGCGAAGCGGCGTTGGCCTGTTCGATATGACCAGTTTCGGCAAGATCCGGGTCGAAGGGCGTGATGCCGCGCGGTTCCTGAACCGGATCTGTTCAGCGCAGATGGACGTGGCCGAAGGGCGGATCGTCTATACGATGCTGCTGAACGACCGGGGCGGGATCGAGGCCGACCTGACGGTGACGCGCCTGTCTGAAACCGCCTATCTGCTGGTGGTGCCCGGGGCGACGGTGCAGCGCAATCTGGCCTGGCTGCGGGCGCATCTGGGCGATGATTTTGCGGTGATCACCGATGTCACCAGCGCTGAATCCGTGTTGTGCCTGATGGGGCCCTTGGCGCGGGACGTGCTGGCACGGGTTAGCCCGAACAACTTTGACAACGCCGCGCATCCCTTTGGAACCATGCGGGAAATCGAGATTGGCATGGGGTTGGCGCGGGCGCATCGTGTGACCTATGTCGGCGAGCTGGGGTGGGAGCTTTATGTGCCCAGCGATCAGACCGCGCATGTGTTCGAAGCGCTGGAACAGGCTGCGCCCGAAATGGTGTTGTGCGGCTTGCATACATTGGACAGCTGCCGGATCGAGAAAGCCTATCGTCACTGGGGCCATGACATCACCGACGAAGACCATGTGCTGGAAGCGGGGCTGGGCTTTACCGTCAGCAAGAAAAAGCCCGCGTTTCTGGGCCGTGACGCCGTTCTGCGCCGCGCCGATGCCGGGTTGACGCGGCGGATGGTGCAGTTTCTGGTGCGCGATCCCGCGGCGGCCATTTTTCACAACGAAGCGATCGTGCGCGATGGCGTGATCGTGGGGCCGGTGACCAGCGGCAACTATGGCCATCACCTTGGGGGCGCCGTGGCCATGGGCTATGTCCCCTGTGAGGGCCAGAGCGAAGACGATGTTCTGGCCTCGGTCTATCAGATCGAGATCGCCGGGCGGCGCTATGCGGCCGAGGCCTCTTTGGTGCCGATGTATGATCCGAAATCGGAACGGGTGCGGATGTAGCACCACTTGCCGTCCTGCAGACCGGGGGCAACCCCCCGGCCACCGGGATTTAGATGAACAGATGAATGGGGTGGTCTGATGAGTGATCTGGGAGAGATGTGCGAGCCATCGCGGGCCCGTCGGTCTGGGGGGCGCGGTGCCCGTGTGGCGATGCGGGCCGCCCCGCTGGACGAGGCCAAGCGCCCGATCCGGCCAGGGATGCCGGGGGGGCGCTATTCGCCGCTGGATGAGGCGGGGGTGCAGCGCATTCACCAAGCGGCCCTAGAGGCGCTGGAGGTGATCGGGCTGTCGAATGCCCCGGCCTCGGGCGTCGAGATCTTGACGGGTGCGGGCGCGGTGCAGGGCGATGACGGGCGCATCCGCTTTCCGCGGGCCTTGGTCGAAGATATGCTTGCCGTGGCCTGCCGCGACCTGACGCTGTGCGCGCGCGACCCTAAGTATGACCTGCATCTGTCTGGAACCAATGTGCATTTCGGCACGGCGGGGGCGGCGGTGCATGTGGTTGATCTGGAAACCGATACCTATCGCGATTCAACCGCGCAGGATCTGTATGATGCTGCCCGGATCACGCAAAACCTTGATAACGTGCATTTCTTTCAGCGCGCCATGGTCTGTCGCGATGTGATCGACAATTACGAGATGGACATCAACACGCTGTATGCCTGCCTGTCGGGCACGCAAAAGCATGTGGGCACCAGCTTTTCCGACCCGTCGCATGTGGCAGGCTGTTTCGATCTGCTGCATATGGTGGCAGGCGGAGAGGCCGCTTGGCGCGCGCGGCCTTTTGTCAGCAATTCCAACTGCTTCGTGGTTCCTCCTATGAAGTTTGCTGAAGAAAGCTGCCAAGTGATGGAGGATTGTGTTCGGCGGGGCATGCCTGTTTTGCTGCTGTCAGCCGGGCAGGCCGGAGCGACGGCGCCCGCGCCGATTTCGCTGGCGATCGTTCAGGCGGTGGCCGAATGTCTGGCGGGTGTGGTCTATGTGAACGCGATCCAGAAAGGTGCGCCGGCCATTTTCGGCACCTGGCCTTTTGTCTCTGACCTGCGCACCGGGGCGATGTCGGGCGGCAGTGCCGAACAGGCCCTGCTGACGGCGGGCTGCGCCCAGATGCACCGGTTCTATGGCTTGCCGGGTGGGGCTGCCGCAGGGATTTCAGACAGCAAGCTGCCCGATATGCAGGCCGGATGGGAAACCGCGATCACCAATGTGCTGGCCGGTCTTTCGGGCCTGAACATGGTCTATGAATCGGTGGGTATGCATGCGTCATTGCTGGGTTTTTGCCTGGAAAGCCTGATTTTGGGCGATGACGTTCTGGGGCAGGTGATGCGCTGCGTGCGCGGCATTGATGTGACAGAGGATTCAACCAGCATCGAGGCGATGAAGCAGGTTTGCATGGGGGGGGCGGGGCATTATCTGGGCAGCGATCAGACCCTGCGCCTGATGCAGACGGAATATGTCTATCCCACGCTTGGCAACCGGATGAGCCCGAAAGAATGGGTCGAGGCCGGCCGTCCAAAGTTGCTTGAACGGGCCATTCAGCGCAAGCATGAACTGCTGGCGCGGGGCCAATCGCAGATTGATGCTGATCTGGATGCCGAGATCAGGCAGAAGTTCAACATCTATTTTAGGTGATATCTCAATGGTTTCCGATAACCTTCTAAAGTTTTACATCAACGGTGAATGGGTCGCCCCCCTGTCGGGCGACCGCATGGGGGTGGAAAATCCGGCGACCGAGGAAATTGTTGCGGAAGTGGCCTTGGGCTTGGCGGCTGATGCGGATCGGGCGGTTGCGGCGGCGCGGGCAGCTTTTGACGCCTTTACCCTTTGGCCCGTTGCCCAACGGATTGATTTGTTGCGGTCCGTTCTGGCCGAATACAATCGGCGCTATGACGATATTGCCGATGCGATGCGGATAGAAATGGGCGCGCCCGTCGCGTGGTCGCGCGACGCGCAGGCTTGGGCCGGGCAGGTGCACCTGGACTCGACGATCAAGGCGGCCGAGCAAATGCGCTGGGATTATGATCGCGGCCACAGCCGGATCGTGCATGAGGGCATCGGGGTTTGCGCGCTGATCACGCCATGGAACTGGCCCATGAACCAGATCGCCTGCAAGGTTGCCCCGGCCTTGGTGGCGGGCTGCACGATGGTGTTGAAACCATCAGAAATCGCGCCGCTGTCGGGCATTCTGTTTGCCGATATCTGCCATGCGGCGGGTGTTCCGCCAGGCGTGTTCAATCTGGTCAACGGCACCGGCCCCGAGGTGGGCGCGCGGCTGTCCAGCCACCCCGAGGTGGATATGGTCAGCTTTACCGGATCAACCCGCGCCGGGGTGCAGGTGGCGCAGAATGCTGCCCCCACGGTCAAGCGGGTGGCGCAGGAACTGGGCGGCAAATCGGCCAATATCATTCTGCCGGGCGCTGATCTGGCTGGTGCGGTCAAGGCTGGGGTTGATGGGTGCATGGGCAATACCGGTCAATCTTGCGACGCGCCCACCCGCATGTTCGTGCCACGGGACAAAGCCGAAGAGGCCTATCGTCTGGCGGCCGAAGCCGCGGCCGCGATTGTTGTGGGCGACCCGGCCGAAACCACCACAACGATGGGGCCCCTGATCAGCCGCGCGCAATTTGACAAGGTGCAGGCGTTGATCCAGCAGGGCATGGACGAAGGGGCAAGGCTGATCTGTGGCGGCATCGGGCGACCTGCCGGGCTGAACCGCGGCTGGTTTGCCAAACCCACGATCTTTGGCGATGTCAGCAATGACATGACGGTTGCGCGCGAGGAAATCTTTGGCCCCGTCCTGGTCATTCTGCCCTATGACAGCGTGGATGACGCCGTGACCATGGCCAATGACACCGTTTACGGCCTTGCCGCCTATGTGCAGGGGCCGTTGGAGGAGGCGCGGGCTGTGGCCCGGCGGTTGCGGGCGGGGCAGGTCAGTCTGAATTACCCCGACTGGGATACATTCGCCCCCTTTGGCGGATACAAGCAATCAGGCAATGGCCGCGAATATGCCGATTGGGGCATTCACGACTTTTGCGAAATCAAGGCCATTGTGGGCTATGGGGCGTAAGGACTTGGCGATGAAATACGGCTATATCGGGCTTGGAAATCTGGGTGGGCATATCGCGGCCAGCCTGTTGCGCAACGGGTTTGAGGTGGTGGTTTATGACCGCGATGCCACCTTGGCCGAACGGCATCGCGCGATGGGGGCCACGGTTGCCGCATCTGCCGCCGATGTCGCGCGGCAGGTGGATCATGTGTTTACCTGTCTTCCGTCTCCGGCGGTGTCAGAGGCGGTTCTGGCCGAAATGCTGCCGCACCTGAAACCCGGCGCGACCTGGATCGAGAATTCGACGCTGAGCCGTGAAGATATCTTGCGCCTTGGCGAATTGGCGGCGCAATCGGGGATCACGCTGCTGGAATGCCCGGTGACGGGCGGGGTGCATCTGGCGGCGCGTGGCGAAATCACCGTGTTGGTGGGGGGCGATGCGGCTGTGGTTGACCTGCACAAGCCTGCCTTGCAGGTGATTGGCAACCGGCTGTTTCACATGGGGCCGTTGGGCACAGCGGCGATCATCAAGGTGATCACCAATATGCTGGCCTTTATCCATCTGAAAGCCTGTGGCGAGTCGTTGATGCTGGCCAAGCGGGGCGGGCTTGATCTGGGGCAGGCGTGGCATGCGATTGCGGCCTCATCCGGCACCAGCTTTGTGCATGAAACCGAAGGCGCGCTGATCCTGAACGGCAGCTATGACATTGCGTTCAACATTGATCTGGCACTGAAAGATCTGGGCTTTGCGCTGGAATTCGGGCGCGAATTCGGGGTGCCGCTGGAACTGGCCTCGATGACCAACCAGACCTATGTGGCGGCCAAGGCGGCTTATGGCGGCACGGCACAATCGCCGATGATTGCAAAACTGCTGGAAGATCTGCTGCAAACCGACCTGCGGGCCGAGGGCTTTCCTGCCCGGTTAGAGTGATCAGCGAAACTGCTTGGCCAGTTTCAGGCCCTGCCCCTGATAGTTTGAGGCGATCTTTTCGCCGTAAAGCGTATCGGGGCGGGCGCTCATCCTTTCATAGACAAGGCGCCCCACGACCTGACCGTGTTCCAGCACAAAGGGCGCTTCGTGGCAGCGCACCTCAAGCACCCCGCGAGAGCCGGCCCCCCCTGCTGCGGCATGGCCGAACCCGGGGTCAAAAAAGCCTGCGTAATGCACCCGGAATTCCCCGACCATCGCCAGATAGGGCGCCATTTCAGCGGCGTAATCAGGGGGGATTGTCACGGCCTCTTGGCTGACCAGAATGTAAAAGGCACCCGGATCAAGGATGATCTGCCCGGAGTCGGCGCGAATTTCTTCCCAAAAATCCTGGGCGGGGTAGTGGCCGATCAGATCAAGGTCGATCACGCCGGTATGGGGCTTGGCGCGATAGCCCAAGAGATTGCCTTGGGCGGGGCGCAAATCCACGGAAAAGCCCAAGCCTTCGGAAATCACGGCAGTGCCATCCACCAAGGGTTCACGGGCATGCAGGGTGGCCAGTTCGGCATCCGTCAGCATGGCCTGGCCCTGCCGGAACCGGATTTGGTTCAGCCGCTGACCGGGGCGCACCAAGACGCTGAAGGACCGGGGGCAAACCTCGGCGTAAAGCGGGCCGTCATAGGCTTCGGGTATGCGATCGAATTCGGTGCCCCCATCGGTGATGGTGCGGGTCAAAAGATCCAGCCGCCCGGTCGAGGATTTGGCATTTGCCACCGCCGACAGGCCTTTGGGCAGGTGCAGCGATTCCATCAGGGGAATCACATAGACACAGCCTTTTTCCAGCACGGCACCTTGGCTTAGGTCGATCTTGTGCATTTCAAATTCGGCCAGCCTGTCCGCCACGCGGCGACCATGGCCGGCAAGGAATGACGCGCGCACGCGGTAGGCAATGGTGCCAAGCCGCAAATCAAGGCTGGCGGGCTGAATCTGGGCCGGAATGATGCTGCTTTGCGCCGTGATCGCGCCATTGGCAATCAACGCACGCAGGGCCTGTGCTGGCAAAACGCCGGTGCCGGTCATCAGAATGCTCCTTTGGCCCAGAAACAGAAACGCCCGCCAGGCACTTGGCCAGACGGGCGTGTTCTTTGTTGGTCGGGCCGGTGAGATTCGAACTCACGACCTTCCGCCCCCCAGACGGACGCGCTAACCAGGCTGCGCCACGGCCCGACACGGGGCGATACATAACGATATTCACGGGCGGCACAAGCAGGAAAGCGCATGAATTTGCCCTGAATTCGTCGTGCTAGTGGCCCGCGCGTTGCGGCGCGGCCAGACGATCGCGCAGCGAACGGGCGCGGGCCCGAATAACGGTGATTCCCGTCCGGTCAGCGGCAGAGAGATCGGACAGCTGTGTGCGGCGCAGGCGGGCGGCCATCGGTTCGATGCTGACATGGCTGTCAGCCTGCACCGTTGGCGCGGCTTGCAAAGGGGGCGGGGGTGGGGCCGCACCGATGCGGGTGACCCGCAGCACAGGCGGCGGGGCCACCTCGGGCAATGGTTCATCCACCTCGGCCCAAACGGCCATTGGGGCCTCGTCTTGCGCATCTGCGGGGGGCGGGGTGCTGCCAAGGCCTGAGTCGGCAGGTGCTGCCGCGGCTGCGGGTTGCTCTGGCACCGGTTCCGCCTCTGGTGTGGTTGGCGTGTCTTCCTCGGCCGCATCTGCCTTGGACGACGCCACCATGCGGGAAAACAGATCTGGAATCCCATCATCGGCCGCAGGTTTGCGGTCTGGGCGAGGCGGAGTCTTCGCCCGATTGGGGGGAATGAGAGGCGTGGGCGGTGGTGGCGGGGCAGGCAGCTGCGCCTCCTGTGGCAGTTCAGTTGCGGTCGTGGCGTCGCCTGCATCGTCAGACTGGCTTGCGCTTGCCGCGGTCAGATCAGCCTGCGAATCGTGCGCAGGGTCTTTTGTCGCCGGTTGTGGCCCCAAAGCAGATCGCAGCGCGATGATCTGTGCGGTTTCGGCCTCATCATGGGGCAGGGCGGTCTCTGGCGCTTCTGCCCCGGACACAGCGGCCAAGGCTGCCTCAAGTGCGGCATCATCATCTTCGGTGCTGGTCTCGTCCGCCATGCCAGAAACGTAGCGAACCCCTTGTTCGCGCAGTATTTTCTGCACCCCACGAATGGTCATGCCATCATCATGCAGCAACCGCTTGATCCCGGTCAGCAAGGCAACATCGGCAGGGCGGTAATAGCGGCGACCGCCCGCCCGTTTGACCGGGCGGATCTGCGGAAAACGGCTTTCCCAAAAGCGCAGGACATGGGCTGGGGTTTCCAGAAACTCGGCCACCTCAGAGATCGTGCGGAAGGCGTCGGGCGATTTCTCCATGCGCCCCGGCCCCCCTTACTTCTTCTTCCCGTCAGCCACGCGGTCACGCATCAGATGCGAGGGGCGAAAGGTCAGAACCCGCCGCGGGCTGATCGGCACTTCATCGCCGGTCTTTGGATTGCGGCCAACACGGGCCGTCTTGTCGCGAACCGAGAACGTGCCAAAGGAAGAAATCTTGACCTGCTCTCCCATGACCAAGGCATCGGACATGTGTTGCAGAACCGATTCAACCAGTTGTGCGCTTTCATTGCGGCTGAGGCCGACTTCACGAAAGACGGCTTCCGACAAGTCCATCCGCGTCAGTGTCTTTTCACTCATTCCAAAAATCCCCCCCGGGCGTTTTACCAAAGGATGCGCCGAGCGGATTTGCGAGTCAATATCAGAGACTTGTGCGGTGTAGTTGAAACGCCGATTACCAGCGAAGAACCACCGACCCCCAGGCCAGACCGCCGCCGATTGCCTCGGTCACGATCAGATCACCCTCTTTGATCTGCCCGCGCGCCTTGCCAACCGACAGGGCAAGGGGAATCGACGCGGCCGAGGTGTTGCCATGGTCTTGCACCGTGACAACCACACGATCCATGGGCAGTTGCATCTTTTTGGCCGTGCCTTCGATGATGCGGATATTGGCCTGATGCGGCACGATCCATGTCACATCGCCGCTGGTCAGCCCCGCTTTTTCAAGGCAGGCATGGGCGGTTTCTGCAAGTTTTTCAACGGCATGGCGGAACACCTCTTTGCCGGCCATCCGCAGATGGCCGGTGGTGCCGGTGCTGGTGCCGCCATCGACATAAAGAATGTCTTTGAACCGCCCGTCGGAATGCAGATCTGTCGCCAGAATGCCGCGATCGGATGCGGTGCCGTCGCCTGTCTGGGCCTCAAGCACCAGCGCGCCTGCGCCATCGCCAAACAGCACGCAGGTGCTGCGGTCTGTCCAGTCCATCAACCGGCTGAAGGTTTCAGCCCCAATGACCAGCACCCGCTTGGCCTGGCCAGACAGGATCAGCGCATTTGCAGTGGTCAGCGCGTAAACATAGCCCGCACACACGGCCTGCACGTCAAAGGCAAAGCCTTTGGTCATGCCGATGTTGGCCTGAACCATGGTCGCGGCAGAGGGAAAGGTCAGATCAGCGGTCGAGGTCGCCAGAATGATGGCGTCGATATCTTCGCCCTCCATCCCGGCATCGGCAAGGGCCGCGCGGGCGGCATGGGTGGCCAGAACCGATGTGGTTTCGCCTTCGGCTGCGAAATGCCGCCGCTCGATCCCCGAGCGTGACTTGATCCACTCATCCGAGGTTTCCACCAAGGATTCCAGCTCAGAATTCGGAACAACGCGCTCGGGCAGATAGTGCCCGACGCCCCGGATGACTGCACGGATGGTCATGCTTTTGGTTCCGTTTCCTGCCCTGCTGCGGCGGTGCCTGCCTTTGTATCGGCTGCATCCTGCCCCGTGCGCCCCGTCGATGCAACCCGCTCGGCCAAGCGCTCGACAAAGCCGGTGCGCGCCAGTTTGATCGCAAGCGCGATGGCCGCGGCCACCCCGGTTTCATCGGCCGAACCATGGGATTTGACCACGGTGCCGTTCAGCCCCAGGAACACACCACCATTGACGCGGCGCGGATCAATGCGGCGTTGCAGCCGTTTCAGGGAATTCATCGCCAACAGCGCCGAGAATTTTGACAGCAGACCCGCGCCAAAGACCTCTTTCAGCAGATCTGAAATCAGCTTGGCCGTGCCTTCGCCGGTTTTCAGGGCGATGTTTCCGGTAAAGCCATCCGTCACGATCACATCAACGCGATCAGACGGAATGTCCCCGCCTTCGACGAAGCCCACGAAGTCAAAGCCCCCCGCATCGGCGGCCTCGGACATGCGTTCGTGGGCGGTTTTCAACTCGGCCCGGCCCTTGTGTTCTTCGGTGCCGACATTCAGCAAGCCCACGCGGGGGCGGCTGAGGGTAAGGCCGTTGCGGGCATAGGATGCGCCCATGGCGGCAAATTGCAACAGGTCTTCGGCTTCGGCCTCGATGCCCGCGCCGACATCCAGCATCACGTTGAACCCGCCCGCATTGCGGCTGGGCCACAAACAGGCGATGGCGGGGCGGTTCACACCGGCGATCTTGCGCAGGCGGATCATGCTGACCGCCATCAAGGCCCCCGTATTGCCACAAGACACAGCGGCCTGAGCCTCGCCCGACTTGACGCTGTCAATGGCTGACCACATTGAGGTGCCCTCGCCATGGCGCATGACCTGGCTGGGCTTGTCGTTCATCGTCACCACACGGTCGGCATGCGCGATGCGCACGCGATCGGACAGGCCGGGTATCTTGGCAACCAAAGCGGACAGCGCGGCCTCATCGCCATGCAGAATGAACTGCACATCGGCATTCTGCCGGGCAGAAATGCCAATACCGGCGACAACAGCCGCCGGCCCACGGTCACCGCCCATGGCGTCAACCGAAATGACAGTCATCTTGGCAGATGCGGCCCCGGTGCTCAGGACGTCGGTCGCCGGATATTCAGATCCGTTTACCATGAGCGGGGCGCGGGCTTAGACGCAGCTTACGCTGCGTCTTCGTCCAGATCGACGTCCTTGACGGTCGAAACGACTTCTTTCGAGTCGTAATGGCCGCAAGCGCCACAAACGTGGTGCGGGCGCTTCAGCTCGCCACAGTTGGGGCATTCAGCCGGGTTGCCAGCAACAAGAGCGTCATGCGCGCGGCGCATGTTGCGGCGGGATTTGGTGACTCGGTTCTGCGGGACAGCCATGTCGCAACCTCAGGGTAGTGGGGACAGGCCCCTGTTTTACTTTAATATTCTACAAGCGGGCAAAGCCGCTTGGGGCGTATTTCCACACCCCGAATGAGGCGCGGAACATACTCGGATTCCCATCCGGCGCAAGCCCTTTTTCCGCCCTGCGCCGACCAGACCCGTTATTCAGCTTCGTTCCCCCCCGTCAGCTTGTCTTTCAGCGCCGCCAGACCGGCAAAGGGCTTCAGGTCATCTTCGCGAATGGGTTCAGCCCCGGGCGGCGCTACACTGACCTGGCCCAGTTCAGCCCCGGCCGCACGCGGATAAAGCGGCAGGGCAAGGGACAAAGCCTCCATCGCCACATCGCCAAGGTCAATCACTTCGGGCAGGGGTTCGCTGGTGTCGTCTTCGGACATCTCGATTTCTTCGGCATCGGGCTCTGTCCAGTCTGCGATAAAGCGACGGACAACGTCTTCCTCCAGCGTTGCCGGAACCGGTTCCAACGTGACCGAGCAGGGCTGCACCACCTTGGCCGTCAGATGCGCGGTCAGGGTAAAGTCGTGCTTGCCCGTGGGGGTGATCTCGCCCACCAGCCGAAAGGCGGGCAATTCCAGCAGGCCAAGGGCCTTGGCCATTTCGGCGCGTGTCTGCACATTTGGTTCCAGCTTTAACCGTGTCGGCTTGCGTGTGGGCAGGGCGCCACTGCGCAAACTGTGGCTCAGGCTTTGCGGGGTCAGCCGTTCGGGGGCTTGGGGGTCTGGGGTCAAACTGTCCTGGGGGCGTGCCATCGTCGCTTTTCCTTCGCTTGTTGCAAGGTCGCGCGTTCCATTCTTGAACCAGCCTGCATCCTTCTATAAGCCTTTGGGCCAGAGGCAGACCTGCCCATTGGCCTTAAGCGGCGCATTGCGGCTTGGCAAGGGTGGGCTGGGGTTGAGACAAGGCTTGCGGCAGCCGCATTGAGACGAAGGTAGATTTCGATGGCGTGGACAACGGGTGCAAAAGAACGCAAGGCCGCGCGCCGGTTTCGCGGGGCAAGGGCAACAGCGGTGGCTGCGGTGCTGGTTCTGGTGATGACGGCCTGTGCGCCGATCTATCGCAACCATGGCTATGTTCCCAATGACGAAGATCTTGCCACGCTTGAGGTGGGCAAGGACACGCTTGAAACCGCCGCGCCCAAGATCGGGCGCCCGTCAGCCTCGGGTCTGCTGAATGACACGGGCTGGTTCTATGTGCAAAGCCGGTGGGAGCAGAAGGGGGCCTTGCCACCGGTCGAGATTGACCGTCAGGTTGTGGCGCTGACCTTCAGCGAAGCGGGCGTTTTGGAAAACGTGGAACGCTTTGGCATGGAACGCGGGCAGATTGTGCCCCTGTCGCGGCGCGTGACGGAAAGCAACGTGCGTGGGATGAGTGTTCTGCGCCAATTGTTCTCAAACTTTGGCCGTATCGGCGCAGCCCAGCTTTGATCGCATGAACGGCCCGGCCGTGCAGCAGCCTGAGGACAGACTGCCGCCGGGCGGGCCAAGGCCGTTGCAGGCGAGGCCGATCCGGCGTGGGGGCCTTGGGGTGCGGCTTGCCGAGACCGAGGCAGAGGTTGCAGCGGCGCAAGAGTTGCGGCACCGTGCGTTTCTGGCGGCACGGGGCCGGGCCGGGGCGGGGCTGCGCGATGCTGACCGCTTTGATGCGCAGTGCGCCCATATGCTGTTGGTGCGCGATGACAGGCCCGTGGGGTGCTTTCGCCTGCAACTTTTTGACGGCCCCGCAATCGAACACAGCTATTCTGCCCAGTTCTATGACCTGACGTGCCTTGCCGCTTATGCCGCGCCAATGCTGGAAATCGGGCGGTTTTGTCTGTCGGCCGATCAGAACCAGCCCGATCTGTTACGCCTTGCCTGGGCCAGTATTGCGGCGGTTGTTGATGCCCAAGGGGTTGGGCTGTTGTTTGGCTGTTCCAGCCTGCCGGGCGCAGACCCCGCGCGGCACGGGCCGGCCCTGGCCGTTTTGCAGGCGCGCATTGGCCCCGATCTTTGGCGACCGGGGCGGCGTGCCGCGCGGATCGTGCCCCTGCACGGGCAGCCCTGCGCCCAGCCCGCGGGCGAGGCCCCGAATGGTTTGCCGCCGCTGCTGCGCAGCTATCTGGGATTGGGGGGCTGGGTCAGCGATCACGCTGTGGTGGACCCTGCGTTGGATACGCTGCATGTCTTTACCGGCGTCGAAATCGCCAAGATCCCGCCCGCGCGGGCCAGGGCCTTGCGTCTGATTGCATCCGACAGCGTGGGGTAAAATAATACCACTTTTACAGGCCATTGTTTTAATTGAGTTTTATTTGATAATGCCAGCTTGACGATGCGCGCCACTTGGGCGATAAGCCGCCATCCGAGATTCCGGGGTGTATGCCCCGCCTATCCTTATAGGACACGACCGATGAAAACTTTTACCGCTACTCCGGCGGACATCGAGAAGAAGTGGATCCTGATCGACGCCGAAGGCGTTGTTCTGGGCCGCCTTGCCACGATCGTCGCCAACATCCTGCGCGGCAAGAACAAGCCGACGTTCACCCCCCACATGGACATGGGTGACAATGTCATCATCATCAACGCCGACAAGGTGCAGATGACTGGCAACAAGCGCAACGACAAAGTCTATTACTGGCACACTGGCCATCCGGGCGGCATCAAGCAGCGCACGGCCAAGCAAGTGCTGGAAGGCGCGCATCCCGAGCGCGTGGTGACCAAAGCTGTCGAGCGTATGATCACCCGCAACCGTCTGGGCCGTCAGCAGATGACCAACCTGCGCGTTTATGCCGGTGCCGAGCATCCGCACGAAGCCCAGCAGCCGACCGTTCTGGACGTCAAAGTCCTGAACCCGAAGAACACCCGGAGCGCTTGATCATGGCTGACATCAAATCACTCGACGATCTGAAATCGGCCGTTTCCGGTTCGGCGGCACCTGCCGCTGCGGCCGAAGCTGCCCCCCGCACCCCGGTGCGTGACGCCCTTGGCCGCGCCTATGCGACCGGCAAGCGTAAGGATGCGGTTGCCCGCGTCTGGGTCAAGCCCGGCTCGGGCAAGGTTATCGTCAACGGCAAGGAAATGGCGGTTTATTTCGCCCGTCCCGTGCTGCAGATGATCCTGAAGCAGCCCTTCACCATCGCCAATGTCGAAGGCCAGTTTGACGTTTACGCCACCGTTGCCGGTGGTGGTCTCTCGGGTCAGGCTGGTGCCGTAAAGCACGGCATCTCCAAGGCTTTGCAGCTGTATGAACCCAGCTTGCGTGGCGCGCTCAAGGCCGCTGGCTTCCTGACCCGCGACAGCCGTGTCGTGGAACGTAAGAAATACGGTAAGGCCAAAGCCCGCCGTTCGTTCCAGTTCTCGAAGCGCTGATTTTCAGACCCGACATTTGGAAAGGCCCGCCACTTGGCGGGCCTTTTCGTATGTCTGGCCTGCGGAACATATGAAAAAAGGGCCGGAAAACCCGGCCCAGTCTGGGGAAATCATTCCTCTGTGTCACGCCGCGCGGTTCAGAGGCGCCAAAAGGGGCGCTCGGCCTCGGCCTGGGCTGTCATCGGATCAATGCCGATATCCTTGAGCATATGGCGATCGAGCTTGCGCAGTTGCTTGCGTGTCTTGGCGCGGGTTTCCCAGGTCATCACCAAAACTGCGGCGCGCAGAACGACTCGCGACAGCGGCGGCAGCGTGGCAGGACGGAAGACCAGTGTTTCGACGCTAGACATGGCGAACCCTTTTTGTATTGATACAATGATACAGTATGCGATAGTATATTGATACAAAATCGCAGTATCTTTGCGCTAGGGGAACATTGTGGCTGATACAATAAACTGGTGTCCCGATCTTTCTTCGGCCGAAGGGCCCAAATATCTGGCCCTGATGCGCGCCCTGCGCGAGGCCATTCGCTCGGGCGAACTGGCCGAGGGGGCGCAACTTCCCACGGTGCGGGAACTGGCCTGGCAGATGAAAGTGACGCCGGGCACAGTGGCGCGGGCCTATAGTCTGGCCACGCAAGAGGGGTTGCTGGCCGCCACCGTCGGTCGCGGCACATTCGTTGCCAGCCGCGCGCCGCGGCTTGGCCCGACGCAGGCGTTGTATATCGAGCGTGATCCGGCGGCCGACCGGGGCCGGGTTGATCTGCGCGCGCCGATTCTGCCCGATGTGGGCCAGAATGCCGCCATTGCCGATGCGTTGCGCGAAATCTCGTTGGACCCGGCGAATGACTGGGTGGATTACCCGCGCCAAAGCGGCGAGGTGCCGCTGCGCGAGGCCATCTGCGACTGGATTTCAGATCGGGTTCTGGGCCCCTTTGGCGCGGATGACATCGTGCTGACCCATGGCGGGCAGAATGCGATCAATCTGGTGTTTCTGTGCTGTCTGCGCGGGGATCGCCCGGTCGTCTTGACCGAGGAACTGGCCTATCCCGGTTTTCGACATGCCGCCAAACTGGCGCGGGCCGAAGTGGTTGCGGTCGAAATCGACAATGAAGGGATTCGCCCCGAGGCGCTGGAGGCCGCCTGTCGCCGCCATGGGGCGCAGGTGCTGTGCCTGACGCCCGAAGCGCAAAACCCGACAACGGGCCGCATGTCGCCGGAACGTCGGGCGGCCATCGTCGAGATTTCCCGCCGCCATGATCTGCAAATCATCGAAGACGATTGCTATTCGGTCAACAGTTCAAACTGGCCGTCGCTGCGCGCCATGGCGCCCGAGAGGGCGTGGTATGTGGGCAGTCTGTCAAAGACCGTCTCGGCAGGCTTGCGCTTTGGCTATATGATCGCGCCGCAGGGCATGGGCCATGCCGGGCGCCTGACGGCCCAGCATTCGTTTTTCGCCTTGGCACGCCCGATTGAGGCGATGGTGCTGCACCTGCTGACCAGTGGCGAAGCTGCGCGGTTGCATGGCCTTGTGCAGGCTGATCTGGATGAGCGGCTGCAACTGGCGGTGAATGAGTTGGGGGCCTTTGATCTGGCCTGGTCGCCGGGCGTGCGCTTTGGCTTTTTGCGGCTGCCGTCGGGGTGGCGGTCCTCAACCTTTGTGTCGCATGCCGAAGGGGCAGGGGTCTTGCTGCGCTCGGCCGATGAATATGCGCTGGTGCATGGCCGCGCGCCAAATGCCGTTCGGATCGCTTTTGCCGGAAATGTGGCGCTGGATCAGTATCATAAGGCGTTGCGCCGGCTGGCCAAATTGCTGACCGAACCGCCCGAGGATCTGATGGTGTGATGGGGCAATTGTGGCGCGATTGTGGCGGATTTGCGGCCTGATCTGGCGGGCTGGGGCCAATCTGTGGCGTTGCAGTCTCAGCCTGCCGCGCAGCCGCGCCGCGCGCGAAAAGGTGACTTGACCAAAGCCATCTGTCGGCCCCACCTTGGCCCCATAACCCGCGACGTCGAATGGCGCGCAGAGCAGGACAATAGATATGGGACTTCAGACGACATTTCACGCCCCCCACGGTGGGGCGGATTTCTTGGGCTGGCGCAAACGGGCTGGCCTGACCGAGATTGTATATGACGATGGCGTGGCCCGCCGGATGGTGTGGCGCGTGTCTGGCGACCGTACCGATGAAAACCGTCTGTCCGATGCCTTGCGGGTGGCAGTGCGCGCGCTGCGCGTTGTGCCGACGCTGCACGAAGAACTGAAAAAACGCGCGATCGCCATTGAGCGCGTCAGCTCGTGATCTTTTCACAGGCGTGATGCCGAAAAACCGGGCCTTGGCCCGGCTTTTTGCTGTGATACAGTCAGACAGGCTTGCCAGCGGTGTTGGCTTGTGCCTAGATTTGATCAAAAGTGAAAACAAGACGTCCGAACAGGGGGCATCATGGCGCAATCCAACGGGTCCGGCCTAAGCCGCGAGGCCCGGTCAGGACTGGCACTTGTCAGTCCGACCTTTATCTACGCGATCTTGCTGCTGGCGGCCCCTTTGGCCACGGTGCTGATCTTTTCGGTGCTGACAGGCGGGCGCGGGCAGGTTGCGTGGGATTTCACTTGGGCCAATTACGTCGAGGTTTGGACCGGCCCGGTCTATCGCGCCATCATGCTGCGGTCGCTGACTGTGGCGTTGGGGGTGACGCTGGTCACGGTGTTGATCGCCTATCCCATTGCCTATTTCGTCAGTTTTCATGTCGAGGCATCGAAAAAGTCGCTGTGGCTGTTTCTGATCACCATTCCGTTCTGGACCAGCTATCTGATCCGGGTGTTCCTGTGGAAGGTGATCCTTGGCTATAACGGCGTCATCAATTCGGGCCTGCTGTCGGTTGGCCTGATTGATGAGCCGCTGCAATGGATCAACTATAACGTGGGCGCCTTGATCGTGACGCTGGCCCATGCCTATGCGCCCTTTGCCATTCTGCCGATCTTTGTCAGCCTGGAAAAGATTGACCGCAGCTTGCTGGAGGCGGGTCAGGATCTGGGGGAATCGAAATTGCGCACCTTTTGGCGCGTGACCCTGCCACTGTCGATGCCGGGCGTGATTGCGGCTGTGCTGATCGTGTTCATTCCCACCATCGGTGACTATGTGACGCCCGATCTGATCGGGGGCGGCAAGCTGCCGATGATCGCCAATATGATGGAAGTGCAGATGCTGAAGGTGAACAACAAACCGCTGGGCAGTGCGATTGCCGTCAGTGCGATGTTCATCGTGGCACTGGTCGCGGTTGGCTTTGTTCTGCTGAACCGCCGTTTTCTGGGGCCCAAGAAATGACCAAGGGACGCTCGCTCAAGGCCTATGCCATCGGTTATCTGATCTTTCTCTATGCGCCGATCGTGTTGTTGCCGATGTTCGCCTTTAACGATTCCAAGATCATCGCATTTCCGCTGTCGGGCTTTACCACGACCTGGTTCAGCGAGATGTGGAATGACAGCCAGATGTGGAATGCGCTGCGCAATTCGCTGACGATTTCGGGCACCACGGCGGTGCTGGCGACCACATTTGGCATCTTTGCCGCGCGCGCATCCACCCGGTTCCGCTTTCCGGGCAAGGGGCCTGCAATGGGGCTGATCATGCTGCCGCTGGTTCTGCCCGAAATGATCGTGGCCATGTCTTTGCTGGTGGTGTTGTTGGCCATCGGGGTGCCGTTGTCGATCTTTACCGTGATCCTGGGCCATACGCTGATCTGCACACCCTTTGCGGTGGCCATCCTGACCTCGGCCTTTCAAAGCCTCGACACCTCGCTGGAAGAGGCGGCCTATGATCTGGGCGAGACGCCGCTGTCAACCTTTCGGCTGATCATTCTGCCTTTGGTGATGCCGGGCATCATCTCGTCCTTGCTGATCTGTTTCACCATCAGTCTTGACGAGTTCATCATCGCCTATTTCCTTGCGGGCGCCGATACGGTGCTGTCGTCCTATATCTACAGCCAGTTTCGTTTCCCCGCCCGCGTTCCCGCCATGTTGGCGCTTGGCACCATCCTTGTGCTGGTGTCGATCGTCCTTCTGACCATTGCTGAATTTTTCCGCCGCCGCGGCATCGCAAAGACCGGCGGCAAGGATACCGGAGGCTTCCTGTGAGCAACAAAGACAAGATGATCGAGTTCCGGGACGTCCATAAATATTATGGCGACTATCATGCCCTGCGCGGCATCACCGCCAGCATCAAGGCGGGCGAGTTTTTCTCGCTGCTTGGTCCTTCGGGCTGTGGCAAGACCACGTTGCTGCGCACCATTGCCGGCTTTGAAGATATTTCTTCGGGCGCGGTCTTGCTGGATGGCAAGGTGATGGCCGATGTGCCCGCCAACAAGCGGCCCACCAATATGGTGTTCCAGTCCTATGCGATCTTTCCGCATCTGACAGTGGCCGAAAACGTGGGCTTTGGCTTGCGCAAAGACCCGCGCAGCAAAGAGGAAAAGGCCAAGGCCGTGGCCGAGGCGTTGGAGATGGTTGGCCTGAAAGGCTATGGCGCGCGGGCCGCCCATGCGCTGTCGGGTGGGCAGCGGCAGCGCGTTGCATTGGCGCGCGCGCTGATCCTGAAGCCAAAGGTTCTGCTCTTGGATGAACCGCTGTCGGCGCTGGATAAGAAGATGCGCGAACAGATGCAGGTGGAACTGATCAAGCTGCAACGTCAGGTCGGCATCACCTTTGTGCTGGTCACCCATGATCAGGAAGAGGCGCTGGTCATGTCAGACCGGATTGCCGTGATGTTTGAGGGCGAGATCGCGCAGCTTGACGACCCCGAAACCCTGTATCGCCGCCCCAATTCCAAGAAAGTGGCCGATTTCATTGGCACCATGAACTTCATCCCCTGCGAGGTTCTGTCGGAACAAGGCTCGGTGATCGAGGTCGAGGCCAAGGGGCTGGGCCGTGTCAGCCTTGAGGCCGATCAATGCCCGCCGGGCAAGGGCGAGGCGCCAGTGGTGGGCCTGCGGCCCGAGACGTTGACGCTGCTTTACCCCGGTCAGACCACGACGGAACGCACCGTCGAAGGGCTGGTGGATGAGGCGATCTATTTCGGCGACATGACCTATTACGACGTCTATCTGGGGGGCACGGATGTTGAGGTGCGCTTGTCGATGCGCAACGTGCCCGGCCGCCCGATCCTTGATGTCGGCGCCAAGGTGCAAGTGGCCTGGGGCCCGTCGGCGCTGGTGCTGTTCCGCTAGGGGGGAAATCTGTGGGGCAGGGCCTATTGATCGGGCGCGATCAGGCCCAGCCCGCGCAGATAGATGCCGATCCCGGCCTCCAGCAGATCTTCGGGCGGAAAGGGCGAGGCTGCGCCATTGCCGCGCATGAACAATTCCACCACGCCGTGGCTCATTGCCCAGATATGCGATGAAAACATACTGGCCGGGGGGCGGCGGTCTGCGGGCAGGTGCTGAGACAAGTGCAGCGCTGCTTGCTCTAGCACCGAACGTGCCTTGGCCGACACTTGCGCAAGATCGGGGTGATTGGCCGGGGCCAGCCCGCTTTCGAACATCGCCATATAATGGCCCGGATATTTGCGGGCAAAAGCCAGATAGGCGCGGCCCGTCGCCTCAAACGCCGCCAGCGCCGATGGCTTGCCGCCGTTATAGGCATATTCCATCAGCGCCCCAAAGATATCAAACCCTTGGCGGGCCACTTCGGCGATCAGGTCATCGCGCCCGGCAAAATGGCGATAGACGGCTGCCGGTGTCACATCTGCGGCCTTGGCGGCCTCGGACAGGGTAAAGCCGGTTGGTCCCTTTTCGGCAATCAGCGACAGCGCGGCCTCGACCAGCGCTTGTCGCAGATTGCCGTGATGATAGCCGCGTTTCACGCCTGCCCCTTGCGCAGATCAGGCCCGGCACAGATGGCGCGGTCTGGCGTGCCGATCAGGTCAGGGTCTTTGCCCTTGAATTCCATCGCGCCCAGAATGGTCTGCACAGCAGCGATGCGGGCGCGTTTCTTGTCATCAGACAAGATCACCGTCCAGGGCGCAAAAACGAAATGCGACCGTGCCATGGTGTCGTCAATCGCCTCGGAATAGGCCTCCCATTTGCTGAGGCCCTCGATGTCGATGGGCGACAGCTTCCATTGCTTCAGCGGGTCTTTTTCGCGGTCAAGAAAGCGGTTGAGCTGCTCGGCCCGGCCCACCTCTAGCCAGATTTTCAGGAAAACGATGCCTTCATCCACCAGCATGCGTTCAAAATCAGGAAGCTGGCGAAAGAAGTGTTCGCGTTGATCGGGGGTGCAAAAGCCGAAAACATGCTCGATCATGGCGCGGTTGTACCAACTGCGATCAAACAGCACCATTTCGCCCTTGGCTGGCAACCAATCGACATAGCGCTGAAAATACCATTGGGCCGCTTCGCGATCTGATGGCTTGGCCAGTGCGGCCACGGTGCAGACTCTGGGGTTCAGGTTCATCCGCACGGCCCCAATGGTGCCCCCCTTGCCAGCGGCATCGCGCCCTTCAAACACCACGACAAGGCGCTTTCCGGTGGCCTTCAGGTCTGACTGCATCTTGACCAGTTGGATCTGCAATTCCTCCAGCCGGTTTTCGTAATCCTTTTTCTTCATCTCTTCCCGATAGGGATAGGATTTGGTCAGGATGTCATCCTTGTCGGCCTGTTCGATGGCCTGCCGAATATGGTCGGGCGCCTCTTTTTCAAAAAATCGGCTGATCGCACCGTCAAACGGAAGCTGCATGGCGTGTCCCCCGGGGGTTTGCGTGTCTTTGCGCCAGTATGGCGATTGGCCGGGTCAGCGCAATCCGCTGCGGTTGGCGGCCCTGTCGATGGCCGCGATCACCGCATCCGGATGGGTGTGATGGGGCATATGGCCAGCCCCTGCCAGCACGGTCAGATTTGCCTGCGGCACCAGTTCAGACAGGGGCCGCGCGTGGATCTGCAAGGGCACGATTGTATCGGCATCGCCATGGATCACCTCAATCGGCAGATCCAATGTCGGATAGTGCGGCTGCATCTGAACCATCTCTGGCCGCAGATTGTTCAACTGATCAACATTGTTGCCCAGTGATGATCTGCGCAGGGTAAAATCGACACCGATATGATCGGCATAGCCCGCGGGTGGGCTTTGCGGGGCAAAGACGCCCTCGATACTGCGCCGCACATAGGATTCAGGCACAAAGGCGGCCGCCAAGGGGATCAGCAGATGCCGACCCAGGGCCGTGTCGGTGGCGCGATACCAGGGGTCAAGCTTGCCAGGCCAGGGCATGGCCACACCCGACACCAGCACCAGGGCTGCTGGCCGCTCTTGCAAGGCCCAGGCCAAGGCCACGGCCCCACCATAACTTTGGCCCAGAACCAGCGGCGTCGTTACGCCCAACTGCGCCACAGTCGCCCGCAAACGGTTTGCCTGCGCGGCAACACTGGTTTGCCCCCGTGGCAGTGGATCGGAATGGCCAAGGCCGGGGCGATCCACCATGATCACCCGATACCGATCCGCCAGCCGATCCGCCAGGCCCAGGGTAAATTCGCGCAGACTGCCATTCGCGCCATGGATCAGCACCAGATCGGGGCCGGTGCCTTGCACCTGCACATGCACCTTGGCCCCATCGACCAGAACAAACTGCCCCGTGGGGGGATGCGCGGCCAAAGCCGCCTTTTCGCGCGCCGACACCCGCCAGGCCGTAGTGGCGGCAAGGGCGACAGCGGCGGTGGCAAGGCTAGCGACCAATGTCCGAAATCTCATAGGGCGTTGACTGGTAAATTTCATTCAGCCAGTTGCCATATAGAAGATGGGCGTGGCTTCTCCAGCGGTTCATCGGGGGCATCGCGGGATTGTCATCGGGATAATAGTTCTGCGGCACATTGATCGGCGTGCCGGCGGCCACGTCACGGTCATATTCCTGTTTCAGCGTGTCGCTGTCATATTCGAAATGGTTAAAGATATACAGCGCGCGGTGGCCCGCATCTTCAACCAGACAGGGCCCCACTTCGGACGACCCGAGCAGCGTGACCAAGCCGGGGGCACTGTCCACCTCGGCCTGTTTCATTTCCGTCCAGCGGCTGACCGGAATGACGAAATCATCGGAAAAGCCCCGCAGATAGGGCGAGGTGGGCGACAGGTTGCGATGCCGAAAACAGCCAAAGGCCTTGTGGTCCAGCATGTGCTTTTGCACGCCGTGAAAGTGGTAGATCATCGCCATGCCGCCCCAGCACACGCCAAAGGTCGATTGCACATGGGTTTGCGTCCAGTCCATCACCCGGCGCAATTCATCCCAATAGGTCACCTCTTCAAACGGCAGATGTTCAATCGGTGCCCCTGTGATGATCAAACCATCAAACTTTTCGCCGCTGGCCTCGATCTCGGCAAAGGGGCGGTAAAAGGTTTCCATATGTTCGGCGGCTGTGTTGCGGGTCTGATGCTCGGTCATGCGGATCAGTTGGAAATCAATCTGCAACGGCGTGGCGCCGATCAACCGGGCAAACTGGTTCTCGGTCTGAATCTTCTTGGGCATCAGGTTCAGCAGGCCGATGCGCAGCGGGCGGATATCTTGCCGGGCGGCGCGTTCGGGCGACATGACCATGACGCCTTCGTTCCGCAGCACGTTAAAGGCGGGCAGATTTTCGGGCAGGGTGATGGGCATGGGGCGCGTCCTTTCGGGGGCCGTTATGTAGGCGCAGGTTCAGCGGCGATCAATGGCCGTGGCAATCAGGGTGTCAAACTCTGCGGGGCTGGTGACTTGCGCCACCTCTTCGGCGGTGACGGTGACGCCCCAGTTGGCCATGGCCTGATAGCGGGGTTGCCGATGGGCCAGCGCGCGGGCATAGGTCCAGCGAACAAAGTGATCTGGATCGCAGGTTGCCTCATCTTTACCGTGGGTTGCGCCATATTCCTGCCACGCCGCATGAAGAAAGGCGGGTTGGTAATACATCGGCTTGGGCGCGCGATCAAAGCGGCGCACCAGCTCGGCGGTATGCGCGTCTGATCCCTTGATCCAGACCATCAGCACCGAGTCAGCCAGTTGCTGCATCACGGGGTCTTTGGGGTCTTCGGGTGTCACCACCTCGCAGATCGAGCCCGAGGTGTCGCAGATAAAGTTGTGATAGCCATAGATCGCCTCGGCCCGTTGCATGAAATGCGCGGTGTCCAGCATGGCCGAAATTTCGGCGCGCCGGTGTTGTTCCTGACGGATCATGTATTCGGCAAAGGGCAGGCCGCCCTGATCGGGGTTGCCGGGCTTGCCCAGATAGGTGGACAGGGGGGCCAGATTGTCGAACGTGATGTTTGAGGCGATGTAAACGCTGTCTGTCATCAGCAGTTCGCGCAACAGCGGCACTTTCATCGCCTCGCGCTTGAAATTGTCGGCGATATATTCGCCCATATAGCGCGTGCCGATCCGGTAATCGACCGAGTAGTGAAACCAGTCGCCAGCATCGCGCAGCATGTTGGAAAGGTGGGTTTTCCCAAGGCCTGACATGCCAAACAGCAGCACCCGCTTGCGCTGTGCCGTCAGATAGTTTGCCCCGCTGGAATAGATCATCGCCGCCACCTTGCCTTGTCCGCCAACGTGTTACCGCCGGGGCCTGCCCGCTTCAACGAAAAACCCCGCCCGAAGGCGGGGTTGATCATCGGGCCGAAAACGTACCCGTTTTAGAACGAGAAGCCAACGCGGACGCCAACACCGACCGCACGATTGTTGCGGAATTCGCCTGCAGGCACGCCAGAAGCAGCAGCCAGCGTCGTTTCCGCATCGCCGATATCGACATAGCTGACGCCACCTGTGATCTTCATGTTGTCTTTGGTATAGGTCGCACCAATGGTCACACCAAGACGGCCATCAGTCGGTCCCAAGTTCGATGAAAAACCACCGTTCGATTTCTCATAGCTCAACGACACGGCACCTGACCAGGATTCACTAAAGCGTCGACCAACACCCAATGTGTATGTAGTTGTATTGTTGTCATAAGACACAAGTGCGCTGGTTGGCGGGTAGTTGGCAGGATCAATGACAAATTTGCTCCATTCCACCCACCGGATCGAACCGAACACCAGCGTATCTTTGGCAACGCCAGACTGGAATTCAAGATTTACCGATTGCGGGGTTTCAATGGGGGTGGTTGACGTAAGGCCACCAATTTCGGTCGTCGCAAGCTTGTGTTTGATCGAGCTGTTATAGGTCAGCGCCACCCGGAGTGCGATTTCAGGCTTTTCGTAGGCGATCCCGACCAGATAGCCAACACCACCATCTTTTTCCCCGTTCACAGTGTAACCACCGATAAAGGGGATAGAGGCGGTAGCCTCAAGCGTCTGGTAGCGCAGACCTGCCAGCAAGCTGACGTTGTTTGGCAATTTGTAGCGTGCAATGCCGGTGATTGCAGTCGAGTTCAGTTCCGCGACGGAGCCCGAAGCGTAATACCCAGTCAACGGATAGCTGACATCGGCACCAAAGGGTTGATCAATGACCAAACCGATGTCGAGACTGTCATTGATTTGCGTCTTCACACCAAACGACAGTTGCGTGTAGTCGGCTGCCATATCGCCCGAGGGGACGCCAGGTGTGGGCTGTAGCGGGCTTGGAACAGTTCCAGCCCCAACGCCAGAAACCTTGGGCGTCACAGAGCCGAAGGTAAGTTCAGCGTAGTTGCCTGTTTCGAAGATGATAGCAATCGATTGTGTGGTACGCTCGACGCCGCCGGCATGTGCCGAACCGGCAGCCAAGGCCAGTGCACTGACCGCAGCAAAAGTATTTCTCATGTTTCCTCATCCCTTTTGAAGGATTTCCCCTGTCAATAGGGTTAGGTGTCGCTGGCGACTCGGTCAATCAATGACGCGGCGTCACAGAGATGTGAGTGAAAATGGTGTGGCTTTTAGGCCCGCTTGCGCGACTCGGCCCGCAGGTTGATCAGATTGCCGGCCACGATCAGGATTGCACCCAGAAAGACAAACAGATCAATCGGTTCCTGATAGAACAGCGCGCCAATCACCGCGATCAGTGGCAGTCGGGCGAAATCTACTGGCATGACGAAAGACGCAGGTGCCAGCCGCAGCGCGGAAGTCAGGCACAGATGCGCCAGCAATCCGCAAAAGCCGATCAGCAGCAACCACGGCAGGGTGGCCAGGGTTGGCCAGTTGATCTGCCCATCCCAAGCGGCCAGAACGCTGCCAAAGACGAACTGCATCAGCGTCAGCCAGAACAGGATCGACACGATGGATTCGGCCCGTGTCAGCGCCTTGGTGGCAATGCCCGTCAGTGCAAAGCAGATGGCGCAGGCAAAAGCGGCCAGAACGCCAGGGTTCAGGGCCGTGAAATCAGGCCGCGCAACCACCAGGATGCCGACAAACCCCATGGCGGCGGCCAGTGCGCGCGTCGGGGTGATCTTTTCGCCCAGCAACAGCGGCGAGAGCACGATCACCCAGATCGGCGAGGTGAATTCGATGGCAAAGACCTGCGCCAAAGGGATCAGCGTCAGCGCCAGCAGCCACAGGTTTTGCCCGGCGAAATGCACGATATTGCGCGCCAGATGCCCACCCAGCCGGTTGGCCCGCACTTCATGCAGCCGCCCAAAGGCCCCGGCCACCGCAAGCACCAGAAAAAAGCCCACCAAGGACCGCACGGCCATGATCTCGAATGTGTCGTGCAGGCCCTTGATCTGCCGCGCGGCCACCGCCATCGCCGTGAACGAGGCGATAGAGCCCGACATCCATAGGACAGCGCCCATGGGTTTGTGCAGATCAGTCTGGGCCGGGGTCATCGTCATGATGATGGCCTAGCCCATCGCGCCAAGGCGGGAAAGGGGGCTTGTGGTCAGTCGCGCAACTCTTCCACCACGAAATCGCGCAGGATTTCACGGGTGGCGGCAAACCATGCACTGTCGCGGGTGCGCGCCTGATGGGCATCAAAGGCCGCGCGGTCGCGAAAGCTCTCCATCACCTCAAAGGTCATGGGGTCGTCGGTTTCTGCAATGTCAAAGGTCAGGCAGCCCGGTTCGGCCCGGGTCAGACGGATGTGGTCGGCCATATGTGCCCGCACCGCACCCGCCTCTGCCTCGGTCAGGCAGCGCAATTGTCCGCGCAGCCGGATCATTCCAGTTCAATCGTGCCCGGAGGCTTGGAGGTGCAATCGTAGAACACGCGGTTGATGCCTTGCACTTCATTGATGATCCGCGTGGCGGTTTCGCCAAGGAAATCATGGGTAAAGGGGTAGTAATCCGCCGTCATGCCATCCACGCTCGTCACCGCGCGCAGGGCCAGCGCATAGTCATAGGTGCGCCCGTCGCCCATCACACCCACGGTGCGCATCGGCAGAATGGCGGCAAAGGCCTGCCAGATGTCGTCATAAAGGCCATGCTTGCGGATCTGGTCGATGTAAACCGCATCGGCACGGCGCAGGATTTCCAGCTTTTCGCGGGTGATCTCGCCGGGGCAGCGAATGGCAAGGCCGGGGCCGGGGAAGGGGTGGCGACCGATAAAGCTGTCGGGCAAGCCAAGTTCGCGCCCCAAGGCGCGCACTTCGTCCTTGAACAGCTCACGCAGCGGTTCAACCAGCTTTAGCCCCATCTTTTCCGGCAGGCCGCCGACATTGTGGTGCGATTTGATGGTGACGGACGGGCCGCCGCTGAACGAAACGCTTTCGATCACATCGGGATACAGCGTGCCCTGCGCCAGAAACTCGGCCCCGCCAACGTCATGGGCGTGCTTTTGGAACACGTCGATGAACAGCTTGCCAATGGTCTTGCGCTTGATTTCCGGGTCAGACACGCCTTCCAGTGCGCCAAGGAACAGGTCGGATTCATCAGCATGGATCAGCGGCATGTTGTAATGGTCGCGGAACATGGTGACGACCTGTTCGGCCTCGGCCAGCCGCAGCAAGCCGTGATCGACAAAGACACAGGTCAGCTGATCGCCAATCGCCTCATGGATCAGCACCGCGGCCACCGAACTGTCAACACCGCCCGACAGGCCGCAGATCACCTTTTTGTCGCCCACCTGATCGCGGATCTTGCGGATCGCTTCCTCGCGATAGGCGCCCATCGTCCAATCGCCCTTGAACCCGGCCAGCCGCACGAAGTTTTCATACAGCTTGGCGCCCTTGGGCGTGTGATGCACCTCGGGGTGGAATTGCACGGCATAGAAGTGACGGGCCGGATCGGCGGTGATGGCAAAAGGCGCATTGGGCGAGGTGCCATACACCTTGAAGCCGGGGGCGATCTTGCTGACGTGGTCGCCGTGGCTCATCCAGACCTGCTCTCGGCCCTGATCGAACCAGCCGTCCAGCAGATCCACCCGATCAGCCGCCGGGGTGACAAAGGCGCGGCCGAATTCGGCTGTGCCATGGCCGCGTTCCACCGTGCCGCCAAGGCAATGCATCATGACCTGCTGGCCATAGCAGATGCCAAGGATCGGCACCCCCAGATCAAACACTGTCTTGGGCGGCATCGGTGCGCCCTCGGCAAAGACAGAGGCCGGCCCGCCGGAAAAGATTACCGCGCGGGGGGCAAAGTCTTTCAGAAAGGCGTCGTCCACTTTGTTGAACGGATGGATTTCGCAATAAACATTCAACTCGCGCAGGCGCCGCGCAATCAGCTGCGTGACCTGAGAGCCGAAGTCGATGATGAGGAGGCGATCATGATGGGTCATGCGCCCGAATACGAAGGCACAAGCAGAATCGCAAGGGGGCAAGACGCCGAGGTTCCCATCCAGAGGCCAAAAAATGGCGCTGAACGCACGAGGCACGGAAAGCCTGCGACGGACGCCCCAGACGCGCGGGAATACCTGACTACCCGCAGGCAGGCAAAAGGCGCAAGCTGATCAGACGTTCAACCTTCACATCTTTCATATCAGGTGCATCATGCGTCATCTCGCGATTGCTTCTTTCCTGCTGCTTGGAAGTGTTCCGGCCCATGCAGAAATGACCGTTGCGGCCAATTGTTCCCGGCTGAGCGTTTCGGGCGGAATTGCCGCCTGCGATGGCTATGCCAACATCAGCCTTCGGTCCGAGGGCGAGGATCTGCTCTATGCCTTCAAGGTGACGGCGCCCTCTGCGCATTGCTCGCCTGTGGCCTATTCCGTGGTGAAAGCGCCTTATGCCACTGGCGCCGATGTGCTGGGCATCAGCGGCTATCTGCAACCCGGCCAGTCAGAATTCGTCTATGTGGGCAAGAACTGGCCCAAGGGGCAGGAAAGCACGTTCCGGCTTATGGCAACCGGGCTGGTGCAGGGCTGCAATACCGTCGGCCTGCAAAACTGGTCGGCAATCGTGCAGGATGTGATCGTTCCGGAATAATATTGGTCCGCGTAATTTTGCGGGATGACTTGGCCACCGGAAAACGACATGTCGTTTTTGGTGGCCAAGCGCCGGAAATGGGGGACGGCCAAACCCGGAATGGCGGCATAAGGGCTCCTGATATCAGGCTACGGCCGAGGATGACCGGAGGGTTCCATGAACGACGTGACAGCAGGGCGCAGGGCGACACGCGGCGGTGGCGGGGCCAGCCGCAGGGCTGAGCGCACGGCCATCAGCTTTGAATCCGCCCGATTCATCGAGCGCAACATCCCCAATTTCGAGATCCTGAACGAAGAAGCGCTTGAGATCATCGAGTGGAACGCCGAAACCGTGCTGGAAGAGGTCGGCGTCAATTTCGTCGAGAACCCGGCCGCGCTTGAGCTGTGGAAAGCCGCCGGGGCCGATGTCACGGGCGAACGCGTGCGCATTCCGCGCGGTCTTGCGCGCAAGCTTTGCGCCACGGCGCCGCGCAGCTTTACCCAACATGCGCGCAACCCTGCGCGCAATGTCGAGATCGGGGGGCGCAATCTGGTGCTGGCCCCGGTTTATGGCCCGCCCTTCGTGCGCGATATGGAAGGTGGTCGGCGCTATGCCACCATCGCCGATTTCCAGAATTTCGTGAAGCTGGGCTATATGTCGAAATGGCTCCACCATTCGGGCGGCACGGTGTGCGAGCCGACGGATGTGCCCGTGAACAAGCGCCATCTGGATATGCTGCTGGCCCATATGACGCTGTCAGACAAGCCATACATGGGGTCGGTGACAGAACCCGTGCGGGCCGAGGATTCGGTCGAGATGTCGAAGATCCTGTTCGGGTCGGATTTTGTCGATCAGAACACGGTGATGACCAGCCTGATCAACATCAACTCGCCGCTGACGTTTGATGGCATCATGATGGGTGCGCTTGAGGTTTATGCCCGCGCCAATCAGGCCGCGATCATCTCGCCCTTCATCGTCGGTGGGGCGATGGCCCCGGTGACGGTGGCGGGCACGCTGACGCAAGTGCTGGCCGAGGTGCTGGCGGGCGTGGCTTACAGCCAGTTGATCCGCGCCGGGGCCCCGGTGATCTTTGGGGCCTTCGTGACCAGCATCGACATGAATTCCGGCGCGCCGACCTTTGGCACGCCCGAGGCCGCGCATATCACCTATGGCGCGGGCCAGCTTGCGCGGCGTATGGGGCTGCCCTATCGCAGTGGCGGGTCGTTCTGCGGATCGAAACTGCCGGATGCGCAGGCGGCCTATGAAACCGCCAACAGCCTGAACATGGCGCTCTTGTCGGGCGTGAACTTCATGCTGCATGCCTGCGGATGGCTGGAAGGCGGATTGGTCAGCTCTTACGAGAAATTCGTGATGGATGCCGATCAGCTTGGCACGCTGCACCATCTGGCCAAGGGCATCATCATGGATGAAAACGGCCAAGGCATGAATGCGATCCGCGAGGTGGGGCCGGGCGGCCATTACCTTGGGTGTCAGCACACGCAAGACAACTTCAAATCGGCCTTCTGGCGGTCGGACCTGCTGGATTACAAACCCTTTGAGACCTGGGACGAAGAGGGCGCGCGCGATACGCAGACCTTGGCGAATGTGCGGGTCAAGAAGATGTTGGGCGACTATCAGGCCCCGGCCTTGGACGAGGGCGTGCGCGAGGCCCTGAACGAATATGTGGCAAAGAAAAAGGCGTCGATGCCCGACGCCTTTATCTGAAAGACTGCATCTTGGTGAACCGGGGCGGTGGCTGGTCACCGCCCCGTTTTCATTCCGCCACGGCGGGTTTGATCATGCGCGCCTCGGCAACCAGGGCGATCAGCACTTCGATATGCTGCGCCACGGAATAGGTGGCCTCGCCCTTCTTGCGGTTCTCCTCCATCTGCCCTTCGGCATCCAGCAGCAAGGAGACCGCATCCTCGGGGCGGGCACTGCGCCCGATCAGCCGGCGCAGATCGCGGTCACGGCGATAATCGGCCACGCCGAAACGGGCTGCCCGCACCAACAGGCGGGGGCGACGCAGATGGGCAAGGGCAGAGGGGTGGTTGGTCATGCTCAGGCTCCTGATTGTTTCCAGAACAGCATAAGTCATGCAACCTGCCGTTGCGCTTTTGACAGTTTGACCGCACGGTTGCGGTGAATTTGCTTCATATTTTCGGTAAATTATCCACAAATCCGCCGAAGTTAACACATCGGTAACTTGTTCTACCTCAGGTTGAATTGCCAAGAGGAAGCAGGGAACCAGTCGGTGGTTGGAACCATAGATGAAACCGAACCTGTCTTCTGATTTCACCTTGCCATCCTGGTTGCCAGATGCAGTGCGACTGTATCTGGACCACACGCAAGAGGGCCTTTCGATCCGTGAACTGGCACGGCGAGAGGGCTCTCATGCCTCGACAGTGATGCGCAAGGTTCGGCGATGCGAATTGCGGCGGGAAGACCCGCTGGTTGATGAGGCATTGGCGGGAATGACGGGCAGGCCGGGATCTTCTTCAACACGGGAAGACACCGAAATGACGATGACACTGCGCGCCTCGACCCACAAGATTGATGATGCAACCCTTTCGCGCGAAGGCAGCCGCATCCTGCGCCGTCTGGCCGAACCGGGGGCCGTGCTGGCCATCGCGGGGGATATGGAAAAGGCCGTCGTGTTGCGCGAATTTCCAGATGGCAAGACCGCGCGCACGGGGGTTGTCGATCGCGCCGTGGCGCAGGCCTTTGCACTGAAGAACTGGATCAGCTGTCGCAAGCCGGGGCGCATCTCGGCCTATGAACTGACGGCCTCGGGGCGCGCGGCGCTGAAACAGATGGTCGATGACCATGTGGGCACAGAGGGCGTTCCGGGCCTGTCCGAAGCGGCCACACCCTTTGCCGATCAGCACCGCATCTGGGATGAACGGGTGGTTGAGGAAGACGGCGCGCCAAAGCGCATCCGCTATAACCTTGCCGAAAGCCCGATTGCGGTGATGGGCCGCCGCCGCGACAAAGACGGCAGACCGTTTCTTGAGCCCGATCTGGTGCGCGCGGGCGAGCGTCTGCGCGAGGATTTTGAGCTGGCCCAGATGGGGCCGCGTGTGGCCCAGAACTGGGAAAGATTTCTGACCGGGTCCGACCGTGGTGGCTTTCGCCCCGATGCGTGCCGGGGCGAAGGCCCCAGCGGCGCGCGCGACCGCGTGGCGGCGGCTTTGCGTGATCTGGGGCCGGGGCTGGGCGATGTGGCCTTGCGGGTGTGCTGTTTCATGGAAGGGATTGAAACCACCGAAAAGCGGATGGGGTGGGCCGCGCGCTCGGGCAAGATCGTGCTGCGCATCGCCTTGCAACGGCTAAAGCGTCATTACGACGATCTTTATGGCCCGGGTGGCCGCCTGATCGGCTAATCTGCGCCCCGTGGTGGCCAGCCATGCGTCAAATGCATGTTGCTGCGTCACCGCGGGCGGTTGCCGGGGCAGGCGTTTCAGCCTATCTGTTGCGCAATGATTGGGGGAGGAACCCGTGCGCGATCTGAAACTGCCCGACCAGCGTCACCCGGAAAAGGCGCATCGTCCTGACAATGCCCAGCCGAAAAAGCCCGACTGGATTCGCGTCAAGGCCCCCACCTCCGAGGGCTACAAGAAAACGCGCGAGATCCTGAAGTCGAAAAAGCTGGTCACCGTCTGTGAAGAGGCGGGCTGCCCCAATGTTGGCGAATGCTGGAGCCAGGGGCACGCCACCATGATGATCATGGGCGAGATCTGCACGCGCGGCTGCACCTTTTGCAACGTGGCCACCGGCAAACCGCAGGCCCTTGATGCGTTCGAACCGGGGCGTGTGGCCCATGCCGTCTCGGAACTGGGGCTGAACCATGTGGTGATCACCAGCGTGGACCGCGACGATCTGGATGATGGCGGGGCCGACCATTTTGCCCAGACCATCCGTGCCATCCGTCACCGCAGCCCCGACACCACGATCGAGATTCTGACGCCCGACTTTCTGAAATGTTCAGATGATGTGCTGGCAAAGGTGGTCGAGGCCAAGCCGGATGTGTTCAACCACAATCTGGAAACCGTGCCGGGCCTGTATCTGGAGGTGCGTCCGGGCGCGCGGTATTTCCACAGCCTGCGTCTGTTGCAGCGCGTGAAAGAGATCGACCCCACGATTTTCACCAAATCCGGCATCATGGTTGGCCTTGGCGAAGATCGCGCCGGCGTCTTGCAGGTGATGGATGACATGCGCAGCGCCGATGTCGATTTCCTGACCATCGGCCAATATCTGCAACCCACGCCCAAGCATCACCGGGTTGACCGTTTTGTGACACCTGAAGAGTTCAAGGGCTATGAGACCGCTGCCTATGGCAAGGGCTTTTTGATGGTTTCGGCCACGCCGCTGACCCGGTCCTCCTATCATGCGGGCGATGATTTTGAACGTCTGCGCGCGGCCCGTCTGGCAAAATTGGGGCGTGCCTGACAAATTCCCTCTCCCCTGTCGGGGAAATGGCGCTACCTTCCCGCAGGCCGGAATACGGCACATGCGGGGAGGCATGACATGACCATCTATCACAGCCCGAACGGGCCTGTTGCGGTGCCTGATCTGTCGATCAGCGATCTGGTGTTGCGCGGGCTTGATCGGATCGGGCCAAACCGTGCGCTGGCCTGCGAAGCAACGGGCGAGGCCTTGACAGGGGCCGTGCTGGCCGGCCGTATCCGGCGGTTTGCCGGTGGCCTGGTGGAACGCCATGGGCAAATGCGGCCAGTGGTTGCGAACATGGCCCCGAATACCCCCGATTTCGCCACGGTATTTCACGGCACAGCCCTGGCGGGGGGCACGGTCACCACGGTTAACCCCACCTATACGGTTCCAGAACTGCATCACCAGTTGCAAGACAGCGGCGCACAGCTTTTGGTGGTGCCCCCTGCCTTGCTTGCCGTGGCGCAGGCCGCAGCCAGGGGCACGGGTGTGGCCCAGATTGCCACGCTGGCCGGGATGGCCGAGGGGGTGCCCGGTCTTGACGATCTGATGGGGGCGCCGCTGATGGCGCAGGTGCCGGTGGATCTGGCCCGCCATATCGTGGCGCTGCCCTATTCCTCGGGCACCACGGGCCTGCCCAAGGGCGTGATGCTGAGCCATCGCAATCTGGTGGCCAATGTGGTGCAGATCCAAAGCGTGATCCAGCTTGCCCCGCGCGAGGCGACGCTGGCGATTTTGCCGTTCTTTCACA
Organism: Pseudotabrizicola sp. L79; assembly: GCF_036553525.1. Taxonomy (NCBI): domain Bacteria; kingdom Pseudomonadati; phylum Pseudomonadota; class Alphaproteobacteria; order Rhodobacterales; family Paracoccaceae; genus Pseudotabrizicola; species Pseudotabrizicola sp. L79. Next base: position 578,528 of record NZ_JAZHDA010000046.1, on the reverse strand, counting down.
TCTATGGGATGCAGGTGATGATGAACCTGTATCTGGCCTATGGCGCGGGGCTGATCTCCTTGCCGCGGTTCGATCTGGAAACCGCGCTGCGCGTTCTGTCGCGCGAACAGGTGCAAAAGTTTTTCGTCGCCCCGCCGGTGGTGCTTGCCTTGGCCAAACATCCGCTTGTTGATCAGTTCGATCTGTCGGCGCTGAGCTTTCTTCTTTCGGGTGCAGCACCTTTGGGCGGTGATGTGGCGCAGGCGGCAGGCCAAAGGCTGGGCGCGGAAATGACCCAAGGCTATGGCATGACCGAGGCCAGCCCGGTGACACATTTTACCGCGCCGGGGCAGAACCGCATCGGCACGGTTGGCCCCTTGGTGCCCGGCACCGAGGCGCGGATCGTTGATGCCGCAACCGGCGCCGATGCCGCCGAGGGCGAGCTTTGGGTGCGCGGGCCGCAGGTGATGCTGGGCTATTGGAACAACCCCGAGGCCACTGCGCGCAGCCTGGATGCCGAAGGCTGGCTGCGCACCGGTGATCTGGCGCGAGTGCATGACGATGGCACCTTTGAAATCCTTGATCGGGTGAAAGAGCTGATCAAGGTGTCAGGGTTTCAGGTGGCGCCCGCCGAGGTTGAGGCGGCGCTGCTGACCCATCCGCGCGTGGCAGATGCGGCTGTGACGGCCATCGCAGATGACCAAAGTGGCGAAAGGCCCTGCGCCCATATCGTGATCCGACCGGGCGAAGTGCTGACCGAGGATGATCTGCACGACCATCTGGCCACCTGCCTTGCCCCCTACAAACGCCCGACAAAGGTGGTGTTTGTTGACGCAATCCCGAAATCGGCCAGCGGCAAGATCTTGCGGCGGTTGCTGCGGGCCTGATCGGCGGTGCGGGCGGTCGCGGGGTCAGGCCCTGCGACCGTACAGTTCCACCGCACGCCGTTCAAAGGCGCGCACCACGCGCTGCATGGCATCGTTGAACACAACCCCGATGATGCCCTGCAAGATTGCATTCTTGAATTCGAAATCCACAAAGAATTCAACATCGCAGCCCCCCGGCGCATCGCGGAACTGCCAATAGGATTTCATGTATTTGAACGGCCCGTCCAGATATTCGGTGTCGATCTTCTTGATCTCGGGCCACAGGGTCACGCGGCTGCCAAACCTTTCGCGAAACACCTTGAAGCTGATCACCAGATCCGCCTCCATCACCTCTGACCCATTGGGCTTGGGCGTGCGCGATCGGATTCGCGCGGCCGAATTCCACGGCAGGAATTTGGGGTAAGACCCGACATCCGCCACAAGATCGTACATCTCTTGCGCGGTATAGGGCAGAAATCGGGTTTCCGAATGGGTGGGCATCAGCAATTCCCATGACTTGGGGGCGTGTTTTCGTTAAGAACAGCACGGAAATCAAGAGGTCGCTATGCCGCAACATCCCTATGTGATCGATCAATTGATCAGCGCCAAGGCCATCGCCGCGCGGGTCGAGGCTTTGGCGCATGAGATCACCACCCATTTTTCCGGCACGGACAAGCTGGTGGTGGTCGGGCTGTTGCGGGGCTCTTTCGTCTTTATCGCCGATCTGGTGCGCGAGATCGATCTGCCGGTCGAAGTCGATTTTCTTGAGGCGTCAAGCTATGGCGATGCGCTGCATTCCAGCCGAGAGGTGCGCATTCTCAAGGACTTGCGGGGCGAGATCGCCGGGCGCGATGTGCTGGTGGTGGAAGATATTGTCGATACCGGCTTTACGCTGTCGCATGTGTTGCATCTGTTGCAGGCCCGCGGCCCTGCGCGGCTAAAGGTCTGCGCGCTGCTGGACAAGCCGTCGCGGCGCGAAGTGCCGATCAAGGCCGATTGGACAGGGTTTGAAATCCCCGATGAATTCGTGGTGGGCTATGGCATCGATTACGCCCAGCGCAACCGCAACCTGCCCTATATCGGCAAGGTGCGCTTTGTTGATGGGGGCGGGGCATGAACATTGGCTGGCTGGTGCGCATGGCCCGCTGGGCGCGCAACCCGCCGTCTTGGGGGCGGGTCAAGTTCGTTGCCGCCATCGTGCTGGCCTGTTTTGGGCTTTACGCGATCGAATACTTTTGGGGCTGGCCCGAGGCGTTGACGGTGGACCGCATCCGCCGCTGACGGCCATCTGCTGTCGAAAAGGTGACTGACGCCCGCGGCAAGCTGGGCTAGCCTTGACCGCAACGGCAAAGGCAAAGGAGAGATCATGCGACGGTTCATACTTTTGCTTGGCGCGGGGGCACTGATCGGGGGGGCTGCGTTTTGGCAGATCACACAACCCCGGCCCCTTGCTGCGGCGCTGTTTGACGGGGTGACGGGGGATGCCAACCGGGGGCAGACGGTCTTTACGGCAGCAGGCTGCGCCAGTTGCCATATGGCGCCGGGGGCCGAGGCCGAGGCGCAACTGGTTTTGGCCGGTGGGCAGGCCTTTGCGTCAGATTTCGGCACGTTTTACGCCCCGAACATCTCGCCTGATCCAACATCTGGGATCGGCGGCTGGTCGGTGACCGATCTGGCGAATGCGTTGATGCGGGGCATTTCGCCCGATGGGGCGCATTATTACCCGGCCTTGCCCTATTGGTCTTACGCACGGATGCAGCCACAGGATCTGGCTGATCTGCATGCCTATCTGGTCAGCTTGCCTGCCGATGCCACCGCCAACACGGCCCATGACATTGGCTTTCCCTTCTCGATCCGCCGTCTGCTGGGCGGGTGGAAGTTTCTGAACCGTCAGACCGACTTTGTGGTGCAGGGCGATCTGAGCCCGGAAGAAACACGGGGCCGGTATCTGGCAGAGGCGCTGGCCCATTGCGGGGAATGCCACACGCCGCGCAATGCGTTGGGCGGTTTGCAGACCGGGCGCTGGCTGGCCGGGGCGCGAAACCCGGATGGCAAGGGCAGCGCGCCTAACATCACCCCCGCCAAACTGGGGTGGAGCGAGTCTGAAATCGTCGAATATCTGACCAGCGGCTTCACGCCCGATTATGACTCGGTCGGGGGGCATATGGCGCATGTGGTGGAAAACATGGCGCAACTGCCCGAGGCCGACCGCCGCGCCATTGCCGCCTATCTGAAACGGGTGCCAGCCGCCGAGTAACCGGAGTCTGGCTTAGGCCAGGGCGCGCGCCAACAGGTGCAACGCATGGTCAACCGTGGCGCGGCGCACTTGGGCGCGGCCCAGGGCGCCGAAGTCGCGCGTTTCGGTCTGGCAGCCCTGCGGCGTGGCAAGGCCAAAGCAGACGCGCCCTTCGGGTTTGAACTCTGATCCACCCGGGCCTGCGATGCCGGTCACCGAAACTGCCAGCGCCGCATCTGACCGCGCCAGCGCCCCCATGGCCATTTCGCGCGCAATCTCTTCGCTGACGGCGCCGTGGGCGGCAAGGGTATCGGGCAAGATACCCAGCATCTGCACTTTGGCGGCATTGGAATAGGTCACAAAACCGCGGTCAAACACATCAGATGATCCGGCCACATCGGTCAGCGCCGCGGCGATCAGCCCCCCTGTGCAGCTTTCGGCCGTGGCGATCATCACGCCCTTGGTGCGGGCCAGGGCAAGGACCTGTGCGGGGGTCATGAAAACAGCACCGCATGCCACAGAATGCCGCCCAGAATGACCGTCACCCCGGCAAAGACCCCGGCCCAAAGATCATCCAGCATCACGCCCGCCGCATCATGGCGCCGATCAGCCCGGCCCACCAGCCAGGGCTTCCAGATATCAAACAGCCGAAACATCACAAATGCCCCAACCCAGGCTGGCCAGGGCAAAAAGGCATCCTTGCCCGGCCCAAAGAAAAAGGCCGCAGCCGGGAACAGCAGGGCCAACCATTGCCCCGCCACCTCATCAATCACGATTTCAGACGGATCTTCGCCGGGCCGGTCGCGCAAGGCCTGCGCGCAGGCCCAAAAGCCCAGCGCCGTGACCGCGATGGTCGCCACCAGCAGGGCCGGAAAACCAAGCCAGCCGTCCATCACAACGCCCAGCGCCAGCGCGGCCACACTGCCCCATGTGCCGGGGGCCGGACGCAGCAGCCCGACATATCCAAAGGTGGTGATGGCGCGGATCATGCCTGCACCAGGGTTGCTGTGGCCATGGCGGCAATTCCTTCCTCGCGTCCGGTAAAGCCCAGACGTTCTGATGTGGTGGCCTTGACGCTGATCCTGTCAACGGCAACGCCCATGATTTCGGCCAAGGCGGTGCGCATCGCGCCCTGATGCGGCCCGATCTTGGGCCGTTCACAAATCAGCGTCACATCGCAATTGGCCAGCGCAAAGCCGCGCGCGGCCACCCGCCCCATCGCGTGGCGCAAAAAGATATGGCTTTCCGCGCCTTTCCACTGCGGATCGCTGGGCGGAAAATGCACCCCGATATCCCCCTCGGCCAAGGCGCCATAGATTGCATCGGTCAGTGCATGCATGCCGACATCGGCATCCGAATGGCCCAGCAGGGCCTTGTGATGGGGCAGGCGCACCCCGCACAGCCAGACGTGATCGCCTTGGGTAAAGGCATGCACGTCAAAGCCGTTGCCCATGCGAATATCCATCCGGCGTCCTTTCAAGATGGCCTCGGCCCGGGCGAAATCGCCGGGGAAGGTCAGTTTCAGATTGTCATCTTCTCCGGCCACGATGGCAACGGTCAGGCCTGCGTCGCGCGCCACCTCGACATCATCGGCGGCCCCGCCCGGATGCGCCAGATGTGCCGCCAGAATCGGCTGGAACCGAAAGCCCTGCGGGGTTTGGGCGCGCCACAGGCCCGTGCGGTCTGCGGTGCCATCAACCGTGGTGTGTCCGCGCCAAAGGGCATCGGTCACGGCCAGGGCAGGGGCCGCGCCGGGGTGGTTGTCCAATGCGGCCAGCACATCGGCAATCACCCGCGCCGAAACCAGTGGGCGCGCGCCATCATGGATCAGAACCTTGGCGATGTTTTGGCCCTGCAAGGCCACCAGCGCATTCTTCACCGAATCTGCCCGCGTGGCCCCGCCTGTCACCAAGGGCAGGCCCAAACCGCTGGCGCGGGCCTGATCATCGGGGTGAATCACCAGCACGGTCACATCGACATGCGGGCGCAGGGCCGCAATCGTATGCGCCAGCACTGGCTTGCCCGCCAGGCTTTGCCATTGCTTGGGCAGATCCCCCCCGGCACGGGTGCCCCGGCCCGCAGCGACGATAATGGCGGCTGTTTTCATGCTGACCTCTTTGTTGCCTGCTTAGTGCAGCAGCGCGATTTGCGCAACTTGGGCAGAAAGCCGCAAAAACTGCCTAAAATTTGGGCTATGCATGTTTTTCAGACGTTTTATGCAGGTTGGAAGTTTGTTATCTCGGGGCGGCAGGGTTATCCGAACCTTGTGCGCACAAGGAATAGGCAATTGGCCATCGCCCTCGACCCCCTGTTGATTGACCCGCCCGTTCTGCTGGCCCCCTTGGCCGGCATCACGGATTTGCCGTTTCGGCGGGTGGTGGCGGGGTTCGGCGTGGGGCTGGTGGTGTCAGAGATGATTGCCAGCCATGATGTGATCAACGCCAAGCCGCAGGCCCGGGCCAAGGCAGAACTGGGCTTTGGCGAAGCTGCGACCAGTGTGCAACTGGCCGGCAGAGACCCCGAGGCGCTGGCCGAGGCCGCGCGCTATGCCGAAGGGCAGGGGGCGCAGGTCATCGACATCAACATGGGGTGCCCGGCCAAGCGTGTGACGGCCAAGGGTGGCAATGGGGCCTGTGGCTCGGCCTTGATGCGCGAACCCGATCTGGCGATGGCGCTGATCGCGGCCGTGGTGAATGCGGTCAAGGTTCCCGTCACGCTGAAAACGCGCCTGGGGTGGGATGACGACTGCCTAAATGCGCCCGATCTGGCCCGCCGGGCCGAGGCGGAAGGTGTGCGGATGATCACCATCCATGGCCGCACCCGCAACCAGTTTTACAAGGGCCGCGCCAACTGGTCCGCCATTCGCGCGGTGAAAGAGGCCGTGTCGGTGCCCGTCATTGCCAATGGCGATATCGTCGATGCCGCCACCGCGCGCGAAGCGCTGCGCCAGTCGGGGGCGGATGGCGTTATGGTGGGGCGCGGCGCGCAAGGTGCGCCGTGGCGCCCGGCGCAGATCGCCCATGCGCTGTTTGCGGCACCCGCCCCGGTGGTGCCGCAAGGTGCAGCTTTGGCCGATCTGGTGATCGCGCATTATCAGGCCCAACTGTCGTTCTATGGCCGTGCCCTTGGCATCAAGACCGCGCGCAAGCATCTGTCGTGGTATCTTGAGGAAGCCGGCGCCTTGGCGCATCGGCAGGCCATTCTGACATCGGATGACCCGGTTCAGGTCGAGCGTCTGGTGCGGGCCAGCTTTGCCCAACCCGGAAAGGCCGCCGCATGACCCCGGTGTATCGTCAGCCCTATCCGGTGCCCGGTGTCATCTGGGCCAGCCTGCCGATCCCGGCGCTGCTGATCGGGCCGGATGGCCGGATCACCGAGGCGAACCCCGCTGCCGAAATCTTTTTGAACCTGTCGCGCCGCGCCTTGGTGGGCCAACCAGCCCTTGACCGGCTGTCAATCGACGCCCCGATGGAAGAGGCGATGACCCGCGCGCGGCAAAACCAGTCGCCGATCTTTATCAACGATGTTGACGTGACGACGGGCGAACGCGCGCCAGTGCAGTGCAATCTGCAAATCGCGCCGATGAACGACAACCCCGATTTCGTGATGCTGCTGCTAAGCCCGCGCGACATTGCCGATCGTCTGGGCCGGTCGATGAGTGTGAAATCAGCCGCCCGGTCGGCGATTGGCATGGCCGAGATGCTGGCGCATGAAATCAAGAACCCCTTGGCTGGCATTTCGGGGGCGGCGCAATTGCTGTCGATGGGGCTAAGTTCCGAAGACCGCGAAATGACCGATCTGATCGTCGAGGAAACCCGGCGCATCGTCAAATTGCTGGAACAGGTCGAACAATTCGGCAATGTCCGTCCGCCCAACCGTCGCGCCGTCAACATCCACGATGCGTTGGACCGCGCCCGCAAATCGGCCATGGTCGGCTTTGCCGCCCATATGCAGATCGTCGAGGATTACGACCCCTCGCTTCCACCCACCTATGCTGACCCCGATCAGTTGATGCAGGTCTTTCTGAACCTGATCAAGAATGCGGCCGAGGCCTGCAAGACCAGTGGCGGCACCATCCGGCTGCGCACCTTTTATGATCTGTCGCTGCGCCTGCGGCGCAAGCTTGGGGCGCCGTCGATCTTGCCGTTGAACATCGAAATCATCGACGACGGTCCGGGCCTGCCCCCCGAAATCGCCGCCGAAGTGTTTGAGCCCTTTGTCTCGGGGCGCGAGAATGGCACCGGTCTGGGCTTGGCGCTGGTGTCCAAAATCATTTCCGACCACGAAGGCTGGATACAGGTCGACTCGGTGCCCGGACGCACCGTGTTTCGTGTCTCGCTGCCCGTGGCCCCAAAAAGCATGGAGGCTGAGTAATGGATGGAACCGTTCTGGTGGCGGATGACGACCGGACGATCCGCACCGTTCTGACCCAGGCCCTGACCCGCGCGGGCTGCAAGGTGCATGCCACCAGCAGCCTGATGACGCTGATGCGCTGGGTCGAGGAGGGAAAGGGCGACCTGGTGATCTCGGATGTCATCATGCCCGATGGCAATGGCCTTGATGCCTTGCCGCGCATTGGCAAGATGCGCCCCGGCCTGCCGGTGATCGTGATTTCGGCGCAGAACACCATCATGACGGCCATTCAGGCCGCCGAGGCCGAAGCCTTTGACTATTTGCCCAAGCCCTTTGATCTGCCCGATCTGATGAAGCGTTCGGCCAAGGCGCTGGAACAAAAGCGCCGTCTGCCCAAAACCGCCCCGCAACCGGTGCGTGAGGCGGGCGATGATCTGCCGCTTGTGGGCCGCACCCCGGCCATGCAGGCGCTGTATCGGCTGGTGGCACGGGTGATGAACACCGATCTGGCGGTGCTGATCACCGGCGAAAGTGGCACCGGCAAAAGCCTGATCGCCCGCGCCATCCATGATTTCTCTGACCGGCGCCCCCAGCCTTTCGTGGTGGCCCAAGCCGCTGATTTGCAGGGGGTTGATGGCCCGTCGCAACTGCTGGCGCGGGTCAAGGGCGGCAGTCTGGTCTTTGACGAAGTGGCCGATTACGACGAAGACACCCAGGCCCGGATTGTGCGGATGATGGATATGATGGGCGAAAACGCCCCGCGTATCATGGCGACCAGTCAGGTTGATCTGATGGCCCGGATGGAGGCAGGGGCGTTTCGGCAGGATCTTTATTATCGCCTGTCGGGGGTGACATTGCATGTGCCCAGCCTGCGCGAACGGGTCGATGATATTCCGCTGCTGGCGGATCACTTTCTGGCCAAGGGCGAGCGGGATCTGGGGGCGCTGCGGCGCCTGTCGAATGATGCGCGCGAATTGGTGCGCAATTACAGTTGGCCGGGCAACGTGCGGCAGTTGGAAAACACCCTGCGGCGCCTGATGGTCACCGCGAATGAGGGCGAAATTGCCAAGGCCGAGGTCGAGGCGGTGCTGGGCAACCAGCCCGCGATGGAGCCGCTGAAAGGGGGCGGCGAGGGCGAAAAGCTGTCGGCCAGCGTGGCGCGCCATCTTAAGCGCTATTTCGATCTGCATGGCGGTCAGTTGCCCCCGGCGGGGGTTTATCAGCGCATTTTGAAAGAGGTAGAAGGCCCCTTGATTGAAATCGCCTTGGATGCCACGGCAGGAAATCAGGCAAAATGTGCCGATCTTTTGGGGATCAACCGCAATACCTTGCGCAAAAAGATCACCGATCTCGATATCCGCGTGACACGCCGCCGCAAGCTGATGTAAAACAGCAACATTAGCCGTGTCTGGAATGCCAATGGTGATTCAGGCAAGGCATGTGGCAGTTTGGGCACGAAACCGTGCCGTCATCAGGGATATTGGCAGGGTGCAGGGCACATTGGGCAGTTCGGCACGAGGCGCGGCCTGGGAGCGGCTTTCGCGCATCCGTCGGATGCGGCGCGTGCAGACGGCAACCACCTTTGGCCTTGTGTTCCTTGGCCCCTTGCTGGCCGTTGGCACCTTTCTGGCGCTGGGGCCGTTCAACCAGGGGGCTTCCAGCCCGACGCTGCGCTTGGTCCTGCTGGCGGATCTTGTCTATATCCTCAGCGTGGCGGCGCTTGTCGTGGCGCGGGTGGCAAAACTTGTGGCCGACCGGCGCAGCCAATCGGCCGGGTCGCGCTTGCACTTGCGGCTTTCGGCGGTCTTTGCGCTGGTTGCCTTGGTGCCCACCGTGCTGGTGGCCGTTTTTGCTGTGCTGACGGTGAACATCGGGCTTGAGGGCTGGTTTTCAGACCGGGTGCGTTCGGTCGTCGGCACGTCACTGGATGCGGCGCTGGCCTATGAAACCCAAAGCCGCGATGACCTGCTGGAAGACGCGGTGGCCTTGGCGGCCTATTTGAACGTGGCCAAGCAATCGACGTTTTTCCTGGCCGATGATCAGTTGCGCCCACTGCTGACCCAAGGTCAGGCCGCGGTGCAACGTGGCCTGAAAGAGGCCTTTCTGATCGACGGCACCGGCACCCTGAAAACCCGGGGCGAGCGGTCGTATCTGTTTGATTTCGAACAGCCCTCGGTCGAGGCCTTGATCAAATCGCGGGATCTGGGCCCGCAGGTGATCGAGGATTGGGCCAATAACGAATTCCGCGCCCTTGTTCACCTTGAGGCTTATGCCGACCGCTATCTTTATATCAGCCGCGAGGTGGACGGGCAGCTTTTGTCGCTGCTGGATGAAACGCAAGAAACGGTGCGGCTGTATAACCAGCTTGAATCCGACCGGGGCAGGGTGCTGTTCAACTTTGGCCTGATCTATCTGGGCTTTGCCATCATCCTTATTCTGGCGGCAGTCTGGCTGGGTCTTTGGTTCGCCGAACGGCTTAGCCGCCCGGTGGGGCGCTTGGCGGGGGCGGCGCAACGGGTGGGTGGCGGCGATCTGGATGTGCGGGTGATCGAAGAGCCGGGCGATGATGAAATCGCCATGCTGGGTCGCCTGTTCAACCAGATGACCCGCCAGCTCAAGGGGCAGCGCGAAGCCCTGGTTGAAGGCCACCGGCAGACCGAACGGCGTCGGCGTCTGTTCGACTCGGTGCTGTCGAACGTCACGGCGGGGGTGATCGGCCTGAACTCGGAAGGCCGGGTGGATTTCGTCAACCGCGCGGCGGAACGCCTGCTGGACATGTCGGATGACGCGCCCGAGGTTGATCTGGCCGGGGCTGTGCCGGAGTTCGCGCCGCTGTTTGATCGTCTGCGCCAAGGCACTGCCAATGCGGTGCAAGAGGAAGTGCGGCTGACCCGCAAGGGCAAGCTGGAAAGCCTGTTGGTGCGCATGAGTGTGCGGCGCAATGACAATGGCCGGCTGGAAGGCTATGTGGTGGCCTTTGACGATGTGACCGAATTGGTCAGCGCCCAGCGGATGGCCGCGTGGGGCGATGTGGCCCGCCGCATCGCGCATGAAATCAAGAACCCGCTGACGCCGATTGCCCTGTCGGCCGAACGCATCAAGCGCAAGTTTCAAAATCAGGTGGCCGAGCCCGAGGATCTGGTGCAATACACCGATGTTATTGTGCGCCAGACCAATGACTTGCGGCGCATTGTTGATGAGTTTTCGAAATTCGCCCGCATGCCCGAACCCGATCGTCGCGAAACCGATCTGACCCGGCTGTTGCGCGACGCGATCACCTTGCAAGAAAGCGGTCAGCCCGAGGTGCGCTTTACCACCGATATTCCTGACCTGCCCATGGTGATGGATCTGGATGGCACCATGATCTCGCAGGCGTTGACAAATTTGATTAAGAACGCGGGCGAAGCTATTGAAACCTTGCAGGAAAAAGGCGCACCAGCCGGGCATGTGCCCGAAATTCGGATCACCATGACATCGGATGAGGCCGAGGTGGTGATTCAGATCATGGATAATGGCATCGGCCTGCCGCCCGACCGCGCACGGCTGTTTGAACCCTATGTGACCACGCGCGAAAAGGGCACGGGTCTGGGTTTGCCCATCGTCAAGAAGATCATCGAAGAACACGGCGGCCAGCTGCATTTGCTGGAAGCGCCGCAATTTCAGGAAAATGCCCATTCCGGGGCGATGGCCGAGATCCGTCTGCCACGTCTGTCGCGGAAAAAGGCGCAAAACGTGACTGCCGCAGGGCAGAGGGGGTAAGATGAGTATTCTGATTGTTGACGACGAAAAAGACATTCGCGACCTGATCGGCGATATCCTGAAGGACGAAGGTTTTACCGTGCGGCTGGCCGGCAATTCCGACGATGCGATTGCCGAGATCAACAATGAACCGCCCAGCCTGATGATCCTGGATATCTGGCTGAAGGACAGCCGGATGGATGGCATCGACATTCTGAAAACGGTCAAGCGTGACAATCCCGATATTCCGGTCGTGATCATCTCGGGCCATGGCAATATCGAAATCGCTGTCGCGGCCATCAAGCAGGGCGCCTATGACTTTATCGAAAAGCCCTTCAACATCGACCAGCTGATGGTCGTGGTCAGCCGCGCGATGGAAACCAGCCGCCTGCGCCGCGAAAATCAGGAATTGCGTCGCCGCGATGTGACCAGCGCCGAAATGCTGGGCCAAAGTCCGGCCTTCCGGGCGCTGAAGGCGCAGTTGGAAAAGGTGACGAAATCCAATGGCCGGGTGATGCTGTCCGGCCCCTCGGGCAGCGGCAAGGAAGTGGCGGCCCGCTTTATTCATGCCAATTCCAACCGGGCCGGCGCGCCCTTCATCTCGGTTTCATCGGCCACGGTGGAACCCGACCGGATGGAAGATGTGCTGTTTGGCCGCGAAACGCCCGAGCGTGGGGTGGAAAAGGGCTTGCTGGAACAGGCCCATGGCGGCGTGGTATATTTCGACGAAGTGGCGGATATGCCGCTGGGAACCCAGTCAAAAATCCTGCGGGTTCTGGTGGAGCAGCAGTTCACCCGCGTTGGCGGCTCAGACAAGGTGCGCGTCGATCTGCGGGTGATCTCCTCAACCACGCGCGATCTGCGCGCCGAAATCGCGGCCGGGCGCTTTCGTCAGGAACTGTATGACCGGCTGAACGTGGTGCCGATTCAGGTGCCCAGCCTGGAGGAACGGCGCGAAGATATTCCCGAACTGACCCAACATTTCATCGAGATGTTCAACAAAAGCCAAGGCTTGCCCCTGCGCCGCCTGACCAGCGAGGCCGAGGCGTTGCTGCAAACATCGCCCTGGCCGGGCAATGTGCGGCAGTTGCGCAATGTGATCGAGCGGGTGCTGATCCTGGGTGAGGCATCGGGTCCGATCGAGGCCAGCGAATTGCCGGGCCAAGAGGCAGTGTCGGATGTCAGCGGGCGGCTTGTCCTGGGCGGGGCGATGGCGACGCTGCCCCTGCGTGAGGCGCGCGAAGTGTTCGAGCGCGAATATCTGCTGACCCAGATCAACCGTTTTGGCGGAAACATCAGCCGCACCGCGAATTTCGTCGGGATGGAACGCAGTGCCTTGCACCGCAAACTCAAATCCCTGGGCGTGGTGACAACATCGAAAAGCGGGGCAAGGGCTGCGCATTTCGATGATGCCGAGGATGATGAATAGGGCCCAAGGCCAATTGCCCGCCGGGGCCTTTGGTTGCGCCCATTGACCAGGGGCGCGGCTTCTGCGATGCAGGGGCATCCCGGCGGATGCGACCCCATCCGCGCGATCAGTGGGGCATGAATGAAGGTCATTATCTGCGGTGCCGGCCAGGTTGGCTGGCAAATCGCCCGCCAGCTTTCAAGCGAGCGCAATGACGTGACAGTGGTGGATTTCAATCCCGATCTGGTGCGCCGTGCCACCGATACGCTGGATGTGCAGGGCATCGTCGGCTTTGCCTCTTACCCCGATGTGCTTGACAAGGCTGGCGCGCGCGACGCTGATCTGATCATCGCCGCCACCCATTCCGATGAGGTGAACATGGTCACCTGTCAGGTGGCCCATTCGGTGTTCTCGGTGCCGCGCAAGATTGCCCGCCTGCGGGCGCAAAGCTATCTTGATGCCATCTATTCCGACCTGTATCGCCGCGACCATCTGCCCATCGACGTGGTGATCTCGCCCGAGCGTGAGGTGGCCGAGGCCGCCTTGCAACGGCTGGCTGCGCCGTCAACCTTTGACACCGAAAGTTTCATGTTGGGGCAGGCGCAACTGCTGGGCATGGCGCTGGACGAAGATTGCCCGGTGTTGAACACGCCCCTGCGGCAGTTGAACGAATTGTTCCCCAGCCTGCGCGCCATTGTCGTGGCCGTGCGCCGCGAAGACCGGCTGTTCGCCCCCGATCCGGGCGATCAGTTGTTTGCGGGCGATCAGATCTATGTCTTTACCCATTCCGAGGATGTGAACCGCGCGCTTGAGATTTTTGGCAAGAAGACCAAAAAGCAGGAACGCATCGTCATCATCGGGGGGGGCAATGTGGGCCTTGGTGTGGCCCGCGCGCTTGAGGCGCGAACCGACCGCGTGCGCGCCAAGATCATCGAAAAGGCCCGCCCCGTGGCGGAACGGGCCGCCGACAGCCTGGAGCGCACCATCGTTCTGCATGGCGACGGCATGGATATGGACATGCTGATGGAAGCCGCGATTGACCGCGCTGATGCGGTTCTGGCGGTGACGGATGACGACAAGACCAACCTGCTGGTTGCCGTCCGCGCCAAGCAGGCCGGGTGTCAGATGTCGATCGCGCTGGTCAATGACCCAACCCTTGCGCCCCTGATGGGGCCGCTGGATATTGACGCCTATATCAACCCGCGCGCCACCACCGTCAGCTCTATCCTGCGCCACATCCGGCATGGCCGCGTGCGCCAGATCTATTCCATCGGCGATGCCGAGGCCGAGGTGATCGAAGCGCAGATCCTGTCCACCAGCCCGATGGCTGGCCGCCAGATCAAGGACATCGAATTCCCCGAAGGCGTGCTGGTGGGGGCGGTGATGAAGGGCGACAAGGTGGTCAAGCCGACCGGTGATCTGCGACTTGAGGCGGGCGATTACGTCGGCCTCTTTACCCTTGCGTCGGATGTGCGAGAGGTAGAGCGCCTGCTGCAGGTCTCTATCGACTTTTTCTGATGCTGCGCGACAGGCTTTTGACCACGCCCTTGCTGGTCACCCTGACGGGCCTTGCGGGGCTGTCGATGGTGGTTCCGGCCATTCATGCCACGCTGACAAACCAAGATCAGATCGCGCAAGCGTTCTTCTATTCGGGCGTCATCGTGCTGATCCTAACGGCGATGGTTGGTCTGGCCACCTCGACCTGGCGGCCGCGCAATGTGGCGCGCAGCCAGCTTGCCTCGCTGGTTGGGGCGTATGTTCTGCTGCCCGTCGTGTTTGCCCTGCCGATCATGCAGGTCTTGCCTGACACCAGTTTCGTGAACGCTTGGTTCGAGATGGTGTCGTGCTTTACCACCACGGGTGCCACCGTTTACGATCTGGCGGGCCGCTTGCCCGATACGCTGCATCTGTGGCGCGGCCTTGTGGGCTGGATGGGGGGGCTGTTCATTCTGGTCACGGCAACCGCCATTCTGGCACCGATGAACCTTGGCGGGGTCGAGGTTCTGTCGGGCCGCACGCCGGGGCGCGGCAATGACGGGCTGACCCAGATCACCCGCATCGCCGATCCGTCGCAGCGCTTTTTGCGCTACACCGCCAGCCTGTTCCCCGTCTATCTGGGGCTGACGCTGGGGCTGTGGCTGTTGTTGATGATCGCGGGCGAGGTGAACATCCTGGCGCTGATCCATGCCATGTCCACGCTTTCAACCTCCGGGATTGGCACGGCGGGCGATCTGACGGTGCTATCGTCGGGACTGTGGGGCGAGTTTCTGATCTTTCTGTTTCTGGGCCTTGCCATTTCGCGGCGGTTCTTGCCCGAAACCAGTCTGGTGTCGACGAATGTGCCCTTGCGGCAAGATCCCGAAATCCGCATGGCGCTGTTCTTGATCATCGGCGTGACCACGATCTTGTTCCTGCGCCACTGGATCGGGGCCTTTGATGTGACGGGCACCCAGGATTGGGGCGCTGCGCTGCGCGCGCTTTGGGGCGGGCTGTTCACCGCCATGAGTTTTCTGACCACAACGGGATTCGAATCCGGCGAATGGGATGCCGCGCGCAGCTGGTCGGGCTTGTCGAATCCCGGCCTGATTTTGGCCGGGCTGGCGATGTTTGGCGGCGGGGTCGCCACAACGGCGGGCGGGGTCAAGCTTTTGCGCGTCTATGTGCTGGCCCGGCATGGAGAGCGTGAGTTGGAAAAGCTGATCCATCCCTCCTCGGTCGGGGGCGGGGGCGGGCAGGCGCGGCAATTGCGGCGTCAGGGCGCCTATTTCGCATGGCTGTTTTTCATGCTGTTTGCCCTGTCAATCGCTGTCACCATGGCGGTGCTTTCCCTGCTGGGGCTGGATTTTGAAGGCGCTTTGGTGCTGACACTGGCGGCCCTGACCACCACGGGCCAATTGGCCGATCTGGCGGCCACGCGGCCCATTCAATATGTAGAACTGGGCAGCGCGGCCAAGACGGTGCTGGCTGTTGTCATGGTTCTGGGGCGGCTGGAAACGCTGGCCATTCTGGCTTTGCTGGCGCCCTCCAGCTGGCGCAGATAGGGGCCTGCGGGCTATCTCATGGTAAAGGACTGTTTTTTGGGCTGGAATCTCTGCGGTTCCCGCACCATACTTGCAGGCAATGCGCCACCGGCAGCGATAAGCCGTGGGACAGGGGTGAAACGCGCAAGAAAAAAAGGCAAGACAAATGGCCGGTGACAAACAGAATTTGCAAGATGCTTTTCTGAACCACGTCCGGAAAGCAAAAGTTCCGGTGACGATTTTTTTGATCAATGGTGTAAAACTTCAGGGTGTGATCACCTGGTTTGACAATTTTTGTGTGCTGCTGCGCCGCGATGGCCAGTCGCAACTGGTGTATAAGCATGCCATTTCCACGATCATGCCAGGGGCACCGATCAATCTGTATGAGGGCGAAGACTGAAACCCGACCTGCCTGACGACGAGGACGATGATTTCTGGCCCGAAGACGATGGGGCAGGGATCGCCGCCTATGAAAGCGAAGGTGCCGCGATGCGCGCCTTTGTCTTGCACCCTGATGTGAAATCGCAACAGGGGCGCCGCCTTCCCGAACATGGTCTGGCCGAAGCCGTCAGTCTGGCAGCCGCCCTGCCTGCCATGCAGGTGGTGGGGGCCGAAGTGGTGCGCCTGCCGCGCCTGCACCCCGGAATGCTGTTTGGCTCGGGCAAGGTTGATGAGTTGAAGGCCCGCTTCAAGGCGCTGGACATTGGCCTTGTGCTGGTCGATGGCCCGGTGTCCCCCGTGCAGCAACGGAATCTGGAAAAGGAATGGGGCGTCAAGCTTTTGGATCGCACCGGCCTGATCCTTGAGATTTTCTCGGATCGCGCCCGCACCCGCGAAGGCGTGTTGCAGGTGGAAATGGCCGCGCTGTCCTATCAGCGCACCCGCCTTGTGCGGGCCTGGACGCACCTTGAACGGCAGCGCGGTGGCTTTGGCTTTGTCGGTGGCCCCGGCGAGACGCAGATCGAGGCGGACCGCCGCGCCATCGACGATCAGGTGCTGCGGCTGAAACGGCAACTGGCCAAGGTGGTCAAGACCCGCGAATTGCACCGCGCCGCCCGCAAAAAGGTGCCGTTCCCGATTGTTGCCTTGGTCGGCTATACCAACGCAGGCAAATCCACGCTGTTCAACCGGATGACCGGGGCCGATGTGCTGGCCAAGGACATGCTGTTTGCCACGCTGGACCCAACGATGCGCGGCGTGGTGCTGCCCTCGGGGCGCAAGGTGATCTTGTCCGATACGGTGGGGTTCATCTCTGATCTGCCGACCCAACTGGTTGCCGCATTCCGCGCCACGCTAGAGGAAGTGCTGTCGGCGGATCTGATCTTGCATGTGCGTGACATTGCCCATCCTGAAAGCGCCGAACAGGCGGCCGATGTGGCCGATATTCTGGCCTCTCTGGGGGTGAACAAGGCCACCCCGATGCTGGAGGTCTGGAACAAGCTTGATCTGGTCGAAGGGTCGGCCCGCGAGGCGCTGATGGCCCATGCCGACAAGCGCGCCGATGTGCTGACGGTGTCGGCCCTGACGGGCGAGGGGCTGGAGGCTTTGCTGGATCGGGTGTCCGGCGCCTTTGACGAGGAAAAGACCGAACGCACCCTGCATCTGCCCTTTGCCGAGGGCAAGCGGCATGCCTGGCTGCATGGTCAGGGGGTGGTGACCGAGGAACGCCAAAGCGACGAGGGCTGGACCGTCACCGTTCTGTGGACCGCGCGGCAAGAAAAGCGCTACCGCGATCTGTAAACGCGCCGGTTCGTTCGGAGGAAACGGGTAAAATTCTTCAAAGAATTTTGAGCCCCGCCCCCCTGCTGCGCCTAGATCAGCGACACCCAGGCGCGCGCAATGGCCAGCCCGTGCTGATCCGCCGCCAGGCCTTTGGTTTGGGCGTGATGCGGGTGCTGTTCGGCCCAGTCTGGATCAAGGTTCTGGATGATCTCGGGGAATTCCCGACTCCAATCCGCCACAACCGCCCGGCTTGCCTCAAAGTGAAACTGCATCCCATAGCCCGCGCGACCGATGCGAAAGGCCTGATGCGCGGCCCTGTCGGACTGTGCCAGATGCTGCGCGCCGGGGGGCAGGGAAAAGGTGTCGGAATGCCATTGAAAGATGGGGAACTCTGCGGGCAGGGGGGCCAGCACCGGATCGGCGGCCCCCAACGGCGTCAGCCCCACCCGGCACCAGCCAAATTCCGTCGCCTGCCCCAATCGGTTTTCCGCGCCGCATCCCCGCGCCAAAAGCTGGCTGCCAAGGCAGATGCCCAGCACGGCCCGATCTTGTTCGGCCATCTGCCGCATCAGGGCCGCCAGCGCGGGCAAATAGGGATGGGTGTGGTCATCGCGGGCCGATTGTTCGCCCCCGAACACCACAAGCGCGTCACATTCCTCGGGCTTGGGAAGGGTCTGGTCGCGCCAGGGCTTGAACAGCTCGATCCGCGCCCCGGCCTCATGCAGGGCGACGCCCACCTGTCCGTGGTGGGTGATACCGGTGTTTTCGACAATCGCAACCCGCATCACAGCCCCGCCTTTGCCAATCTGCCACAAGATGCATGCCAAGCGGCCCCATGCAAGCCCCAAGGCTGGCATTTGTGCTTGCATCCCCCGATGTGCCGTGAAACAGGGAACCGCCAAACGATCACTCCTTAGGAGGCTCCCATGGAGATTCGCGAGGCGCTCACATTTGATGATGTTCTTCTGGTTCCGGCCGCATCCAGCGTGTTGCCGTCAGATGCCGACACATCGACCTTTGTCACCAAATCCATCCGCATGAACATCCCGCTGCTGTCAAGTGCGATGGATACCGTCACCGAGGCGCGGATGGCCATTGCCATGGCGCAGGCGGGCGGGATCGGGGTGATCCACCGCAATCTGAACACCGAAGAACAGGCGCGCGAAGTGCGTCGGGTCAAGCGGTTTGAATCGGGTGTGGTCTATTCCCCCATCACCCTGCGCCCCGACCAGACCTTGGCCGATGCCAAGGAACTGATGGAGCGCTATAACATCACCGGTTTCCCGGTGGTCGATACGGCCAACCGCGTGGTGGGCATCGTGACCAACCGCGACATGCGCTTTGCCAGCGACGACCGCACCCCCGTCAGCGTGATGATGAGTGCCGACAATCTGGCGATCCTGCGCGAACCGGTAGACCGTGAGCAGGCGATCAGCCTGATGAAGGCGCGCCGCATCGAAAAGCTGCTGGTCACGGATGGGGCCGGGGTGCTGACCGGCCTGCTGACGCTGAAAGACACGGAAAAGGCCGTGCTGAACCCACAGGCCTGCAAGGATGATTTGGGCCGTTTGCGGGTGGCTGCGGCCAGCACCGTTGGTGATGCGGGCTTTGAACGCAGTCAGGCGCTGATCGAGGCCGGGGTCGATATGGTGGTGATCGACACCGCCCATGGCCATTCCGAAGGCGTGGCCATCGCCGTCGAACGGATCAAAAAGCTGTCGAACACCGTGCAGGTGGTGGCGGGCAATGTGGCCACCGCCGAGGCGACGCGCGCCCTGATCGGGGCCGGGGCCGATGCGGTCAAGGTGGGCATCGGGCCGGGCTCGATCTGCACCACGCGGATCGTGGCCGGTGTGGGTGTGCCGCAGTTGACGGCCATCATGGATGCGGCGGGGGCTGCGGGCGATATTCCGGTGATCGCCGATGGGGGCATCAAATATTCGGGCGATTTCGCCAAGGCGATTGCTGCCGGGGCCTCTTGCGCCATGGTTGGCAGCGCCATTGCCGGCACTGATGAATCGCCCGGCGAGGTGATCTTGTGGAACGGCCGCAGCTTCAAGGCCTATCGCGGCATGGGCAGCCTGGGGGCCATGGCGCGCGGGTCGGCCGACCGTTACTTTCAGAAAGATGCCGCCAGTGACAAGCTGGTGCCCGAAGGCATCGAGGGGCAGGTGCCCTACAAGGGGTCGGCCAATGCGGTGATCCACCAGATGGTGGGCGGCCTGCGCGCGGCCATGGGCTATACCGGCAACCGCACCGTGGCCGAGATGCGCAAGAACTGCGCCTTTGTCCGCATCACCGGGGCCGGGCTGAAGGAAAGCCATGTCCATGACGTTCAGATCACCCGCGAAAGCCCGAATTATCGTGTTGGCTGATCTGCCATCCCTGCGGCGCAGCAGGCCATGACGCCCGCTGCCCGCCTTGCCGCCGCCATCACTGTGCTTGACCCGATCCTGTCGGGGGCACCGGTCGAGCAGACCCTGACCAACTGGGGCCGGGCCAATCGCTATGCCGGCTCGGGCGACCGGGCGGCGGTGCGCGATCTGGTTTATGATGCCTTGCGCTGTCGGCGCAGCTTTGCCGCCCTTGGTGGGGCCGAAACGGGCCGGGGCCTGATCCTGGGGGGCCTGCGCGCCCAAGGGCTTGACCCGGCGACCTTGTTCACGGGCGAAGGCCATGCGCCGCCGCGCCTGACCGATGCCGATACCGGCCGCCCCCCAACCGAGGCCGAGGCCGCCGATCTGCCCGACTGGTTGCTGCCCCTGTTCGCCAAGGCCCTGGGCGATGACGCGCCCGCCGTGGCCCAGGCCTTGCGGCACCGCGCGCCCGTGTTTTTGCGGGCCAATCTAGCGCGCACGACATGCCAGGCGGCCATCGCAGCCCTTGCCCAGGATCAGATCACCGCCGTGCCCCATCCCCTTGCCCGCACCGCGCTAGAGGTGACCGGGGGCCAGCGGCGGATTCAGACGTCGCAGGCCTATCAGACAGGGCTTGTCGAATTGCAGGATGCCGCCTCGCAGGCTGTGGTGCAGATGCTGCCCCTGCGCGATGGTCAAAAGGTGCTGGATTATTGCGCAGGCGGTGGCGGCAAGACGCTGGCCATGGCCGGGCTGGCCAAGCTGAACCTTTATGCCCATGACGCCGCCTTTCGCCGCATGAAGGATGTGCCTGATCGCGCGCGCAGGGCTGGGGTCAAGGTGACCCTGACCGACACGCCACAGGCGCACGCGCCCTATGATCTGGTGCTGGCCGATGTGCCTTGCTCGGGCTCGGGCAGTTGGCGGCGCGATCCGCAGGGCAAATGGGCGCTGACCCCAGAAACCCTTGCCGCGCTGGTGCAGACACAGGCGCAGATATTGGACGGAATCGCCGGCCTTGTTGGCCCAGGGGGCAGTCTGGCCTATGCCACTTGCTCGGTCTTGCGCGACGAAAACTTTGCGCAAATTGACCAGTTTTTGCAGCGCAGTCCCGGCTGGAAGCTGTTGGAACAGCGGCAGTTTACCCCGCTCGAGGGGGGGGACGGCTTTTTCATTGCTCACTTGACGCGATACTGATGTTCATTAATAACAACCTATAGATGTATAGGCGTTAAGCCGCTCTTAATCTGTTTTGGGGTCTTGTTTCCTCAGGTGATAACAAGAAGGGTGGCACAGTGCCCAAGGCAGCGGTGGATTTCAGCCAGATCAGGGCAGGCGCGCAGGGGCTTGCCCGGCAAAGCTGGTTTCTGGTGGCCTCGGGCTGCGTGGCCTTGGCGCTTTCCCTGGTTGCCCCAGATCGGCGGATGTCTCTGACGGCCTTGGTGATCGGCCTGACCCTGTTGGCGATGGTCGCCCTGTTGCGGTTCTTTTCCAACGCCGGCAGCCGGGCCGCAGCGCAGCAGCGGGCCATGCTGCACCAGCTTCTTGATCCTGATCCGGCCCCTTGCTTTACCACGGATGGGCGCGGTGAAATACTCTATCGCAACCCCGCAGCGCAGACGCGGTTTGCCGCGGGGGGGGATACGCTTGTCAGCGCATTGAACGATCATTTCGCCAGCCCTGCCTCGGTGCTGTTCCGGTTGCAAAGCCGGGCCGGGCAGTCGGGTGCCGCGCGCGAAGATGTGGTCACCCGCGCGGGCCATTCGCGCCTGTCCGTCACCTGCCCCGAACCGGGCCGGTTTTTATGGCGGCTGGAAGAATTCGTCGAACGGGGCACCGCCGCACGCGGGGCCGATGGCATCAGCCTGCCGATGCTGGTGACCAACAAGGCGGGCGTCATCCTCTTTTGCAACGAGGCGTTGCGGCGGCTGTTGGGCGGTCGCCCCAAGCGTCTGGAACAGGTCTTCCTGACCCCCAACCCCCATATCGGCGAGGTGGTTGAGGTTCCCAGCGCGCTTGGCCCGATCAAGGCCCTGTTCGCCGAAGTGCAGGGCATCGGCGAGCGGCGGGAAATCTTTTTGCTCCCCTCGTCCGAGATGGTTGAGGCCAGCCAGTTGCAAGAGGATTTTGAACTGGTGCCCGTGGCATTGCTGCGCCTGCACCCTGACGGCGCCCTGATCGCCGCCAATCGCGCGGCTCGGGTTTTGCTGGGCATTGATCAGGGCGATGCCCATGCCTTTCATGATCTTTACGAAGGCCTGGGCCGCCCGGTGCAGGATTGGCTGTCGGATATCGTGGCGGAACGCGTCAAGGCCGGGGCCGAGGTGCTGCACCCGCGCTCTGGCCCCTCTGACAGCTTTCATCAGGTCACTCTGCGCCGCGTGGTCGATCAGGGCCACCCCAGTGTTCTGGCGGTTCTGCAAGATGCCAGTGACCTCAAGCGGATGGAGTTGCAATTTGCCCAAAGCCAGAAAATGCAGGCCATTGGCCAGTTGGCTGCGGGCATCGCGCATGATTTCAACAACCTGCTGACAGCGATTTCCGGCCATTGCGATCTGCTGCTGATGCGCCACACCATGGACGACAAGAATTATGCCGATCTGGTCCAGATCCAGCAGAACTCCAACCGCGCGGCGGCGCTTGTCAGCCAATTGCTGGCCTTTTCGCGCAAGCAAACGCTAAAGCCGGAGAGAATTGACCTTCAGGCCGTCTTGTCCGATCTGGCCCATCTGTTGAACCGTCTGGTGGGGGAAAAGGTTGAATTGCAGTTGATCCATGCGCCGGATCTGGGGGCGATCCGGGCAGATAAGCGGCAATTGGAACAGGTCATCCTGAACCTTGTCGTCAATGCCCGTGACGCCATGGCCGCGGGCGGCAGAATCCGTGTCGAGACCGAGGCCCTGACCTTGGGGCAAGAGCTGCGCCGCGACCGGGCCGTTGTGCCGCCGGGGCGCTATGCGCTGATCCGGGTCAGTGATACCGGCAAGGGCATCCCGCCCGATCAGATCGACAAGATTTTTGAGCCGTTTTTCACAACCAAACGCCCCGGAGAGGGCACGGGCCTTGGCCTTTCAACCGTTTACGGAATCGTCAAACAATCAGGCGGCTTTGTCTTTGTGGATTCGACCCCCGATGTCGGGTCTGTGTTTCATCTGTATTTCCCCATTCACGATTTCCCGGAAACCGAAGCCGTCAAACCAAAGACCTCTGGCCGCAATGTGGTGTTGCGCCCCGGCGAGGGTGTGGTGCTGCTGGTTGAGGATGAAGCCCCGGTGCGCGCCTTTGCCAGCCGCGCCCTGCGCCTGCGCGGCTATACGGTGCTTGAGGCGAAAGACGCCGAAGAGGCCTTGGTCACACTGGAAGACCCGGCGCTGGAGGTGGATATTTTCGTCACCGATGTGGTCATGCCGGGGCTGGATGGGCCAAGCTGGGTGAAAGAGGCGTTGAAGAAACGGCCCGATGCGAAAGTGGTGTTCATGTCGGGCTATGCCGAAGATTGCCTGTCGGAAGAACAGGCCCGGATGCCAAATTCGGTCTTCCTGCCCAAACCCTTTTCCCTCAATGAACTGGCAGCCACAGTGCAAAGCCAGTTGACGGGGGCTGGTTGACGGGGCCCTGGTTGACGGGGGCCTAAAAAGCCCGCACCCCGCTATGCAAGGCTGTCATACAGGGCGAAATCCTCGGCGGCCACGGTCTTCAGCCGCGCTTCGGTGGCGGGCGAAAGCTCCATCGGGGCGGCGGGCGAGACGTTCAGCCGGGGCAGATGCACCTGAAAATCTAGCCGGTCTTCCAGAAAGGCCACAAAGGTTTCGATGTTTTCATAGCGAAAGATGCGGTCCGCCTTGCGGTCGGGCGATGGGGCCAGAAACCGGGCCTGTGATCCGACATCGGCAAAGGCCGGGCGCGGCGATTGGCACCACGCGGTCACGAACTGGTCGAAATCCAGACCGGCCGTGCTTTTCGCCTGATCGGGAATATCCTCACGCTGGCGATAGCGATACCAGCTGCCCAGCCAGTCACGCGGCTCGCGCATCAGGGCAACAACCGTGAACGGGGCGCCGGCCGTAGCCTCAAGGTAAGGGCCGATAAAACGGTGATACCGCGCCACATTGGTATGCTTCAGGGCCGGAGGGCGCTGCATCGCCACCGCGGCCAGCGATTCGAGAGCGGTCTCAATAGCGGTTGATCCGGTTTTCGGCGTGGCCAGAACGGCCAACCGCTGCTCCCAAAATACCAACATCTCTGCTTTTCCCCCAAGCCTGCACCCGTTTGCCGGGCGCTGTCGCCTTTGGCTGTAAACTATCTTTTAACCAAGCCGTGAAAAAGCTGTTTCTGGAAGATTTCTATTGAAATGTTCTTGTTTTACCCCGATACCGATAAGAACACTTCGGGAACACAGGCGGATAAGCTGGTTTCTGAAACCCGGTCACAACTGATTGCTGCCCCGCGGCGGCTATGAAATAAGGAGACGGACATGGCGGTGGCGAACCTCCTCGATTTGAACGGGAAGCGCGAAATGGACAAGCAGAAGGCGCTGGAAAGCGCATTGGCGCAGATCGAACGTCAGTTCGGCAAGGGCTCTATCATGCGGCTGGGGGCAGACAGCCCGGCCATGGACATAGAGGCCACGTCAACCGGTTCTTTGGGCCTTGACATCGCCTTGGGGATCGGTGGTCTGCCCAAGGGCCGGATCGTTGAAATCTATGGCCCCGAAAGCAGCGGCAAAACGACGCTGACGCTGCATGTGGTGGCCGAAGAACAGAAAAAAGGCGGCGTTTGCGCCTTTGTCGATGCCGAACACGCGCTGGATCCGCAATATGCCAAGAAACTGGGCGTCAATCTGGATGAGCTGTTGATCAGCCAGCCCGATACCGGAGAGCAGGCGCTGGAAATCGTCGATACGCTGGTGCGCAGCGGCGCGGTCAGCCTGATCGTGGTCGACTCGGTGGCGGCGCTGACCCCGAAATCCGAACTGGAAGGCGACATGGGCGATATGCAGATGGGCAGCCAGGCCCGTCTGATGAGCCAGGCCTTGCGGAAACTGACCGCCAGCATCGGCCGCAGCAACTGCATGGTGATCTTCATCAACCAGATCCGCATGAAGATCGGCGTGATGTTCGGCAGCCCCGAAACCACCACCGGCGGCAATGCGCTGAAATTCTATGCCTCTGTCCGTCTGGATATCCGCCGCATCGGGTCGATCAAGGACAAGGACGAGGTCGTTGGCAACTCGACCCGCGTCAAGGTCGTCAAGAACAAGGTGGCCCCGCCGTTCAAACAGGTGGAATTCGACATCATGTATGGCGAAGGCATCTCGAAGACTGGCGAATTGATCGATATCGGCGTCAAGGCCGGGGTCGTGGAAAAGTCGGGCAGTTGGTATTCCTATGGGGATGAGCGTATCGGCCAGGGCCGCGAGAACGCCAAGACTTTCCTGAAACAAAATCCCTCTACCGCGATGGAGATCGAGGACAAGATCCGCGCCGCCAACGGCCTTGATTTCCACATGTCCGAATCCGACACCAGCGATGATGTGATGGACGGCTGACCTGCCTGTCCGGTCCAGATCAACGGGGGGCTGCGGGGCGATCCGCGGCCCCTTTTCACAGCCATGGCCATTGGCCTGTGGACAGGTCGCCCCGGCAAGGCTACATCGGGGTCCGAATTGGCCAGATGAACCAGACAAAGGGCCCGCAAAACATGGCGTCGCTGAACGATATCCGCTCGACCTATCTTGATTTCTTTTCCCGCAACGGCCACCGCGTTGTCGAAAGCTCGCCGCTGGTGCCGCGCAATGACCCGACGCTGATGTTTGCCAACTCGGGCATGGTGCAGTTCAAGAACCTGTTCACCGGGGTGGAAACGCGCGATTACACCCGCGCCACCACGGCGCAGAAATGCGTGCGCGCGGGCGGCAAGCATAACGATCTGGATAACGTGGGCTATACCGCACGCCATCACACGTTCTTTGAAATGCTGGGCAATTTCAGCTTTGGCGACTATTTCAAGGATCAGGCCATCGCCTTTGCCTGGGAATTGCTGACCAAGGACTTCGGTCTGAACAAGGATCGGCTGCTGGTCACCGTCTATCACACCGATGATGAGGCCGCGGGCATCTGGAAAAAAGTGGCCGGTCTGCCCGACAGCCGGATCATCCGCATCGCTTCAGATGACAATTTCTGGCGCATGGGCCCCACCGGCCCCTGCGGCCCCTGCACCGAGATTTTCTATGATCACGGCGATCACATCTGGGGCGGCCCCCCGGGCAGCGCCGATGAAGATGGCGACCGCTTCATCGAGATCTGGAACAACGTGTTCATGCAGAACGAGCAGTTCGAAGATGGCACGATGCGCCCGCTGGACATGCAGTCGATCGACACCGGCATGGGGCTGGAGCGGATCGGTGCGCTGTTGCAAGGCAAGCATGACAATTACGACACCGACCTGATGCGCAGCCTGATCGAGGCCAGCGCCCATGCCACCAGCAATGATCCCGATGGCCCGGGCAAGGTGCATCACCGCGTGATCGCCGACCACCTGCGCTCGACCAGCTTTCTGATTGCCGATGGCGTCATGCCCTCGAACGAAGGGCGCGGCTATGTGCTGCGCCGCATCATGCGCCGCGCGATGCGCCACGCCCATA
The DNA here is from genome assembly GCF_036553525.1 of Pseudotabrizicola sp. L79. NCBI lineage: Bacteria > Pseudomonadati > Pseudomonadota > Alphaproteobacteria > Rhodobacterales > Paracoccaceae > Pseudotabrizicola > Pseudotabrizicola sp. L79. The sequence continues at coordinate 552,206 of NZ_JAZHDA010000046.1, read as the reverse complement.
TGCTGGGCGCGCAAGACCCGGTGATGTTCAAACTGGTGCCCGCCCTGGTGCGCCAGATGGGGGCGGCTTACCCGGAATTGCAACGCGCCCAATCGCTGATCGAGGAAACGCTGAAGCTGGAGGAAACCAAGTTCCGCCAGACGCTTGATCGCGGCCTGAAGCTCTTGGACGACGAATTGAACCGCATCCCCGATGGCAGCAATCTGCCCGGCGATGCAGCATTCAAGCTATATGACACCTATGGTTTCCCGCTTGATCTGACGCAGGATGCCTTGCGCGAAAAGGGCCGGGGCGTCGATGTGGCGGGGTTTGAGGCCGCAATGGCCGAGCAACGCGCCAAGGCCCGCGCCGCCTGGACCGGGACGGGCGAGGCCAAGGATGCCAAGATCTGGTTTGAAATCGCCGAAGCCAAGGGGCCGACCGAGTTTCTGGGCTATGATACTGAAACCGCCGAAGGCGTGTTGCTGGCCCTGGTCAAGGATGGGGCAGGGGTTGATCGTGCCGACACCGGCACCGAACTGGCGCTGGTCGTCAACCAGACGCCGTTCTACGCCGAATCCGGTGGCCAGATCGGCGATACCGGCCTGATCCGCACCGAAACCGGTCTGGCACAAGTGACCGATACCAAAAAGGCGGCAGGCGTGTTCATTCACTCTGCCCGCGTGATCGAGGGCAGCCTGACCAAGGGCCAGCCCGCCAAGCTGGAGGTGACGCACAGCCGCCGCCGCGCCATTCGCGCCAATCACTCGGCCACCCACCTGCTGCACGAAGCCCTGCGCCGCGCCCTTGGCGACCATGTCGCACAAAAGGGCTCGCTCAATGCCGATGATCGTCTGCGCTTTGACTTCAGCCACAATGCCGGTCTGTCGGCCAGCGAACTGGCCACGGTCGAGGGCGAGGTCAATGCCTTCATCCGTCAGAACGCCCCGGTGGAAACCCGGATCATGACGCCAGATGATGCCCGCGCCCTTGGTGCCCAGGCGCTGTTTGGTGAAAAATATGGCGATGAAGTGCGCGTGGTGTCGATGGGCTGGCTGGATGGCTCGGGCAAGGGCAGCGATGGCCGCACCTATAGCCTGGAGCTGTGCGGCGGCACCCATGTCGCGCGCACCGGTGACATCGGCGCTTTCGTCCTGCTGGGCGATTCTGCATCGTCAGCCGGTGTGCGCCGGATCGAAGGTCTGACCGGGCAGGCCGCGCTTGACCATCTGCGCCAGCAAGAGGCGCGTCTGACCGACGTGGCAAACTTGCTGAAAACCCACCCCGCCGATGTGCTGGACCGCGTCAAGGCGTTGGCCGATGATCGCAAGGCGCTGGCCAACGAAGTGGCGCAACTGCGCCGCGAACTGGCGATGGGGGGCAGCAGCGGTGGCCCCGAGATCACCGAAATCAACGGTGTGAAATTCATCGCCCAGGTGCTGCAAGGCGTGTCGGGCAAGGATCTGCCCGCCCTGATCGACGAGATGAAGGGCCGCATCGGCTCGGGGGCTGTGCTGCTGATCGCCGATACGGGCGCGAAACCGGCGGTTGCCGCCGGGGTCACCGCCGATCTGACCAGCCGCCTGTCTGCGGTGACCCTTGTCAAGGCCGCGGCCGAGGCTTTGGGGGGCAAGGGGGGCGGGGGCCGTCCTGACATGGCCCAGGCCGGGGGCGCCGATATCGCCGGGGCCGAGGCGGCCATTGCCGCTGCAACCGCTGTTCTGAAAGGATAACCCATGCCGACCGCTCTTTGGATCGCCCATGTCACCGTCACCGATGCCGAAGCCTACGGCGCCTATGCCAAGGCCGCAGGTCCGGCGATTGCCGACCATGGCGGTGTGTTTCTGGCCCGTGGCGGCCGCTATGTGCAGCTGGAAGGCAATGACCGCGCCCGCAATGTCGTTGCGCGCTTTCCTTCGGTCGAGGCGGCGGTGGCTTGCTACAACAGCCCGGCCTATCAGGCCGCGCTGGCCCATGCCAAAGGCGCCAGCATTCGTGATCTGGTTGTGGTCGAAGAGATCGAATAATGCCGTTAAGATCGGCGGAAACGCGAATTTCCGCCGATCTTCGCTGACAAGCCTTTCCCTTTTTGATACAAATCTGTCACGGGAAACCATCAGAGTTTCTGTCAAGCATGAGGCAAGGCCATGTGCCGTTGGGCCGCCTATTGGGGCGAGGCTATCTTTCTGGAAGACATCATCAGCCGGCCTGGCCATTCGCTGATCCACCAATCCCATTGCGCCACCAAATGCCACACCGCCATCAATGCTGATGGCTTTGGGGTGGCTTGGTATGGCGACCGGGCAGAACCGGGGCTTTACCGCGATGTGATGCCCGCCTGGTCTGACCCCAATCTGCGCAGCCTGACCGCGCAGGTGAAATCGCCGTTGTTTCTGGCCCATGTGCGCGCCAGCACCGGCACCGCCACCAGCCGCAACAACTGCCACCCCTTTACCTGGGGCAAGTGGTCGTTCATGCACAACGGCCAGATCGGGGGCTATGATGCCTTTCGCCGCGCCGCCGACATGATGATCCCCGATCACCTTTACCCGCACCGCAAAGGCGCCACCGACAGCGAGGCCCTGTTTCTGATCGCCGTGGCCGAGGGGCTGGAGGATGATCCGCTGCCCGCCTTTGAACGCGCCGCCGCCCGCATGATCGGCCTGGCCCGCGCCAAGGGGGCCGCCCCGCATCTGCGCCTGACCGCCGCCTTGTCTGATGGCCAGCGCCTTTACGCCATGCGCTATGCCACCGATGATGCGGCCCCAACGCTGTTTTACCGCTGGTCTGACACCCGCAACGGCTGGGCTGTGGTGTCGGAACCGCTGGAAAGCGGCGAGGGCGGTTGGATCGAGGTTCCGCCCTACAGCTTTTGCAGCTTTGGGCCCGAGGGCGTTCTGCGCCGCGATTTCCACCCCTGCCGCCTTGCCGCAGCCGCCTGACCTTGCCGCGCCCCCCTCCCAAGGCTACTCTTGCCACGGGAGAGGAGACCCGGATGCACCCCGAACCAGCGCGACCCAGACAGGCCCGCTATGGGCTTTGGGCGGCTGCGGCCTGCGCCGCGCTGCTGTCTGTGCTGGCGGGCTGGGTCAGCTTTCAACGCAGCCTTGCGCAGACGATGGATGACACCGCCCGCCGGGGCGACAACGTGCTGCAACTGGCCGCCTCTACCCTGTCGGGCCAGCTGGAGCGGTTTGAGCGTCTGCCCGCCCTTGTCGCCGAACAGCCCGTGGTGCAGCGACTGGCGGCCAACCCCGCTGATCCGGGGCTGGTGCAGGATGCCAATGCCTATCTTGAACGCCTGCAACAGCAACTCGACGCCTCTGACATCTATCTGATGGGCCGCACCGGCGTCACGCTTGCCGCATCGAACCATGCCAGCGAAACCTCTTTCGTTGGCGGCAATTTCGCCTTTCGCCCTTATTTTTACGATGCCATGCGGGGCGGCACGGGGCGGTTTTATGCCCTTGGCACCACCAGCCGCAAACGTGGCTATTACTTTGGCGCGCCGGTGCGGCTGGGGGATGACATCGCCGGGGTGCTGGTCTTCAAGATCGACCTTGATGCCATCGAAGAAACCTGGCGCGGCGGGGATTATGCGGTTCTGGTCACCGATCCGGACGGCGTTGTGTTCCTCTCCAGCCGCAGCGATTGGCTGTTTTCGGCGCTGCGCCCGCTGAACGATGGCGCGCGCGCCCGCATTGCCGCCACCCGCCGCTATGCCGGGGCCACGGTCGGGCTGTTGAACATCCGCCAGGACGTGATGACCGACGGCCACCACCTGCTGACCATCGCCGAGGACGGACAGACCCGCAGCTATCTGCAACGCGATCTGCCGATGCTATCGGCCAGTTGGCAGGTGCATGTGCTGATCGACACCGCCCCCGCCCGGCGCGAGGCCGCGACCGCCGCGATCAGCGCCGTGCTGGCCGTGGGCGTTCTGGCGCTGATCGGGCTGCTTTTGGCCCAGCACCGGCAACGGCTGGCCGAACGCCTGATCCTGCAAGCGCAGGCCCGCGCCGATCTGGAACGCCGCGTGGCCGAGCGCACCGAAGAACTGCGGCAGGCGCAGGCCGATCTGGTGCAGGCGGGCAAACTGGCCGCCCTTGGGCAGATGTCGGCGGCGCTCAGCCATGAATTCAACCAACCCCTTGCCGCCGCCCGCACCTATGCCGACAATGCCACGGTGTTGATGGACAGGGGACGCTGGCCCGAGGCGCGTCAGAACCTTGATCGCATCCTGTCGCTGATCGACCGCATGACCAGCATCAGCCGCCACCTGCGCAGCTTTGCCCGCAAGCCTGGCCAGAAACTCTCGGCCGTGTCGCTGCCCGAGGTGATAGAGGCCGCGGTCGAAATCGCCTCTTTGCGGCTGAATGCCGCCGGGGCCACGCTGACCATCGACCTTGACCCCGATCTGCCCTTGGCCGTCGCAGGGCCGGTGCGGTTGCAACAGGTGTTGGTCAATATCCTGACCAATGCCGCCGATGCCGTCGAAGGCCAGACCCGCCGCCAGATCACGCTGGCCGCCCAGACCCAAGGCAACCGTCCGGTCATCCAGATCACCGACAGCGGCCCCGGCGTGCCCGACGGGCTGGTGGATCGCATCTTCGATCCGTTCTTTTCGACCAAGGGCGTGGGCAAGGGGCTGGGCCTTGGCCTTTCGATTTCCTACAATATCATCAAAGACTTCGGGGGCGATCTTTCAGTATCTAACGCCCCTTTGGGCGGGGCGGTGTTCACCATCCGCCTCTCTGCCGCCCCCACTGACACAAGACAGGCCGCCGAATGACACCCATGCGTATCTTGCTGGTTGATGATGAACCTGATCTGCGGGCCTCGACGGCGCAGGCGCTTGATCTGGCCGGTTGGCCCGTGCAGGATTTTCCGGCCGCCGAACGGGTGATGGATCTGGTGTCGTTCGGCTTTCCCGGCGTGGTGCTGACCGATATCCGCATGCCGGGCATGGATGGCCTGACCCTGATGAACCGCATCCATGACATTGACCGCGACATTCCCGTGATCCTGATCACCGGGCATGGCGATGTGCAACTGGCGGTGCGCGCGATGCGCGAGGGCGCCTATGATTTCGTTGAAAAGCCCTTTGCCGCCGGGCAATTGGCCGAAATCGTCGCGCGCGCGGCCGATTATCGGCGGCTGGTCCTGGAAAACCGGGTGCTCAAGGCTGCGGCCGGGCAATCGGATGATCTGGAACAACGTCTGATCGGCCGGTCAAACGCGATGATCGACCTGCGCCGCCGCATCCGCACCATTGGCCCATCCGAAGCCGATGTGTTGATCGTGGGCGAAACCGGCGCGGGCAAAGAGGTGGTGGCCCGCGCGCTGCACGATCTGTCGGGCCGGGCGCGCAAACCTTTTGTCACCATCGATTGCGCCGCCATTCCCGCCGCGCTGATCGAATCCGAGCTTTTCGGGCATGAGGCCGGGGCCTTTCCCGGTGCCTTGCGGGCGCGGTTTGGCAAGTTTGAACATGCCCGCGGCGGCACTGTCCTGCTGGATGACATCGCCTCTATGCCGCTGGATCTGCAAGGAAAACTGGTGCGCGTGATCGAAGATCGCACCGTCACCCGATTGGGTTCGAATGAATCCGTGGCGCTGGATGTGCGCTTCATGGCCACCGCCCGCGTCCCGCTGGAAGCCGAGGTCGAGGCAGGCCGGTTCCGGGCCGATCTGCTGTATCGGCTGAATGTCGTCACCCTTCAGGTGCCCCCGCTGTCGGCCCGGCGCGAAGATATTGCGCTGTTGTTCCTGCGCCTGCTGGCCGAGGCCGCCAGCCGCCACCGCACCGATCCGCCCGAAATCTCGCCCGCCACCGTGGCCGGGCTGGCCAGCCGCGACTGGCCCGGCAATGTGCGCGAATTGCGCAATGCCGCCGACCGCTATGCCCTTGGTCTGGGCGAGGCGCTAACGCCGGATGATCCGCCCAGCCGTCTGGCCGAACGTATGGCCGATTTTGAGCGGCGCGAGATCGAGGCCGCCCTGGCCGCGCATCGCGGCAACCTGAAACCGGTTTACGAATCCTTGGGCCTGTCGCGCAAGACGCTGTGGGAAAAGATGCAAAAGCACGGTTTGGACAAGACCCAGTTCGGCGCCGGGGCCGAGCCAGAGGGGGATTAGGGAACATTTCCCCCCATGCTTTGCGGGCCGATGTTACCAAATCCACCCATCCCCCCCCATTGCGCTGCATTTGGTTGCGCTAACGGTCGCCGAAGTGATTGAGCAATCGCCCCCAAGCCTGTCTCTAAACCCCAGCGCGGGGGCGGGAGGCGCCCCCGAGTCACGCATAACCGGGAGGACACATGTTCATCAAAACCTTTACCGCCGCCGTTGTGGCAGGCGTCATGGCAACCGCTGCTGTCGCACAGGACAAGACGGGTTGGCCGCAGGAAATGACCATCGGCACCGCCTCGCAGGGCGGCACCTATTTTGTCTATGGCAACGGCTTTGCCGGCTATATCTCCGAAGCCCTTGGCCTGAACGCCACCGGCGAAGTGACCGGCGGCCCGGTCCAGAACGTGACACTGGTGCAGACCGGCGATCACCTGATGGGCCTTGTCACCATGGGCCCGGCCTTTGATGCCTGGAACGGCAAATCCGAACTGGCCCCGGGGCTGGAGCACAAGGACATCCGCGCCCTGTTCCCGATGTATCAGACCCCGTTTCAGGTGATCGCGCTGAAATCCAGCGGCATCACCAGCGTGTCTGATCTGGCAGGCAAGCGCGTGTCTGTCGGCCCCGCAGGCGGCACGCCCGGCACCTACTGGCCGCAGTTCATGGCCGCTCTGGGGGTCGAGGCGAATGTCTCGAACGCCGGTGCCGCCGATGCCGCAGGTCAGTTGACCGATGGCCTGATCGACGCCTTCGCCTTTGCCGCGGGCGTGCCGATCTCGGCCTTTGCCGAACTGGCCGCCCAGCAAGACGTGGTGATGTTCGGCTTCACCCCCGAAGAGCAGGCCAAAGTGCTCGAGGCCTTCCCGGCCATGGCCCCGCTGACCATCGGCGCAGGCACCTATGCGGGCCATGACTATGACCAGCCCACGGTTGCCCTGTGGAACTTTGCCGTGGCGCACAAGGACATGCCCGAAAGCCTGGCCTATGAAATCACCAAGCTGGCGCTGGATAACCCCGAGCGCATGGTGCAGATCCACGCCGCCGCCGCCGAAACCCTGCTGGAAAACTGGGACAAGAACACCTTCATGCCGTTCCATCCCGGCACCGTCAAATACCTTGAGGAAAAGGGCATCACCGTGCCCGACAACCTGAAGTAATCGGCGGCACCGCCGTTTCTTGGGCGCCCTGATCACCGGGGCGCCCTTTTTGCAAAAAAATTGCAATCGCTTTCCGGGGGGGACAGCCCATGACCGCGCAGACCCAAGACGCGCCGCAGCCCGATATCGCGGCCGGCGTCGATAATGAGATTTTTTCCGCCAACCAGCGCAAACCGATCGGCACCACCGGGCTGATCCTTGCTGCGCTGTGCGTGATCTATACCGCCTTTCATATCGGGGTGATGAACCTTTACCCGCTGGAAACCTGGACCTACCGGCTGATCCATGTCGGCGGTGGTCTGGTGATCGGCTTTCTGCTGTTCTCGTCGCTGATGTTTGAAGAAACCGAAGGCCCGGCCCGGACGAACCGCCTGCTGATCCTGGCGCCGGGCATGGCGCTGATCACCTTGGCGCTTGCGCAGGTGCTGATGTTCTACATCTCGGATATGGGGGTTGATCAGGCGGCCTCTGCCACGGCCTATCGCTGGACATTCGGCCTGCCGCTGGCCATTGGCACGGCATGGGTGGTGCTGGTGGGCTGGTTCCTGCCCGAACCGCGCCGCGCCCGTATTGATCTGGCCGATGTGGCCCTTGCCATGGCGGCCATCGCGGCCACGCTGTATATCATCTACCACGCGCCGTTCCTGCGCCTGCGGGCTGGCACCGCCCTCGCGAAAGAGGCCGACATGTGGGCGGCCCTTGTCGGCGTCGTGCTGATCCTGGAACTGACGCGCCGCATGGCGGGGCTTGCCCTTGTCATCATCGCGGGCATCTTTGTGCTTTACAGCTTTGTCGGCCCTTGGTTGCCCGGCATCCTCTATCACAAGGGCTATTCGACCACGCGCTTTTTCACCTATATCTTCACCGACCAAGGCATCCTTGGCCCCACCACGGCGATTTCATCGACCTATATCATCCTGTTCGTGGCCTTTGCCGCCTTTCTTCAGGCCAGCCGCGTGGGGGAATATTTCGTCAACTTCGCCTTTGCCGCTGCGGGTGATCGTCGCGGGGGGCCGGCCAAGGTGGCGGTGTTCGGATCCGGCCTGATGGGCATGATCAACGGCACCAGCGCGGGCAATGTCGTGGCCACCGGTTCGCTGACCATCCCGCTGATGAAGCGTGTGGGCTACAAGCCGCAAACCGCCGCCGCGGTCGAGGCTGCGGCCAGTTCGGGGGGGCAGATCCTGCCGCCGATCATGGGGGCAGGGGCCTTCATCATGTCGGAAATCACCGGCATCGCTTATTCCGACATCGTGATCGCCGCCATCATCCCGGCGCTGCTGTATTTCGTCAGCGTCTATTTCAACGTCGATCTGGCCGCGCAGAAATACAACATGAAGGGCATCCCCCGTGAAGAGCTGCCCAAATTCGCCAAGCTGGCGCGGCAGGCCTTTTTGTTCATCCCGATCTTCATTCTGATCGGCGCGCTGTTTATGGGCTATTCGGTGATCCGCGCAGGCACCCTTGCCATGGGGGCGGCGGCGGTGGTGTCCTGGCTCACGCCCTTCAAGATGGGCGTCAAGGAGATCCTGTTCGCACTGGAAATCTCAACCAAGATGACGCTGCAACTGGTGGCGGTCTGTGCCGCTGCGGGCATCATCGTGGGGGTGATCGCGCTGACCGGCCTTGGCACGCGGTTTTCGTCCTTGCTGTTGGGGCTGGCCGAAAACAACCAGATCATCGCCTTGTTCTTTGCCATGGTCGTGTCCATCGTTCTGGGCATGGGCATGCCCACCACGGCGGCCTATGCGGTGGCCGCTTCGGTGATCGCACCGGGCCTGATCAGCATGGGCATCGACACGCTGACGGCGCATTTCTTCATCTTCTACTTTGCCGTCATGTCGGCCATCACCCCGCCCGTGGCGCTTGCCGCCTATGCGGGGGCGGCCATTGCGCAGTCTGACCCGATGAAAACTTCGGTCGAGTCATTCAAGATGGGCCTTGCCGCCTTTGTGGTGCCCTTCATGTTCTTCTCGTCGCCCGAGTTGCTGATGCAGGGCGAAACGCTGGACATCATCCATGTGGTCGTCGGCGCGCTGCTTGGGGTGTTCCTGCTGTCGTCGGCGGTGCAGGGCTGGTTCTTCGGCCGGCTGAATCTGGTGCTGCGCGGCGTGCTGGTGATGGCCGCCATCTCGATGATCGACTCGGGCTATCTGACCGATGCCATCGGTCTGGGCACGGCGGTGATCGTCTGGGCGATCCAGAAAAAGCTGGTCAAGCCGGGGGCGATTGCCCACGGGTCTGACTAAGGCTGTGACCACGGCTGTGACCACGGATGTGGCACAGCCGTGACACGCAAACACCACGGCAAAACCACAGGCTTCGCGCCTTGGGCCAAAACAAAAAACGCCCCCGGTTTTCCGGGGGCGTTTTCTTTGGCGGGGCCAGGATCAGTCCTTGCGCGACTGACGCTTGCGCTCATGCGGGTCAAGGTGCCGCTTGCGCAGACGGATGATCTTGGGCGTCACTTCGACCAGTTCATCATCATCAATATAGGCAATCGCTTCCTCAAGGCTCAGCTTGATATGCGGCGTCAGACGCACGGCTTCGTCGGTGCCGCTGGCGCGCACGTTGGTCAGCTTCTTGCCCTTCAGCGGGTTCACCTCAAGGTCATTGTCACGGCTGTGTTCGCCGATGATCATGCCCTCATAGACGTTTTCCTGCGGGCCGATGAACATGCGGCCCCGGTCTTCCAGGTTCCACAGCGCATAGGCCACCGAAACGCCATTTTCCATAGAGATCAGAACACCTTGGCGGCGGCCCTGAATGCTGCCCTTATGCGGGGTCCAGCCGTGGAACAGGCGGTTCAGCACGCCGGTGCCGCGGGTGTCGGTCAGGAACTGGCCGTGATAGCCGATCAAGCCGCGCGATGGCACATGGGCGATGATCCGGGTCTTGCCGACGCCCGCGGGCTTCATCTCGACCAGATCACCCTTGCGCTCGCCGGTCAGCTTGTCGATCACGGCGCCGGTATATTCGTCGTCCACATCGATGACGACTTCTTCCACCGGCTCCAACCGCTCGCCGTTCTCTTCGCGCATGATGACGCGGGGGCGGCTGATCGACAGCTCAAAGCCTTCGCGGCGCATGTTTTCAATCAACACGCCCATCTGCAATTCGCCCCGGCCCGAAACCTCGAACGCCTCTCCACCGGGGGTGTCGGCGATCTTGATCGCGACGTTCACTTCGGCCTCTTTCATCAGCCGGTCACGGATCACACGGCTTTGCACCTTGCTGCCATCGCGGCCCGCCAGCGGGCTGTCGTTGATGCCAAAGGTGACGGTAATGGTTGGCGGATCAATGGGTTGCGACGGGATCGGGGTGTCGATCGACGGATCACACAACGTGTCAGCCACGGTGGCTTTGGTCATGCCGGCGATGGTCACGATGTCACCAGCCTGTGCTTCGTCGATGGGCTGTTGCGACAGACCGCGGAAGGCCAGAATCTTCGTCACACGGAACTGTTCGATCCGCTCGCCCGTGCGGGTCATGGCCTTGAGTTGCGCACCCACTTTCAGCGTGCCCGCCTCGACTCGGCCCGTCAGGATGCGGCCGATGAACGGATCGGCCGACAGGGTGGTCGCCAGCATCTGGAACGGCTCGGCGGTGCGTGCAATCTGTTTGGGCGCAGGCACATGATTGACGATCAGATCAAACAGCGCCGACAAATCCTTGCGCGGCCCATCCAGTTCATTGTCTGCCCAGCCAGAGCGGCCCGAGGCATAAACATAAGGGAAATCAAGCTGATCGTCATTGGCGCCGAGGTTCGAGAACAGGTCGAACACCTCATTCAGGGCGCGATCAGGCTCGGCATCCGGCTTGTCCACCTTGTTCAGAACCACAATCGGATTCAGCCCCAGGGCAAGCGCCTTGGCCAGCACGAACTTGGTCTGCGGCATCGGGCCTTCGGCGGCATCGACCAGCAGGCAGACGCCGTCAACCATGCTCAGGATCCGCTCGACCTCGCCGCCAAAATCGGCGTGGCCGGGGGTGTCCACGATGTTGATCCGGGTGCCCGCATGCTCGACGCTGGTACATTTGGCCAGAATGGTGATGCCACGCTCACGCTCGATGTCATTGCTGTCCATCGCCCGTTCGCTGACGGCCTGACCTTCGCGGAAGGCGCCCGATTGTTTCAAAAGCTCGTCAACGAGCGTGGTTTTGCCATGGTCGACGTGCGCGATAATGGCGATGTTGCGAAGCTCCATCGGAGGTCACTTTCGTAAGGAAATATGATGTTGGGCCGCCCATAGCCTGTTTGCGCCGGTTTGGCCAGTCGTCACGTCGCGATATAACGATCACGGCGGTGGTTGATGGCAATGATCAGGTTCACGATCACCGCCCCCAGCAAAGACCACAGCACAATCGGCCAATCAAACAGCATCAGCGCCACCGAAAAGATGACCGCATCTGCCGCCAGTTGCACATAGCCCGCGCGCAGGCCCAGCTTGTCTTGCATCAACAACGCCACCACACCCAGCCCCCCAAGCGAGCCGTTGTGGCGGAACATGACCAAAAGGCCCACCCCCGTCAGGCAGCCAAAGATTACAGCCGCCAGCGGTGTTTCCAGATGCGCAATGGCAAAGCCTTGCGGCAGAACTTCGGTGATCACCGACAGCGCCGTGACCGAGATCAGCGATTTCACAGTGAATTGTGGCCCAAGCCGCAGCCAGGCAAGGGCATAGAAGGGGATGTTGATCACAAAGAACACGGCCCCGAATGACCAACCCGTGATATAGGACAAGATCACCGCAATGCCTGCGGTCTGGCCCGTGATCAGCCCTGCATAGGTCAGAAATTGCAGGGCAAAGGCGCACAGAAACACTCCAAGGCCAAGGCCTTGCAGATCTTCCAGTTTTGTATGGCGGGCGGGTAGGGTCATGCAGGCGATTTAGGGCAGATTTGCTGACCTGTCTATCCTTGATTTTGTCTTAATCTCGCCCGATTGGCCCGATATTTCCAACAATACAAGCGATCATCGCAGAACAGACGAGGCAACCCATGCAAGCGAAAAAGCCCCTTGAAGTGATCGAGAACCTTCCGTTTGACGCTCCGTCGGCGGATATGACCGAACTGTCGGGAAAGCTGGACCTGATGCTGAAGCTGATGGAAGAGCAGTTGATGCTGCAACGCATTGGCCTGTTGGATGCGGGCCATGTCCTGCGCTTTGCCCATGGCGGAAATCAGGAAATCAGCCTGTCGCTGCCCAATGCTCAGGATGATTATGTGCAGCGCATGATCCTGAAAACGCGTTCGTTCTATGAAGGGCGGCTGCTGGCCACGATTCAGGGAATGAAGCTGATTGATGCCACCACCACTGTCTGCGACATCGGCGCGAATATCGGCAATCATTCGGTTTTCTTTGGCAAGGTGTTGGGGGCCAAGCAACTGCTGGCCTTTGAACCCCAGGCCAATGTCTATGCCACCCTGTGCCGGAACCTGGAACTGAACGGGCTGACCGATGCCTTGGCCTATAACTGCCTCGTGGGTGCGAAATCGGGCCGGGGCGATGTGGCCCGCTTTAACCCGCGCAATCTTGGCAGCACGGCCTATACACCGGCCAAAGATGGGGCGGTTCCGATGGTGGCGCTGGATGATCTGATGGATGGTGACGAGATGAAGTCCTTGGGCTTTATCAAGATTGATGCCGACGGCATGCAGTTGGATGTCTTGCAAGGTGCAAAGAAGATCCTCAAAGCCAAAAAGCCGGCCTTGTGGCTTGAAATGATGCCGCGCGATCCGGTCTCTGGCGAGATCGTCAAATTCCTTGAAGGCTTTGGCTACAGCGCCGTGCAGATCGGCCCGAATGATCAGGTGTTTACGGCCCGCAAATAAGCTGCCACCCCGATCCCAAAGAAAAGGGCCGCGTGATGGACGCGGCCCTTTGTCATGTCAGCCTTTCAAGGCCTTGTTCAGATACTCATCGACCTTTTCCAGATAGCCCATCGTGGTCAGCCATTTCTGATCGGGGCCCACCAGCAGGGCCAGATCCTTGGTCATCCAGCCGTCTTCCACAGTTTGCACGCAGACCTTTTCCAAAGTGGTGGCAAAGGTCATCAGGGCCGCGTTGTCATCCAGCGTGGCGCGGTGCTTTAACCCGCCGGTCCAGGCAAAGATCGACGCGATGGAATTGGTCGAGGTTTGCTGGCCCTGCTGGTGCTGGCGATAATGGCGCGTGACGGTGCCGTGGGCGGCCTCGGCCTCGACAACCTTGCCATCGGGCGTCATTAGGATGCTGGTCATCAGGCCAAGGCTGCCAAAGCCCTGAGCCACGGTGTCTGACTGCACATCGCCATCATAGTTCTTGCAGGCCCAGATGTATCCGCCTGACCATTTCAGCGCACTGGCAACCATGTCATCGATCAGCCGGTGTTCATACCAGATGCCCGCCTTTTTGTAGGCCTCTTCGAACTCTTGCTCATAGACCTGCTGGAACAGATCCTTAAAGCGGCCATCATAGGCCTTGAGGATCGTGTTCTTGGTCGAAAGATACACCGGATAGCCCTTGAGAAGGCCATAGTTCAGCGACGAGCGGGCGAAATCGAGGATCGATTGATCAAGGTTATACATCCCCATCGCCACCCCGGCGGCAGGGGCGTCAAAAACCTCACGCTCGATCACTGTGCCATCTTCGCCCACGAATTTCATCGTCAGCTTGCCCTTGCCCGGAAAGCGGAAATCCGTGGCGCGATACTGGTCGCCAAAGGCGTGGCGGCCGACGACGATGGGTTTCGTCCAGCCCGGCACAAGGCGGGGCACGTTCTTGCAGATGATCGGTTCGCGGAAGATCACGCCACCAAGGATGTTGCGGATCGTGCCATTGGGGCTGCGCCACATCTGCTTCAGGCCGAATTCCTCGACCCGCGCCTCATCTGGGGTGATGGTGGCGCATTTGACGGCCACACCGACCTCTTTGGTCTTGTTGGCGGCATCAATGGTGATCTGGTCATCGGTGCGATCGCGCTCTTCGATGCCCAGATCGTAATACAGCAGGTCAACATCCAGATAGGGCAGGATCAGCTTTTTCTTGATGAAGTCCCAGATGATGCGGGTCATCTCGTCGCCGTCCATCTCGACGATGGGATTTGCGACCTTGATCTTCGTCATGGTTCACCCTTTCACGGTGGAATCTCTGCGCCCGCTATAGCGTAAAAGAGGCCGCTGCGCCAGAACGGTATGCGATTGTATACTGAAAATTGATCTTGTCCGTGGGCCGTGATGCGCTTTTAGGCAGAGACGGCAAAGAACGGGCGCAGCTGTGCCTGCACCCACAGCCAAAGGCCGGGTGCGCCCCGGGCCACTTTTTGCCCAACCCGGCTTTGCAACTGATCATAGGTGACGGCATAGGTGATCCATGTGCCACCCCCCGACATCAGATTGGCCATCACGGGCTGAACCCGATCCAGCGATTTGGCAAAGATGGCGTCTGGGGTTTCACTGGCCTCAAACTCGGCCCAAAGGGCGCGCAGGGCGGGGCCGGTGTCGGCGGGCAGCAGTCCAAAGATACGGTCGGCGGCCGCGGCTTCGGCGGCTTGGGTGTCGGCACTGGCATGGGCCGCGCCATTGGCCGAATGAATCGGCACATCGCCCACATCGATTTCAACCAGATCATGGATCAGCAGCATTCGGATAACGCGCTGGATATTGACGGCCTTATCCGCCTGATCGGCCAGCACAAGGGCATAAACGGCCAGATGCCACGAATGCTCGCCCGAGTTTTCGCAGCGCGACCCATCAACCAGCGTGGTGGCGCGAAGAACCGATTTCAGCCGATCGGCCTCGGCCAGAAAGGCCAGACGTGCGGCCAGATCAGGGGCATCTGGCGCGGGCTTGCCTGCCGCCAGGGCGGTGGCGCGGGCGTGAATGGCAGGCCAGTCTTGGGCCAGGGGGGCGGCGCGGCCTTTGGTCAGGTTCATCCGCACCACATCCAGATGATCAGGGCGCGGTGGTTGGCCATGCAGCACCTGAAACATCGGCTGGCTGTAATCCAACCGCTTGGCGGCCTGCGCATCGGGGGTCTGGTTGGCCTCAAACTCTTGCCACAGCGCCAAAAGGGGCGCGGCCAGATCGCCGGGCAGCAAGCCAAACAGGCGCTTGGCGGCGCGCGCCTCGTCCCGGTGCAGGGCATCAAGATCATGGGGCAGATCAATGGGATGATCGCCGGTGTCAATCTCGACCAGATCATGCACCAGCAGCATGGCAATCACGCGGTCGCGGTCAACACCCTGCGGCAGGGGCATCACCAAGGCCCAAAGCGCCAGATGCCACGAATGTTCGGCACTGTTTTCGGGCCGGGTGTTGTTCATCAGAACATTGGCACGATCAACCTGTTTCAGCCGGTCGGCCGTGTTCAGAAAGGCGAATTGCTGATCAAGACGGGCGGTCAATGCCCGCCCTTTTCAGCCTCTCGCGGGGGTTCGGGCAGCTTTGCCCCATCCCGCTTGGCCTGCAACGCCTTGTTCAGGAATTCGCGCCCGCGCTTTTCGGCAAGGCGGATCCGGATCGAGGTCATGAACGCCTCTTGCAAGGTGGGGGACGAGGCCCCGATCACCTTGGACACCTGTTCGTAAAAGAACAGATCCTCCAGTTCCTTTGACCCTTCCAGCACATCGCGGGCAAGACCATCGGCAAGGTCTTGAATGAAGTCGGCCATTTAGCGGCTCACTTCGCCCAGACGGCGGCGGACATAATCGGAAACCGTGTCGATCATCGGTTTCATATGTGCCTCTTCGTCCTTGAAGAAGTGGTCGGCCCCCTCAATTTCGGTATGGGTGATGGTGATGCCCTTTTGTTCATGCAACTTGCCGACCAACGATTTGGTATCTTTGGGCGGGGCCACCTTGTCGGCCGTGCCGTTGATGATCAGGCCCGAAGACGGGCAGGGCGCCAGAAACGAGAAGTCATACAGATTGGCCGGCGGCGCGACCGAGATGAAGCCGGTGATTTCAGGCCGGCGCATCAAAAGCTGCATCCCGATCCAGGCGCCAAAGCTGAAGCCGGCAACCCAGCAATGCTTGGCATTCTGGTTCATTGATTGCAGGTAATCCAGCGCGCTGGCCGCATCCGACAATTCGCCAATGCCCTGATCATATTCGCCCTGGCTGCGCCCCACACCGCGGAAATTGAACCGCAGCACGGTAAAGCCCAGATTGTAAAACGCGTAGTGCAGGTTATACACCACCTTGTTGTTCATGGTGCCGCCATAGGCTGGATGCGGATGCAGCACGATGGCAATCGGCGCGTCCTTTTCCTTTTGCGGGTGGTAACGGCCTTCAAGGCGGCCCTCGGGGCCAGCGAAGATGACTTCGGGCATATGTATCCTGCCTGTGCTTTCTGCGAGCGATTTCTTGACGCTGTCGCCCGGCATAACTAGTAGCGTTCCATGGGGCGGCTGTGCCACCCACGGGGTCGGTTTCAGGTAATGGCCCCTTGGCCTGCCGTCAATCACTTTGCGGCCCAACTGGGGCCAAATCCGGGGTTTGCTGATGAAACTCTCGACCAAAGGCCGTTATGCCATGGTGGCACTGACCGATCTGGCCATGGCGAAAGGCGACGATCTGGTGTCGCTGGCCGAAATCTCGAAACGGCAGGATATCTCGCTGCCTTACCTTGAGCAGCTTTTTGTCAAGCTGCGCAGGGCCGGGTTGGTGGATGCCGTGCGCGGCCCCGGGGGCGGCTATAAGTTGGCGCGCAGCCCGTCGGACATTCGGATCACCGAGGTGATGCAGGCCGTCGAGGAGACGGTGGATGCGATGCATACCGGGGCAGGGGCGTCGGGCGCTGTCTCGGGCAGCCGGGCGCAAAGCCTGACCAACCGGCTGTGGCAGGGCCTGTCGGCGCATGTCTATGTGTTCTTGCACCAGACCCGGTTGTCGGATGTGGTGAATAACGAGATGCAGCCTTGCCCGGCCGTTCCGGCGCTGTTTCGCGTGGTGGATGAGGAATGAGGCCAAGGCTGTATCTGGATTGGAACGCCACCACGCCCCTGCGCCCCGAGGCGCGGGCGGCGATGGTGGCGGCGATGGATGTGGTGGGCAACCCGTCCTCGGTTCATGCCGAGGGGCGGGCCGCCAAGGCGCTGATGGAGAAAAGCCGCGCCAAGATTGCCGAGGCCTTGGGGGCCGACGGCGCCGATATCGTCTTTACCAGCGGCGCGACCGAGGCGGCGGCCCTGGCCTTGGCGGGCCGGGGGCTGGCTTGTGCCGCGGTTGAGCATGAGGCCGTGGCGGCCTGGTGTGCGCCGACGCTTGCGGTGACGGCCCAAGGTGCGGTGGCTGTGCCCGATCCGGCTCGCGCTGTGGTGCAACTGGCCAATTCAGAAACCGGGGTGCTGCAAGATCTGCCTGCGGGTGTGGCGGTCAGCGATCTGACCCAGGCTTTTGGCAAGGTGCCGTTTGCCTTTAACTGGCTGGGCTGTGACATGGGCCTTGTCAGTGCGCATAAACTGGGCGGGCCCAAGGGCATTGGTGCGCTGGTGCTGCGGCGTGGGCTGGATGTGACGCCCCAATTACGCGGCGGCGGGCAGGAAATGGGGCGCCGTGCGGGCACGGAAAATCTGATCGGCATGGCCGGATTTGCCGCCGCGGCCGAGGCTGCGGCCCGTGATCTGGCCAATGGTGTCTGGGATGAGGTGGCTGAGATTAGAAATATTCTAGATTCAGCATTGTCGTCTGCCGCAAACAATACTATTTCAGTCGGGAAAGGGGCCAAGCGGCTTCCGAACACTGTCTGTGTCATCGCCCCCGGCTGGAAAGGTGAGACGCAGGTGATGGCGATGGATCTGGCGGGCTATGCTGTTTCGGCAGGCTCGGCCTGTTCCAGCGGCAAGGTTCGGGCCAGCAAGGTTCTGACGGCCATGGGCTTTGACGAGGCTGCGGCGGCACAAGCCATCCGTATCTCGATCGGCCCCGGCGTCACGCGCGACGATGTGGGCAGGTTTGCCGATATCTGGTGCGCAGCCTATGCCAAGGCGCGGTCGCGCGCTGCATGAAACAACGGGCGCAAGCCCTTGATCGATAAGGATGAAGCCGATGGCTGTACTTGAAACCGAAGTTCGTGAAGGCGTTGATCGGGAAACGATCGAAACCGTTCAGGCGATGGCCGGCAAGTACAAATACGGCTGGGAAACCGATATCGAGATGGACTATGCCCCCAAGGGCCTGTCCGAAGACATCGTTCGCCTGATCAGCGAAAAGAACGGCGAGCCGGACTGGATGCTGGAGTGGCGGCTGGCGGCCTATCAGCGTTGGCTGAAGATGGAAGAGCCTGATTGGGCGATGCTGAGCTATCCCAAGATCGACTATCAGGATCAGTATTATTACGCCAAACCCAAAAGCATGGCCGAAAAGCCCAAGTCGCTGGATGAGGTGGACCCCAAGCTGTTGGCCACTTATGCCAAGCTGGGTATTCCGCTGAAAGAACAGATGCTGCTGGCCGGGGTGGAAAGCCCCGAGGGCGAGCGCAAGGTGGCGGTCGATGCCGTGTTCGACTCGGTTTCGGTGGGCACGACATTCAAGGAAGAATTGCGCAAGGCGGGGGTGATCTTCTGCTCGATCAGCGAGGCGATCAAAGAGCATCCTGACCTGGTCAAGAAATACCTTGGCAGTGTTGTGCCGCAATCGGACAACTATTTCGCCACGCTGAATTCAGCCGTTTTTTCGGACGGCTCGTTCGTCTACATCCCCGAAGGCGTGCGCTGCCCGATGGAGTTGAGCACCTATTTCCGCATCAACGCCGAAAACACCGGGCAATTTGAGCGCACGCTGATCATTGCCGACAAGAAATCCTATGTCAGCTATCTGGAAGGCTGCACCGCACCCAAGCGCGACACCCATCAATTGCATGCCGCCGTAGTGGAACTCGTGCTGCTGGAAGATGCCGAGGTCAAATACTCGACTGTGCAGAACTGGTATCCGGGCGATGAAAACGGCAAGGGGGGCATCTATAACTTTGTGACCAAGCGCGCCGATTGTCGGGGCGACCGGTCAAAGGTGATGTGGACGCAGGTGGAAACCGGATCGGCCATCACCTGGAAATACCCGTCATGCATCTTGCGCGGGGATGACAGCCAGGGCGAGTTCTATTCGATCGCCATTGCCAACAATGCCCAGCAGGCCGATACCGGCACCAAGATGATCCATCTGGGCAAGCGCACCAAATCGCGCATCGTGTCCAAGGGCATTTCGGCGGGCCGCGCACAGAATACTTATCGTGGCCTTGTGTCGATGCACCCAAAGGCGGTGGACAGCCGCAACTATACCCAATGTGACAGCCTGCTGATCGGCGACAAATGCGGGGCGCACACGGTGCCTTACATCGAGGTCAAGAACAACAGCAGCCGGGTCGAGCACGAGGCGACGACCAGCAAGGTGGATGACGACCAGTTGTTCTATTGCCGCAGCCGCGGGATGGATGAAGAAGAGGCCGTGGCCCTGGTGGTCAACGGGTTCTGCAAAGAGGTGCTGCAAGCCCTGCCGATGGAATTCGCGATGGAGGCACAAAGCCTTGTGGCGATTTCGCTGGAAGGAAGCGTGGGGTGACTTGGCGCGGCGTGGCCTTGCAGACTTTGGTGGCAATGGTCCTTTGGGGCCTTGGCATGACCTGGGTGTTCGGCTGGCCGCGTGAGGCGATCCTTACCCCGATGGTGATGTTTGGCCTGCTGATGTTTGCGGTGCTGGGCACTGTCAAACTGGTCAAAGAGCGTGGAGGCAAATCATGATCGTGACCACGACCCCAAGTGTCGAAGGCTATCAGATTGCCGAATACAAAGGCATCGTGGCGGGCGAGGCGATCATGGGCGCGAATATCGTGCGCGACCTGTTTGCCAGCGTCACCGATATCATCGGCGGCCGCTCGGGCGCCTATGAGGCCAAGCTGGCCGATGCGCGTGGAACTGCCCTGACCGAAATGCAGGACAAAGCCCGCGCTTTGGGGGCCAATGCCGTTGTGGGCGTTGATCTGGATTACGAAGTGATTGGCCAGATGCTGATGGTTTCTGCCAGTGGCACGGCGGTGCGCCTTGGCTGACAGTGCCCGCCCCGTTCTGACCATGCCCGAAGCCGAGGCGGCGGCCTTGGCCGGTGCCTATGGTGCGGCTTCGGTGATCCTGGAATATGGGTCGGGCGGGTCAACCGTGGTGGCGGCTGACCTTGGCAAAACGGTATTTTCCGTCGAAAGCGATGCGTCCTGGCTTGATGGCATGCGTCAGTGGTTTGCGGCACATCCGCCCAAGGGCAGGGTTCTGTTACACCATGGCCAGATTGGCCCCACCGGAAAATGGGGTGCCCCGACCGGGGCCAAGGCCTTTCGGAACTTTCCGGGCTATGCGCTGTCGGTCTGGGATCGCGATGATTTTGAGCATCCCGATGTGGTTCTGGTGGATGGCCGCTTTCGCCCAGCCTGTTTGCTGGCCACGGCGTTTCGCATCACCCGCCCGGTGACGGTGCTGGTGGATGATTACGCAGATCGCCCGGCTTATCATCAGATTGAACAGATGTTTCGCCCGTTGCGCCTGCATGGGCGAATGGCTGAATTCCTGATTGCCCCGACCCCGGTGCCGGCCGAACGGCTGGATTGGGTGATCGGCTGGTTCTTGAAACCGCAATAGGGGCCGCCATGCTGAAAATCGACATCGCGCCTTCTTATTCTTGCCATGGTTGCACGGCAGCCTGTGCGTCGGACCTGTCTGACGGCACCGGAGGCGCATATGACCATACAAACCAACGAGTTTCGCGACCGTTTGGCGCGCATCGAGGCGGGAATCGGCAGCACCCGAAACACGTTGTTCGTGGGTATGGACGAAAGCTATGTGATCGCGCCGCGGCGCAAGGCGCCCAAGCAGGCCAATCTGCTGGAAAACCTTGGCTTTGGTCTGGGCCGGGTATGGGCCGTGACCTTGGGTGTGCTGTCGGTGGTGGCGGTTGTCATGATGCGCTATTGGCTGGGGCTGGATACACCTTTGCCGGGCGATCCGATGAACGATCAGGGGCTGATCGGCATTCTGGCCCTGTGTCTGGCCATCTGGCTGGGCAAACGCCTGTATTCAAACCGCGAGGGGCTGATCGGCTTACACGCTTCGGGCGTGTTGATGGGCACCGTGGGCCTGCACAATCTGGTTCACGCGGCACCCCATGTGTTCGACACCCTGTTCTCACCGATCTGGACGGGGGCCGTATTGTCCAGCACAGAACCTTTTTCGGTTGTCATTCGCGGCATGAGCCTGTCTTTGATGTAAATCATGCATCACAATCGGCCTCACCTGCGTATAGGGGGGGCGATGTCTGTTGACCAAGCCCTGAAAAGGCTGCCCGCACATAGCCGGTTCTTAGGCGAAAGCCTGCCGCTGGGGCGTAAATTGCGTATTCTGGATGTTGGGGCAAACCCTGCGAATGTGCCCCCCTATGCCGCGCTGCGCGACGCCGATCTTGCCGAAATCCACGGCTTTGAGCCAGGGGCCGATGCCTATGCAAAGCTGCAATCTGGCGCCCGGAGGAATGAGATCTACCATCCTAAAGCGGTGGCGGCAGGAGGCAAGGCGACGTTCTATCTGACAGCGAATGGCAGTTTTGCCTCTCTGTTCAAGCCAGATCCGGGCCAGATAGCAGCCTTGGGTCATTGGGCGCCCGCGACCGAAGTGGTGGCCGAGATTCCGCTGACCACATCTGCCTTGGACGCTCTGTCAGACCTGCCAAAGCCTGATATGGTGAAGATCGACGCACAAGGCTCGGAACTGGATATACTGTCTGGTGGAAGCAATACCTTGTCTGATGCTGTCGCGGTCATGCCGGAACTGCGGTTCTTCCGGCTTTACGCGGATGAGCCGATGATGGGCGATGTTGACCTGCATCTGCGCAGCAGGGGCTTTATGCTGCATAAGATCTTACCGGGGGCGGTGGTGCGGCTCAGTTCCAGCCGCATGGGCCAATTGCGTCCGGCAATGATGCGCAATCAGATGGTTGATGCCGATGCGATCTATATACGGGATATCGCTCGGCCCGATCTGATCAGCGTTCCACAATGGACCTGTCTGGCACTGCTTGCGGATATGGTCTTTGACTCGCTTGACCTTGTGTTGCGTTGCCTTGACCATTTGGTCGAGCGCGGGGCAATCGACGAGGCCATCTTGGATGAATACATCCGGCTGTTGCCGGCAAACTATCACGCCCGGGCCTGACGGCCCGTTGATGCAGGAGAGAAATATGCTTGAGATCAAGAACCTTCACGTCAAACTTGAGGAAGAGGACAAGGTCATCCTGCGCGGTGTCGATCTGTCGATCAAGGCGGGCGAAGTGCATGCGATCATGGGGCCGAACGGGTCAGGCAAATCGACTTTGTCCTATGTTCTGGCGGGCCGCGATGGCTATGAGGTGACCGATGGGTCAGCGGCGCTGGAAGGCGAAGAACTGCTGGAGATGGAACCCGAAGAACGCGCGGCTGCAGGCCTGTTTCTGGCGTTTCAATACCCGGTGGAAATTCCGGGTGTCGGCAACATGACGTTCCTGCGCACTGCGGTGAATGCGCAGCGCAAGTCGCGTGGCGAAGAAGAACTGTCGGCGGGTGATTTTCTGAAAGTGGTTCGGGCCAAGGCCAAATCGCTGAAGATTGACGCCGATATGCTGAAGCGCCCGGTCAATGTCGGGTTCTCGGGCGGGGAGAAGAAGCGCAACGAGATTCTTCAGATGGCGATGCTGGAACCCAAGATGTGCATCCTTGATGAAACCGACTCGGGCCTTGACGTCGATGCAATGAAACTGGTGTCAGAAGGCGTGAACGCACTGCGCGATGCGGGCCGGTCGTTTCTGGTGATCACCCATTATCAGCGCCTGCTGGATCACATCAAACCTGATGTGGTGCATATCATGGCGGCGGGCCGGATCATCAAGACGGGCGGGCCGGAACTGGCGTTGGAAGTGGAACAGAACGGCTATGCCGATATTCTGGCGGAGGTGCAGTGATGGCCTTGCCGCAAGCGAAATCTGACCTGCTGGCGGCGCGGATCGCGGGGCTTTCGTTCGATGCGTCCGGCTGGCTGGGCAAGGCAAGGACAGACGCCTTGGCGCGGCTGACGGCCATGGGTGCCCCGGTCAAGCGGGATGAATACTGGCGCTATACCGACCCGTCGGCATTGACGGCCCCGGTGGCGCCGAAGGCTGCGCTGTTTGACGCCAAAGACGAAGCCCCGCTGTTTGACAGCATTGACCGGCTGAAACTGGTCTTTGTGGACGGCGTGTTTGATGCCACGCAATCTGATCCGCCAGAGATGGCGGGGGTCGAGATCGTGCGTCTGGCCGATCTGGCTGGCACCGATCTGCACTGGGCGCGCGATATTTACGGTGTGCTTGAGACCCGCGGACAAGAGCCGGTGGCCCGCCCGATGGCGGCGCTGAACACGGCCTTTGCCACCGATGGGGTTCTGATCCGGGTGACGGGCAAGGCCGCAAAGCCGGTGTCGCTGATCTATCAGCACAAGGACGAGCAGTCGGACGCCATTCTGCACCATTGCCTCAAGCTGGAGGAAGGCGCCGAATTGACCGTGCTGGAAGACGGCCCGGCGGCGGCGCGCTTTACCAAGGTGATGGAGGTTGAGGTCGCCAAGGATGCGCGGTTCCACCACATTCGTGCCCAAGGGCGCGATCACGAACGCCGCGCGCATACGCATATCTTTGCGTGCATCGGGGCAGGGGCCTTGTTCAAATCCTTTACCCTGACCGCAAATGGCCGCCTGACCCGGAACGAGGCTTTTGTCGAACTGGTCGGTGCCGATGGTGTGGCCCATCTGGCGGGTGCCGCGGTTGGCGATGGCGATTTTCTGCATGACGATACGGTGTTCGTGACCCATGCGGCAGAACGCTGCGAAAGCCGCCAGGTGTTCAAGAAAGTGCTGAAAAACGGCGCGATCGGGGTGTTTCAGGGCAAGATTCTGGTTCGTCAAAAGGCGCAAAAGACCGATGGCTATCAGATCAGCCAATCACTGCTGCTGGATGATGACAGTCAGTTTCTGGCCAAGCCCGAGCTTGAGATCTATGCCGATGATGTGAAATGCAGCCACGGCTCCACCTCGGGCGCGATTGACGAAACGGCGCTGTTCTATCTGCAATCGCGGGGCGTGCCCAAGCCTGTGGCCACGTCGCTGCTGGTTCTGGCCTTTTTGGCCGAGGCGATTGCAGAGGTCGAGGATGAAGACATCGCCGAAGACATCCGTTCGCGGCTGGAAGGCTGGCTGCACCGGCATGAGCACTAGGATCAGCACATGGCGGTGACCACCGATATCGTCGCCAGTTGGCGCAATCCGCGGGCTTCGGTGCGCAGGCATCTGGCCCGCGGGGTGTCAGAGCCTTTCGCCTTTACCTTGCTGATGGTGTTCTTGGTGGTTGCCTTTGTGGGGCAATGGCCGCAAGCGTCACGCGAGGCGTTTCTGGCGGGCGAGCCTTCGGCAGCCCCACGGATTCTGGCCCGCGCCTTTGCGGTGCTGGCAACACTGCCGTTCTGGTATATCCTGGCCGCCGTCAGCCGCCTGACGGCGCGGTTGATGGGCGGGCAGGGCAGTTGGTATTCGGCGCGGATTTCCCTGTTCTGGGCCTTGGCAACTGTCAGCCCGCTGATGTTGTTGCAAGGTCTGGTCGCGGGCATGATCGGGCAGGGCGCAGCCTATGGTGCGACAACGCTGCTGGTGGGGGTTGCCTTCTTTTACCTGTGGCTGTCGATGCTGTATGAAACGGAGCACTGAAGTGACCTTTTCCTTTTCCGCTGGCCTGGAATTTGCCCGCTTTTGCGTGCAAGAACCGCGTCAGGCGGCCCGCAAGGTGATTGCCGCTGATCTGCCCATGCCCGTGCGTTGGATGGGTCTGGTGCTGGCGGCCATCGTTTCGGCCATCACGGTGCATCTGTATCTGGGCTTGTTTCCCGCAGATGCCGCTGGTGACGCTGCCTTTCCAGGCATTACGCCGTTTACCACGGTTTTGCTGGATCTGGTGTTCAACCTGGCCGCGGCTGTGTTGCTGTTCGCCGTGGGGCGTTGGCGGGGTGGGCAGGGCAGCTTTGCCGACAGCTTGATCCTGATCGTGGTCTTGCAGCTGATCCTGATCTTGCCGCAGCTGTTGCAATTGGTGGCCATTGTTCTGGTGCCGCCTTTGGCATCAATCATTGGACTTGCGTCTGTTGCGCTTTATTTCTGGCTGATCAGCCACTTCGGGGCCGAACTTCACGGCTTTGGTTCGGCGCTGCGGGTCTTTTTCGGGGTGATCGCCACCATGGTGGCGGTCGTGTTTCTGCTGGCTTTCCTCATGTTGCCCTTTGTCGGGGCAGGAGTTTGACCATGTTTGATGTCAACCGTGTGCGCGCCGATTTTCCGATCTTGTCCCGGCAGGTGAACGGCAAGCCGCTGGTCTATCTGGATAACGGTGCCTCGGCGCAAAAGCCGCAGGTGGTGATCGATGCCATCACGCAGGCCTATTCACTGGAATATGCCAATGTTCACCGGGGCTTGCACTATCTTTCGAACCTTGCCACCGACAAGTATGAGGCCGTTCGCGGCATCGTTGCGCGCTTTTTGAATGCGCCCAGTGAAGATGACATTGTGTTCACCTCGG
Source organism: Pseudotabrizicola sp. L79 (assembly GCF_036553525.1). NCBI lineage: Bacteria > Pseudomonadati > Pseudomonadota > Alphaproteobacteria > Rhodobacterales > Paracoccaceae > Pseudotabrizicola > Pseudotabrizicola sp. L79. Next base: position 526,351 of record NZ_JAZHDA010000046.1, on the reverse strand, counting down.
GCACGACAGAAGGCATCAATCTGGTGTCCTATGCCTGGGCCGCGCCACGGTTGCAGGCAGGTGACGAAATTGTGCTAAGTGTGATGGAGCATCACGCCAATATCGTGCCGTGGCATTTTCTGCGCGAACGTCAGGGCGTGGTGCTGAAATGGGTGAACTGTGATGCCAATGGCGATCTTGACCCGGCCGAGGTGATTGCAGCCATCGGCCCAAAGACCAAGCTGGTGGCCATCACCCAGATGTCGAATGTTCTGGGCACGGTGGTGGATGTGGCCAGCATCTGCAAAGCGGCACGGGAAAAGGGTGTTCCTGTCTTGGTGGATGGGTCGCAATCGGCGGTTCACATGCCGATTGATGTGCAGGCCATAGGCTGCGACTTCTTTGCCATTACCGGACATAAGCTATACGGACCAAGCGGTTCTGGGGCGATCTTCATTCGGCCTGAGAGGATGGCCGAAATGCAGCCCTTCCTGGGCGGGGGCGACATGATCCGCGAAGTGACGCGTGATACCGTCAGCTATAATGACGCCCCGATGAAATTTGAGGCGGGCACACCGGGCATCGTGCAGCAGATCGGCATGGGCGTGGCGCTGGACTATCTGATGGGGCTGGGGATGGACAGGATCGCTGCGCATGAGCAGCAGCTACGCGATTATGCCCGCAGCCGACTGGCGGGGCTGAACTGGTTGAATGTGCAAGGGAATTCGGAAACCAAGGGGGCGATCTTCAGCTTTACGCTGCAAGGCGCGGCCCATGCCCATGACATCTCGACCGTGCTGGACAAACGCGGCATCGCGGTGCGCGCCGGAACGCATTGCGCCATGCCGTTGATGGATCACATGGGGGTTGGCGCGACGTGCCGCGCATCCTTTGCCATGTATAACACCGAGGCCGAGGTGGATGCGCTGATTTCGGCGCTTGAGCTGTGTCACGAGCTTTTCGCTTAAAACCGATGTTGCAGTGTCTGCGCCTTGTCGCTATAGCAGGGCCAACGCACCCATAGCTCAGCTGGATAGAGCGTTGCCCTCCGAAGGCAAAGGTCGCACGTTCGAATCGTGCTGGGTGCGCCAGCTTCCCATTCAAGAATTACGCTTCCGTGCCCAACAGGGTGTGGGTCTTATTCACAATGTCCGTAAATCCTATAATCCATATTATGTAAAATATTGCACAGGCTGGACCGCAGGCCCCAAGCCTTGTATGCAGCGCAAAACCGTATGAGGCCCCCATGTTTGATCGCACAATCAAGATTGCCCCGTCCATCCTTTCCGCCGATTTCGCAAACTTTGGCGCTGAATGCCGCGCCATAGAGGCGCAAGGTGCCGATTGGGTGCATGTCGATGTGATGGATGGGCATTTCGTGCCGAACCTGACCTTTGGGCCCGCCACCTGTGCAGCGATCCGCAAGCACATCAAAGGTGTCATGGATGTGCATCTGATGATCTCGCCGGTTGATGCCTATATCGAGGCTTATGCCAAGGCTGGCGCGGATGTGATTACGGCGCATCTGGAATCGGGACCGCATATTCACCGCACCTTGCAGGCCATTCGCGCCGCGGGTGCCAAGGCCGGTCTGGCGCTGAACCCGGGCACCGGATTGGACCAGCTGCCCTATCTTCTGGATATGGTCGATCTGATCTGTGTGATGACGGTCAACCCCGGCTTTGGCGGGCAGAAGTTCATTCACAGCCAGGTCGAGAAAGTGAAAGCGCTGCGTGCCATGATCGGTGACCGCCCGATCCACATCGAAATCGACGGCGGTGTGACGACCGAAACCGCACCACTGGTGGCTGCGGCGGGCGCGGATGTGCTGGTGGCGGGGTCGGCCGTGTTTTCGGGTGGATCGGTCGACACACCGCAGGTTTATGGCCGCAACATCGCTGCAATCCGGGCTGCGGCCACGGCGGCCATGGGCTGATCTGCGCCCTGCCCCAAAGGGTTGCTCACATATTCATAACTTGCAATACATTCTGCGCTCGGCTATGCCGCCCCCATAACGGAGCGCGCAATGAAACGGTTTTTCCCCATTCTTGACTGGCTGCCGGCCTATAACCGCACAGTCCTGACCAATGATCTTGTGGCGGCGGTCATCGTGACGATCATGCTGATCCCGCAGTCACTGGCCTATGCGCTGCTGGCTGGCCTTCCGGCCGAAGTGGGGCTTTATGCCTCGATCGCGCCACTGGTTCTTTATGCGGTGTTCGGCACGTCACGCACGCTGGCCGTGGGGCCTGTGGCTGTGGTCAGCTTGATGACGGCGGCGGCGGTCGGCAAGATTGCCGCAGGTGGAACGCCAGAATATCTGGGGGCCGCGATTGCCATGGCTGTGGCTTCGGGCCTGATGCTGCTGGCGATGGGTCTGCTGCGGCTGGGGTTTATTGCCAATTTCCTGAGCCACCCGGTGATTTCGGGCTTTATCAGTGCCTCGGGCATTCTGATTGCCACCAGCCAGGTGCCCAGCCTGCTGGGGATCAAGGTGGAAGGCCATACCTTGCCCGAAGTGCTGCTGGGGCTTGCCCAAAACCTGCAAGATATCAACATCTTCACAGCACTCATCGGGGGCTTTGCCGTGGCGTTCCTGTGGTGGTCGCGCAGTCGCCTGAAAGGCACGCTTGCGAAATACCGTGTTTCGCCCGGATTAACGTCGGTGCTGGTGCGCGCGGCCCCGGTGGCGGCTGTGGCCCTGACAACGCTGGCGGCATGGGCCTTTGGTCTGGGCGATCGCGGCGTCAGTCTGGTGGGTGACGTGCCCTCGGGCCTGCCCACACCCGCCCTGCCCCCGCTGGACCCTGACCTTTGGGCCGCGATCTTGCTGCCTGCGGCGCTGATCTCGCTGGTGGGCTATGTTGAAACCGTTTCGGTTGCCCAAACCCTTGCGGCCAAGCGGCGGCAACGCATCGACCCCGATCAGGAACTGGTCGCCTTGGGCATGTCAAACCTTGGCGCGGGCCTGTCGGGCGGCTTTCCGGTTACGGGGGGCTTTGCCCGATCTGTGGTGAATTTCGATGCAGGTGCCGAAACCCCGGCGGCCGGGGCCTTTACCGCCATCGGCATGGCCCTTGCCACCTTGTTCCTGACGCCGCTGCTGTATCATCTGCCCAAGGCCACGCTGGCCGCCACAATCATTGTTGCGGTGCTGGGGTTGGTTGATCTGCCCGCGATCAAGCGCACCTTTGCGGTCAATAGCGCCGATGCGGCCGCCATGCTGGTGACCATTCTGATTACGCTGGGCGTTGGGGTGGAACAGGGGATTGCGTCCGGTGTTGGTCTGTCGATTTTGCTGCATCTGTGGCGCACCTCGCGCCCGCATGTCGCGGTGATCGGCCAAGTGCCCGGAACCGAACATTTCCGCAATACCCTGCGCCATAATGTGGTGACGGTGCCCGAAGTTTTGTCGATCCGGGTGGATGAGGCGCTGTATTTCCCGAATGCGCGTTGGTTGGAAGATACGGTCATGGCGCATGTGGCCGACAATCGGCAGATCAAGGCGGTGGTGCTGAATTGCGTGGCCGTCAATGATGTTGACAGTTCCGCCATCGAAAGCCTTGAGGCAATCAACGCCCGGCTTAAGGACGCTGGCGTGCGCCTGCATCTGGCCGAGGTGAAAGGCCCGGTCATGGACAGGCTGCAAAAGACCCATTTTCTTGACGATCTGACGGGCTTTGTGCATTTGACGCAATATGACGCGATGCAGGCGCTTGCCCCTGATCTGACGCGCCAGACACGCACCCTGCCCCGGATAAACACCGCCAAAGTCACATAGGTGGATCAACCTTTGACCGGATGGTCAGATGGGTTTACAGTTTGGTTTAGGGGATAGAGATCATCAGCTTTTAGACACTCTGGGGATGGACATGACGGCCGTTCTGCCGCTTCTGACACACATTGCCGAAGGCACCTCTGTGGATGAAGTCTGGAACCTTGCGGGGCAGTTTTTTCGCCCCCTTGGCTTTGAACGGATGAATTACGGGTTCACTCGTTTCTTGCATGACCGCAGTGTTGGTGACCCGGATGATGCCATCTTTCTGACCACTGCGGATGCTGAATATGCTCGGCGCTACTTTCATAACGGTCTTTACGCCAAGACTCCCGTCTATCGATGGGCCGTCGCCAATTCTGGTGCCTGCACATGGGCCTGGGTGAAAGAGGCCTATGAATCGGGCAAGCTGACGCCCGAGGAAAAGCAAGCCGTCGAACAGAATGCAGCCATGGGCGTGACCGCGGGGATCTCGGTCAGCTTTCCGGAAACCACAACGCGGTCCAAAGGTGCTTTGGGGCTGTTGGCCAATCCCGGTATGTCCCATGCGCAGGTAGAGGCCATATGGGAGGCGCGACGCGACGAAATTCTTGCCGTCGCCCATATGATGCACCTGAAACTGATCCTGCTGCCGCAACCGGCTGCTAAGCGCAGCCTGACCGAGCGGCAGAGGCAGGCTTTGGAATGGGTGGCAGACGGCAAGACCACGCAGGATGTTGCCATGCTGATGCAGGTTTCGCCCGCGATGGTCGAAAAACACCTGCGCCTTGCCCGAGAGGCGCTTTGCGTTGAGACGACGACTCAGGCGGTTGCAAAGGCGTCTTTGCTGAACATTATCTTTCAGCGGCCTGCACATCATAACGGTGCCGGGGCAAGCCTTAAGTGACTGTAATCTGGTAGGGAAATCCTGACTTACCTAGCGTCAGTCAAAATTGCATCTTGGTCATGTTCCAATCGTGGTGGCCTTAGGGCTTTGGAACAGCGGGTGGTGTGTGATGTATTTTCATGCACATGCCAACTGCGTGTCTGCCGGGGCGAAATTTCCCCTTTTGCCCTGTAAACTCTGGCAGTCGCGCTTATTTCGGCGTGACTGGCAGAACATCGTTTGCGCCCTGTCCTCATCCCCATAGGCCCGGCGCAGGGGCGGTCCACCCTTTTGGGTGGGCCGCTTTTTCGTCTTGAAACGCCTGGCCACACTTGCCTGCACCGCGGGCAATGAAAAAGGGCGGTCTTGCGACCGCCCCTTTCCATGGGATTTCCCCAAGATCTTAGCCTTGCAGGGCCTTGGCAACTTCTGCGGCAAAGTCTTCCGACTTCTTCTCGATGCCTTCGCCAACGGCCACACGGGCAAAACCGGTGATCTCAACGCCGGCTTCTTTTGCAGCCTGCTCGACCGTCAGGTCGGGGTTGATCACGAAGGCCTGGCCCATCAGGGTGTTTTCCGCCAGGAATTTCTTCATGCGGCCCGGGATGATGTTGTTGTGAATAACCTGCTCGGGCTTCGGCTTGGCCGAAGTTGCGTTTTCTTCCAGTGCCTTTGCGGTCTGCACGGTCAGCTCACGCTCAACCAGAACCGGGTCCATCGTGGCTTCCGACAGCGACAGGGGCGAGGTCGCAGCAATATGCATCGCAAATTGCTTGCCGATCTCTTTGGCCTTGTCGGCCGGGCCGTTCAGGGCCACCAGCACACCGATCTTGCCCATGCCATCAGCGGCAGCATTGTGAACGTAGGAAACAACCGTTTCGCCTTCCAGCACATGCATGCGACGCAGGTTCATGTTCTCGCCGATGCGCGCAATCGCCTCGTTGATCACTTCTTCAACGGTCTTGCCGTTCAAATGCGCGGCTTTCACCACTTCGACCGAGTCGCCGGTGGTCAGGGCGATATTGGCGACATCGCGCACCAATGCCTGAAAATCGGCGTTCTTGGCCACAAAGTCGGTTTCCGAGTTGATCTCGATCGCAACGCCCTTGCCATCGGTCACAGCCACGCCAACCAGACCTTCGGCAGCAACGCGGTCAGCCTTTTTGGCGGCCTTGGCCAGACCCTTGGTGCGCAGCCAGTCAACGGCGGCTTCCATGTCGCCAGCGGCCTCGGTCAGGGCCTTTTTCACATCCATCATGCCTGCGCCAGTCGCTTCGCGCAGTTCCTTCACCATTGCAGCGGTGATTGTCATAGCAGACTCCTGAATTTCGAATGGATCGGCGGGGCATTACCCCCGCCGCGTAACAGACAGAAGACAGTCCGCCCGGCCTGATCAGGCTTCGGCGACGGCTTCTTCCACGGGGGCTGCTTCCAGCGCACCCAGATCAACGCCAGCCGCACCCATCTGGGCCGACATGCCATCCAGCGCCGCACGGGCCACCAGATCGCAATACAGCGCAATCGCGCGGGCTGCGTCGTCATTGCCGGGGATCACATAATCCACGCCCTTGGGCGAGCAGTTGGTGTCAACCACGGCCACAACCGGGATGCCCAGCTTCTTGGCTTCGAGGATGGCCAGATCTTCCTTGCCAACATCGATGATGAAGATCAGATCCGGGGTGCCGCCCATTTCACGGATACCGCCCAGCGAAGCTTGCAGCTTTGCCTGGTCGCGTTCCATGTTCAGACGCTCTTTCTTGGTCAGGCCTTCGCCGCCTGCCGCCATGATCTCGTCAATCTGCTTGAGACGCTGGATCGACTGGGAAACGGTTTTCCAGTTGGTCAGCGTGCCACCCAGCCAGCGGTGGTTCATGTAGAACTGCGCGCATTTTTCAGCGGCTTCGGCGATCGGCTTTTGGGCCTGACGCTTGGTGCCGACGAACAGGATGCGGCCGTTTTTGGCGACGGTGTCGCGCACGACCTTCAGGGCCTGATCCAGCATCGGAACAGTCTGAGTCAGGTCGAGAATGTGAATGCCGTTACGGTCGCCGTAGATGTATTCACCCATCTTCGGGTTCCAGCGCTGAGTCTGGTGGCCGTAGTGAACGCCAGCTTCAAGCAGCTGACGCATGGAAAACTCGGGGAGCGCCATGTCCATTTCCTTTCCGGTTTGCGCCTCAGCAAAGCCATGCGAGGGTTTCCCCCCAACCGGCGGACCATTCGGGATTTCTCCCCGACGGGCCCAAGCTTTGCCTGTGAAGTGCCGCGTCCTTATAATGTGTGCGCAGCCATGGCAAGGGCTGGCAGGTCAGGACAGCAGAAAAACCGGGGCCTTTCAGCCCTTGCCAACCTTGGCAGGCGGATTTTGCACCTTAACACCCGCCTGATCCTTGCCGTTCGGATATACCAAGCCCGCCGAAATGATCAGCTTGGCGGCATCCTCGATCTTCATATCCAGATAGATCACGTCTTTTTCGGCCACATACAGCAAAAAGCCCGAGGTCGGGTTGGGCGTTGTGGGCAAAAAGATCGAGATCACATCCATATAGCCATGGGTGTTCAATTTGGCCTGCAATTCACCCTTGGCGCGGGTAGAGACAAAGCCGATGGCCCAGATGTTTTCCTTTGGGTATTCCACCAGACAGGCGCGTTCGAAATTCGTCTCGGTCTGGGCAAAGACCGTTTCGGCAATCTGTTTGATCCCGGCATAGATCGACCGCACCACCGGCATCCGGTCCACCACGCGTTCGGCCCAATGCAAAAGTGATCGCCCCAGCAGCCCCTTGGCGATCCAGCCGATGGCCACGGTAAAGACCAAAAAGACCACCACCCCCACGCCACGCACGGGAATCGTCGCCTCGGGGCCGAACCATTCACGCACCAAGACATCAGGCTTCCACGGGCCGGGGATCAGCGGCAAGATCCAGCCGTCGATCCAGCCCACCACCGTCCAGATCAGATAGATGGTCAGCCCGATGGGCAAAACCACGACCAGCCCCGTCAGAAACGAGGCGCGCAGGCCCGCCAAAAGGCCCCGACGACGATGAGGTTGGTTTTCAGACATTGCGGCTCCCTGTCAGCGGCAACTTATGGGCGGTTCCCTGGTTCTACAATGGCAGAGCAACGGTTTGCGCAGTGCGCTTATGGTTTTCGGTCGCTTGCGGCAAATTTCTTTCGCAAATATCCCCGCCCTGCCCGACGGCAGGGCAGTTGCGTTATGCCATCGCCCGTGCAATCGCGGCCGCCAGACGCGCGTTGTTCAGCACCAGCGCGATATTGGCCTCCAGCGAACGCCCTTCGGTCAGCTCATAGATGCGCTGCAACAGAAATGGCGTGACGGCCTTGGCGCTGACACCCTTGGCCTCGGCCAGGGCGGTTTCGATCACGGGCGTGATCACCTCGCGCGGGATTTCTGCCTCGGGCGGGATCGGGTTTGCCACCAACTGCCCCCCCGGCAAGCCAAGCTGAACCCGCAAACGATGCGCCGCGGCAATCATGGGGGCGCTGTCCATGCGCAAGGGCGAAGGCAAGCCCGAGTCGCGCGACCAAAAGGCGGGAAAGGCATCTTGCCCAAAGGCGATGACCGGCACCCCATGGGTCTCCAGCACCTCAAGCGTTTTTGGCAGATCAAGAATGGCCTTGGCCCCCGCCGCCACCACTGTCACCGGTGTCTGCGCCAGTTCCAGCAGATCGGCCGAGATGTCAAAGCTGCTTTCGGCCCCCCGATGAACCCCCCCGATCCCGCCCGTGGCAAAGACCGAGATGCCGGCAAGATGCGCGCAGATCATCGTGGCGGCCACTGTGGTGGCCCCCGTCGCCCCCTGTGCCAGACAGGCGGCCAGATCGGCGCGCGACAGTTTGGCCACATCACGCGCCTGCCCCAGGGCATCCAATTCTGCATCGGTCAGCCCGATGTGAATCTGCCCCCCCATGATGGCAATGGTGGCCGGCACGGCACCTGCCTTGCGCACCTCGGCTTCGACCCGGCGGGCGGTTTCCACATTCTGGGGCCAGGGCATGCCATGGGTGATGATGGTCGATTCCAGCGCCACAATGGCCGCGCCCTCGGCACGGGCCTTGGCAACTTCGGGTGAAAACGTCAGTGGTAGTGTCATGATCCGACCTCGCCTGAAACATAATCTGCGGCGGCCCGCAGCGCGGTTGCAAGGGCTTCGTCGCGCGCCGCCCCCCGACGCTCGGCCACGATATGGGCCGCCATAAAGGTATCCCCGGCCCCGGTCACGCGCGTGACCAGCACAGGGGGCGGGCTGCCGGTGATCACCCCTTGGCCACGCCGGCCTTCGGCAGCCATCTGCCCGCCATCGGTGACCAGCACCCGCGCGGCCCCCCGTGCCAGCAGGGCCTCGGCTGCCTCGGGGGCGGTGCGGGCGGCCGTCTTGGCGATCAGCCCCGCCTCCTCCAGGTTGACATAAAGTGTGGCCGTCGGATGCGCCAGCAACGGGATCAGGCGTTCGGCCTTGCCCGGGCTGGCCGGTGCCACCCGCAAATCTGCAGCGACAAACAGGGCAGAAGTGGCAATTTCGGCCAACAATGCCTCGGTCAGATTGCCATCCAGGGCGATCAGCCCGGCATAGGGGGCCGCAGCCTGCCCCAATCGGCCATCCATCAGGGGGCGCAGGATCTTGTCGCCCGCTTGCTCCAGCGAATGGGCATCGGCTACCGCGGCAATCAGCCCATTGGCCCCCTCGACCGCCATGTAACGGTCCGTTGGCAGATCATCGCTGCGATAAACATGGGCGCAATCCATGCCCATCCGTTCGCAGGCGGCAATCAGTTCATCGCCCTCGGCGTCGCGGCCTATGGCGGTCAGCAAGGCCGGACACAGTCCGAACCGCGCCAGCGTCATGGCGATATTCATCGCCACCCCGCCCGGCAAACGCGTGATCCGCCCCGGCACATCCGACCCCACCCGCATCGACGCGGCAGAACGACCGATGATGTCCCAAAGGACGGAACCAATACACAAAATGTCGCTCATGCCGCTCTCTCTGACCGCATCGCCTGTGCCATGCGTGATGGCCCGGCCTTACAGCGCCGTCCAGCCCCCATCGACCGAAATCGTGGTGCCCGTCACCTGTGCCGCGGCATCTGAACACAGATAAACCGCCGTGCCCCCGATCTGTTCAACCGTGGCAAACTGTCGGCTGGGCTGGCGTTCCAGCATCACATTCTTGATCACGGTCTCGCGATCCATGTTGTGCTTTTTCATCTGATCGGGGATCTGCGCCTCGACCAGCGGGGTCAGCACATAGCCGGGGCAGATGGCATTGGCGGTGATCCCCTGCCCCGCCACTTCCAGTGCCGTCACCTTGGTCAGGCCCACCACCCCATGCTTGGCCGCCACATAGGCCGATTTGAACGGCGACGCGGTCAGCCCATGGGCCGAGGCCACATTCACGATCCGGCCCCAGCCCTTGGCCTTCATTCCCGGCAGGGCGGCGGCTGTGGTGTGAAAGGCCGAGGACAGGTTGATGGCCACAATCGCATCCCATTTCTCGACTGGGAACTCCTCGATCCCGGCCACATGCTGGATACCCGCGTTATTGACCAGAATATCGCAGCCCCCCGCCTGTTCGACCAGCGCCCGACATTCGCCACCGTTCGACATGTCGGCCCGGATATAGCGTGCCGAAACCCCGAATTCCTTCGCCAGATCGGCGGCAAGGGCGTGATCTTCGGCCCGGTCGGTAAAGCTGTTCAACACAATATCGGCACCGGCGCGCGCCAATTCCCGCGCGACACCCAGACCGATTCCACTGTTTGACCCGGTGATGACGGCGCGTTTTCCCTTTAGCGGCATTTTGCCCCCCTATGCTGCAATTGCATCAAGGTTTGCATGCTGCACAGCCAAATTCCACAGGCAAATTCGATTATGACTGGGGCTGACAGGGGGGATGGTGGGGCCGCGATCTGCCAAAAAAAACGCCGGCACGAAGCCGGCGTTAAGTTATTGAGGCAGGTTTCATACAGGCAAGAAACCTATCGAGCAGTGAGTCCCTTATACCCCCGCAACACGCGGCGGCCAAGTTAAAAGTTTGAAAAGGCACAAAACCCCCCGTAGTCTGGGCACCAATAGACAAAGGCTGCGAAGGATTGTTGCCAGAATGAGCCGTCACTTTTTCCAAAATGTCGCGGGCCTTGGGGTCGCTGCCTGTTTGACGATCACTGCGACCCTGGCACTGGCTGAGTCGCCCGCCACACCGCAGCATGGCATAGCTATGTATGGCGCCCCGGCCCTGACCCATGATTTTGTGTCTTTGCCGCAGGTGAACCCGGATGCCCCCAAGGGAGGCAAGATCATTTTCGGCGAATCCGGCGGCTTTGATTCCCTCAATCCCTTCATCCTCAAGGGGCGCGCCCCCGCCGGGCTTGCGGCGCTGACCGTCGAAACCCTGATGGGCCGAAATTACGACGAACCCTTTACGCTTTACGGCCTTTTGGCCGAATCGATCACCACGGATGAGGCTCGGACCTACGCAGAATTTACCCTTCGTGAAGGGGCCCGATTCTCGGACGGCAGCCCCGTCACGGTCGAGGATGTGATCTGGTCGTTTGAAACCCTGGGCACCCTTGGCAACCCGCGCTATCACGGGGCTTGGGCCAAGATCGGCAAGGTCGAACAGACCGGGCCCCGCAGCGTAAGGTTCAGCTTCAACACCGAAGACCGCGAATTGCCGCTGATCCTTGGCCTGCGCCCCATTTTGCAAAAGGCGCAATGGCAGGGCAAAGCCTTTGACGAGTCGTCGCTGGTGGCGCCGATCGGATCAGGCCCCTATGTCGTCGGCGCGTTCGAACCCGGCCGCTATATCACCTATGTCCGCAACCCCGATTGGTGGGGGGCCGACCTGCCCTTCAACCGGGGGCAGCATAACTTCGATGAAGTGCGCTATGACTTTTTCGGTGATGCCAGCGTGGCGTTTGAGGCATTCAAGGGCGGGCTGATTTCAACCTGGCGCGAAACCAACCCTGCGAAATGGGCCAGCGTCTATGATTGGCCCGATGTCACCTCGGGGGATGTGGTGAAATCGGAAATCCCGCACCAACGCCCGTCGGGGATCGAAGGCTTTGTGATGAACACCCGCAAGCCGCTTTTTCAGGATTGGCGCGTGCGCGAGGCGCTGATCATGGCCTTTGACTTCGATCTGGTGAACCAGACGCTGAATGGCAGCGCCGCCAAACGCATTGCGTCATATTTCGGCAATTCGCCCTTGGGCTATACCCCCGGCACCCCGGCCGAAGGGGCGGTTCTGGCCCTGCTGGACCCCTTTCGTGCCGATCTGCCGCCCGGAACCATCGAAGGCTATGCCGTGCCCGCAGGTGATGGCGGCACCTCTAATCGCCGCACCATGCGCGCGGCCAATGCCTTGCTGGAAGAGGCCGGTTGGACCGTGCAGGACGGGCTTTTGAAGAACGCCGATGGTGTGCCGTTTGAATTCGAGATCCTGCTGGTCAACGGCAGCAGTGACATGATCGGGGCGGCCGATATCTATGTCGAAGGGCTGAAACGCCTTGGCATCACCGCCCGTGTGCAAACGGTGGATGACGCCCAATACAAAGAACGCACCAACACCTATGCCTTTGACATGACGCATTACATCCGGTCCCTGTCGCTTTCGCCCGGCAATGAACAGATGCTCTATTGGGGCACTGCCGGGGTGACGGAACCGGGCTCGCGCAACTGGATGGGCATGAACTCTGTTGCGGCCGAGGCGATGATCAACGCCATGCTGAACGCCCCCGATCAGGCCGGGTTTGTCGCCGCAACACAGGCGCTTGATCGGGTGCTGACAGCGGGTAGATATGTCGTGCCAATGTGGTATTCTGACGTCTCACGGTTGGCGCATCGCCGGGAACTGAAATACCCCGAGCGTCTTCCCCTCTATGGTGACTGGCTGGGCTTCCAGCCTGAAACCTGGTGGTATGAGCAGTAAGGAACAGGCAAAACACATGCGACATTTGATCTTGGCCACGATGGTGGCCACGGCGACTTTGCTGGCAGGCTGCGCGACAGTCGATGGAATTGGCCGGGATATCTCGGGCGGGGCCAATCGCGTTTCGGGCTGGTTCAACTGAACCCGCGCGCAGCCATGGCGCAAGACGAAAGGCCGCCTTTTTGGGCGGCCTTTTCCATCTGATCGCGCAGCCGCCGCCTAGCCCAGTGAGGTGACCCAAAGAATGGTCGCATCCTCATCCGACAGGCTGACGACATTATGGCCCATGCTGGCATCATAATAGGCGCTGTCGCCCCGGCGCAGATCAATCGGTTCGTAAAACTCGGTATACAGCCGGATCACGCCGGTCAGCACGAACAGAAATTCCTCGCCATCGTGGCGCACCCAGCCGTCGAATTCTTCAAACGCACGGGCGCGGATGCGGGCCCGATAGGGCAGCATCTTCTTTTTGGTCAGCAACCCGGCCAGCAACTCATGCTCATAGGTGACGGTCGCGTGGCTTTGGCCTTCGCCCCCTTTGGTCACCGCCATCCGGCCCGACACCTGCGCCTTGCTGGGCGGGGTAAACAACTGCGGCACCGTGATCGCCAACCCCTCGGCCAGCTTTTTCAGCGCCTCATAGGTTGGGCTCATCTGCCCGTTCTCGATCTTTGACAGGGTCGAGCGTGCCAGCCCCGCCTGCTGCGCCGCCTGTTCCAGCGTCCAGCCGCGCTCTTTGCGCAAGGCGCGCACCCGCTCGGCCAGATTGACCGGTTCGGCCTGCGCCGTCTCGCCGGTTTCGCGCGCAATGCGGATCAGGGATTTGGGGTCGTTCGTGCTCATGCTTTGGTGATCTATCGAAAGCGGTGCAGGCTTGCAACGTCAAGGGCATCGTCCTATCCCCATCCCATGCTTTCGATCATCGACAATCGCCCCGCCCCACTTGTGCCCGCACCATTCAACATGGCAGCGCATGTTCTTGCGGCATCGGCAGCCCGCCACCCTGACAAGATGGCGCTGCAGATCCTGCGCCCCACCGGCGCCGAAAGATGGAGTTACGCGCGCCTTCTGGCCGCTGTGCAGGGCTGTGCCACCGGCCTTTTGGCCCAGGGTCTGCGCCCCGGCGATCGCATTCTGATGCGGCTGGGAAATCAGGTCGAATTTCCGATCCTGTTTCTGGGTGCCCTTGCGGCGGGGATGGTGCCTGTGGCCACCTCATCGCAGCTGACCACGGCCGAGATCACGCCGATGGCGGCACGCGTTGCCCCTGCGTTGATCGTGGGGGCCCAAGGTGTGGCACTGCCCGATCACCCCGCCCCCGTGCTGCACGAGGCCGACATCCGCCGGATGGAGACGCTGCCCCCAGCCCCGTTTCACATGGGCGATCCAGACCGGCCCGGCTATATCATTTTCACTTCGGGCACATCGGGCACACCGATGGCCGTGGTGCATGCCCATCGGGCCATTCTGGCGCGGCAGATGATGCATCACGGCTGGGAGGGCCTGACCGACACCGACCGCTTGATGCATGCCGGCGCCTTCAACTGGACCTATACCCTTGGCACTGGCCTGATGGACCCATGGACGGTGGGGGCGACCGCCCTGATCCCGGCGCCCGGCGTGGGCGCCGATCAGTTGGGGCTGCTGCTCAAGCGCTTTGACGTCACCATCTTTGCCGCCGCCCCCGGCGTATATCGCCAGATGCTGCGGGCGCCCCTGCCCGCTTTGCCCCGGCTGCGCCACGGCCTGTCTGCGGGCGAAAAACTGGCCTCTGACACAAGGCAGGCGTGGCAGCAGGCAACAGGCACCCCGATCTGCGAGGCTTTGGGCATGTCCGAAATCTCGACCTTTATCTCTGCGGCCCCCGGCCATCCTGCACCCGAAGGCAGCACCGGCTATGCCCAACCCGGTCGTCGCATTGCTGCCCTGGATGAAACCCTTGCCCCGGTGCCGCGTGGCACCCCCGGCCAACTGGCCGTTGATCGCCATGATCCGGGCCTGATGCTGCACTATCTTGATGCCCCCCAGGCCACCGCAGCCCGGCTGGCAGAAGACTGGTTTCTGACCGGCGACACAGTGACAATCGCCGAAGATGGCGCCGTGACCTATCTGGGGCGGGGCGATGATCAGATGAATGCCGGTGGCTATCGCGTCTCGCCGGCCGAGGTCGAGGCCGCGATGATGCTGTTCCCCGGCCTGACCGAAGTGGCCGTGGCCGAAGTCGAGGTCAAGCCCGGCGTCACCGTCATCGCCTGTTTTTACGTCGCCCCCGGCCCGCTCGATCAGTCGGCCTTGGCCCGCCATGCCGCCGCCCATCTGGCGCGCTATAAACAGCCGCGCGCCTTTCGCCGCCTTGATGCCCTGCCGCGCGGGGCCAATGCCAAACTGAACCGCCGCGCCCTGCGTCAGCAGGGTCTAGAAAGCGAACAGCCATGATCAAACTTGATATCCTTTCCGACCCGATTTGCCCGTGGTGCTATATCGGCAAAACCCATCTTGACCGCGCATTGGAACAGCACCCGAACCACCCGTTTGAAATCGAATGGCATCCGTTTCAGCTGAATCCCGGCATGCCCGCGGGCGGGATGGATCGCCGTCAGTATCTTGAACAGAAATTCGGTGGCAAAGAGGCGGCCATAAAGGTTTACAGCCAGATCGAGCGTGCCGCCGCCGATGTCGGCCTTGGCATCGACTTTGCCAGCATTGCGCGCACCCCCAACACCCTTGACGCGCATCGCCTGATCCATTGGGCGGGGCTAGAGGGGCGGCAGACCGCCATCGTATCGGCGCTGTTCCGCGCCTATTGGCGCGAAGGCCGCGATATTGGCGATGCCACCACCTTGGCAGAAATCGCCGAGGCCTGTGGCATGGACCGGGCCATGACCGAACGCCTGCTGGCCAGTGACGCCGATGCCGCCGACATCCGCGCCCGCGATGCCCATGCCCGCGAACGCGGGGTTTCGGGCGTGCCCTGTTTCATCATCGGCAATGAATACGCCGTTTCGGGCGCACAGCCGCCACAGGTCTGGGCGCAGGTGATTGCCGAACTCGACGCCACTCAGAACGGCAGGAACCCATCTTCCAGCCCATAGGATTTGACCGCCAACAAGGTCTGGTCGCCGTCAAGGCCAAAGACAAAGACATGGGCACCGTCATTGACCAGGGTCATGCGGCAGAACACCGTCTCGGGGTCAAACTCGGCAGGGCAATTGGCAATATCGACATGGGGCACGGCCTGTTCAAAAACCGAATAGGTCATCGCGCCGCCCGCCAGATAGCTGACCCCTTCGCCGCCGATATGTGCCTCTCCGGGGCCCGAGGCAAAGGCCGAACCCGCGGCCAGAACCAGCGCAAGGGTGATAGACAGGGCTTTCATTTCCGACTCCTTTACTAAACAATTACGGCTTGCACCCGAAACCCTCTCGTGTCAATCCGTATCGCAGCACGTCGCGGGCCGTTTCATCAGCCAAAATGTCCGCCAAGGTGATCAAAAAGGATCCTTCATGTCGCCGACAAAACCACTGGGCCAGACGGAATTCATCGCCCTGATCGCGATGCTTTTTGCCACGATCGCCTTTTCCATTGATGCCATGCTGCCCGCCCTGCCCCGCATCGCCGCAGAATTATCGCCCGATGCGCCCAATCAGGCGCAACTGATCCTGACCAGCTTTGTCATGGGCATGGGGCTGGGCACGTTTGTCGCAGGCCCGATGTCCGACAGCTTTGGCCGCCGCAACGTCATTGTGGCCGGGGCTGCACTTTACTGCCTTGCGGCGCTGGCCGCCTGGGCTGCGCCGACGCTGGAAACCGTGCTGCTGGCCCGTGTGGTGCAGGGCATCGGGGCCGCGGGGCCGCGGGTCGTGTCTCTGGCGCTTGTGCGCGATCTTTACAAGGGCCGCGACATGGCCCGGATCGTCAGCTTTGCCATGATGATCTTTACCCTTGTGCCCGCGATTGCCCCGGCCCTTGGCCAGGTCATCATCGCAGGCTTTGGCTGGCGCGCCATCTTCCTGGCCTTTCTGGTCTTCTCGGCCGTCAGCATCGTCTGGATGCTGGCCCGCCAGCCCGAAACCCTGCCCGCCGGAACCCGTCGCCCCTTTGCCGCCCGCGGCCTGTGGCTGGCTCTGCGAGAGGTGCTAAGCCACCGCGTCATCCTGCTGTCGATCGCGGCGCAGACCATGGCCTTTGCCTGCCTCTTTGCCACCCTGTCTTCGACCCAAGGCATCTTTGACATCACCTTTGGCCGGGGCGATCAGTTCCCGCTCTATTTCGCGGCCATTGCCGTGCTGGCGGGTTCGGCCAGCTTTATCAATGCGCGCCTTGTGGGGCGGCTTGGCATGCGCAAACTGGTGGTGATCACCTTTGCAACCCAGATCGGCCTGTCTGGAATATCCACCTTTGTCCACGGGATGCATGCGTTGCCCAGCGGTCTGGTCTTTCCGGCCTATTTCCTGTGGACCGTGGGGGTGTTCTTCATGGCCGGGATGACGCTGGGCAATCTGAACGCCCTGGCGCTGGAACCGGTGGGCCATATCGCGGGCATGGCGGCCTCGGTCATCGGGTCGGTGGCCACGGTCGCTTCGGTGCTGCTGGCGGTGCCGGTGGGGCTGATGTTTGACGGCACGCCCCTGCCCCTGATGGCGGCGGTCACGCTGTTTTCGGGCTTTGGCTATGTGATCATGCGGCGGCTTGGTCCATCGCCTTCATCGCCCGAGTAAAGGCATCGGGCGAGGCATAGCCATAGCGCCGCGCAACAACGCCCACCCGGCCGCCGTCTTCCAATTCGGCACGGGCGCGTTCCAGCCGATAACGGCGCAGATAGCTGGCCGGGGCCTCGCCCAACACCTCGGCAAAGCGCGCCATAAAGGCCGAACGTGACATGCCGGCAAGCTCAGCCATCGCCTCGACCTTCCACGCATGCGCGGGCTGTTCGTGCAAGGCCACCAGAACGCGCGCCAGCCTGTGGTCGGCAAGGCCGGCCAGAACCCCGGCACTGACTGCCCCATCCTCGATGGCCTGACGCAGCAGATGAACGACAAAGGTCTGCACATAGCCTTTCAACAGATGATCGGCCCCACAGCGCGGCGCCTCGGCCTCGGCCACGGACAGCGCGATCACCGGATATAGCGGATGCCCTTCGGCCACCGCCATGCCTGCCATGCCGTTCCACAGCCGCCCACTGGCCGGCCCCCAGGACAGCCGGGCCGCAAACACCGACTGGCCGCGCAAATAGGGGCCAACATAAAACCCGCCAGACGGCACCCGTGCCACATGCAGATTGGCCCTGTCCACACTGCGCCCCGCAGCTTCAACCATCATTCCGGGCAACAAGGCAGCAAGGCGATCAAGGGGCATTTTGGACCTTTGGACGGGTTATCAGGATCAATTACCCCAGATCGTTTCATATATTGGCCAAAGTGACAAGCAAAACCAAAAGGACTTCCATGCCGTTTCCCCGTCAGAAAACCCCCGATCTTGCGTTGCCCCTGTTGGGCGGCGGCACGTTCAACCTGTCAACCGAGGGCACCGAGCGTGGCACCGTCCTGTGCTTTTATCGCGGCCTGCATTGCCCGATCTGCGCCAATTACCTGAAAGAGCTGGAGCGTCTGACGCCCGAATTCGCCAGCCGTGGCATCTCGACCCTTGCAATCTCATCCGACGGCGCAGAGCGCACCAAAGACATGGCCGAAAAGATCAACGCGTCGGCGCTGCGCTTTGCCTATGATCTGCCGTTGTCGGTGGCGCGCGACTGGGGTCTGTTCATCTCGACCTCACGCGGCAAAACCTCGATCGGGATCGAAGAACCGGCGCTGTTTTCGGAACCCGGCCTGTTCCTGGTGAACCCTGACCAGACGCTGTATTATCAAAGCATCCAGACGATGCCCTTTGTCCGCCCGCATTTCAACGAATTGCTGGCCGCAGTCGATTTCGCCATCGACAAGAACTATCCTGCGCGCGGCGAATATACAGGGGCCGTCTAAGCGGCCCCCGCCTTTGGCCTGACCACCTTTTCGGCCAGATCACGGGCAATCGCAAAGGCGCCCCTGATGCGGTCGGCATCGGATTTCAGATCAAGCGCAATGACAATCTTGTTGCCCTGAACCTTTGCCGCCGCCCCTTGGGCGCTGATGAATTCGACCAACCCTGCGGGGTTGGCGAATTTATCGTTGTGAAACTGAATGGTCGCGCCCTTGGGCCCGGCATCAATCCGGCTGATGCCCGCACGCTTGGCCATGGCCTTGATCCGCACAATCAGCATCAGCGTGTTCACCTCTTTGGGCAGTGGTCCAAAGCGGTCGATCAACTCGGCGGCAAAGCCTTCCAGCTCGACCTTGGTTTGCAGCCCCGACAGGCGGCGATACAGGCCAAGGCGCACATCCAGATCCACCACATAATCTTCGGGAATCATCACCGGCAGGCCAAGGTTCAACTGCGGCGACCACTGGTCATCAATCGCGGCCAGACCGCCGATTTCACCCGATTTGATCTTGGAAATCGTTTCTTCCAGCATCTGCTGATACAGCTCATACCCCACTTCGCGGATATGGCCCGACTGTTCTTCACCCAGCAGATTGCCCGCACCGCGCAGATCAAGATCGTGGCTGGCCAGGTTGAAGCCCGCGCCAAGGCTGTCAAGGCTGCCCAACAGCTTCAACCGCTTTTGCGCCTGCGGTGTCAGGGCCATGCGCGGCTTGGTGGTCAGATAGCAATAGGCGCGGGTCTTGGATCGCCCCACCCGGCCCCTGATCTGGTAAAGCTGGCTGAGGCCGAACATATCGGCGCGGTGGATGATCATCGTATTGGCGGTAGGAATATCAAGGCCGCTTTCCACGATGGTCGTGGCCAGCAGCACATCATATTTGCCATCGTAAAACTGGTTCATCCGGTCATCCAGATCACCCGCCGCCAACTGCCCATGGGCGATGACATAACTGACTTCGGGCACATTGCTGCGCAGAAAGTCTTCAATCTCGGGCAGGTCGGAAATGCGCGGCACCACATAAAACGACTGCCCGCCCCGGAACCGCTCGCGCAGCAGCGCCTCGCGGATGGTGACCGTATCGAATTCCGAAATATAGGTGCGGATCGCCAGTCGATCGACCGGAGGTGTCGCAATGATCGACAGATCGCGCACCCCTGTCAGCGACAGTTGCAGCGTGCGCGGAATCGGCGTCGCGGTCAGCGTCAGCACATGGATCTCTGACCGCATTTCCTTCAGCCGCTCTTTATGCGCCACGCCGAAATGCTGTTCTTCGTCGATGATCATCAGACCCAGAGACTTGAACTTGACGCCCTTGGCCAGCAACGCATGGGTGCCGACGACGATATCCACCTTGCCCTGCGCCATCCGCTCACGAGTGTCATTCGCCTCTTTGGCAGACACAAAGCGCGACAACTGCCGCACCGTGATGGGAAAGCCCCGGAAGCGTTCGGCAAAGCTGCGGTAGTGCTGGCGCGCCAGCAGCGTCGTCGGGCAGATCACCGCCACCTGCATCCCCGACAGCGCCGCCACAAAGGCCGCGCGCATCGCCACTTCGGTCTTGCCAAAGCCGACATCGCCGACGACCAGCCGGTCCATCGGGCTGCCCTTTTCCAGATCGGCCACCACATCGGCAATCGCCGCCAACTGGTCATCGGTTTCCTGATAGGGGAACCGGGCGGCAAAGGCCTCCCAGATCGAATGGGGGGCCTCAAGGATTGGCGCGTGGCGCAAGGCGCGTTCGGCCGCGATGCGCATCAGCCGATCCGCGATCTCCTTGATCCGTTCTTTCAGCTTGGCCTTCTTGGCCTGCCAGGCGCCACCGCCCAAACGGTCAAGCAACCCCTCTTCATGGCCATAGCGCGACAGCAGTTCGATATTTTCAACCGGCAGATACAGCTTGGCGTTCTCGGCATATTCCAGCGCCACACAGGCATGCGGCGCCCCAAGGGCGGTGATCGTCTCCAGCCCCAGATAGCGGCCCACCCCATGTTCGACATGCACCACCAGATCGCCCGGTGTCAGCGTATCAACCTCTTTCAGGAAGTTCTCGGCCTTGCGCTTGCGCCGGGGCTTGCCCACCAAGCGGTCGCCCAAAACATCCTGTTCGGAAATCACACACAGGCCGGGCGCCACAAAGCCCGTGTCCAACGCCCAGATGATCAGGAACAAACCACCCTTTCCCTCTGGCACGTCGCGAAAATCTTTAACCTCTGTACAGCCACTTACACCCTGATCTTCAAGCAACCCCTTAAGACGCTCGCGCGCGCCTTCAGACCAGCTGGCAATCACCACCTGCCGTTCCTTGAGCTGAACCTTAAGATGATCTGACAAGGCCGCGAAAAGATTGACGTTTTCCACCTGACGCTCGGGCGCGAAGTTGCGTCCCATCCGCCCGCCCGCATCCAGCACGCCGGGGCCGGGGCTTTGCGGATTGGGCGAGAGCTGGATAACCCGGTGCCCGGCCACCGCCCGTTCCCATGCGGCATCGTCCAGATACAAAAGATGCGGCTCGGCCGGTTTATAGACCGTATCCATCCGCCCCTTGGCCAGCATCGCCTCGCGCCGGGCGTCATAGCCGTCCTCGATCCCCTCCCACCGGCTCAGGCGCGACGGCGTGACCTGATCATCCAGCATGACGGCCGCGGTCGGCAGATAGTCAAACAACGTCTCCAGCCGATCATGGAAAAAGCCCAGCCAATGCTCCATCCCCTGATGTTTGCGCCCGGCACTTACCGCCTCATACAGCGGATCATCCGACCCACCCGCGCCAAATTCGATGCGATAGCTTTGGCGAAACCGCGTGATGCTGGCCTCATCCAGCAACACCTCAGAGACCGGCGACAAATCGACAGCCGTCAGTTTCTCGACAGTCCGCTGGGTTTCGGCATCAAAACGCCGCAGACCGTCCAACGTATCGCCAAAGAAATCCAGCCGCACAGGGCCAGAATGGCCGGGGGGATAGATATCGACAATGCCGCCGCGCACAGCATAATCGCCCGCCTCGGCCACGGTAGAGACTGGCGAAAACCCCATGCGGGCCAGAAAATCCTTCAGCCGCGCCTCATCCACCCGGTCGCCCACACGCGCCGAAAAGCTGGCCCCCGAAACCGTATCGCGCGACGGCAGCTTTTGCGTGGCCGCATTGACCGTGGTCAGCAGCACGAATGGCGCCGGCACCCCGGCGGCCAAAGCGGCCAGTGTTGCCATGCGACGCGCCGAAATATCGGGGTTGGGCGACACACGGTCATAGGGCAGACAGTCCCAGGCGGGGAAATCCATCACCACCGCCTGCGGGGCCATCACCGCCAGGGCGGCCCGCATCGCCTCCATCCGCTTGTCGTCGCGGGCAATGTGCAACACGGGCTGGCCCTTTTGCAGCTCGCGCAGCACCAAACGGGCGTCAAAGCCTTCGGGGGCGCCACCAAGCAGGATACGGGCAGAAGAAACATTCTGGGTCATGCGCCCTACCTATCCGCCCGCTGCCCGCCGTCAAGGGCGGCTTAACCCCAGCCGCCGACGGCCATGTTCTGATACATGCCAAACAGCGATGTGATGAAGATAGAGACCATTCCGATCAACTGCACCACCATCCGATGCCGCAGCAGCGTCGAAACCAAAGGCTCGGCACTCAGGTCGTGCTCCTCGATCTTCAGGGCCACCCGCAGCGACAACCAGCCGATCAACACCATGGGTGCCAGCATCAGGAACACGGCCTGCGCAAATTCGACATGCTGCCAAAAGGCCAAAATGGCCAGTGTGGTCAGCAAAAAGCTGGTAAAGGCCAAAAGCCACAACCCCGCATGGCGCGAGATATACAACAGCCGCATCGCGTTGATACGGGCAATGGCGTTCAGATCCTCCATCGCCGGGCCGCCTTTGCGCCGGGCGCGGGTGATCATGTCATAGGGCACGCCCATCACCCAATGGCTGGTGGTTGACCACAAAACAGCCAAGGCGATCCAGTACCACAGGTTCGAGAAAGATCTCATGTCGATCAGGACAAAGATCATTTCATACCATTTCACGGCTTCATCCTTATCGCATTTGCGCCAAGACTTGGCACCCGGGCCTTTCGATGGCAGACAGAGACAAAAGCTGCAAGCCCCCTAACCCGTGAGTGACAGCCCATGCGCCTGACCGTTGCCCCGACGCCCACATCCCGCTTTCGCCGTTTGCGCCGCACACCGGCGATGCGGGCCCTGGCCCAAGAGAACACGCTGTCGGTGAACGATCTGATCTGGCCGGTGTTCGTGCGCGATGGGGCGGGGCTGCGCGAACCCATTGCCTCGATGCCGGGGGTTGACCGTCTGTCAGTCGATCTGGTGGTGCGCGCGGCGGCCGAGGCGGCCGAGCTTGGCATCCCTGCCTTGTGCATTTTTCCCTATACCGATCCGGCCAAAAAAACCGAAGGCTGTGAAGAGGCGTGGAACCCCGACAATCTGGCCAACCGCGCGATCCGCGCGATCAAGGCCGAAGTGCCTGACATCGCCGTGATGACCGATGTGGCGCTGGACCCCTATAACGCCAACGGCCATGACGGTCTGGTGCGCGATGGCATCATTCTGAACGACGAGACGATCGAGGCGCTGGTCAAGATGAGTCTGGTGCAGGCCGATTGCGGGGCCGATATCCTTGGCCCGTCGGATATGATGGATGGCCGGATCGGGGCAATGCGCGCGGCGCTGGAATCGGCGGGCCACAAGGATGTGGCGATCATGTCTTATGCCGCCAAATATGCCAGCGCCTTTTACGGCCCGTTTCGTGATGCCGTCGGGGCAAGTGGCGCGTTGCGCGGCGACAAGAAAACCTATCAGATGAACCCCGCCAACAGCGCCGAGGCCCTGCGCCTGATCGAGCGCGACCTGAGCGAGGGCGCCGATATGGTGATGGTCAAGCCGGGTATGCCTTATCTGGATATTTGCTACCGGGTAAAGGCAACCTTTGGCGCGCCGACCTATGCCTATCAGGTGTCGGGGGAATATGCGATGATCAAGGCCGCTGCGCAGAATGGCTGGATTGATGGCGAAAAGGTCATGCTGGAAAGTCTGATGGCCTTTCGCCGGGCCGGTTGCGATGGGGTGCTGACCTATTTTGCCCCTGACGTGGCCCGCCTGCTGCGCAAAGGGCGCGGCTAAGCCGCCTTGCGGTTCCTTGCCGAGGCCGCAATCGGTGGGTGACAGCCCCTGCCCCAACCGCTATAAATAGTGTCATCAACGGGCCGTCAGAGCCGTGGTCGCCGCAAGGCGCAAAACATGAATGAGGATCAGAGCATGACCACCTTTTCCAGACGTGGATTCCTGGCCGTCACCGGCGCAGGCAGCCTGTTGGCGGCTTGCGGAAACGGGATCGGATCAAACGGATCGGCGCAGATTGATGCCCGCGTCGATGCGACGCGCGATTTCCTGTTCAACGCCTATCCCGGCACCCGCGATCTGGCGGGTCAGGCGGCCGGGGTTTTGTATATGCCGCTGGTGACCGAGGCCGGGTTCGGCGTGGGTGGGGGCTATGGGCGTGGGGCGCTGCGGGTGGGCGGGGTGACCGTCGATTACTATTCGGCCACCAAGGCAACCATCGGGTTCCAGATCGGGGCGCAACAATATGCGCATGCCCTGTTCTTCATGACAGAGGCGGCTCTGGGCCAGTTCCGGCGCAGCCCGGGTTGGGCGGCGGGGGCGGATATTCGCTATGCGACGCCGCAGCAAGGGGCAAGTCTGGGCAAGGAAACGACCGAGCTGGAGCCGGTGATTGCGCTGGTCTTCGGGCAGCAGGGGTTGATTGCCGGGGCGACGGTGGCGGGCACGAAATACACCCGCATCATTCCCTGAGGCAGGCATCGGCCCGCTTGATACGTCAAAGGCGTCTCTGGCAGAGACGCCTTTTGCATTTCGTGACATCAAGGGCTTAGCAAACCAGAGTCACGCAAACTCTACAATTGCCCTGCCGCGCAGTTGCATAAGGGCCCGCCAGCACAGAGGCCAAGCGAAGGGGTTCGCCCTTCGCTTGGGCCGGTTTGATCACTTCAGCCGACGGATCAGGCTGGAGGTGTCGTGGCGCCCGCCGCCCATGCGTTGCACATCGGCATAGAACTGATCAACCAAAGCCGTGACCGGCAGCGAGGCGCCGATTTCATTGGCGGTGGCAAGACAAATGCCAAGGTCTTTGCGCATCCAATCCACGGCAAAGCCGTAATCGAACTTGCCGTCCAGCATGGTTTTGTGGCGGTTCGCCATTTGCCAGCTGCCCGCAGCCCCCTGGCTGATCACCTCGACCACCTTTTCACCATCAAGCCCGGCCTTTTCGCCAAAGGCCAAGGCTTCGGACAGGCCCTGAACAAGGCCTGCGATGCAGATCTGGTTCATCATCTTGGCAATCTGGCCCGCGCCCGAGCTGCCCAGAAGGCGGCAAATGCGGGCATAGGCGGCAATCACCGGCTCGGCCTGATCGTAGATGGATTGTTCGCCGCCGCACATCACCGACAGAACGCCGTTTTCGGCCCCCGCTTGCCCGCCCGACACCGGCGCATCGACAAAGCCAAGGCCACGCTCGACCGCGATGCCCGACAATTCGCGCGTGACCAAGGCCGACACGGTGGTGTGATCGACGAAAATGGCGCCCGGGTCCATGCCCGCAAAGGCACCATCAGGGCCAAGGCAGACAGCGCGCAGGTCATCGTCATTGCCAACACAAGACATCACGAAATCCTGACCCAAGGCCGCTTCGCGCGGGGTTGGGGCGGATTTGCCGCCATGCTTGGCCACCCAAGCCTCGGCCTTGGCGGGGTTGCGGTTATACACCGTGACCTCATGTCCCTTGGCCACCAGATGCCCTGCCATGGGGAAGCCCATGACCCCCAAACCCAGAAATGCCACCTTTGCCATCTGCATGCCTCCCTTCGCATTGCCCTTTACGCCGTGATGGCATAGGTAACAGCCGCATCCCTGCCGTCAAGAACAGGCGCGTTTTCATGCTTCTCCTCTTTCGTTGGTTGTTGCGTCTGGTGACGGGCCTGATTGGCCTTGGTCTGGTCGTTCTGATTTTGGCCTATTGGTTTCTGGAACGCTCGATTCCCGATTATACCGAGGATTTCAGCCTGCCCGGCCTGACCGCCCCGGTCGAGATCGTGCGCAACAACGACAATGTGCCCCATATCTTTGGCGAGACGGATGACGATGTGTTCTATGCCTTGGGCTTTGCCCATGCGCAGGATCGTCTGTGGCAGATGTCGATGTTGCGGCGCACGGCACAGGGCCGGTTGTCCGAGGTGTTTGGCAACCGCACGGTGAAGATCGACGAATTGATGCGGCGCTATGATCTTTACACGCTGGCCCTGCAATCGGTTGAGGCGCAGGATGCCCCGACGCGGGCGGCGCTAGAGGCCTATGCCCGCGGGGTGAATGCCTGGATCGGGCAGATCAACAGCGGCGCGCGCGGGCGGGGCGCGCCTGAATTCTTCTTTTTCTCGAATGAGATTGCGGCTTGGGCACCTGCGGATTCGATTGCCATCATCAAGCTGATGGCGCTGCAACTTTCGGGGCATCTGGAGGCCGAGGTGTTGCGGGCGCGGGTGTCGATGCTGCTGCCCGAAGATCGGTTGCGCGATATTCTGCCCGATGATCCGGGCCGGCCTGTGACCGCCCTGCCCGATTATGCCAGCCTGATGCCGGGCCTGCGCCCGGCCACCACCCCCATTCGCACCGCCCAAGGCCCGTTGTCGCCCTTTCCGCGCCTGCCCTTTGCCGGGGCCTCGAATGCCTGGGCGGCGGTGCCCAGCCGGTCGGCGGCGGGGGGCAGTCTGCTGGCCAATGATCCGCATCTGGGCTTTACCGCGCCATCCTTGTGGTATCTGGCGCGGCTGGAACTGGCGTCGGGCGGGGTGATCGGGGCCACGATTCCGGGGGTGCCTGCGGTGATGATCGGCCGGTCGGCGCAGTTGGGCTGGGCGCTGACCTCATCCTATATGGATGATCAGGATGTGGTGATGGAGCGGTTGAACCCTGACAATCCCGAAGAATATGAAACCGCCGACGGCTTTCGGCCGTTTGAGACCCGGCGCTCGATCATCCAGATCAAGGATCAGACGCCGGTCACGCTGACCCTGCGCTGGAGTGAGGCCGGGCCAGTGCTGCCGGGGTCGCATTACGATCTGGCCTCGGTCACGCCGCCGGGGCATGTGGCGGCGCTGTCGTGGACGGCCTTGTCGGCGGCCGATACCACCATGACCTCGGCCTTGCAGATCATGCGGGCGCAGACGATCGAGCAGGCGATCGAGGCGGGGCGGCTGTTCGTGGCACCGTCGCAGAACCTGATGCTGGCCGATCAGAGCGGGATTGCCCTGCAGGTGATCGGCGCCGTGCCGCGCCGCGATGCGCGCCACCCGACGCAAGGCCGGATGCCGGCCTTGGGGTCGGTTGCGGCGACGCGGTGGCAGGGGATGCTGCCCTATGACAGCAACCCACGGGTGATCGACCCGGCCAGTGGCATTCTGGGCAACACCAACAACAAGACGGTCGAGCGCCCCTTCCCCGAGCATCTGAGCTTTCTGTGGGGCGATACGCAGCGGATTCAGCGTTGGCTGACGCTGATGAAAACGCGCGAGGTTCACACGCGCGAAAGCTTTATCGAGGCGCAACTGGATACGGTGTCGCCTGCGGCGCGCACGATCTTGCCGCTGATCGGGGCGGATCTGTGGTTTACCGGCGAAGCCGCACCTGCGGGCACGCCCGAGCGGTTGCGGCAGCGGGCGCTGGAGATTCTGGCCGAGTGGAATGGCGAGATGAACGAGCATCTGCCCGAGCCGCTGATCTATATGGCTTGGGTGCGGGCCTTGCAGGATCGGTTGATCCGCGATGAAATGGGGCCCCTGGCCGATGAATTCACCCATCTGGACCCGGTGTTTGTCGAGCGGGTCTATCGCGATGTGGCGGGGGCCAGTGTCTGGTGTGATGTGATCCAGTCGGCGGTGGTGGAAAGCTGTGCCGATCTGGCGCGGCTGGCGCTGGATGATGCGCTGCTGGAACTGACCGAGACTTATGGGCCGAACCCGGAAAGCTGGCGCTGGGGCGATGCGCATCAGGCCACGCATGATCACCCGGTTCTGGGCGAAGTGCCGCTGTTGCGCTGGTTCGTGAACATCCGGCAATCCACCTCGGGCGGGGATTTCACCTTGCAGCGCGGGCGCACCAAGGGCGATGGACCGAACCCTTACCTAAATGTGCATGGCGGCGGCTATCGCGGCGTCTATGATTTCGCCGATCCCGACAGTTCGGTCTTTGTCACCTCGACCGGGCAATCGGGGCATCCGCTCAGCCGCCATTACGACGATCTGGGCGAACGCTGGCGGCGCGGGGAATATGTGCCGATGAGCCTGGACCCAGAACTGGCGCGGGCGGCGGCGGTGGGGATCACCCATTTGCAGCCGCAATAGCCGCCAGCGGGTGATCTGCCGGATCAGGCGGTGGCGGCGTTGGTCTTGGCCGCAAGGGTGCCTTTGGGCCACATCTGGATGACCTTGATGGCGATCCAGAGATTGGCCCCAAGCGCCACCACAGTCACGATGCCGCCTGCCATCACCCAACCGTTGATCAGGAGGGCCGAGGCATAGGCCGCCAGCGGAAAGGTGAATGCCCCCCACAGGGGCGAAAAGCCGGCGCTGGTGATCCATTTGCCCGCCGCGATCAGCGCCAGCAGGATGGCAAGGCCCAGGATGACCATGGCCTGCGCCAGTTGCGTCAGGCCAAGCAGGCCAGCCACGCTGGCAAACAGGCTGGCGGGAGCAAGGTGGATGGCCAGCAGCGGGCGCAAGGGGGCGGGCGGCACCCGGCGGGTCAGTTGCCACAGGCTATAGGCCCAGATCCCGGTGGCCATCGCCATGGTGCCATAAAGGATCACTTGCGCCAGATCAGCCCAGCCCAGCGGAATGGCGGCCAAGGCCCCGACGATAAAGCCGACAAAGCTGAGATGCCAGGCGGGGGTGACATCGCGGCCTTCCGGCGGGGCGGCGATCAGCGCGCGGATCGTCAGCACGACAAGCGCGATGTGCAGACCAAAGGCCAGAACCAGCGCGGGGCGG
The DNA here is from genome assembly GCF_036553525.1 of Pseudotabrizicola sp. L79. Lineage (NCBI taxonomy): Bacteria > Pseudomonadati > Pseudomonadota > Alphaproteobacteria > Rhodobacterales > Paracoccaceae > Pseudotabrizicola > Pseudotabrizicola sp. L79. The sequence continues at coordinate 497,728 of NZ_JAZHDA010000046.1, read as the reverse complement.
GCCAGATCGGGCGAAAAGAACCCCAGCACGGCGCAAAAGGCAAAGCCCCCGACCGAGGCCGCGGCAAGGCCCGCACGTCCGGGCAGGATGCGCAGATCCTCGGCCACCACGGCGGGGCGGCGGGCCAGCTTGATGCCATAAGCGACGGCGCAAAACAGCCACAGCCCCGCCGCAAGCCCCATCGCCATATCGGCCAGACCGACCGGCAGACCCGCTGCCGCCGTCACCCGTTTCAGCGCCAGCACCAGCCCCAGCAACCCAAGAACCGAAGGGAACACCGCAGGGGGCATGCGCGCAAAGAGGGGCAGCTTGCGGGGCGGGAATTCGGGGGGCGGAAAGGCCTTGGGGCGAAAGGTCTTGGGTTCAGCGGCCATTTATTCATCTCCTTGAATATGTGCAATGCACCCCATTTCAGGGGCGGGTGCAAGGCGCAGCTTTGCCGCAGGGCTGCGCTGGCCCCTGGGGCGCTGGGCGGCGTGCCGCGCGGTTGCGGGGGGCACGATGCCCCCCAAGACCGCACCCTGTCAGCCGGTCAGCACCGGAAACCAGTCTTCGCGCAACCGCTGGCCCGGCTGCATGTCATGGCCGGGAAAGGGCGGCGAGGTCGGACCGGGGCGGGCCACATAGCGCGCATCTTCGCCCACCAGACGCAGCGAAAAGGCGCGGCGGCGGTTCTGGCTGGTGTTGCCGCGGGTGCCGTGCAGGGTGCGGTAATGAAAGGCCACGGCGTCGCCCGGCTCCATCGGCCATTCCAGAATGCGCATGCCTTCGGCCTCGGGGTCGGGCACCGGCATATAATCGTGATCACCGGGATAGAAGTTCGTCTCGGCCATCCAGCGGGTGGGCAGCACGTCTTTTTCCCACAGATGGCTGCCCGCCACGCAGCGCAACGACGCCTCGCGCACTGGATCAAGCGGCACCCAGAACGAGACGGTCTGGCGGCCTTCGACAAAGTAATAGGGGCCGTCGGTATGCCAGGGCGTGGGCTTGGTGGTGCCCGGTTCCTTGACCAGCACATGGTCATGGAACAGCTGCACGCGCGGGCTTTGCATCAGGCGTGCGGCGGCCTGCGCAACCTCGGGGGCAAAGATCGTGTCGCGAAATTCCGCGATCTTGTCCCAGTTGCAGTAATCGTCAAAGAATCGGCCCTGTTCACCGGGTTTCAGGGTGGGCATCTGCTGGGTGGGCGCGGCCATGTTCTTTTCGATGCCGGCGCGCAGTTGTTCGACCCAAGGCGCAAACAGCCCCCGCACCAGCACGGCCCCATCGCGGGCATAGTCTTGCACCATCTGATCAGTCACATCTGCGGCCATTCTGGTTCCCCCCCTCTTTCAGGTCAGACTGGCCCGGATTGCGGGGCTGGACAAGGGCCAGTCGTGCCCGCACTCTGGCCCCAAGTGGCACGCAGCAGGAGCGACGGGATGAGTGGGCATGGCTATGAAACGGGGCGGCTGAACCTGCCTTTTGTTGGCATTTCGACCTTTGGCAAGCGCCCCTATGTCGAAGATTGGTCAAAGATCGCGGCCGATGTGGCGGTGATGGGGGCGCCGTTCGACTTTGGCACCCAGTTCCGCGCCGGGGCCCGCTTTGGCCCGCGCGCGGTGCGCGAGGCGTCCACGCTGTTTTCCTTTGGGCATGCCGGGGCCTATGACCATGAGGATGACTGCATCTATCTGGGCGGCGATGTGCGGATCGTCGATATTGGCGATGCCGATATCGTGCATACCGATACCGAGAAAAGCCATGCCAATATCGAGGCCGGGGTGCGGGCCATGCTGGCGGCGGGGGCCTTGCCGGTGGTGATCGGGGGGGATCATTCGGTGAATATCCCCTGCATTCGCGCCTTTGATCAGGTCTGCGCCAAAGACGGGCCGATTCACATTTTGCAGATCGACGCGCATCTGGATTTCGTCGATGTGCGTCATGGGGTGGTGCATGGCCATGGCAACCCGATGCGGCGCGCGGCAGAGCGCGATTATGTGTCGGGCATCACGGCGCTGGGCATCCGCAACGTCTCGTCCACAGCCAAGGATGGCTATGAGGCCGCGCGGGCCATGGGCGATGACATTCTGTCAGTGCGGCAGGTGCGCAAACTGGGGGTTGAGGGCGTGTTGGCGCGCATCCCCAAGGGGGCGCGGCTGTATGTGACGATTGATATTGACGGCTTTTGCCCCTCGATCGCGCCGGGCACAGGCACGCCCAGCCACGGTGGTTTTCTGTATTACGAGGTGCTGGAGATCTTGCAGGGGGTGGCCCGCGCGCATGAGGTGGTGGGAATTGATCTGGTCGAGGTGGCACCCGATTACGACCCCACGCAGTCCACCGCGATTCTGGCGGCGCAAGTTTTGCTGAATTTCCTGGGCTTCATCTTTCACGCAAGATCACAGCGGCAGCACAAGTGAGGTGGCCCCAAGGCTGACCGCGGTGGCCCCGGTGCCCAGTTTGAAATGGGCAAGGCCGGGGCTTGCGGCATCATAGGCGCCAAGGTCGATCTGAGTGATGCCGCGTGCGGCCAGTCTTTGGGCGGCCTGCCACAGCAGGGCGCGCGGTGCGCCCTGTTCCAGCCCGCGCGGGCCGGACCATGCGGCGTGATAGCTGGCGCTGGCCCCGTGCAGCAAGAACACGGCCCCCGCCAACAGCGGTTTGCCCACGCGCAGCACCAGCACACCACCGGGCCAGTGCTGCGCGAATTCCGGTGGAAGGGGCCGATACCCGCGCGCCCTGCCCTGTGCGGCCGCCTGCGCCAGAATCTGGGGCATGGCGCCAGCATCCGCCACGACCCGCGCAGTGGCCCGGTTCAGCGCGTGGCGCCAGGTAGGCCGCAGGGCGGCGTGCAACTGGGGGGACGGTGCGGCGATGGTCCAGACGGCATGGGTGCGGGGGGTGATCAGCGGGATCAGGCCCGCGCCTGTGGCCAGGGTGCTGGCCAGCGTCAGGCCGGGGTGGCGGGCCAGAGGGCCAAGCCGCAAGGCCGGATCGGCGCGGTGGATCAGGCGGATGCCGGGGCGCGCCAGGATCTGCACCGGTCTGCCGTTCTGTGCCAGGCGCAGGACGCGCGCCCCCAACCTCTCCATCACCACGCCATAAGCCCAGTGCTGTGGCAGCGGGGCGGCATCGGTCAGCGCCTGCCAATCATCGGGATGGGTGATATGGTCCATCCCCGGATTAAGAAAGCGGAAAGCTTAACGGGTGATAAAGGCGGCATGAAAACCCTGCCGCCGCCACCCCGTTTCACCCTTTGGCTGCCCCTGCTGATCGCAGTTGCGCTGTCGGGCCTTTACCTTGCGGTGCTGGCCCTGATCTAGGCGGGCCTAGCGATACAGCAGGCTGGTGCCCTTGGCAAAAAGATGCACCTTTTCGGGCTTGGCCGCCAGCTTGACGGTCTGGCGACGCAATTCGGGGTGGATGCCGGCGAGTTTGGCGATCAGCGGCGTGTCGCGGCCCTTTTTCTCAAAGTAAAGCTGGGTCAATTCGCCAAGGGCCTCGATGATCTCGACCTTGCCTTCGTAAAAGGCCTCGCCTTGGGTGATGACGCAATCTTCGGGGCGCACCCCGACATTGACCTTAAGACCCATATCCGCCGCCGTTGTCGGCACGGTTGAGGTGGCGGTGCCGCCATCGGCCAGCCGCACCACGGTTTGGGCGCCGGTGCCCACCACTTCGCCGGGCAACAGATTCATCGCGGGGCTGCCGATGAACTGGGCCACGAATTCGTTCTGGGGCCGTTCATACAACTCCAGCGGGGTGCCCACCTGCCCGATGCCCTGCCCCACGGTCAGCACCACGATGCGGGTGGCCAGGGTCATCGCCTCGACCTGATCATGGGTGACATAGATCATCGTCGAATTCGGCATAGCCTCTTTCAACTGGGCAATCTCGATCCGGGTGGCGACGCGCAGGGCGGCGTCAAGGTTCGACAGCGGTTCGTCAAAAAGATAGACCTTCGGATCGCGCACGATGCTGCGCCCGATGGCCACCCGCTGACGCTGGCCCCCTGACAGGGCCTTGGGCAGGCGGTCAAGATAGGGTTCCAGTTGCAGGATCTTGGCGGCCTTGGCCACGGCCGCATCAATTTCGGCCGGGCTTTTCTTGGCGATCTTCAGCGCAAAGCTCATGTTGTCGCGCACGGTCATATGCGGATAAAGCGCATAGGACTGGAACACCATGGCAATCCCGCGCTGGGCGGGCGGCACGTCGTTCATCCGTTCGCCATCAATGGTAAAGTCACCCGCCGTGATCTTTTCCAGCCCCGCGATCATCCGCAGCAACGTGGATTTGCCGCAACCCGAGGGACCGACGAACACGATCAGTTCGCCGGTCTTGATATCGAGGTTGATGTCCTTGAGAACCTTCACCTCTCCATAGGATTTCTGCACATTGGTCAGTTTCAAATCGGCCATGGTCCGGGCTCCCCCCTTAGTTTATTCCTGCTGCATCAGACAAAAGCCCCAGGGGCCAAGGTGAACCTCGCCCTGTTGGGCCATGACGGCACCAAGGTCTTGCCCGATTGCCCGCCAGGTGCCGGGCGGCAGATGCGTGGCCACCTCGCCTTCGCCCAGGTTAAAGGCGCAGAACAGGGTTTCATCGCCCCTGCGCTGAAACAGCGCCAGATTGCCTTCGGCGCGCATCTGCACAAGATCGCCATCCCGCAACACCGGATGCGCCCGGCGAAAGGCCAGTGCGCGGCGGTAATGGTGCAGCATGCTGGTCGGATCGGCCTCTTGCGCGGCAACCGCCCGGCCCAGATGCGGGGCCGTGACCGGCAACCAGGGCTTGCCAGTGGAAAAACCGCCCTGTGCATTGTCAACCTGCCAGACCATCGGGGTGCGGCAGCCATCGCGGCCTTTGAACTCGGGCCAGAATTCGATGCCATAGGGGTCTTGCAACTCATCAAAGCTGATGTCGGCTTCGGGCAGTGCCAGTTCTTCGCCCTGATACAGACAGACCGATCCACGCAACGTCAGCAGCAACACCGTATACATGCGCGCGGCGGCATCCGTCAGGCCCCAACGGGTGACATGGCGGATCACATCATGGTTGGAGTAAGCCCAGCAAGGCCAGGCATCGGGGGCCACCTCATTCATGCGCCCGAAGGTTTCGACCAGCAGACCCGCCGTCAGACGCGCCGGTTGCAGCATTTCGAACGGATAGCACATCTGCACCTTGTCGCCGCCCGAAGTGTATTCGGCCATGATTTCCAGCCCGCGCTGGGCATCGCCCACCTCGCCCACGGCGGCGGCGTTGTAGGGGGCCAGAACCGCCCGGAATTTGCGCAGGAATTCAAGGTTTTCCGGCTGGTTCTTGTCGAACAGATGCAGCTGGTGGTTATAGGGGTTCACCGATGGCGCGATGGTGTTGTTGCGCAATTCGGGCGGCAGCGCAGGGTTGTCGCGGAGGTATTTGTCGGCAAAGTAGAAGTTGATCGTATCCAGGCGAAAGCCATTGACCCCGCGCGCCAGCCAGAACCGGGCCACATCCAGCAGGGCCTCTTGCACGGGTTCGTGGTGCAGGTTCAGGTCAGGTTGGCTGGTCAGGAAATTGTGCAGGTAATACTGCTCGCGCCGCGTATCCCATTGCCAGGCGCTGCCGCCAAAGATCGACAGCCAGTTGTTGGGCGGCGTGCCATCGCCTTTGGGTTCGGCCCAGACATACCAGTCAGATTTGGGATTGCCGCGCGAAACACGGCTTTCCTTGAACCACGAGTGCTGATCGCTGGTATGCGACAGCACAAGGTCGATCATCACCTTTAGCCCCAGGTCATGGGCACGCGCCACCAGCGCGTCGAAATCGGCAAGGCTGCCGAACATCGGGTCAACGTCGCAATAATCGCTGACATCATAGCCAAAGTCTTTCATCGGGCTGGTGAAAAACGGGCTGATCCAGATCGCATCGGCACCAAGGCTGGCGATATGCGGCAGGCGCTGGGTGATGCCAGCCAGATCGCCGATGCCGTCGCCGTTGCTGTCTTGATAACTGCGCGGGTAGATCTGATAGATCACGGCGCCCCGCCACCACTCGGCATCCGCCCCGATCGCCATCCGCTCTGCACGTTCCATGTTCGTCATATCCGTCCTTATTTCACCGAGCCGGCCAAAAGGCCGCGCACGAGGTATTTTTGCATGGCAAAGAAAACCAGCAGTGGCACCGAGATCGAGATGAAGGCCGCGGTGGCCAGAATCTCCCAGTTGCCGCCACGAGAGCCCATCAACTGCACGATCTTGTCGGTCATCACCGTGGTGCCGGCGGTGGGGTCGATCAGAAAGACCTTGGCCACCAGAAGGTCGTTCCATGTCCAGAGAAACTGGAAGATGGCAAAGCTGGCCAGGGCCGGGAAAGACAGCGGCAGCACGATCTTGGTGAAGATCTGAAAGTCAGTGGCGCCATCGACCTTGGCGCATTCGATGATGTCACGCGGCAGGCCGACCATGTAATTGCGCAAGAGATAGATGGCGAGGGGCAGGCCAAAGCCGGTATGGGCCAGCCAGACCCCCAGATAGCCCTTGCCGATGCCGATGTCGTTGTGAAACTTGAGCAGCGGGATCAGCGCCAGTTGCAAGGGCACGACCAACAGGCCGACGATCGCAGCGATCAGCAAGGCCCGGCCCGGAAAATCCATCCAGGCCAGCGCATAGGCGGCAAAGGCGGCGACAAGGATCGGGATGATCGTGGCCGGGATGGTGACGGTCAGGGTGCCGAAAAAGGCCTTGCTCATCCCATCGATATTGGCCGGATCGACCAGCAGGAAGCGGTAGTTGTTGGTGGTGAAATCGGGCGGCGCACTGGCGGTGACAAAGACGCGCTGGCCGCGGCCCGTCATCTCGGCCGTGGCGGTCATCACATAATCGCCGTTGGATTGCACCGTCAGGCTTTCGCCATCGCCCAGATCGGCGGTTTCGCCGGCGCTATAGGCCGCAATCTCACGCGATGATGTGCCCCAGACCGAAATCTCGCCCACCGGGGCGCCGTCGAACAGATTGCCCTCGATCACCCACAACCCGTCTTTTTGCACCTGTGCGGTGCCGGGATCGGCCACCCGCAGCGTCAGGTTTTGTTCCGACGGGAACATCGACTTCCACCAGCCCGAGGCGGTGATCTGGTCGGTGGTGCGGAACGATGACACGAACAGCCCGATGGTGGGGAACAGCCACAACAGCACAAGGGCCACGACCGACAGGTGAACCACCCAGGTCAGCGTTGATTTGCGTCCGGCAATATTGTCCATCTCAGCGCATCTCCTTGCGGGCGTTGATCACGTTCCAGATCAGGATCGGGCTGACCAGCAGCATGATGACCATGGCGCTGGCCGACCCCACGCCCCAATCGGCGGAAACGAACAACTTTTCATACATGTAATTGGCCAGAACCTGCGTTTGCCATTGCCCGTTGGTCATGGCGAACACGATGTCAAAGACCTTGAGCACGGTGATGGTGATCGTGGTCCAGACCACGACGATCGTGCCCATGATCTGCGGCACCTTGATCTGAAAGAAGATTTCAAACGGGTTGGCGCCATCGACAATGGCCGCCTCGACCGTTTCTTCGGGAATGCCGCGCAGGGCCGCCGACAGGATGACCATGGCAAAGCCGGTCTGAATCCAGATCAGCACCACCATCAGGAAGAAGTTGTTCCAAAAGGGCAGCGAAATCCACGCCTGCGGGGTGCCATAGGCATAGTCCGTGCCGATGACGCCAAAGACCGAGCGCAAGGACAAGAACACCAGCCAGGCCCCAAAGCCCGCCACCGCCAGCCGCCCGGCGGTGGGCCAAAGCCCGCCTGCCCGACCGCCCAGCAAGGGGCGGACTGTCAGCCAGGCCACCCAGGCCACGATCCCCGCAAAGGCCAAAAGCACCAAAACCGGCAGCGCCTTGAGCATCAGGATTGATCCAAGGCCGCCATCGAATTGCAGCCAGATCGCATTCAGCACGCCGATCTGTTCCTGATCAACACCGCGCATTTCATAGACCAGCTTGAAGATCACGCTGGCACCGACAAAGGAAATCGCCATCGGCATGAAGATCAGCGATTTGGCGACCGAGCCCCATTTGATGCGATCGGTCAGTTGCGCAGCCAGCAGGCCAAAGGCGGTCGAGGCCGCGGGCACCACGATCAGCCACATCATGTTGTTGCGCATGGCTTCCCAGAATTTCGCCTCGCTGGCCATCTGGCGGTAATTGGCAAGGCCCACCCATTCATAGCTGAACTGCCCCCCCGCACCGGGAATGGCCACACGCTGGGTCAGCGACAGGCGCAGCGTCTCGACCACCGGATAGGCCAGATACAGCCCCAGCGCCGCCAGAGCCGGGGCCAGAAACAACCAGGGGCGCACCATGTTGGCGCGGCTGATGTTGCGGCCCGCATCCCCGCGATGGGGCGGGAAGATCACCTTATCAAGGATGATGTTCGACAGATAGAAATAGGCGATACAACCGCCCACGCCCAGAATGATGGTGATCAGACCCTGAAGTGCGGGACTCATGGCGTCTTCCCCCCTTGGAAGCGGAACTGTCCGGCAAGCGTTGCTTGTGCCAAGGCCCGACCGCGTGCTGGCCGCGCCCTGAAATGCATCGGGGCGCGTTGCTGCGCCCCGATCATGGCCCCGATGGGCTTATTTCAGCGAGTCCCACGAGGACTGGATGGCATCGCCCACATCTTGTGCCGATTTGCCGCCGACGTAATCGACCATACCCGTCCAGAACGACCCTGCGCCCACACCGCCCGGCATCAGGTCAGACCCGTCAAAGCGGAAGGTGGTGGCATTCAGCAGGATGTCGTTCATCTTGCCCAGCGTCGGGTCAGAGAACAGCGCGGTGTTCACACCCTTGTGCGGGGTCAGAAAGCCCTTCTGGGCCATCCACACTTCATGCGCGATCGGGGTTTGCAGGAACTGGATAAAGGCGTTCGAGGCGTCAGAAGCCTTGGTGATAAAGGCCAGCGTGCCTGCGCCCAAGACCGGGGTGCCCAGATCTTTCTCGGCATAGGCCGGGAAATAGAAGAAATCGGCATCCTGCCCGACGACCGTGCCTTCGGGGAAGAAGGCCGGGATGAACGACGCCTGACGGTGCATGTAGCACTGCGGCGGCGAGGCAAAGAGACCCTTGGGGCTGTCCCGGAAATCGGTGGTTGCAACGGCAGCCGCGCCCCCGGCGACATAGGCATCATTGCGGGCAAAGGCGCCGAATTCCTCGATCGCGGCCACGACCTTCGGATCGTTGAACTTCAGGTCGTTCTTGACCCAGGCGTCATAATCCTCGGGCGTGTTGGTGCGCAGCATCATGTCTTCGACCCAGTCGGTCGCCGGCCAGCCGGTGGCCCCGCCCGACCCCAGGCCGATGCACCAGGGCGTGCCGCCATCGGCCACGATCTGATCGGTCAGCGCCTTCAGCTCTTCCATCGTGCTGGGCACATCATAGCCCGCATCTTCAAAATTCTCGGACGAATACCAGACCAGCGATTTCACATCGGCCTTATAGGGGAAGGCATACATGGCATTGGCGCCATCCGGCCCGGCATAGGTGCCCAGACCCACCCAGGATGCGCCCGCGGCGTAGTTCTCGGTCATCCAGTCGGCCGTGCCTTCGGGCAGCGGGGTGACAAAGCCCTTTTTCACCAGATCACCGATCAGGCCGGGCTGCGGCAGGATCGAGATATTGGCCGGGCTGCCCCCTTCGAGATCGATCACGATCTGCTGTTCATAGCTTTCCGACGAGGAATAGACGACATCGGCACCGGTTGCGGCCTCAAAATACGCCAGCACAGCCTCGACCTGAACCTGGTCATCGCCGCGCCAGGGGCCAAAGATCGTCAGCGTCTGCCCGGCCAGATTGCCATGGGCGGCCTTGAACTCTTCGAACGAGGCCCAGTTGAAGTCGCCCTCGCCCACCGGAAACTTCAGGTCTTGCGCCGCAACGGCACTGGTCATCATCGCCAGAACGGCCACGCTGACATATAGTTTCGATTTCACTCTCTTTCCTCCCGGATCCACCCCGCCGCTCCCGCAGGGCCCCATGATGTGGGTGTTGACCAAGCGCAAAAAGCCGGTGTTTTAGAATCGGCCCCAAACCGCTTTGGATGATGCACCATTGCCGAAGCCCTGTTTCAAGTCAATTCAAAGCGCCTTGCAAGGACGCAAATCGCCGCGTTTGCAGGCGCAGCAATGGCAAACCCGCGTTTTCCCTGCGTCGCTTTGTCTTTGACGCTTGACGTTGCGATGGCTAAGGTCGCCGCAATTTGAAACCGTTTTGGCTGATCGGCTGCTGATGAACCTCAAGGAACTTGCCTCGCGTCTGGGCCTGTCGCCCACCACCGTCAGCCGGGCGCTGAACGGGTATGCCGAGGTGAATGAGGCCACGCGCGAACGGGTGATGGCCGAAGCCAAGCGCCACAATTATCGCCCCAACACCCGCGCGATCCGTCTGGCCACGGGGCGCGCCTTTGCTGTGGGCCATGTGATTCCCGTGGCCACCCGGCATGAAATCGTGAACCCGATCTTCGCCGATTTCATCGCCGGGGCGGGCGAAACCTACAGCCGCAACGATTATGACATGTTGCTGTCGGTGGTGCCCGATGATCAGGAAGAAGAAACCTACCGTGCGCTGAAATCCAAGGGCAATGTTGATGGGGTGATCGTGCATGCCCCGCGCATGAACGACCCCCGGATCGCCTTGCTGCACAAGATCGACATGCCCTTTGTGGTACATGGCCGCGCCACGGGGGCCGCCCTGCCCTACAGCTGGCTGGATGTGAACAACCGCCGGGCCTTTCAGCGGGCCACCGAATTTCTGCTGGATCTGGGCCATCGCCGCATCGGCTTGGTCAACGGGCTGGAATTCATGGATTTCGCCATTCGCCGCCGCACGGGCTATGTGGATGCGCTGACCGCCCGCGGCCTGACGCCCGAACCTGCGCTGATGGCCTCGGATGAGATGACCGAGATTTCGGGCTATCGCGCCGCGCGCAAGATGCTGATGCTGCCCGCACCGCCGACGGCGTTGCTGTGTGCCTCGATGATTTCGGGCATGGGCGCGCGGCGGGCCGTGCAGGACATGGGGCTGGTGATGGGGCGCGATGTCAGTGTGATCATCCATGACGACGATCTGAGTTACATGAAGAACGGCGATGATGTGCCGCTGTTCACGGCCACGCGGTCTTCGGTGCGCGAGGCGGGGCGGCTGGCTGCCGAGATGTTGCTGGAATTGATCGCCAACCCCAGCCTTGGCCCCCGCGAAAAGCTGCTGGAAGCCGAACTGATCATGGGCCAGTCCACCGGCCCTGCCCCCGTCTGACTGGCCCTGCGCCCAAAGAACATCAAGAAAGACACCCGATGCCGCTGACCCGTTTTGACTTTCCGTCCGACTTTGTCTTCGGTGCGGCCACCGCTGCCTATCAGATCGAAGGATCGGGCTTTGGTGGCTGTGGCCCGTGCCATTGGGATACGTTCAGCGCCACACCCGGCAATGTGGTGCGCGCCGAAAGCGGGGTGCGGGCGTGCGACCACTACCATCTGTGGCCGCAGGATCTTGATCTGATCAAGGCGGCGCAGATGGATGCTTACCGCTTTTCCACCAGTTGGGCGCGGGTCATGCCCGATGGGGTGACGGTGAACCCCGACGGGATGGATTTCTATGACCGTCTGGTGGATGGCATGCTGGCGCGGGGCCTGAAGCCGTTTCAGACGCTGTATCACTGGGAACTGCCATCGGCCCTGGCCGACAAGGGCGGCTGGACCAACCGCGACACCTGTCTGCGCTTTGCCGATTTTGCCGAAACCATCACCCGCCGGCTGGGCGACCGTGTGGCCTCGATCGCCACGGTGAACGAGCCGTGGTGCGTGGCCTGGCTGTCGCATTTCATTGGCGCCCATGCCCCCGGTCTGCGCGACATCCGCGCCGCCGCGCGGGCGATGCATCATATCTTGCTGGCGCATGGTCTGGCGGTGGAACGCCTGCGCGGCATGGGCCAGCCCAATCTGGGCATCGTGCTGAATTTCGACCATGCGGAACCGGCCAGCCCATCTGCCGCCGATGTTCAGGCCGCCGCCCGCGCCGATGGCATCTTTAACCGCTGGTTCATCGAGGCGATCACCCGCCAAAGCTATCCCGAGGTGGTGCTGGACGGGCTGGCCCCCCATATGCCCGACCGCTGGCAAGAGGATATGCCCATCATCGGCCAGAAGATCGACTGGCTGGGGGTGAATTACTACACCCGCCACCTGCACGCCCATGACCCGGCCGCCCCCTGGCCGCATCTGCGCGATGTGCCCGGACCATTGCCCAAGACGCAAATGGGGTGGGAGATCTATCCCGACGGCCTGCACACGTTCCTGACCCGGATGGCGCGCGATCATGTGGGCGATCTGCCGATCTATGTGACGGAAAACGGGATGGCCTTTGCCGATACCGTGCAGGATGGCGCAGTGACAGATGGCCCGCGCGAAGATTTTGTCTTTGCCCATCTGGCCGCCACGAAACGCGCCATTGCCGATGGGGCCAATGTAAAGGGCTTTTTCTATTGGTCCTTGCTGGACAATTACGAATGGGCCGAGGGCTATGAAAAACGCTTTGGTCTGGTTCATGTCGATTTCGACAGCTTGGCAAGAACCCCCAAATCCTCGTATCACGCAGTGGCACGGGCCTTGGCCCGAAACGATTAGGCCGCCGATCACCGCAGCCTGAACAGATTGAGGAATGCCATGACCCTTGCCCTTTTGGCCGATATCGGCGGCACCAATACCCGCGTGGCGCTGGCCGATGGGGCAACGGTCCGGCCAGAGTCGATCCGCCGTTTTCCCAATGCCGCGTATAAGGCCAAGGGTCAGGATATCGCCCAGATCCTGCGCGACTATCTGGCCCAGACCGGTGCGCAGGTTTCTGGTGTTTGTGTGGCTGCGGCAGGCCCGGTGCAGGATGGCGTTGCCAGCATGACCAATCTGGACTGGGTGATGGATGCCCCCAAGCTGATCGCCGCCACCGGCGCGCAGACCTGTGCGCTGCTGAATGATTTGCAGGCCCAAGGCCATGCGCTGGGCCATGTGCCCGAGGCCAAGCTGAACCGTATCGTCGATGGCCCGGCCCATCCGGGCGGGGCGATGCTGGTGGTGGGCCTTGGCACGGGGGTGAATGCGGCCCCGGTGCATGGCACCGGCACCGCGCGCATCGTGGCCCCGTCAGAATGCGGTCATGTGAACATGCCGGTGCGCAGCGACGAAGACCTTGCCCTGATGCATTTCATCGAAGCACTGCTGACATCGCGCGGGGAAACCCCGCATTGCGGGGTAGAGGAGGTGCTGTCGGGCCGCGGTCTGGCCAATCTCAATGCCTTTGCAGCCTCGTGCCTGGGGCAAAGCAGCATCGCCCCTTCTGCCGAAGTTCTGGCCGCACTGGATAAGGGTGAGCCCGTCGCCACCCATGCAGCCCGGCTTTACACCCGCATTCTGGCGCAGATGCTGGCCGATCAGGCGCTGATCCATCTGCCCTATGGTGGCATCTTTCTGATCGGTGGCATGGCCCGCGCGATGACCCCGCATTTCGCCCGCTTTGGCCTTGGCCCCACCTTCCGCGAGCCGCGCCGCGTTGATCTGCTGCAAACCGCGTTTTCGATCACCGTTGTCGAAGATGATTACGCCGCGCTGACAGGTTGCGCCGCCTATCTGGCCGCGCAAACCGTCTGACCATCCAAACCCAAGGCCCGGCCTGCCCGTGGGCAATCCGCCCCCGGCGCTGCGCCTTATTTGGGCAGCCGTTCTGCCAGAAATTGCAGGGCCACGCCCAGGCCATCTGGGGCGATCCCGTGCCCTGTGCCCTGCATCACATGGCCAAAGGTTTCAAAGCCTGCCGCCACCAGCGCATTGCCGGCCAAAGCCATATCCTGAAACGGCACGACATCATCCTGATCGCCATGGATCAGCAAGACCGGCGGCTTGACCTGCGCCTCGGTGGCCAAGGCGTCAGGTTGCAACAGCCGCCCCGAGATCGCCACCACCCCGGCCACCGGCGCCGCCCGACGCGGGGCGACATGCAGGCTGATCATCGCACCTTGCGAAAACCCAACCAGCGCCAAGGCCTCGGGGCCAAGGCCTTCGGCCTGCAAGATGCCATCCAGAAACCCGTTCAGATCCTCGGCCGCGCGCAGCAGCCCTTGCCGAGCGGCCTCTTCGCTGGACCCATCCAGCCACGGAATCGGGAACCATTGCCGCCCGAAAGGATTGCCCGCGCAGGGTTCGGGTGCATTGGGGGAATAAAAGGCCGTGTCGGGCAGGTGCGGCGCCAGCGGATCGGCCAGCCCCAAAAGATCGGCCCCATCGGCGCCATATCCATGCACAAAGACCACGACGGACCGCGCCGCCCCTTTTTCCGCCCCACGGCGTTCTGACGTCAATTCCCGCATCAGCGTATTCCTTCCCGTTCCTTTGCCACCCGGTAGTAGGCCCAGAGCGCGCGCGCCGCAACTGCCCGCCACGGCGCCCAGTCCTGTGCCATGGCGCGCAGGGCCCTTTCACTGGGCCGTTCCGGCAGATCGTAAAGAAGTCTGGCCGCCTCTTGCAGCGCCAGATCGCCGGGCGCAAAGACATCGGCTCGGCCAAGGGCGAACATCAGATAGATCTCGGCTGTCCAGCGCCCGATGCCCGGCACCGCCACCAGATGCGCCACGGCCTCGGCTTCGGGCATGGCGCGCAGGGCAGCGAAATCAACGCGGGATTGCGCCAGTGCCTGCGCATAGCGGATCTTTTGGCGGCTAAGGCCAACGGCGCGCAAGGCCTCGTCCGGGGCCGTGGCCACTGTGGCGCGGTGGGTCAGACCTGCGGCCTGCATCCGGCCCCAGATCGCATTGGCCGAGGCAACCGACACCTGCTGGCTGACCATGGCCGACAGCAGCGTTTCAAAGCCATCGGCACTGCGGCGCAGCGGCAAAGGGCCGGTCAGGGCCAAAGATCGGGCAAAGGGCGGGTGATGCGCAGCCAGCCACGCCGCCCCCTCTGCCACATCCGCCTCTGTCTCGATGATGCGCCCGACCATATCCGCCTGCTCATATTCGCCGCGTGGCATAAGTTGCGGCTTGCCAGTTCCGGGCCAAAGCCCTACCGATTTGCCCATGACCCTTGATACAGATGCCACCGCCCGCCGCAATGTCTTCGTCCTTGTCGCCGCCCAAGCGATCTTGGGCGCACAGATGCCGATGATCTTTACCATTGCCGGTCTTGCCGGGCAGTCTTTGGCGCCCAATGCCTGCTGGGCGACCCTGCCGATCAGCTTTACGGTCATCGGCTCGATGCTGACGGCCACCCCGATTTCGGCCTTTATGCAGAAATACGGGCGGCGGGCCGGATTTGTGGCCGGCGCCTTGGGCGGGGCATTGGGGGCCAGTATCGGCGCCTATGGGCTGTATATCCAGAATTTCTGGGTGTTCGTCCTGGGTGCCTTTTTCACTGGCATCTACATGAGTGCGCAGGGCTTTTACCGCTTTGCCGCGGCCGATACCGCGTCAGAGACGTTTCGGCCCAAGGCGATTTCCTGGGTGATGGCGGGGGGGCTGTTGTCAGCGGTGCTGGGGCCCCAACTGGTCAAGGCCACGGCGCAAAGCTTTGTCGTGCCCTTTCTGGGCACCTATCTGGCTGTCATCGCGCTGAATCTGGTGGGGATGTTCCTGTTCGCGGGCCTGTCGATCCCCAAGCCGCGAGCCAAAGTGGCGGGCGATCCGGTGGGCCGCAGCCGGGCCGAGTTGCTGCGCACCCCGGTGATTGCCGTGGCGATGATCTGCGCCACGGTCTCTTACGCGCTGATGAACCTTGTGATGACCTCGTCTCCGCTGGCGGTGGTGGGCTGCGGCTTTGAAACTGGCGATGCGGCCGATGTGGTGACAGCCCACGTGCTGGCCATGTATGCGCCCAGCTTTATCACCGGCCATATCATCGCGCGGATCGGCGTTGAAAAGGTGATCGCCCTGGGCCTTGTCATTCTGGCCGGGTCAGGGGCCGTCGCCATGGCCGGGGTCGATCTGGAAAACTTTTTCATCGCCCTGATCTTGCTGGGTGTGGGCTGGAATTTCGGCTTTATCGGCGCAACCACCATGCTGACCGCCGCACAGCGCCCGGAAGAGCGTGGACGGCTTCAGGGCCTGAACGATCTGATCGTCTTTGGTGGTGTGACCATGGCCAGCTTTTCGTCGGGCGGGCTGATGAACTGCTCGGGCGGGTCGGTGCAGGCGGGCTGGCAATTGGTCAATCTGGCCATGCTGCCCTTCCTTGTGCTGGCAGGGGGCGCGCTGATCTGGCTGTGGATGCAGCCGCGCGAAACCCGCGCCTGAGGCGGCCTAGGCCATCCCGGTCAGCGCCCGCCACAACAACTTGCCGCGCCGCGTGAATTCCGGCAGATGCAGCCGCCCCTCGGCCACGGCCATCGGGTCCATCGCGGCAAGCCGCAAAAGAGCCTCGGCCTGCCACCCGGCCAGCACAGCCGGGCGTGCCGCTTTGGGCCATCCGGCCCGGCGGGCCGCTTGCAGGCGGATCAGGCCACGGCTGGCCAGATGCTGCACCGCTGCTGGCCGTCCGTCGATCAGCGGAATACGCCCCCGCGCCGCAAGTTCCGGCACTGCGCGCAGGTAATTGGCCAAAGCCGCGGCCCAGCCAAAGCCGCGTACCGCCGCCTCGGCCTCTGGCCCTGCCCCAGTGGCCCGCGCGGCCAACCACATCAGACCGGCGCCCGTATCCTCGATATAGGCGTCAAAGGCGGCTTCATCGGCGAAGGGTTCTTTGTAGATATCCCACCGCCGCGCCTCGATCAGGCGGTCGATCACCTCTAGTGGCAGGTCTGCCGCCTGAATCACCGCATGAAAGGGCGAGACAACCTCATGCGCGCGGGGGCTGGCCTCGGCCACGACATCGCGCCACCATTGCAACCGCATCTCGGCAATCATCGGCTCTTTGGTCACCCAAGGTGCCCGCGCGACCTCAAGGTTGAACGCATAAAGCGGCAGCAGTTGCGCGCGCGCCGCCACGGGGGCGGCCATGACGGCCAAAAAGCGGTCAGGATCGCCGCGTTCCACCAGTTTTGCGCAGGCTTCAACACTCATGCCGGGGTCACCACTGTCAGATAATAGCCGTAATCGCCGCCATGCGCCCGCCACAGATCAATCTCGGCCTGCGTGTCATCCAGAACGGCGGTCAAATCTGCATCGGCACCGGGGCGCAATTGCGCCAGCTTTTCCGACAACGGCCCGTAATAGGCCTGCCACGCCGCCGCACCCAGCCAGCGCGCCCCCTTGACGCGCCACCCCGCCGCATCCAGCCGCGCCAAATGGCCCGGCAGATCGCACATGGCCGGATAATCGCGTGACCAGAAGGCCTTGGCCGCAGCAGCAGGCCGTGCCGTGCGCCAAAGGCAATCGGAAAAGGCAATCGCCCCGCCCGGGCGCAAACAGGGCCGCCAGGCCGACAGCGCCGCCATCACCCCCGGCCCATAAGCCGCCCCCGCCGACCAGATCAGATCAAAGCTGCCCTCTGGTTCCAGCATATCACCCACAATCGCCTGAACCTGCGGCAGGTCGGCCCTGATGCGCTCGATAAACGGCGGATGCAGGTCAATGCCCACCAGATCGGCCGCCGGACGCAGATCAGACACCACCGCCAGATCAGCCCCCGGCCCACAGCCCGCATCCAGAATACGCGCGCGCGCCGGGGTTCCCGCAAGATCCAGCGCCCAGGACAGGCTCTCGGTATCGCCCGGCGCCTCTCGCGGCAGGCCTTGATGCAGCTCGAAAAAGGCAGCACTCATTCTGCAGCCCCGGCCAAGGGCACCGGCTGGCCCATATCGCGGATCAGCTTCCATTGGATCGCATCCAGCAGCGCCTCAAAGCTGGCATCCACTATATTCGGGCTGACCCCCACAGTTGACCAGCGCCGCCCCTGCCCATCCTCGCTGTCGATGATGACACGGGTCACCGCCTCGGTGCCGCCTTGGGTGATGCGCACCTTGAAATCGACCAGCCGCATATCGTCGATCACCGCCTGATACGGCCCCAGATCCTTGCCAAGCGCCTTGGACAGGGCATTGACCGGGCCACGGTCGCTGCCCAACTCATCCATGCTGTCTGACACCGACATCATCTTGCGGTCGCCGATCTTGACCACCACCACCGCCTCGGACAGGCTGATCATCCGGTCATAGCGGTTCTTGCGCCGCTCGACCGTCACCCGATAGCGCTTGACCTCAAAGAAACTGGGGCACAGGCCTAATTCGCGCCGGGCCAGCAATTCGAAACTGGCCTGGGCGCCGTCATAGGCATAGCCCTGATCCTCGCGCGCCTTGATCTCATCCAGAATGCGGGCCAACCGGCTGTCCTTCGGATCCACCTCGATCCCCGCCTGCGCCAGACGGGCCCGCAGGTTCGACTGCCCGGCCTGGTTGGACATCGGAATGATCCGCGCATTGCCCACGGTTTCGGGGGCAATATGCTCATAGGTGGTGGGGTCTTTCAAAATCGCACTGGCATGCAACCCGGCCTTATGCGCAAAGGCCGATGCCCCGACATAGGCCGCCGAGCGCAGCGGCACCCGGTTCAGGATGTCATCAAGCATACGGCTGACCCGCAGCAAACCGGTCAGCCCCTCGGCATCGACCCCGATCTCAAACCGGTCCTTGTAGGGGGCTTTCAACAACAGCGTCGGGATCAACGACACCAGATTGGCATTGCCACAGCGTTCCCCCAACCCGTTCAGCGTGCCCTGAATCTGGCGCACCCCGGCATCCACGGCCGCCAGCGAACAGGCCACCGCCGTGCCGGTATCGTCATGGCAATGAATGCCCAGCCGATCCCCCGGCACCCCGGCCGCAATCACCTCGGCCACCACGCGCCCCACCTCGGCCGGCAAGGTGCCGCCATTGGTGTCGCACAGCACAATCCACCGCGCCCCCGCCTCTAGCGCCGCGCGCAGACAGGCCAGCGCATAGGCTGGATTGGCCCGATAGCCGTCAAAGAAATGCTCGGCATCAAACAGCGCCTCGCGCCCCTTGGCCACGACATGGGCCACCGACTCGGCAATCGCCGCCCGGTTTTCCTCCAGCGAGCAGCCAAGCGCGGTCGTCACATGAAACTCATGCGTCTTGCCCACCAGACAAACCGCCGGCGTGCCCGCATCCAGCACCGCCGACAGCACATCATCATTCGAGGCCGACCGCCCCACCCGCTTGGTCATGCCAAAGGCGGTAAAGGTGGCGCGGGTTTGGGGCCGGGCCGCAAAGAAATCACTGTCGGTCGGGTTCGCCCCCGGCCAGCCGCCCTCGATGTGATCTACCCCCAGATCATCCAGCGCGCGCGCAATCTGGATCTTCTCGGCCACGGAAAACTGCACCCCTTGGGTCTGCTGCCCGTCGCGCAGTGTGGTGTCGTAAAGATACAGCCGCTCACGCATGGCTGGCCCCTTCATCTTGGGAAAAATACTCTCGGGGGGCGTCGCCGCAGGCGACGGGGGGCAGACAGCCCCCCTTCTTTGGGGCCAAGGTCAGGCTCACAACAGCCCCTCCAGTTTGGCCGCATCAAAGCCCGGCCCCGGCACCAGGTCCACCCCGGCCTTCGACATCCGCACCTCGACCCCGGCGGCAATCAGGGCGGATTTCAGCGCATCAACCTGCGAAAAATCCTTTGACACCATGGCCGCGGCGCGGAGGGTTGCGAATTTTTCCGCATAGGGGGACAGATCGACCGACAGCACCGCCCAGTCGCCCTGATCATCCGCCATCAGCCCCAACAGCGCGGCCGAGCCTTTCAGCGCGACCCAGTCGCCGCTTGCAGCTGCCGCATGCAGGGCGGCAATGGCCGCTGCGGTGTTCAGATCATCGGCAAGGGCCTCGACCACGGCAGGCAACGGTTCTGTCGCAGCCACAGCCCCAGAACTCGCCGCCCGCCACTTGCGCAGCGTCGCCTCGGCCTGTCGCGCCTTCTCGGCCGTCCAGTCCATCGGGCTGCGGTAATGCGTAGACAGCATCACAAACCGGATCACCTCGCCCGGATAGCCCTGATCCAAAAGATCGCGCACGGTAAAGAAATTGCCCAAGGATTTGGACATCTTCTTGCCCTCGACCTGCAACATCTCGTTGTGCATCCAATAGCGCGCGAAGGTGCCATGCTCATGGGCGCAGGCGCTCTGCGCGATCTCATTCTCATGGTGCGGAAATTGCAGATCCAGCCCGCCGCCGTGGATGTCAAAGCTGTCGCCCAGCAACTCATGGCTCATGGCGCTGCATTCGATATGCCAGCCGGGCCGGCCCCGGCCCCAGGGGCTGTCCCAGCCCGGCAGATCGGCATCCGAGGGCTTCCACAGCACGAAATCCATCGGATCTTCCTTGAACGGCGCGACCTCTACCCGTGCGCCTGCGATCATGTCATCGACCGACCGGCCCGACAGCGCGCCATAGCCTTTGTAAGACCGCACCCGAAACAGCACATGGCCATTGGCGGCATAGGCATGGCCCTTGGCGATCAGCCCTTCGATCATCGCAATCATCGCGCCGATATATTCGGTGGCGCGCGGTTCGTGATCGGGGCGCAGCGCACCAAGGGCGTCCATATCGGCGTGATACCAGGCGATGGTTTCCTCGGTCCGCTCGCGGATCAGCGCCTCTAGGCTTTCCGGGCGGCCCGCAGCCTTGCGGCGCTGCGCCTCGGCGTTGATCTTGTCATCCACATCGGTAAAGTTGCGCACATAGGTGACGTGATCCGCGCCATAGACATGGCGCAGCAGCCGATACAGCGTATCAAACACCAGCACCGGGCGGGCATTGCCCAGATGGGCGCGGTCATAAACGGTGGGGCCGCAGACATACATCCGCACATTGGCCGGATCGATCGGCACGAAATCTTCCTTCGTGCGGGTCTTTGAATTCGTCAGACGGATCGTCACCATAGTTCCATTCCTTCGCGGCACGCGCCTCGCCCCGCGCGGGTCCGAGCCAACTTCCTGTGACTTTGGGAATGTTGACAAGCCCCCGCGCGACCAGTGGTCAGCGGGTAATGCAGCAGATGCCGATGATGTGCAGCCTTGTCATGCGCTGTTCTTACGCGCGCTTGCCCCTGTCGCCAAGTCCTTTATGACAGGAAACGGGGTGGAAAAGGGCAAGCACATGAACCACGATGATCTGCGCGACTGGTCGAAACGTGCGGCGGACTGGGCGCATGGCTACCACGCGGGCCTGCGCGACCGCCCGGTTCGCGCGCCCTTGATCCCCGGCAAGATCGCGGCGCAACTGCCACAGGCGCCCCCGGAACAGGCCGAAGGCATGGAACAGATCTTTGCCGATTTCGAGGCGATCCTGCCCGGTATCACCCATTGGCAGCACCCGCGCTTTTTCGCCTATTTCCCGGCCAATGCCGCGCCCGCCAGCATGTTGGCCGAACAACTGGCCAATGCGATCGCCGCCCAAGGCATGATCTGGCAAACCAGCCCGGCCCTGACCGAGGTCGAGCAGGTGATGATCAAGTGGCTGACGCAAGCGCTTGGCCTGCCTGATGAATTCACGGGCACCATCCATGACAGCGCCACCACGGCCACACTGTCTGCGGTGCTGACGATGCGCGAGGCTGCGCTGAACTGGCGCGGGCTGACCCAAGGGCTGTCAGGCGCGCCGCGCTTGCGGCTGTATTGCAGCGCCGAAACCCATTCCAGCGTCGACAAAGCCGCGCGTCTGGCGGGCATTGGTCAGGACAATCTGGTGAAAGTGCCCACCGACAGCACCCTGTCGATGAAACCGGGTGCCTTGGCCGGGGCCATCGCCGCCGACCGTGCGGCTGGTTTTCTGCCCATTGGCGTTGTGCTGTGCGCCGGGGGCACCAGCGTTGGCGCCTTTGATCGGATGCGTGACTGCATCGCCATCGCCCATGCCGCGGGCCTGCCCGTTCATGTCGATGCCGCCTGGGCCGGCAGTGCGATGATATGCCCGGAATTCCGCGAGTTATGGGCGGGTGTTGAAGCGGCTGACAGCATCGTTTTCAACCCGCACAAATGGCTGGGGGCGCAATTTGACTGTGCGGTGCAGTTCCTTCGCGACCCCACGCCGCAGGTCAAGACCCTGGGCCTGCGCCCCAGTTATCTGGAAACGGCGGGCAAAGAGGATATCGTCAATTTCAACGAATGGACGGTGCCGCTGGGCCGCCGCTTTCGCGCGTTGAAACTGTGGTTCACCTTGCGCGCCTATGGGCTGGAGGGACTGCGGAGCCGCATTCGCAACCATGTGGCCTGGGCGCAAGAGGCCTGCGATGCCATTGCCAAGATCGACGGAATATCAATAATTACAAAGCCTTCGCTGTCACTCTTTACCTTTGCGTGCAGCACCGATGCGCAAACCGAAAGCCTGCTGGGCAAGATCAACGACGATGGCCGCATCTATCTGACGCAAACCCGCCACAAGGGGCGGTTGGTCATTCGCATGCAGGTCGGGCAGTTTGACTGCACGCGTGACGATGTCATGCTGGCGCCACAGGTGATTTCCGAGCTGATGGTGTAACACATGCTGCGCGCCCTTGCCTTGCTGCTGTTCCTGCCCTTTGCCGCCTTGGCGCAGGGCTTGCCCGCCCCGGTGTCAGACCGGATCAACGATTTTGCCGATCTGCTGCCCCCAGAGGCACAGGCCCGCGTGGCCCAGCTGCTGCAATCGGGGCGCGACGAAACCGGTGTGCATGTGGTTGTGGTGACCATGGACAAGATGGCCGACAACGGGGGCGTCGGAGAGCCGATTTCAGAATATGCAAAACGTCTTTTTAATCAATGGGCTATTGGCGATTCCTCACGCAATGATGGCATCCTGATCCTGGTTGCGGTGACAGATCGCGAAATGCGGATTGCGCTGGGGTCGGGCTATCCGGTGATTTGGGACAATGCGGCCCAGCGGGTTATTGACCGCTATATGCTGCCCGAGTTCAGTCAAGACCGCTATGCCGAGGGCATCGAAGCGGGCGTTGCGGCGACCTATGATTTGATCGCACGGCCCTTTGCCGCGGGTCAGGCGGCCCCGGAGGATGAGGGAGAGCCGACAGACTGGTTCGGCCTTGGCCTGTTGGCCCTGTTCGGGGCGGGGATGGTCGCCTTGGTCATGCGCTCGCCGCTTGGCAATCTGGTCATCCGGTTGCGCGCCTGCCCAAATTGCGGCCAGCGCCGTCTGCGGCGCACGCGTGAGACATTGGAAGAGCCCACGGACGACGCCTCTGGCCGCGGAGTGTTTCACATTCGATGCAGCGCCTGCGGCCATGAGCGCACCAAGCCGTTCATCATCCCCAGCCGTCAGTCCAGCGGGTCTTCCTCGGGCTTTGGCGGGGGGTCGTCGTCGGGCGGCGGCGCCAGCGGTAAGTGGTAGGGGGAAAAGCGCCCCCTACCCTTTCTTATCAGACGCTTAGAAGCGGAAGTTGATCTTGGCTTGCGCCGTGGTTGCGTCAATGTCGCTGCCGGTGCCGCCAAAATTGCTGAAGTGATGGTTGCCCAATTCGCCACCAACGCTCCACTGATCGGTCAGCGCATATTCAGCGCCAAGGCCCAGATAATAGCCATTATCGCTGACATCGACCCCGCCCACGGTGGCCGAAGCGCGCGCCAGACCGGCGGCCCCATACACCAGCGTATTGCCCAGATCATAGCCCAAGGTCACGTTCAGCTTGGCCACGTCATCAAGGCTGTCACCCGCGGTGCCCAGATCAATATTGGCGCTGTCATAGCTGACTTCGGCCCCGGCAACGATCTGGCCATAGTCAAAGCGGTATCCGGCATGCACACCGCCGATGGCACCATCCCCATCAAAGGCCGTGCCCGCCGACCCAAGATCGCCATAGCCAAGCTGCGCCCCCACATAGCCGCCGGTCCATTCCCCGCTGGGTGCGACCATGGGCACCGGTGCGGCCTCGACCATCGGTTCGGGGGCAACTTCGATCGGGCCACCGGCCCAGGCCCCTTGTGCGGCCACAAGGCCCGAAGCCAGCGTCATCACTGCTGCGATATTGCGTTTCATCTCATGTCTCCTGTTACATGGCGGCGAAACTTCATCCGCCGTCTGAGATCAATTGCGCGCGGCAACGGGGAACAACAAGGGCCGCTCACGGCGACTTGACGGGGGCTTTTTGCCGAAAGCCAAAGCCCGCCGGTGCGGGCGGGCTTTGGTGCAGTTTCTTGCCGAAAAAGCGGGTCTAACCGCGCTCGGCCAATTCCAGCCACTCTTCCTCGGCCGCCGCCAAGGCAGACTGACGCTCGGTCAGGGCCTCGGTCGCCTTGTTGAATTTGGCAGGCTCTTTGGCAAAAAGATCTGGCGCAGACAGAAATTCGGTCAGCTTGGCGATTTCGGCCTCAAGCCGTGCCATGACGGCGGGCAGATCATCCAGCCGCTTTCTTTCGGTAAAGCTCAGCCCCTTGCGCTCGGCCTTGGGTGGCTCGGGTGCTTTTTCTGCGGGCCGTTCTGCCAGCCGTTCTGCGGGCTTTTCGGCCTTTGACGCGGTCTTGGCGGCCTCGGCCACAGCTTCGGGGCGTTGTGCGGCGTAATCTGACCAACCGCCCGGATAGACCGTGGCCCGGCCATCGCCTTCCATCGCGATGGTGGCCGTGGCCAGACGGTCAATAAAATCGCGGTCGTGGCTGACCAGCAGGACAGTGCCGTCAAAATCCGACAGGATGTCTTGCAACAGATCCAGCGTTTCCACATCCAGATCGTTGGTCGGTTCATCCAGCACCAACAGGTTGGACGGCTTGGCCATCAGCTTGGCCAACAAGAGCCGCGCCTTTTCCCCCCCTGACAGCGATTTGACGGGCGCACGCGCCTGCCGTTCGTCAAAGAGAAAGTCCTTGAGATAAGCCACCACATGTTTGGGCGTGCCGCGCACCATCACCTGATCTGACGCGCCCGAGACGCGCATCAACGGATCGCCCGTCAGGTTTTCCCATAGGCTGGCCTCTGGGTCCAGTTGGGCGCGGCTTTGGTCAAAGACCGCCACATCCAGATTGGTGCCCAAGGTCACGCTGCCCGCATCGGGTTCTACTGTGCCCAGCAGCATTTTCAGCACAGTGGTCTTGCCCACACCATTGGGGCCAACAAAGGCCACCCGGTCACCGCGCAGCACCCGCAGCGAAAAGTCGGTGACAATCGGCTTGTCGCCAAAGCGTTTCGAGACACCAACCGCCTCGATCACCTTCTTGCCGCTGGTGGTATTGGCCTCCAACTCCAGCGCAGCGGTGCCCTGACGCCGGATCTGCGAGGCGCGCTCGGCCCGCAGGGCCTGCAAGGCGCGCACCCGGCCCATGTTGCGCTTGCGCCGGGCCGAGATGCCTTCGACCGCCCATTTCGCCTCGGCCTTGATCTTGCGGTCCAGCTTGTGCCGGGCCTCATCCTCTTCGGCCCAGATCTGTTCACGCCACTCTTCAAACCCGTCAAACCCCGATTCGCGGCGGCGCACCTCGCTGCGGTCGATCCACAGCGTGGCTTTGGTCAGGGCGCGTAAAAAGGCGCGGTCGTGGCTGATCAACACAAAGGCCGTGCGCGTCTGGGTCAGTTCCCGCTCCAGCCATTCGATCGCCTGAATGTCCAGATGGTTGGTCGGCTCGTCCAGCAACATCAATTCGGGCGCTTCGGCCAGCAGTTTTGCCAGGGCCGCCCGCCGCCGCTCTCCGCCCGAGGCGGTGGCGACCGGGGTTTCGGGGTTGAACTTCAACCCTTCGGCCACCACGGCCACCCGATAGGATTCGCCCTCGGGCAAGCCACTGGCCGCGTAATCGCCCAAGGTGGCGAAGGCCGAAAGATCGGGGTCTTGCTCCATATAGCCGACGGCGGTGCCGGGCGTCACCACACGCCCGCCCCGATCGGGTTCGACCAAGCCGGCCATCACCTTCATCAAGGTCGATTTGCCCGAGCCGTTGCGGCCCACCAGGGCCACCCGGTCGCCCGGCTGGACAACCAGCGAAAGACCGTCAAAAACCGGATTGCCGCCAAAGGTCAGCGAGATGTCGGAAAGCTGTAAAAGGGGTGCGCGTGCCATGGCTGTCAGCTATGCGGCTGCGCGCGCAAGGTCAAGCAGGCGCGCATGCGGCAGATTTCATCGGCTCAAAAATATCGCGGGGTGGGCCAGGGTGCGTGGCCCCCGCTTTTGTTCAGGGATCAGGTCAGCTTGGGGGGGCGTGACGGGTCCATCCCGGGGGGCAAGGGCGCGGTCGGGGCCTCGGGCGTCAGGTCGGGCAGATCAAAGCGCAAGGCCACCCGCGCCATTGCCACCGCCGCCGGATCAGCCGCGCGCAGAAAGACCACATCGATCTCGCCAGCCTCGACACCCGAAAACACCAGGGCCTCGGCTGCGGCGCGGGCCAAGGCGGTTTGCGCCCCTTCGGCGGCATCAATAAAGGCCAGCAGATGCCCCCGCCGCCCGTCGCGCCAGGTTACAGCGGCCAAAAGCGCCGCGCGGGCAAGGCCACCAGCCCGCGCCAGTTTGGCATCCAGCCCCGTCACCAATGCATCGGGCAGGCCCTTGGGCGGGTGAAACTGGTCGGGCAGGCCCTCGGCTTCCTCGGGCCCATGGTCCAGCGCATCGGCCAGCCAATCCATCGCCTCGGCGGGCAGCAGCATTTCGGACGGGGCCACGCCAAGGTTCACGCCCAGCCCGATCCCCTGCCCCTTGAGCAGCCCGGCAATCACCCGGCCCGGCAACGCCGCATAGGGGGCCACGCCACCTGAAAATTCCGCCAACCGGTCTTCACGGTCAAAGACCAGAACGAATTTTCCGCTGTCGAGGTCGAACAGGCGCGGGTCCAGCGTCTCGCCCTCGGCCTCTTTTTCAAGCAGCAGGAACAATTCACCATCGGCCAGCCGCTCATAGAACCGCAGACGCGCGGTTTCATTCTCGGGGTCGGCAGAAACCGCCGCATGGGCGGCATCCAGCAGGGTCATCACGGTATCAGCCATCGGGCACCTCCAGCGCGTGGCGCACCGCCGCCCGCAAGTCGGGCAGCAGGTCTTGGGCAAACCACGGGTTTTTCTTCAGCCAACCCGTATTGCGCCATGACGGATGAGGCAAGGGAAAGACGCCCCGTCGGGCATGGGCCTGCCGCCAGCCTTGCACCATCTGTGTCACCGTGCCCGGCCCCAGATGCCAGCGGATCGCGGCCCCGCCCACGGCCAGCGTCAGCCTGATCCGCGGCAGATCAGCCATCACCGATGCCCGCCATGTGCGCGCACAGATGGCAGGGGGTGGCAGATCGCTGCCCTTGGCATCATAGCCGGGAAAGCAGAAGGCCATCGGCACAATCGCCACGCGGCTGCGGTCATAAAAGCTGGTCTCGTCCAGCCCCAGCCAGTCGCGCAAACGATCGCCCGACGGATCGGTAAAGGGGCGGCCCGAGGCATGAACGCGGGCGCCGGGTGCCTGACCTGCGATCAGCAGACGCGCTGTGTGGCCAAACCAGACAACGGGCCGCGGCGTATGGCCCGTGGCTGTGGCGGCAAAACGCCCGGCACAGATCTGGCAGGCGCGGATGCGGTCGGCCAAGGGCGGCTGTGGTGTCATCGCGCCCCCTTTCGCCATGCGACCATCCCCCGGCCTGTGCGCAACAGGCCGGGGCAATCTTGCGCGCTGCATTGCTTCGCCGGGCCTGAAACGATAGACCAAGGGTCAAGCAATGGGGCTGACCAAAGACTTCGGACCAGCATTATGTATCGTGTCTCTCCTTTTGTCCGCCATTTCGCCTTTGCCCTGCTGTCAGGAATTGGTCTGGCAACGCTTTGGGTCAATCTGGCCGCTGGCAGCTATTACGATGCCATCGAATGGCGGTTGCTAAGCCTGTCCCTACCCGGCTGGTTGTCAAGCACGCCCTTTGTCGTCACGCCGCTGTCGCTGGTTGCAGACGGGTTGATGGCGCTGTTCTTGTTCTTTGTCGGCAAGGAACTGTGGGAGGCGCTGATCCTTGAACGCGGGGCACTGTCTGGCAAGCGGGCGGTGCTGCCGCTTGCCGCCATGATCGGGGGCTGGATTGGTGCCGTTGTCGCGTGGCTGGTTATTGGTGCCTTGGTCGAAACCGCGCTCGAGGCGACACCGGGTGTTGGCTGGGCTGTGCCCATCGGGTCGGATGTGGTTCTGGGCTATCTGATCGGGCGGCGGGTGTTCGGGCCGGGGCATCCAGCGCTGCATCTGCTGTTGTTGCTGACCATCGGCAACGACATCGCCGGGCTGGTGGCGCTGGGTCTGGTTGATCCTGCGGCCGATTTGCGGATTTTGTGGCTGGGGCTGACAGCGCTGGCTGTGGCGGCGGTCTGGTGGGGCTTTGCCCGCCATGCCCGTGCCGAGCTGACAGAACGTGACCATCGCCGGGCCTTTCAGCTGTGGCCCTATATGTTGGCGGGGGCCGTGTCTTGGCTGGGGGTTGTGCTGGCCGGTTTGCCCGGCGCTTTGGGGTTGTTGCCGCTGATTCCGGTCATTCCCCATGCGGATCGCGCCTTTGGCCTGTTTGCCGAGGCCGAAGAATTCCTGCATGACCCGTTGAACAGATTGGCCCATCTGCTGGTCAAGCCGATTGCCGTGGTCTTGTTCCTGTTTGGCCTGACCCGCGGCGGGATCGACCTGCTGGCCCTGGCGCCGACGACAGTCACGGTGCTGGGGGCGATGTGGCTGGGCAAGCCCTTGGGGTTACTGATTGCGGCGGCGGTGGTGGGAATTTGGGGATATGCCATGCCTGCGGGCGTGCGGTTTCGCGATCTGGTGCTGGTGGCGCTGATTTCCGGCATCGGCTTTACAGTTCCGGTTCTGGCGCTGGACACCGCCTTGCCCGGTGGCGGCATGGCCGAGGCGGCCCGTGCCGGCTGCGCGCTGTCGATGGCCATGGGGCTTTTGGTCATCCTGATCGCACGGCTGCGCCAAAAGGCGTGACGAAAAGCGCAAGCCCCCCACTGTAAATTGTTCACGCTTTTGGACATAATCATGCCCGAAAGCCGATATAGACCAAAGCAAAGGCAGTGCCTTGCGGGCAGTTCTGGCAAGGCGGCAGGAAAGACAGGGCCATGCAGGCCGTTGGCGCATATGGCGTTGGCGGGGCTGTGGGCCCAGAAAAGGGGCGGCAGGTGATCGAGTTCGAGAATGTCTCCAAATCATTCTGGACGGGCACACAGCGCAAGGTGATCCTTGATCAGGCCTCTTTCCGCGTGGAGGAAGGGCGCTCGCTGGGGATTCTGGCCCCCAATGGCACCGGCAAGACCACGATCATCAACATGATGGCAGGTTTGGAAAAACCAGACGAAGGCCGGGTCACGCGCACGTCGCGCATCTCGTTTCCCTTGGGGTTCATGGGCGGGGTGGTCAACAAACACACAGCCACCGAAAACGCGCGCTATATCGCGCGACTGTATGGGTTGGACCCGGATTATGTCGAAGGCTTTTGCCGGTGGCTGTGCGGGATCGAGGAATATTTCGACATGCCGCTTGGCACCTATAGCCAGGGGATGCGTGCGCGGTTTTCCCTGGCCCTGATGCTGGCCATCGAATTCGACATCTATCTGGTCGATGAGGGCATGCCCTCGACCACCGATGTGGAATTCAACCGCAAGGCGGGGGCGATCCTGCGCGATCGGTTGCAAAAAGCCACCATCGTCATTGTCAGCCACCAAGCCCAAACCCTTGAAAAGTTTTGCCGTCAAGCGGCCGTTTTGCGCAACGGCAAGCTTCACATGTTCGAGTCCCTGCAAGAGGCCAAGCGTCTGTATGACTATGAAGCTCAAAGTTAAACGCTACAATCTGCGCCGGGACGAGTCTGCCGAGGCGGCAGCCCCCACGGCCCCTGCGCGCCCGCGCAGCGCCGCGGCAAGCCTGCGCGCGCCCGCCGCCGCTTTGCAGCAAGACGATGGCCTGGGCGCGACGCCCTATCCCACCGCCGCCGCCGCCAACAGCACGCAGATGGCCGACAAAGCCGCTGATCCGGCCGCGGGCGAATTGGATCAGATCAGGCGCGAGGGCCTGACGGGCCGCCAGCTTCGGATGGCGCGGCGGATGGCGCAAAAGCATGGGTTGCCCGCCACGTCAGATTTCGATGCGGTGCGACTGCTGCGCGCGCGCGGGCTGGACCCGTTCCAGAAATCGTCGATCATGGAACTGATCACCGCCGAGGGCGAATTGCTGAACGAAGGTGGCGGCGATGAGCCGCCCGGCTCTCGCGAATTGACGGTGGCCACGCCGCGCGACCCAAAGCTGCCGCAAACCGTCAAGCCGGCCAAGGTTCCCTCCACCGAAACGCGGGGGGATGTGAACCCGCTAAGCGATCTGATGCAGATCCAGCGCGATATTGGCCGCCGCCGGCGTCGGCGCTCGGCGCTGCTGATGGCGCGGCTGTTTTTCTTTGTGTTCCTGCCCGGCCTGCTGGCGGGGTGGTATTATTATGTGGTCGCCACACCGCTTTATGCGACCAAGACAGAATTCGTGATCCAGCAAGCCTCGCCCGCCGGGGCGGGTGCGGGGGGCCTTGGCGGTCTGCTAAGCGGGACGCAATTTGCCACATCGCAGGACTCGATTGCCGTGCAGGGCTATCTGCAAAGCCGCGATGCCATGTTGCGGCTGGATAAGGACATGGGGTTCCGGGCGCATTTTTCGGCCGACACGGTTGATCCGATCCAACGGCTGGACCCGGCCGCCACGCTGGAGGCAGCCTATAAGGTCTACACCCGCAATGTGCGCATCGCCTATGACCCGACCGAAGGCATCATCAAGATGGAGGTCAGAGCCGCCGACCCGCAGCTTTCGGCGGCCTTCTCGGAGGCCCTGATCAGCTATGCCGAGGAACAGGTCGATCATCTGACCCAACGCCTGCGCGAAGATCAGATGAAGGGCGCGCGCGAATCTTATGAAATGGCCGAGGCCGCGATGCTGGCCGCGCAGCGCCGCGTGGTCGAGTTGCAAGAGCAGTTCAAGGTTCTGTCCTCAGAGGTTGAGGTCAGCCTGATCACGTCGCAGATCGGGCAGTTGGAAACCCAGCTTAGCCAGGACCGTCTAAGCCTTGCGCAGATGGAATCGAACGCCCAGCCCAATCAGGCCCGGATGGATCCGCTGAAACGGCGCATCGCCACGCTGGAAACCGAGATTGCCACACTTCGGTCGCGTCTGACCGAAGGGCAGGATGGCGGGCAATCGCTGGCCCAGGTGCAGTCAGAACTGCTGGTGGCGCAGGCCGATGTGCAAACCCGCCAGTTGTTGCTGGCGCAATCGTTGCAGGCGATGGAAACCTCGCGCACCGAGGCCAACCGTCAGGTGCGCTATCTGTCGATCTCGGTTTCGCCGATTCCCCCGGATGAGGCAGCCTATCCACGGGCCTTTGAAAACACGATGGTGGCGCTGCTGATCTTTGCGGGCATCTATCTGATGATCTCGATGACCGCCGCAATCTTGCGCGAACAGGTCAGCGCCTGACGGGTGCGGGGGGGGGGGCCACGGTCAGACGACCTGCCCCGCCGCCCAGCCCGACGACCACGCCCATTGGAAGTTATAGCCCCCCAGCCAGCCCGTCACATCGACCACTTCGCCGATGAAATACAGCCCCGGCACCGATTTGGCTTGCAGGCTGCGCGCGTCAAGCGCCTCGGTCGAGACACCGCCCAGCGTGACTTCGGCGGTGCGATACCCCTCTGACCCGACAGGCGTCAGCCGCCAATCGGCAAGTTGGGCTGCGACGGTATCCAGCACCGCATTCGACAGCGCCCCCATCGGCTGCGTGACACCTTGGGCAGCCTCGATATGGCGGGCCAGACGTTCGGGAACCAGACCGGCCAGAACGGTGCGCAAGGCGGCTTTGGGCTGGTCTGCGCGCCCGGCCCGCAAGGCCCCGGCCAGATCGCGGCCCTGCGACAGATCCAGTGCAATCGCATCGCCTTCGCGCCAATAGCTTGAAATCTGCAAGATCGCCGGGCCCGACAGCCCGCGATGGGTGAACAGCATGGCCTCATCAAAACCGGTGCGGCCATGGCGCACGCGGCCTTCGACCGCCATGCCCGCCAAGGGCGTCATCCACGCCAGTTCTTGCGTGGCAAAGGTCAGCGGCACCAAAGCAGGGCGGGTTTCCACCAGTGGCAGGCCAAAGGACTCGGCCAGTTTATAGCCATGGCCGGTGGCGCCCATCTTGGGGATGGATTTGCCGCCTGTCGCGACGACGACCGAGGCCGCATGAACCGGGCCACGCGTGGTGTCTTGCACAAAGCCCGCGCCCTGCGCCCGCAAATCGCCCAAGCCCGTTTCCAGCCACAACTGGCCCCCCGCCTGCGCCAGATCGCGCCGCAACGACTCGACCACCTGCGTGGCAGGGCCATCGCAAAACAACTGCCCCAGTGCCTTTTCATGCCAAGCAATGCCCCAGTGGCGCATCCGGTCGATAAAATCCCATTGGGTGTAGCGTTTCAGCGCCGACAGCGCAAAGCGCGGATTTTGCGACAGGAATCGGTCAGGGGCGATTCCCAGATTGGTAAAGTTGCACCGCCCCCCGCCCGAGATTCGAATCTTTTCGCCCGGGGCCTTGGCGTGGTCGATCACCAGCACCCGCCGGCCCCGTCGTGCCGCCTCGATGGCGCAGAACAGGCCCGCAGCCCCTGCCCCAAGAACAATTACATCATGCTTTTCCATGCCGCCCCATATCGCGGCCAGCAAGTTTCGCCAAGAGTTGCATTTTTTCGCATCTCCCCCCTTGCACCCCAAAACGCCCTTCGCTAAACACCGCCGCACGGTTGGGGTGTCGCCAAGTGGTAAGGCAGCGGTTTTTGGTACCGCCATACCTAGGTTCGAATCCTAGCACCCCAGCCAAACTTTCCAACCGTTCTGCCGTCTTGCGCCGATGTGATCAGGGATCACACCGCCGTATCTTGCGATGCGTGAAATTCAATCGTATTTGCAGCGGCAAAGGGGCGGGGCCAGACATGGGCCAAGTGACAGCCCCAAGGGCATTCCGAAAGGGCGAGGCAGGAAAGATGAAGGTTCAGCTTTTTGCAGGCATGGCGTTGATCGGGCTGGCGGCTTGCGGGCCGGATACGCGGATGCAGCTTTATCCGACCTCGGGGCCTTTGGCCGAAACGTCGCCCCCCCCTGCAATTGCCGTTGCGGCCACCAATGTGACCGGCACCTCGGGGGAACTGCGCTTTCGCCTGCCCGACAAGACACGCTGCAAGGGCACCTGGTCTTCGGTTGTGCCGCGCGTGCAATCGCAAGAACGCGGGCTGAACCTGTCTATCCGCGATCTGGGGGGCAAGCTGACCCGGTCAAGCGAAACCGTGGGCGGGGTGAACAGCGGCGAGATCTATGCCGTGTGCCGCGATGGCACCATCGTGCAGGGGCGCTTTGCCATGGGCAGCGGCACCACCAGCGGCACGGGCAGCGCCACCGACAGCCGGGGCAACACGTTCAAGCTGTTGTTCTGACACAGCGCGCTGATCCGGGGATCAGCGCCTTTGGGCCAAAGCGTCTTGCAGCACGCCGATCACCGTTTCGGGCGGAACCGCATCGGTGACAAAGGCCTGACCGATCCCGCGCGCAAGGATAAACCGCAAGCGGCCATCGACCACCTTCTTGTCCTGCCCCATAAGCGCCAAAAGCGCCTCGGCCGAGGGCAGATCGCCCGGAATATCGGCCAGATCAACCTTGGTGCCCATGGCGCGCAGATGCGCGCGCACTCGGCTGGGGGCTTCTTGCGCGCAAAGGCCAAGGCGCTGGCTAAGCTCAAAGGCCAGCGCACAGCCGATGGCCACGCCTTCGCCATGCAGCAAGCGATCAGAATAGCCTGTGGCCTTTTCCAGCGCGTGGCAAAAGGTGTGGCCAAGGTTCAACAGGGCGCGGTCGCCCTCTTCCGTTTCGTCACGCTCGACGATGTCGGCCTTCATCTGCACCGACCGCAAGACGGCGCGCTGGCGCAGGGCCGGGTCGGCACGCAATGACGGGCCATTCTGTTCCAGCCAGTCGAAAAAGGCAGAATCGCCCAACAGGCCGTATTTCACCACCTCGCCATAGCCGGCCAGAAAATCGCGGGCAGGCAGGCTTTCCAGCACCGATGTATCGGCCAACACAAGGCTGGGTTGATGAAAACTGCCCACAAGGTTCTTGCCCTGCGCCGTGTTGATGCCGGTCTTGCCGCCCACCGAACTGTCAACCTGCGCCAACAGCGTGGTGGGGATCTGCACAAAGCGCACCCCGCGCCGCAAAATGGCCGAGGCAAAGCCGATCAGATCACCAATCACCCCACCCCCAAGCGCCACCACCACATCGCGGCGCTCGACATTCTGTTCCAACAGCCATTCGGTGGCGCGCGCCAGATGCGGCCAGCTTTTGGTGGCCTCGCCCGCGGGCAAAGCCAGTGCCGTGGCCGTGATGCCTTGGGCGGCAAACGCGGCCATCAGCGTTTCAAGATGCAACGGGGCCACGGTTTCATCGGTGACAATCGCAACCTTCTTGCGGCGCAACAGCGGCGCAACCTCGGCCCCTGCCTGCGCCAGCAGCCCCGGCCCGATGCGCACCTGATACGACCGCGTGCCCAGCGAAACCGGAACCACATCAATTGTCATTTCGTCTCTCCTTCCAGAACGTCCGGCCTTTGGCGCAAGGCCTCGATGACCCGTTCGGCCATCGCCTCAACCGACAATTCGGGGCCGGAATCAACCACCAGATCGGCCAGACCATAAAGCGGCACCCGCGCCTCATAGATTTTGCGCAGGGTTTCGCGCGGGTTATCGGTGCGCAGCAACGGGCGGGTGGTTTTGTGCCGCACGCGCTGCCACAGCAGATCAAGATCGGCCCGAAGCCAGACCGCCACCCCTGATTCAGAAATCAACTCACGGTTGGTCTGGGCCAGATAGGCCCCGCCCCCAGTGGACAAAATGCACGGCGTGCCGCGCAGCAGCCGCCCCAGAACCTCGGTTTCGCGGGCGCGAAAGAACGGCTCGCCGTCGCGTTCAAAGATCTCGGCAATGGTGGCGCTGGCCGCTTTGACAATCTCTTCGTCAGAATCAACGAAAGGCACATTCAAAGCCCGCGCCACGGCGCTGCCCACAGCCGTTTTTCCGGCCCCCATCATGCCAACCATTGCGACGGTCTTCTTCAGCCGCGCCATCCGCCTCCCCCTTGGTCTGATCCGCGCATGCGCAAGGACTTGCCCGCATCACATGCTTTTTTCATGTCATGGCGTGAACTTGATGTGATTGCCATATATAATCGTGCAAATTTCTGCCAAAGCAGGCCCAGGATCGGCAGGGTTTGGCCAGAGAAAACCGGGAAAAACACCGGAACACGGCGGAAACGATCAAAGAAGGGCAGAAAACAGTGCTGGGGCGACTTTTCAAATTGGTGTTCGTGCTGGTGGTGCTTGGGGGCATAGGGCTGACAGGCTATGCCTATCTGGCTGACCTTTCCCCGCAGCAAGAACAGATCACGGTTCCCGTGACGCTGAATGCAGATTGACCATGGGGGCTGACGCACGCGCAACCTTGCTGGCGTTGGCAATGGCCTGCGCCCCTGCCGGCGTGGCCGCGTCAGAGGAGCCGTTGTCGGCCATCGACTGGCTGTCGCAATCGGTGACCACGCCGGGCGGCACCGTTGTCTCTGGCCCGGCGGCCAAGCCCGAGGCGCGCAAGGCCCCCGAGGCGCCGGTCAGTTCGGGTGGGGCCCTGCCCGAAGATGTCAGCACCAGTGCGCTGGATGCGCCATCGGTTGATGCGACGGGCCTGTTTTCATCCAGCGTGACCGGCCTGCCGCGCGATCTGTGGGGCATGGGGCTGGAAGCCGAGATCATCGCCGAAATCGCGGCCGAACGCCCCGAACCGCTGCCCGCGCTGCAAGGGCTGGTGATGATGCTGATGCTGGCCGAGGCGACACCCCCGGCAGATTCGGCGCGCAAGGGGCAACTCTTGCTGTCACGCATCGACAAGTTGCTGGATATTGGTGCGCTGGATCAGGCGCAGGCGCTGATTGATGCCAGCGGATCGTCGGATGCGGCGGTGTTTCGCCGTGCGTTCGACATCGCGCTGTTGACGGGCCAAGAAGATCGCGGCTGCGAGCGCATGCGCGCCATGCCCAATCTTGCGCCCACCTTTCCGGCCCGCATCTTTTGCCTTGCCCGCTCGGGCGATTGGAATGCTGCCGCGCTGACCTTGCGCACCGCACAGGCCTTGGGCCAGATCAGCGCCGAGGAAGACGCGCTACTGTCACGTTTTCTGGACCCAGACCTTTACGAAGGCGAAACCGTGCCCCCGGTTCCCGCGCGCATCACACCGCTGACCTGGCGGTTGTTCGAGGCGATTGGCGAGCCGCTGTCCACCGGCACCCTGCCCCTGGCCTTTGCCCATGCCGAATTGCGCGAAACCGCCGGATGGAAGGCCCAGATCGAGGCCGCCGAACGGCTGGCCCGTGTGGGCGCGATCCCGCCCAACCGGTTGCTGGGGCTTTATACCGAACGCCTGCCCGCTGCCTCGGGCGGGGTGTGGGACAGGGTAGATGCGCTGCAACGCTTTGAAACGGCCCTGACGGCGGGCGATCCGGGGGCCATTGCCAAGAACCTGCCCGCGGCCTGGCAGGCCATGACGGTGGCCGAGTTGGAAGTGCCCTTTGCGCTGTTGTTCGCCGACCATCTGTCGCGCTTTCCGTTGACGGGGGACGCGGGGCGCATTGCCTTTGAGATCGGTCTGCTGTCGCCGCGCTATGAACGCGTGGCCCTGTCGCGCAAGCCCGAAACCCCGCGCGAGGCGTTTCTGATCGGTCTGGCCACCGGCAATCTGGCAGGCGCCGTGGCGCAAGACTCGCTGGGCCGGGCCATTGCACCCGCCTTTCTTGCCAAGGCCACCACCCCCAGCTTTCAGGCATTGCTGGATCAGCGGCGCCTGGGCGAAGGCATCCTGATTGCCATTCGCCAGGTCGTTCAGGGTTTGCAGGGGCAATCGTCACAGGTGACCGAGGGACTGGCCTTTTTGCGCCATGTCGGGCTGGAAGATGTGGCCCGGCGCACCGCGCTACAACTGCTATTGCTGGAGCGGCGGGGATGACAAGCGCCCCGCGCGACATGATGCAGTGGATTTCCACCTTTCTTGAGGCGCAGGCCGCCGAACTGGATGCGGCGCGCAACACGCGGCTGGCCTATGGGCGCGACCTGAAGGATTTTACCGAATGGCTGGCCCATCGGGGTGGCCATTTTGCCACTGCGGGCCGTGATGAGGTAGAGGCCTATCTGGTGTCTTGCGATGCCAACGGCCTGTCCAAGGCCACGCGGGCGCGGCGGTTGTCGTCCATCCGGCAGTTGTTTCGCTTTGCCCATGACGAAGGCTGGCGCGACGATAACCCCGCCATCCGCATCAAGGGCCCCGGCGCCGTGCAACGCCTGCCCAAGACGCTAAGCCATGACGACGTGGGCCGCCTGCTGTCAGCCGTGCGCGATCTGGGCCGGGGCGAGGATGAGCGTCTGCGCAACACCGCGCTGATGGAAGTGCTTTACGCAACGGGGATGCGGGTGACCGAATTGGTCACCCTGCCTGTATCCGCCGTTCGCGGCGATCCGCGCATGATTTTGGTGCGCGGCAAAGGTGGCAAGGAACGGATGGTGCCGCTGTCTGGCCCGGCACGGCAGGCCGTGCTGGCGTGGCTGGCGGTGCGCGACGGGGCCGAGGCCAAGGCCCGCGCCAAGGGGTTGCCTGCCTCCAAGTTCTTGTTCCCGTCGTCGGGGGCCGACGGCCACCTGACCCGCCAGCAATTCCACCATCTGCTGAAAACCTTGGCCGTGGCGGCGGGGGTGTCGCCTGCCAGTGTCACCCCCCATGCCTTGCGCCACGCCTTTGCCACCCATCTTCTGGCCGGCGGGGCCGATTTGCGGGTGATTCAAACGCTTTTGGGCCATGCCGATGTGGCCACCACCGAGATTTACACCCATGTGCTGGATGACCATTTGAAGGAACTGGTGCTGACGCATCATCCGCTGGCCAAGGGGCGAGCCGACCGCAAGACTTGAACCTGCCCGCCCGTCAGACCATAACCAGACACACCCCAAACCGGATCAGATTTTCATGGACGCCTCTTCACTCGATTCTGCTTTCTGGCTGACAGCCGCAGGCATCTTGTGCCTTTTGGTGCTGTCGGGCTTTTTCTCGGGCTCGGAAACCGCGCTGACCGCGGCATCCCGCGCCAAGTTGAAGTCGCAGGCCGACAAGGGATCGCTGGGGGCACAGGCCGCCATGGTGGTGACCGAAGACAGCGAGCGGATGATCGGTGCCATCCTCTTGGGCAACAATGTGGTCAACATCCTGTCGGCATCGCTGGCAACCGCGTTGTTGACGCGGGTTTTCGGTGATTCCGGCGTGGCTTTGGCCACTTTGGGCATGACTGCGATGGTTCTGATCTTTGGCGAGGTCTTGCCAAAGACCATCGCCATCACCTTCCCCGAAAGTGTGGCAACCAAAGTGGCCCCCGTAATCCGGGTGCTGATCCTTGTGTTCTCGCCCATCGTCATGGTTGTGCGCGCCTTGGTGCGCGGGGTGTTGCGGGTGTTTGGCGTCAAGGCCGACCCCGAGGCAAAGCTGCTGGCCTTGCGCGAAGAAATCGTCGGTGCCATCGCCCTGGGCCATTATGAAGGCGCGGTGGAAAAGGAAGACCGCGACCGCCTGCTGGGCGCCCTCGACCTTGGGCACCGCACGGTGGATGAGATCATGCGCCACCGCCGCCATATTGAAATGCTGGATGCCGATCTGTCGCCTGATGACATCATCACCAAGGTTCTGGCCAGCCCGCATACCCGCCTGCCGCTGTTCCGCGATGATGAGGAAAACATCCTTGGCGTTGTCCATGCCAAGGATCTGCTGCGCGAGGTGGATCGGCTGGTGCGCGGGCAGGAAGGGTCGGTCCAGTCGATCAAGGATCTGGACATCGTGAAAGTGGCGATGAAACCCTATTTCATCCCCGAGACCACGACGCTGGACGAACAGATGCGCGAATTCCTGAAGCGCCGCACCCATTTTGCGCTGGTGGTCGATGAATATGGCTCGCTTCAGGGGCTGATCACGCTGGAAGACATTCTGGAAGAAATCGTGGGCGAAATCACCGACGAATTCGACGTGGTGCAAAAGGAAAGCGGGCTGAAACGGGCCGAGAATGGCGATTTTCTGGTTGAAGGCCAGATGACGATCCGCGACCTGAACCGCGCGACCGACTGGAACTTGCCCGATGATGAGGCGAATACGATTGCGGGCCTTGTCATCCACGAAGCGCAGATGATCCCCAGCGAGGGGCAAGCATTCAGCTTTCACGGCTTTCGGTTCGAAGTGGTGCAACGGCGCGAGAACCGGCTGACCAAGCTGAAGATGCGCCCGCTGTAAGGCAGGCGCATCGGGGGGTGGCTTAGCGGCTTTTGAACAGCGACCCCAAGACACCGCGCACGATGGCCTGCCCTGTCTTGCTGCCCAACTGGCGGGCAAAGCTTTTGGCAAATGCCTCGCCAATCGAGTCGCTGCGGCCCGAGGATTTGCGCGTGGTCTTTTCGCTGCTGCGCGTGCTGGTGCGGCTGCCGTCATAGCGACGGCCCTGATTGAACTCGCCCCTCTCGTCGTCGGCATCTTTTGCGGCGCGCTGTTCGGCCTTGGCCGCAGCCTCTGCGGCGGCCTGTTCGCGGGCGCGCAGGCGTTCATAGGCGCTGTCGCGATCCAGAACTGTGTCGTATTTTCCGCGCAAGGGCGATTGTGCCATCACCTGCGCACGCAAAGCCGCATCAATCGGCCCCAACTGGCTGGAGGGTGGGCGCACCAAGGTGCGCTCAACCATGCCCGGAATGCCCTTGCGTTCCAGAAACGAGGTGACCGCCTCGCCGGTGCCCACCTCACGGATCGCATCTTCGGTCTTGAAGCGCGGGTTGTCGCGATAGGTCTCGGCCGCCATGCGCAGGTCTTTCTGATCGCGCGCGGTAAAGGCGCGCAGGGCGTGCTGCACCCGGTTGCCCAACTGGCCCAGAATATTCTCGGGCACATCGGCCGGGTTCTGGGTGCAGAAATACACCCCCACCCCTTTGGACCGGATCAGACGTGCCACCTGTTCCACCTTTTGCACCAGCGCCTTGGGGGCATCCTGAAACAGCAGATGCGCCTCATCAAAAAAGAACACCAGCTTGGGTTTGTCCGGGTCGCCCACCTCGGGCAGGTTTTCAAACAGCTCGGACAGCATCCACAACAGGAAGGTCGCATACATGCGCGGGCTTTGCATCAGCCGGTCGGCGGCCAGAATGTTGATCCGCCCCAGCCCATTGGCGTCTTTCAGCATCAGATCGGCCAGATCCAGCGCCGGTTCGCCAAAGAACCCTGCCCCGCCCTGGTTTTCCAAAACCAGCAGCCGCCGCTGGATGGCCCCGACGGAAGTGGTCGAAACCAACCCATAGCGGGTTGAAATCTCGGCCGTGTTTTCACCGATGAACACCAGCAGGGCCTGAAGATCCTTCAGATCCAGCAACGGCAGTTCTTCTTCATCGGCCAGACGGAACGCCACATTCAAGACGCCCTCTTGCGGTTCGGTCAGTTCCAGCAGCCGCGACAACAGCAGCGGCCCCATCTCGGCCACGGTGGCCCGGATCGGGTGGCCCTGTTCGCCGAACAGATCCCAAAAGGTCACCGGAAAGGCGCGATACTGCAGATCAAGGCCAATGGTCTGGGCCCGTTTCATGAATGGCTCGTGCAGCTTGGCCTCGGCACTGCCGCTGGCCCCGATACCGGAAAGATCGCCCTTCACATCCGACAGAAAGACCGGAACCCCTGCTGCGGAAAAACCCTCGGCCAGAATTTGCAGCGTAACCGTCTTGCCCGTGCCTGTGGCCCCGGCAATCATACCATGACGGTTGCCGTATTTCAGCAAAAGGCTCTGCGGCACAGCATAGGCGTCACCGCCACCACCAACGAAAATTGCAGGCTCTT
The DNA here is from genome assembly GCF_036553525.1 of Pseudotabrizicola sp. L79. Classification (NCBI taxonomy): domain Bacteria; kingdom Pseudomonadati; phylum Pseudomonadota; class Alphaproteobacteria; order Rhodobacterales; family Paracoccaceae; genus Pseudotabrizicola; species Pseudotabrizicola sp. L79. The sequence continues at coordinate 456,847 of NZ_JAZHDA010000046.1, read as the reverse complement.
CCGACACGTTCATCCCCCGGTTGTTTGGCGTTGCGGGCTTGATTGCCGCGCCTTGTCTTGGCCGACCATACAAGGTTCACGTCACGATGCCAGACCCAAGGCAGCCAAAGCGGCAAAGCGATGTTCCCACCGCAGGCCTGCCGCCCAAAACCGGCTGGCCTGTTGAAAAGGTGTGATTTTTCTTCATCTTTCACTTCTCGAAAAAATGGCAGATTCACTGTTGACGACTGCGGCAATCCAACTTAGCGTCACGAGCAATGAAGTCGGCCAGTCCGACAGGGAGCTAAAAACAGTAAATGAAAAAGGGCCGGGTCGCTGGCCCTTTTTCTTTTGGGCCCAACCGTTTGTCGCCGCTTTCCTGTCGGCTTGCGTGCCTGCGGGTAACGTTTTTGCCACCTGACACCGCAGCGCAGGCATGCTATGCCACTGCACATGATTTCGCCCTTGAACGGCCAGATGGATCCAATATGACCCTCCTCCCTTCTTCTCTCGTGTTCAAATCCTTTGCTTTGTCAGCCTCTGTGCTGCTGGCATCGGTTGCCTTTGCCCAAGCGCAAGAGGCTGCCGCCCCGGCCCAGACGGATGCAGCTCAGGCAGATGCGGCGGCACCCGATGGCCTTTCGATGGGCAGTGATCCTGCCGCGCCTGCCGCAAATGATGGTGTTGGCTCTAACTATGTCGAAGCCAAATTTGATGCATGGGAACAGCGCTGCATTCGCACCGAAGATGGGGCGAACCCTTGCCAGCTGTACCAATTGTTGAAGGACGCCGAAGGCAATGCGATTGCCGAGTTCAGCTTGTTCAAACTGCCGGAAGGTGGCCAGGCCATGGCAGGCGCGACGATTGTCGTGCCCTTGGAGACGCTGTTGACGGAAAACCTGCTGTTTGGCGTCGATGGTGGCAAAGCCAAGGTTTACCCTTTCTCGTTCTGCTCTAGCATCGGTTGCGTCGCACGGATCGGCTTTACTGCGGATGAAGTGGCGCAGCTCAAGAAGGGCGCCAAAGCCACGCTGACCATTGTGCCAGTTGTGGCGCCCGATCAGAAAGTGAATGCCGATCTGTCGCTGAAAGGGTTTACCGCCGGGTTTGACGCCGTGTCAAAAACTGCTGCACCTTGATTGCTGGCAGAGTAACACATCGACCGAAGGCCACCCTACTGGGTGGCCTTTTTTGTTGCGCCCCGCCTAGTGTGCCCCCGCCCGGCGCAGGACCAGAACCGCACTTAGCCCGCCAAAGGCAAAGGCATTGGACATGGCCACGTCAACCTCTGCCGTGCGGGCGTGGTTCGCCACAACATCGGTCAGGCAATCGTCATCCTGCCCCAGCCACCCGACTGTCGGGGCAAGCACGCCCTCTTGCAGTGCCATCAGGCAGGCCAGCAGTTCAACGGCGCCTGTACCGCCGATCACATGGCCATGCATGGATTTCGTCGAAGATACCGGTGGCGGGTTTGGCCCAAAGATCTGCGCAATCGCGGCGCTTTCCACCCGGTCATTGGCCGCTGTCCCCGTGCCATGGGCATTGATATAGCCCACATCCGCCGGGGCGATCCGCGCCGCAGCCAGGGCCTGCCGCATACAGGCCACGGCCCCGTCTTGCGACGGCATCACGATGTCGCTGGCATCCGACGTCATGCCAAAGCCAATCACCTCGGCCAACACGGCTGCCCCGCGGGCCAAGGCATGATCGCGGTTTTCAAAGATGAAAACCGCCGCGCCTTCGCCCTGCACCATGCCGTTGCGGCCTTTCGAAAAGGGCCGGCAGGCATCACGCGCCATGACGCGCAGGCCCTCCCACGCCTTTAGCCCGCCAAAACACAACATGGCCTCGGCCCCGCCGGTCAGCATCACCGGGGCCATGCCCGATTGCACCATCTGAAAGGCCAGGGCCATCGCGTGATTCGAACTGGCACAGGCGGTCGAGACGGAAAAGGATGGCCCCCGCAGGCCATGAATCATCGACAGATGGCTGACACCTGCACTGTTCATCAGGCGCGGCACCACCAGCGGATGAACCCTGTCCTTGCGGTCTTCATACACCGCGCGGTAATTGTCATCGACGGTGCCAAGACCGCCCCCCGCAGTGCCCAGCACCACGCCGGTTTGCCCGGCCAAAGCACCCGCAAAGGCCAGCCCCGATTGGGCCACCGCCTGGCGCGCGGCCTCGACCGTGAATTGCGTCACGCGGTCATACAGGGCGATATCGCGCAGCGAAAACCTGTCTTCGGCACGCCAGTCGCGCACCTGCGCGCCAATGGGCGATTGCAACCTGTCGGCATCGCGAATGTCCAGCGGGCCAATGGCGCAACGCCCTTCACGCATGGCCGCCCGGGTTGCGGGCACGTCATGGCCCAGGGCATTGACCGTGCCCGCCCCGGTGATCACCACCCGATGCGTCACCGGTCAGGCCGCTTTCTGGGCCACAAGCCCTTCGACCGCCCGGGCGATCGAGGCGACCGAGCGTAAATCGAACCCCGAAGCCTCGGGATTGTTGGCATCGAAGGGCACCTGAATATCAAACGCCTCTTCGATGCAAAAGATCGTCTCGACCAAGGCTAGACTGTCCAGGCCAAGGCTTTCAATCGTGGCATCGGGCGAGATCTTGGCCGGATCAAGCAAAGCTTGCTCGGCAATGATGGCAATGATCCTGTCGGTAACAGATGTCATGGTCGGCATCCCTTTTGTCCTTGCGGTACAGGATGTAAGCAGTTTTCACGACTTTTGAATGACTTTCTCGATTTCCGCAACTTTTGCCGCAAGCCGGGGCAAACGGCGCAGGGCCTTTTGCATTTCGACATGGGTTTCCATCTTTACAGCCGGATAGCCCAGCAAAACCCGGCCAGCCGGGGCGTTGGTGAACACCTTGGTGGCCCCGCCGCAGATCACGTCATTGCCGACAAAGATATTGTCATTCACCCCGCATTGGCCGCCCATCACCACGCGGTCACCGATCCGCGCCGAACCGGCGATGCCAACTTGGCCGCACAGCAGACAATCCCGGCCCACCTGCACGTTGTGGCCAATATGCACAAGATTATCCAGCTTGGTGCCGGCCCCGATCGTGGTGTCGCGGATCGTGCCCCGGTCGATACAGGCATTGGCGCCGATTTCGACATCATCGCCAATGCTGACCGCACCGACAGAGTGAATGCGGGTCCAGCTTTGATCCTTGATCTGGTCGCGCTGCCCAAGAGTTTCGCGAATTTCCTCGACCCCTGACTTTTCGGGCGTGACAAAGGAAAAACCATCAGCGCCGATGACGGCACCCGGTTGGCAGATAAAGCGATCGCCGATGGTAACCCGCGCCCCGATGCGCGCGCCCTGCAAGATCAGGGCATCGGCCCCGATGGTCGCACCTTCGGCAATGCTGACATGGCTGGCGATGCGGGCATTGGGGCCAATCGTGACGCCCGCGCCGATGGTGACAAAGGGGCCAATGGCCGCCCCGTCGCCGATCTGAGCCGTGGCATCAACCACCGACATCGGGTGAATCCCCGGTGCGATCTGGGGGCCAGGGTCCATCATTGCAGTCAGGCCAGCCATGGCCAGCCGCCCACGCGGCGCGAAAATGGCGGCTTTCAACCCCATGGCCTGCCAGTCAGCCCCCGGCCACAGCATCGCAACCCGCGCCTGCCCCCGCGCCAGGCCATCGGCATATTTGGGGTTCACACACAACGCCAGATCCAGCGGCCCCGCCTGATCAGGCTCGGCCACGCGGATCACCGAAAGATCGGTCTCTCCGGCAGCGTCAGCCCCCAGAGCGGCGGCAATCTCGGCAATGGTATGGCGCATGGGTCAGGCTCCTGTTCCGGCACTTTGGCCAGCAGCCCGGTTTTACCCGCGAACAGAGGGCAAGACCACCCCGGCCGCCTCAAGCGCCTGAAACAATTCCCCATCGCGCCCATAGATATCGCGCCGATAGGTCATCTGCCCCTTGGCCCCCGGAAAGGCGGTGAAATACACCAGATGCACCGGCAATTGCTGGGTCAGCTTGACCGTGCTTTCATTGCCCGAGTTCAGATAGCCTTCGAACGTGCCTTTGGGATCATCGTTTTGCGCCGACAGCAGCGTATAGGCGAAATCGAAGGGATCGGCCAAACGGATGCAGCCGTGGCTATAGGCGCGCACATCATGGCTGAACAGGTTTTTGGCAGGCGTATCATGCAGATAGATGTTGTGCGTGTTGGGGAACATGAACTTTACCTTGCCCAACGCATTGCCATCTGATGGCGGCTGGCGCAGGCCAAAGGGAAAGCTGCGGGCGGAATAGGCGGCGAAATTCACCGCCCCGCGCGGCACCACACGGCCCCGGTTGTCGATCACCTGCAAATGGCTGACCGCATTCGGATTGCGCTGCAACAGCGGCAAATATTCATTCACGATGATCGAACGTGGCACCCCCCAGCTTGGGTTGATGACCATATGCTCCATCACATCGGAAAATTCGGGCGTTTGTTGATCGGGGACGTTCTTGCCGATCACCGCGCGGGTTTCAAAGGTGACCTTGCCGTGATCCACGATCTTGGCTGTCATTTCGGGCAGGTTCACCCAGACATGCCGCTCGCCCAAGGGGGCATCGCCCAGCCAGCGCATGCGTTCCATCGCCACAACGATGGATTTCAGCCGTTGCTCTGGCCCGATATTCACCTCTTGCAGCGTGCCATCATAGGCTTTGCCATCGGCGATCAGGCCGTGATCCACCTGAAACCGCTGCACAGCCGACTGGATGGCCGCATCATAGCTGGCCGTGGCCGAAACCGGCAGATAGCCCATACGCACCAGACGGTCGCGCAACGCCACGACGGCGGGGCCAGTGTCGCCCGGTTGCAGCGCCTTGGCCTGAATCTTCGGGCCCCAGCCCCCGTTGGCGATCTGCGCCTCAAGCGCGATCTTGGCGCGCATCAGCTGCGCATATTGCGGGGCCTTTGGGGCCAGATCGTGCAGAACGCGCGCCGGATCTGGCCCAAGGATACCCGCCAGAAGAACCGCAGGATCTGGCCGGGCAATCTCGCGCACGATGCCCTTGTCTACTGTTTTCGGTTCCAGCAGGCCCGATTTCACATCGCGCGCATAATCCAGAAAGGCACGCGTCAGGGCCATTTCAACCCGCGCGCGGTCGCCCTCGGTCTGGGCTGCGGCCAGCTGCGCCATCAGCGCCGCCACATCATAACGCCCCACCGGCAGGGCGTGATCGCCTGCCCGCGCCAGCGTGTTCAGCAATGCAGCGCGACGCGGGGCCGAGTCGTCTGCCGTCCAGATCGGCTGATAATTGCGGGCGCGATACACCTCGGCCACCGCCGAATCTGACGAAGCCTCGGCCGCAAGCACCTGCACAAAGGGGCTGGGCAGGCTTTGGGCCGGAACCGCATGGGACAGACCCACCGTCAGGGCCGCAACCGACCCAAGCAGGACTGTGACATTACGAAACCGACCGAATCCAAACATGCTGACCTCAAGACCCTTGGTAAAACACTTCTAACATTGGACTTTCGGTCGTTTGAGGGGCCGAGTCCATTCACAACCATGCCAAGCCCCCCTGCAACGCGCAGAATGCGTGCCAAATTAGCAACGATCTTTTCGGAAAAATATGGCCCATGGCTTTGCAAGCTTTAAGCAGATTTTTGCCGACCTGGCCCAGACTGGCCCAAGGCGTGGAATCTGCGCTTGGGTTACGAATCGCGCTGTGGCATATGTTCTGGGCACTTGGGGATGAAGTGGCAGGCAAATCGCCAACAAGGCGAAGGTCAAACGTGACGGGACAGGCACTAGAATGGTAGAAAATTCAAAGATCGGCTTTACGCGGCGTGGACTTTTGGGTGCATTCGCGGCAACCGCTGTTGTGGCAGCCCCCACTTACTCCAACGCATTTGGTTTGCTGAAGGGCGCGGGCGACATTCGCCGCATTCGGATGTATTCGGGCCGCACCGGGGAAAGCATCGACACGATCTACTGGATCGAAGGCGAGTATATTCCAGAGGTGGTCAAGGAAGTGAACCACTTCATGCGCGACTGGCGGTCGGATGCGACGATCAAGATGGATCTGCGCAATATCGACATCATGGCAGCGGCCCACCGCCTGATGGATGTGTCCGAACCCTATATGCTGCTGTCGGGGTATCGCAGCCCGCAAACCAATGCCATGCTGCGCTCTAAATCCAGCGGCGTTGCCAAGAATTCGCTGCATATGAAGGGCCAGGCGGCCGATCTGCGGCTGAAATCGCGCTCGGTGGGGCAGATGGCCAAGGCGGCTGCGGCCTGTTCTTCGGGCGGCGTCGGGCGCTATTCGCGGTCGAACTTTGTGCATATGGATTGTGGGCCGGTGCGCACCTGGGGTGGCTAAGCAGCCCTGACGGCAGATCCGACCTTAGAAAGGCGCCCCTCGTGGGCGCCATTTCTGTTTCTGGTGGGGTCTTGCGCTGTCAGTCCTTGTGCGGCCAGTCTTCGTCCGCGTCGTCCTCGGCCCCGTCGGCTGCGTTCAGATCGCGACCGCGATAGCCCATGGCCACCACGAATTTTTCCGAACTGTCCGACCGGCTGGCCGGCGGCTTTACATTCGCAACCTTCTTGAAGTTCTTCTTCAGCATGGTCTGCATGCTGTTTTCCGCCCCACCCGCCAGCACCTTGGCAACAAAGGTGCCGCCGTCTTCCAGCACGTCAAAGGCGAAATCCAGCGCCGCCTCGACCAGCGCCACAATGCGCAGGTGGTCGGTGGCCTTGTGGCCGCTGGCTGCGGCGGCCATGTCTGACATCACCACATCGGCCCGCCCGCCCAGCCATGTCTTGACCTGTTCATCCGCACCATCCGACAGGAAATCAAGCTGATGCAACTCGGCCCCGGCGATATGTTCGATCTCTTGCAGATCGACCCCAAGCACCGTGCCCTGCGGCTTTTTCGGGTTCTGCGACAGTGCGTTCACCCGCTCGACCGCCACCTGGCACCAGCCCCCCGGCGCGCAGCCCAGATCAACCACCCGTGCCCCCGGCTTCAGAAACCCATAGCGATCATCAAGCTCGAGGATCTTATAGGCCGCGCGACCGCGATAGCCTTCTTTCTTGGCGCGCTGCACATAGGGGTCGTTCAACTGCCGCTCCAGCCACAGCGTCGAAGAAAGCTTGCGCCCCTTTGCCGTCTTGACCCGCACCCGCAGATCACGCTGCCCACGGCCCGAGTTGTTCTTTTCCGGGGTTTTCTTGCCGGTCATGTATATGGTCCTTCACTCAATACGCCGTCGGTCGTCATCTGGGCGTATAACAGGCCTTCGCGCAGGCCACGGTCAGCAACAGAAAGGCGATCAGTCGGCCAGATCCGCATCAGGGCCTGCAAGATGGCCGAACCCGACATGATCAGGGCATGACGGTCACGCCCAATGCGCGGGTCGGTGCGGCGGCCCTCGGGCCCAAGTGACAGGTAATCGCGGATCACGCTGTCAATCTGGTCCGAGGTCATCTGCAACCCATCCACCTTGGTGCGGTCATACCGGCGCAAGCCCAGATAGCTGGCAGCAACCGTCGTCACTGTGCCGCTGGTGCCGATGATCTGAAAGCCTTCCCGCTTTTGTTGGGCGTTATAGGGGGAAAAACTGGCCAGTTGCTCTTCAAAAAACCAGCTCATCAGGGCAAACCGCGCCGCATCATCATCAACATCGCCGAACTGGTCGCGCAAGGTGGCGACCCCCAGCGGCACACTGATCCAGTCCACCACCCGCGCGCCCCCGGCGGGCTGGGCGTTGAACCCGCTGTGCAGGCCCATGATCGCGCGGGGGCGATCTTCGCCGGGCACATCCGACAGGTCGATCCAGACCAGTTCGGTTGACCCCCCGCCAATATCAACCACCAAAAGCTGCTCGGTCTTGCGATGCACCAGGGGCGCGCAAGAAATCACGGCCAGCCGCGCTTCCTCCTCGGGGGTGATGATTTCAAGTTGCAGCCCGGTTTCGCGCCGCACCTGACGCATGAAATCACGCGCATTGCGGGCACGACGACAGGCCTCGGTCGCGACAAGGCGCATGCGGCCGACGTTGTGACGCTCAAGTTTCTTCTGGCAAATGCGTAAGGCTTGCACCGTGCGCGTCATCGACGCGCGCGACAACCGGCCCGAGGCTTCCAGCCCCACACCAAGCTGAACAGTCTTGGAAAAACTGTCCACGACCGAAAACTGACTGCCCTTTGGCTGGGCAATCAGCATCCGGCAACTGTTTGTTCCCAGATCCAGCGCAGCATACAGCGCGCCAGAACCGGGCAAGAGAGAGGGCGACGGGTCAGCAAGGCGGGAGCCTTCGTCAGGCTCGACCGCAGATTGCGTTGCGCCCCCCTCTCGAGGACGCTCGGGCGTCATATCCGCCCTCCATATGTGGTTGCTCTCAAGGTAGCGCCCTTGCCCTACCGCCGCAAGCGTTCTTCACCCAACTGTCACGATCACTGAAAACCGGCCCCGATCTGCCGGGCCACCGCAAGACAATGTTGAGAAATTTTCCTGCACGCGCCGGTCGATTTTGCAACGAAACCAAACTATGGTCCGCACCGATGGGCGTGGGTCGGTTATTCATTGCGCCATGTCGAAAACGCACCTTCGCGTCGCCAACGGGCGATTAGAAGGGAATTGACAGCAAACGGGGGAATCAAGCGCATGGCGGAAGTGACAGTGGTCTATTGGCGCGACATTCCCGCCCAGGTGATCGTGGGCAAGGGGCGGCGCGGGGCCAAGGTGCAATTGCCCGAACGCTTTGAACAGGCGATTGACCGCTGCGCCATGAAGATCGGCGCCAAGGATGCCGATGCCTATCTGGCCGAATGGCGCAAAGCCCCCGCCTATGAGGTGGAGGGCGATCAGGATGAGGTCGCGCGCAGCGAGGCCGCCCGACTGGATGCAGAATTCGACACGGCCCGCCTGAAAGCCCTGATAGAGGCCGAAGGCTGGGCAAAAGCCTGACCGCGATGTCACTGAGGGAGACACTGATGGCACTGTTCAACTTCCGCGCCAAGGCCGCGGCCCCCGCAACCTCAGGTGGCTCGCTTGAGGCATTCCTGACCGGCTATTCGATCGAGGTGATGCCGCGCACCGCCGAAAAGGTGGATGATTTCCGCGCGCTGCTGCCCACGGGCACCCGCGTCTACATCGCCCATATCGAGGGCACGCCGATTGAAGAAATGGTCGCCACCGCCAAGCGGATCGGCGACGAAGGCTTTACCGTGATGCCGCATTTTCCGGCGCGGATCATCAAGGACAAGGCCACGCTGCAAGACTGGGTCGCGCGCTACCGCGATGTGGGTGTGCGCCAAGGGTTGCTGCTGGCGGGCGGCGTTGCCACCCCGCATGGCGACTATCACACGTCGATGCAACTGCTGGAGTCGGGGGCCTTTGACGGGTTTGACCGCCTGCATGTCGCCGGCCACCCCGAAGGCAACAAGGACATTGACGCCGACGGATCGGACAAGATGGTGATGGAGGCGGCACGCTGGAAATCGGCCTTTGCCGAGCGCACTGATGCCAAGATGGCGATGGCCACGCAATTCTGCTTTGAGGCAGGCCCGGTGATTGACTGGGTCAACCGCTTGCAGGCCGAGGGCATCAACTTGCCGGTTCACATCGGTGTGGCGGGCCCCGCCAAACTGCAAACGCTGATCAAATTCGCCATCGCCTGCGGGGTCGGCCCGTCGCTGAAGGTGTTGCAAAAGCGGGCCATGGATGTGTCCAAGCTGCTGCTGCCCTATGAGCCGACTGATTTTCTGGCTGATCTGGCTGCGCACAAGGCCGCAAATCCCGGCTTTGGCATTGAACAGGTCCACTTCTTCCCGCTGGGCGGCATCAAGACCAATGCCCAATGGGTAACCGAAAACGGCGGCGCAGCAGGCAAGCCTGCGCGTGCCGCCTGAACTTTACAAAAAGGTTGAACAATGACCCGCACCGTTCTGGAATCAAAGACAAAAACCGTAATCATCGGTTTTGACGAGCCGTTCTGCGTGATCGGTGAGCGGATCAACCCCACCGGCCGCAAGAAACTTGCAGGCGAGTTGGAGGCTGGCAATTACGAAACGGTCATCCGTGACGCGCTGGAGCAGGTCGCCTGCGGCGCCACCGTGCTGGATGTGAATTCGGGGGCTGTCTTTACCAACAAGATGGCAGAAGACCCGCGCTATGCCGACAACAACTTTGTCGAACCGCCGCTGATGAAAGCGCTGATCGAGATCATTCAGCAGACAGTGGATGTGCCCCTGTGCATCGACAGCTCGGTTCCTGCCGCGCTGGAAGCCGGCCTTGCCGCATGTGAGGGGCGCCCACTCCTGAACTCGGTCACGGGCGAGGAAGACCGTCTGGAACTGGTGCTGCCGCTGGTCAAGAAATACAACGTGCCCGTTGTGGCCATTTCAAACGACGACACCGGCATTTCGCCCGACCCGGATGTGCGCTTTGCCGTTGCCAAGAAGATTGTCGAGCGCGCCGCAGACTTTGGCATTCCCGCCCATGACATCGTGGTTGACCCGCTGGTGATGCCGGTTGGGGCCATGGCCAGCGCCGGCCAACAGGTCTTTGCCCTTGTGCGCCGTCTGCGCGATGAACTGGGGGTCAACACCACCTGCGGGGCGTCAAACATCAGCTTTGGCCTGCCAAACCGCCACGGCATCAATGGCGCCTTCCTGCCCATGGCCATGGGCGCGGGCATGACCAGCGCGATCATGAACCCCGTCCGCCAGCAGGAAATGGAGGCGATCCGCGCCGCCAACTTCCTGATGAACCACGATCCCAATGGTGGTGAGTGGATTCGCTTCGCCAAGGTGCTGGAAGCCGTCGAAGGCGGCATGTCCTTTGCCGAAGCCTCGGCCGCACAATCGCAGGCGGCCTCGGGGCGGCGCGGCGGGCGTCGGGCCCGCGGCTAACTCCACCGCTTGACCACATCTTTTCGGAACAGGCCCGCGTGATTGCGGGCCTTTCTCTTTTGGCAGTGTCCCGCTCAGGATCACTGCCGTGCAAGCTTGGGCTTGTGTTTCACCCTGGTCCGGTTTGTGATGAAGGCGAAAAAGGAGGCCGTTTCATGACCGCACCTTTAGAAGGCATTGTCGTTCTGGACCTGACCCATGTTCTGGCTGGCCCCTTTTGTTCGCATACGCTGGCCGATCTGGGGGCACGGATCATCAAGGTGGAACGGCCGGGAACGGGCGACGATACGCGCGCCTTTCCGCCCTTTGTGCAGGGCGAAAGTGCCTATTTCGCGGCGCTGAATGCGGGCAAGCAATCCATCGCGCTGGATTTGAAGTCGCCTTGTGACCGGGATGTCTTTGATCAGCTTTTGGCCACATCGGATGTGGTGCTGGAAAACTATCGCCCCGGCGTGATGGAGAAGCTGGGCTTTGGGTGGGAGGCGTTGCACGCCCGCTATCCGAAACTGATCTACGGGGCCGTGTCAGGCTTTGGCCACACCGGCCCCGAGGCAGCAAAGCCCGCCTATGACATGGTGGTGCAGGCGCGCGGCGGCGTGATGAGCATCACCGGCGAAGAAGGCGGCCCACCGGTGCGCGTGGGGGCCAGTATCGGCGACATCGTGGCAGGCATGTATCTGGCCCAAGGCGTGCTTGCGGCCCTGTTTGACAGGGCGCGCACGGGTTTGGGCCGAAAGATTGATGTGGCGATGCTGGACAGCCAGTTGGCCATTCAGGAACATGCCATTGCAATCACAGCCGCCACCGGCACAGCGCCCGGTCGCACCGGGGCCCGGCACCCCACGATCACCCCCTTTTCCACCTATCGCGCCAGCGACGGTTTCTTTGTGATCGCAGCCGGCAATGACGCCATGTTTCGCACGCTGTGTGCCGCCCTGCCCCTGCCCCTTGCCGATGATCCGCGCTTTGCCACCAATGCGGCGCGCTGCGATCATCACGCCTTGCTGAAACGGCTGATCGAGGCGGTGACACTGGGCCAGACCGTTGCCCATTGGATCAGTGTGCTAGAGAGCGCTGGCCTGCCCACGGCTTCGGTGCAGGACATGGCGCAAGTCTTGCGCGATCCGCAGATTTTGGCGCGCAACATGGTGTTGCCGGTGCAGGCCAATCCGGGGGGCCCCGTCTTTACCGCGCCCGGCAATCCGATCAAGATGTCGGGCCTGCCCGAAGCCGATCAGCGCGGCCCGGCCCCGCGTCTGGATGCCGATCGAGAGGCCATTCTGGCATGGCTTGACGGTAGCTGACAGAAAGACGCCGCGAACAGGCATTGCGCCTGCGCCTGCAAGCCCTAGAACAACAGGGCGAACAGGAGACTTCCATGGCCGATGATGCACTTGTGATCTTCACCCCTTCGGGCAAGCGGGGCCGCTTTGCCCTTGGCACCCCCGTTTTGACTGCCGCCCGGCAACTGGGCGTCGATCTTGACTCGGTCTGTGGCGGGCGTGGCATCTGCTCGAAATGCCAGATCACGCCGGGCTATGGCGAATTTTCCAAACATGGCGTGCATGTGGCCCAGGATGCGCTGACCGAATGGAACAGCGTCGAAGAACGGTATAAGTCGAAGCGCGGGATGATTGATGGCCGCCGTCTGGGCTGTCAGGCCAAGGTCATGGGCGATGTGGTGATCGACGTGCCGCCCGAAAGCCAGGTGCACAAGCAGGTCATCCGCAAATCTGCAACCGAACGCGTCATCGCGATGGACCCTGCCACACGGCTGCTGCTGGTCGAGGTGCAGGAACCCGACATGCACGAACCCACCGGCGATTTCGAACGTCTGGCCATCGCCTTGCGCGATCAATGGCAGGTCGAGGATGTAACGGCCGATCTGAACCTGATGCGCCGTCTGCAACCGGCCCTGCGCAAGGGCGACTGGAAGGTCACCGTGGCCCTGCACAAAGGCAACCACGATGACCACGCCCGCATCCTTGATATCTGGCCCGGTTTTCACGAAGGCCCGATCCTTGGCCTTGCCATCGACCTTGGGTCAACCACCATTGCGGCGCATCTGTGCGATCTGACCGATGGTCGGGTGCTGGCCTCATCGGGCCTGATGAACCCGCAGATCCGCTTTGGCGAAGATCTGATGAGCCGCGTGTCCTATGCGATGATGAATCCGGGCGGTGATGTGGAAATGACCCGCGCTGTGCGCGAGGCGATCAATGCGCTGGCGGCGTCAATCGCGACCGAGGCGAACACGCTTTCGACCGCGATCTATGAGGTGGTCTTTGTCTGTAACCCGGTGATGCACCACCTGCTGTTGGGGATCGACCCGGTGGAACTGGGACAGGCCCCCTTTGCGCTGGCCACCAGTAGCAGCCTTTCGCTCGATGCGCACGAACTGGACCTGACCCATCTGAACGCTTCGGCCCGCGTCTATGTGCTGCCCTGCATCGCGGGACATGTGGGTGCCGATTGCGCCGCCGTGGCGCTGTCGGAACAGCCCAACCAGTCGGATGACATGGTCTTGATCGTCGATGTCGGCACCAATGCCGAAATCCTTTTGGGCAACAAGACGCGTGTGCTGGCCTGTTCGTCACCCACCGGCCCTGCCTTTGAAGGTGCCCAGATCTCCAGCGGCCAGCGCGCCGCCCCCGGTGCGATTGAGCGGGTGCAGATCGACCCGGTGACGAAAGAGCCACGCTTTCGGGTGATCGGCAGTGATCTGTGGTCGGATGATCCAGAGTTCGCCAAAGCCACGGCTGCCAGCGGCATCACCGGCATTTGCGGGTCGGGCATCATTGAGGCCGTGGCCGAAATGCGTATGGCTGGGCTGGTTGATCCGGGTGGGCTGATCGGCAGCGCCGAACAGACAGGCACCCCGCGCTGCCTGCCCGAAGGCCGCACCCACAGCTATATGCTGCATGATGGCAGCGCCGACGGCGGGCCACGCATTCTGGTCACCCAAGGCGACATTCGCGCCATCCAGCTGGCGAAATCGGCGCTGTATGCCGGCGCACGGCTGCTGATGGATGAAATGGGTGTGGAAAAGGTTGACCGGGTGACGCTGGCCGGGGCCTTTGGCGCCCATATCAGCCCCAAACACGCGATGGTTCTGGGCATGATCCCGGATGCGCCGCTGGACCATGTCACCAGTGCCGGCAATGCGGCGGGCACTGGGGCGCGCATCGCCCTGTGCAATGTGGCTGCGCGCAATCAGATTGAAGCGACGGTGCATCAGATTCACAAGGTTGAAACCGCCATCGAACCCCGCTTTCAAGAGCATTTCGTAAATGCCAACGCCATTCCCCATGCCGTTGACACCTTTCCCGAACTTTCTGCGATCGTGACACTGCCGCATGTGTCGTTCAACGCAGGTGGCAGTGGCGGTGAAGGGGGGCGGCGGCGGCGGCGGGGCTGACTTGCCAAGTCAGGGGGCATGGCCTAGCTTGCCCGCGATGGATGATCCCATAGCCCCCCTTATCCAACGCTGTGCCGCACAGGACCGTGCGGCCTTTGCGCAGCTTTATGCCCAGACGGCTGCGAAACTTCTGGGGGTATCCTTGCGTATCCTTGGCAATCGCGCCGAAGCGGAGGATGCGTTGCAAGAGGTTTACACCAGGGTTTGGGTCAAGGCAGGGCGATATGACCCTGCCAAGGGTGCCGGGATGACCTGGCTGATCGCCCTTGCCCGCAACCATGCGATTGACCGTCTGCGCAGCCGCAAGCCCGAGCAATCCGACGATCAGGCCGCCGAAAGGGTGGCAGACACCAGCCCGCGCGCCGAAACCCGGCTGGTGGCGATGGGCGAGGCGCGCCGCGTTGCCTTGTGTTTTGATGCACTAGAGCCGGACCGTGCCGCTGCGGTGCGCGGGGCGTATCTTGATGGGCAATCGTATCAGGATCTGGCCGAACGGTTTGCCGTGCCGCTGAACACCATGCGCACATGGCTTCGCCGTAGCCTTTTGAAACTGAAGGAGTGTCTGGACCAATGACAGACGACACACCTTTGACCCCGACCGAAGAACTGGATGCGTTGGCTGGCGAATATGTCTTGGGCGTGCTGGCGTTGCCCGAACGCCTGGCCGCCGAGGCGCGGATCAAGCGTGACCCTGCCTTTGCCGCTGCCGTGGCGCGGTGGGAAGCCCGCTTTGACGGGCTGAACGACGGCTTCGCACCGGTTACACCGCCTGCGCATCTGCTGGGCCAGATCGAGGCACGGCTGTTCCCGCCCGCCCCCAGGCCGCAGCGTCGCTGGCTGGGCTGGGCGTTTGGCGGCCTGGCGGCGGCGGCCCTGGGGCTGGCGGTGGTTCTGTTCGCCCCGCCTGCCACCGATACAATCGTGGCCGAACTGGGCAGCACGGAAACCGGCCTTGCCTATGAGGCCCGTCATGACGGCCAGATGCTGCGCATCACCCGCATTGCCGGCACCGGCCCCGCTGCGGGCCAAGACCATGAATTGTGGATCATCGCCCCCAATGCGGCCCCGGTGTCGCTGGGTCTTTTGGGCGATCAGGCTTTGCAGGTGGAATACCCGGCCCCCCCGGCAGGCTGGGTGCTGGCGGTGTCGGTTGAACCCGCGGGCGGGTCGCCGACCGGGGCACCGACAGGCCCTGTCATCCTGACCGCCGAAATCGGCGCATAATTTTTTTCGCCTCGCTGCAACTTGCTGCGAAACGGTCTCGTAACTCTCCCTGAAGGCAGGATGATCCTGCCCGAACAGAAGAATGGGAGATCACTGATGAAATTCGCTCTTGCAGCTTCGATCCTTGCGCTGACCACCGGCTTTGCCATGGCCGAGGGCCATGCCAACCCTGACGTGGGTGGCGCGCCGATGTTCATGGACAAGAACATCATCGAAAACGCCGTGAACTCGGCCGATCATACCACGCTGGTTGCCGCCGTTCAGGCCGCCGGTCTGGTGGAAACCCTGTCGGGCGAAGGCCCGTTCACTGTCTTTGCCCCCACGAATGACGCCTTTGCCAAGCTGCCCGCAGGCACGGTGGAAACCCTGCTGATGCCGGAAAACAAGGATCAGCTGACCAAGATCCTGACTTGCCATGTCGTCGCTGCCAATGCCCTGTCGGATGCGATCATGAAGATGGTGGATGATGACAAGGGCGCGCATCCGGTGACCACGGTGGGCGGCTGTGAATTCACGGCGATGTATGAAGGCGACAAGATCATGATCAAGGATGGTCAGGGCAATATCGCCAATGTCACCATTGCCGATGTCAAGCAATCGAACGGCGTGATCCATGTGATCGACACGGTTCTGCTGCCGGCTATGTAAGGCCCATGGCATCCCCAACCGGCAGCGTTTGTGCCGCCGGTTCGGGGAATGGGTTGGTCGCGGTGCCATTTCGTCCCCAGCGGCCTGTCACACCAACCCGCTCTCCCCTCGGCCCCAAGGGTCGGGGGGATTTTCATTTTCCTCAAGCCGTGATGTTGTGCGGCCCATGCGCCAGATCCTGTTCCTGCTTTCTTCCTCGCGGCCCGATGGCAACAGCGCCCGGCTGGCGCGCCGTGCCGCGCCTGCGGGGGCCGCTTGCCACTGGCTTGATCTGGCCACTTTGGGCCTGCCCCCCTTTCACGACACCCGCCCGGCCCCGCCACCCCCACTTGCGCCTGTCGTGGCGGGGGTGCTGGCCCAAATGCGGTCGGCTGATGATCTGGTCTTTGTGGCCCCTGTCTATTGGTATGCCCTGCCCGCCCCGGCAAAACTGTTGCTGGATCACTGGTCAGGCTGGCTGGATGACCCGGATCTGGGGTTTGCGGCCATGATGGCGGGCAAGCGGTTGTGGCTGATCACCACCCGCGCTGACCCCGACCCCGACGTGCCCGCCCCGGTCGAGGCGACGATGGCCCGCACGGCGCTTTGGCTGAAGATGCCGTGGTGTGGGGCGCTGCATGGGGTGGCCGATGCACCGGGCGACATCACCCGCGACACAGCGACCTGGGCGCAGGCTGCGGAATTCCTTACCCTGCGTCAATGAGTCCTGACTTGCCAGATGGGTGCGCCCTGCCTAGCCTGTTTGCAATTCGCAACAACAGGAATTGCCATGTCAGTTTACAAAGCACTGCATGCCTTCCCCCTTACGCTGGCCCTGCTGGCAGGCCCGGCTTTGGCCCAGGGGAAGTCGATCATCGTCCTTGACGGCTCGGGCTCGATGTGGGGCCAGATCGAGGGGCGGCCGAAGCTGGAGATTGCGCGCGAGGCGTTGGATCAGGTGTTGCAGGGCCTGCCCGCAGAGACCGAATTGGGGCTGATGGCCTATGGCCACCGCGAAAAAGGGTCGTGCGACGACATTCAGATGATCGTGCCCCCGGCCGCAGGCACTGCTGGCGCCATTTCTGACGCGGCCAAGGCCATGTCGTTTCTGGGCAAAACCCCACTTTCCGAAGCGGTGCGCCGGGCAGCAACCGAACTGCGCTCGACCGAGGAAAAGGCGACCGTCATCCTGATCACCGATGGGATCGAGACTTGTAATGCCGACCCTTGTGCCCTTGGCCTGGAACTGGAAGCGGCAGGGGTTGATTTCACGGCCCATGTGGTTGGCTTTGGCCTGACCAAGGAAGAAGGCCAGCAAGTCGCCTGTCTGGCCGAAAACACTGGTGGCAAGTATATTGAGGCCAGCAACGCCCCCGCTTTGGTCGAGGCCTTGCAGACCACCGTGGCCGCAGCCGAACCAGAGCCAGAACCCAGCCCCCCACCGGCGCCGCCCGCCCCGGCCGCGGTTGAATTCAATCTGGCCCCTGTGGTGCGCCTTGCCGCCGATGCGCCCGCCGAACCTGTTGATTTTCCAGCATCAGTCGAACTTTACGCCATAAATTCCGATGGCAGCCGTGGCGAAGGTATCTACCAGCAATATGGCCTGCACCCGATGCAGATAGAGCCTGGAACCTATCTGCTGGTGATCGACAGGGATGAAGCCGAACTGGAAACCAAGATCACCCTCAGCGCCGAGGCCACGGCCCAGCCCGATCTGGTGCTGAATGCCGGCTATCTGAACCTGCGCCCCGTCACCGAAGCAGGCGGGGACGTGGTGGGCAATGCCGGCGTCACTCTGCGCCGCGACGGGGCCGAGATCTTTCACTACGGTCTTGATACCCGCTTGTTGCCCGCCGGCAGCTATGACTACAGCGTCGAGATCGGCAAAGGCACAGTCGCAGGCACCATCATGGTCGAGGCTGGCAAGACCGTCACACAAGATGCCATCGTTTCGGTGGGGGTGGCGGTGATCGACACCTATTACACCGCAGATATGATCATGGATAACAGCGGCCAGTGGATTGAGGTTTTTGAAGCCAAAACCGCACTTGACGGCAGCCGAACGTCGGTTGCAGGCGGATATGGGGCCGCGCAGGATTTTACCCTGCCCCCCGGCGATTATCTGGCCTATGCCAAAAAGGATGAGGCCGAGGCCGAGCTGGCCTTTAGCGTAAAACCCAATGAACGGGTCGCCATCGCCGTCGTTCTGAATGCAGGTGTGCTGGCGGTAGAGGCACCGGGGGCACGCTCGATTGAGGTGTTCCAGGCCAAAAAAGCCATCGACGGGACGCGCAAATCGCTGCGCTTTGAATATGGCGAGTCGATGAACCTGGTGTTTCCGCCCGGCGATTACATCGTGGTCACGGAACGCGATGAGGTGAAGGCCGAAACCCCGGCCAGCGTCGCCGCCGGCGAAAGGACAGAGATTACAGTGGCCGCGCCCTGACAACCGCCGGGCGCAAAGATCAAAGGTGGGGCCCCTACTTGACGACGGCCCCGCCTTCGCTTAACTCATCCTCGACGCGGGTGTAGCTCAATGGTAGAGCCGCAGCTTCCCAAGCTGATGACGAGGGTTCGATTCCCTTCACCCGCTCCATCCTTTCTTTGGGGGTCGGTCATGCGCAGAACCATCTTGTCCCTGACCCTGTCGGTCTGTGCCGCCCCGGGCCTTGCCCAGTCTTATCCCTTTAACGGCACATGGGATTGCGGCGTTGCCGTGTTCAGCTTTTCGGATGAGATTTATAACAACGGCTCTGAAAACATGGTGATCACCGATATCGCCGCTGAAGGCGATGGCTATGTCTTGACGTTTGAAGACGATTACCAGCTTTCGGTTTCAAAGAACGCAGACGGCACGCTGGCATGGTTTTCCCCGGTTTCTGGCGACAGCTTCACCTGCACGGCCGTCAACTGACCCCTTTTCTTTGGGCGCGGCCAAGGCTAGGCAAGCGCCATCCAAAGCAAGGGGATTTTCCATGAACAACGATATCACCCGCATCGGCACCGGCGCCCGGATGAGCGAAGGCGTCTGCTATAACGGCATCATCTGGCTGGCTGGCCAAGTGGGCAACCCCGGCGAGTCGGTGGCCGAACAGACCCGCACCTGTCTGGCCGAAGTTGATCGCATTCTGGCCGCAGCGGGCACCGATAAGACGCGCATCCTCTCGACCCAGATCTGGCTGGCCGACATGGCCGATTTCGCCGAGATGAACGCCGTCTGGGATGCCTGGGTGCCCCAAGGCCACACCCCGGCCCGCGCAACGGGCGAGGCCAAGCTGGCAACGCCAGACTACCGCGTTGAAGTGATCGTGACGGCGGCGCTGAAATAAGACCACCCATCAGACGGCAAGACCGGCCTTTGGGGCCGGTCTTGTCAATTTCGGGATCGGGCGATTTACCCCCTGAACCATTCAGCCAGTTGCGCGGTTGATCCGTCCTTGCCCTCCAGCCCGGCCTTGCCCTCAAGCACCGGTTGCAGGGCCAGCGCCAGTTCCTTGCCCAATTCCACGCCCCATTGGTCATAGGAATTGATGCCCAGGATCACGCCTTCGACAAAGACCCGATGTTCGTAAAGCGCGATGATCTGGCCCAGAACGAAGGGCGTCAGCTTGGGATAGGCCAGTGTGGTCGAGGGCCGGTTGCCCGGAAAGACGCGGTGGCGGGCTTGACGCTCCAGCTCATCGCCCGTCAGGCCCTTTTTGGCCATGATCGCCGTTGCCTCGGCCAGAGTGCGGCCCCGCAGCAGGGCCTCGGACTGGGCAAGGCAGTTTGACACCAACAGCAAGTGCTGATGGGCCAGATCAGGTTCATGCCCCTGCCGCGCCAGCAGGAATTCGCAAGGCACCACCCGCGTGCCCTGATGGATCAACTGGTAAAAGGCGTGCTGGCCGTTGGTGCCCGGCTCTCCCCAGACCACCGGGCCCGAGTGATAGGGCAGATCGCTGCCGTCCATCGCCACGCGCTTGCCGTTGCTCTCCATTTCCAGCTGTTGCAGATAGGCGGGCAGCCGCGACAGGCGCTGGTCATAGGGCAAAACGGCGCGGGTGGCATAACCGCAGATCTGATTGTGCCAGATGCCAACAAGCGCCAGCAGAACCGGCAGGTTGTCGATCATCTCGGCCTGACGGAAATGGGCGTCCATCGCCGCCCCACCCCGCAGGAATTCGGCGAAATCATCGGGGCCGATGGCCAGCATCAGTGACAGACCGATCGGGCCCCACATCGAATAGCGCCCGCCAACCCAGTCTTCAAAGCCAAAAACGCGGGCCGCGTCGATGCCAAAATCCGCCGTCTTGTCGGCCGCGGTGCTGACAGCGGCGAATTGGCTGGCCGGATGCGCCACTTTGGCCGCCATCCAGGCCCGCGCGGTTTGGGCATTCGTCATCGTCTCGATGGTGGTAAAGGTTTTGGAGGCCACGATGATCAGCGTGGTTTCAGGGTTCAAACCCTGCAAAACGTCTGCGATATGCGCGCCATCAATATTCGACACGAAATGCGCGCGCGGCCCGTCGGCATAGGGCGACAGCGCAATGCAGGCCATCACCGGGCCAAGGTCAGACCCGCCGATGCCAATATTGACCACATCGGTGATCTTGCCGCCCTGCCCCACAAAGCGGCCTTCGCGCACATCACGGGCAAAGCCTTGCATTCGGGCATAGGTGGCGCGCACCTCGGGCATCACGTCCTTGCCATCTACCAGAACGGGGGTATCGAGGTTGCGCAACGCAGTGTGCAAAACCGCGCGGCCTTCGGTTTCGTTGATCTTTGCCCCCGAAAACAGGGCAGCGCGCTTTTCCGCCAGGCCAGAGGCCTTGGCCAAGGCCAGCA
Source organism: Pseudotabrizicola sp. L79 (assembly GCF_036553525.1). Taxonomy (NCBI): domain Bacteria; kingdom Pseudomonadati; phylum Pseudomonadota; class Alphaproteobacteria; order Rhodobacterales; family Paracoccaceae; genus Pseudotabrizicola; species Pseudotabrizicola sp. L79. The sequence goes on along the minus strand of NZ_JAZHDA010000046.1, from coordinate 435,877 downwards.
ACAGATCACGGCCATGGGCGTCGATATTCGTCTTGGAATAATCGAACAACATGCCATCGGCCTGCGCCGAAAAGCCGGTGGCGCGGGTTTCATCCTTGAACAGGTCAAGAATGCGCCGCGCTTGCACGGCGGCGTGGTGGTCTTTCAAGGCAGCCCATTGCTGTTGCATATCACTCGGCCCAATGAACGGTTGCATGATCCAGCACCACGCGCACGGGTGCCTCGGACGGGGAAAGGTTGGCTGCACGCTCTAGCGCGGCGCGCTTTTCAGCGCCACGGATCACGATATGCGTGCAGAATGCCGCTTTCAGATGGGGCGCTGTCAGGGTGATGCGCGGCTCTCCGGCGGCATCAGCGCGCAGCGCCATCAGAACCGGGGCATCGGCGGCAAGGGCCTGATCCAGCTTGTCGGCGCCGGGAAACAGGCTGGCGGTGTGCATATCCGCGCCCATCCCCAGCAGCAAAACCGAAATCGGCAGATGCGGCTTCAGCCCGTCAGACAGGGCCTGCAACTGATCTTCGGGCTGATCGGCGGGCGCATAAAGCGGCACCAGCTGCGCCGCCGCCGCCTTGCCCCGGATCAGCCGTTCGCGCAACAGGCGGGTGTTCGAGCGCGGGCTGGTTTCGGGCACCCAGCGTTCGTCATTCAGAAACACCGCCACATTGGCCCAATCCAGATCAACGCCTGAGAGCGTATCAAAGATCGGCCCCGGCGTTGTGCCACCGGGAACGCACAGCGAAGCCTTGCCATTGCGGCGCAGAAAATCGGCCAGTTCACTGGCGATCTGATCGGCCAGAGACAGAAACATCAGATCGGCATCTGGATAAGACTTGAACTCCATCAGCGAATATCCCTCCATCGACGGCCATCGCGATGCATCAGCATCAATGCGTCTTCGGGCCCGGACGAACCGGAATCATACCCCTGCGGTTTGTCGCCCCGCGATTCCCACCCGGCGATGATCGGATCGGTCCAGGCCCAGGCGGCCTCGACTTCGTCGCCACGCATGAACAGCGTTTGATTGCCGCGGATCACATCCATGATCAGCCGTTCATAGGCATCGGGCACATCCTCGGCCTCGGGGCCCAAGGCATCGGCAAAGGTCATGTCCAGCGGCACCTGGGTCAGGCGCATGCCACCGGGACCGGGCTCTTTGATCATGACCATCATGTTCATGCCTTCATCCGGTTGCAGCCGAATGACCAGAACATTTTCGCGCCAGCCTGTCGCATCGTCAAAGATCGAATGGGGGGGTTCGCGGAAGGTGATGGCGATTTCGCTGGCCCGCGCACGCAGCCGCTTGCCGGTGCGCAAATAGAATGGCGTGCCCTTCCAGCGCCAGTTCGAGATATGGGCCTTTAGCGCCACATAGCTTTCGGTGCGGCTTTGCGGGTTTTCGCTGTGTTCGACATAGCCCCCCTGCCCGTTTCCGGCCAGATACTGCCCCCGCACGATGTCTTGCGGCAAAACCGGGTCCAGCGCGCGGATCACTTTCAGCTTTTCATCGCGCACGGCATCGGGGTCAAAGTGGTAGGGCGGTTCCATCGCGATCAGGCACAACAGCTGCATCATATGGTTTTGCACCATATCCCGCATCGCGCCCGATTTGTCGTAATAGGCCCCGCGCCCTTCAACCCCTACGGTTTCGGCCACGGTGATCTGCACATGGTCGATATATTCCGACTTCCACAACGGTTCGAACAAGATGTTGGCAAAGCGCACAGCCATCAGGTTCTGCACCGTTTCCTTGCCCAGATAGTGGTCGATCCGGTAGATCTGGCTTTCATGGAAATGCTGGGCCAATGTCGCATTCAACGCCTTGGCCGATGCCAGATCGCGACCAAAGGGTTTTTCCACCACAATCCGGGCATTGTCATCGGCAATGCCAAACTGCTTTAGGCGCAGGGCAATATCGCCAAACAGGCTGGGCGCGACCGAGAAGTAAAAGGCACAAACCACATCGCGGCGCATCAGCGCCTTCAGCTCGCCCCAGCCGCCATCGCCCTTGGCATCGATCGCCACATACCGCAGCCGCGCCAAAAAGCCGGCAATCGCCTCGGCATCTTGCCGTTCGGCCGGAACGAATTCGGCGATTGCCTCGGCAATCATCGCGCGGAAATCATCATCGCTCAGCTCGCCCCGCGCGGCACCGATGATCCGGCATTCTGCCGTCATCTGCCCGGCCAGAAAGCGGCGATATAGGCCCGGAAGGATTTTGCGACGGGCCAGATCACCCGTTCCCCCAAAAACCACAAGGTCGAAATCTTCGACCGGAATGACACGCGAAACCATGGCTTGTCCTTCATTACAGGGCGCCGTTAGCGCTAACGCACGTCTTCTAACCCTGTCGCAATCCGAAGTCTAGCACTGCCTTGGCACGCATTGAAGCCTTGGCCTAGCCTTCCTCAAGAATATCCCAACGCACCCGGATCAACCCCGGTTCGGCGGCAAGGCGATGGACAGCCTGTTCCAGCAGACTGTCGGGCTGACCCTCGGCTGTGACGGTTACCAACAGATCAAGCCCATCCCCCGTTTCCGCAGCCCGGGCCGATATTTCGGAAATATGCAGCCCGCCAATGGCCAGGGTGCGCAGAATAAGACTGCGCAAGTCACCTTCGGCACGGGCATGGCCGGTAACAATCACCCGCCACGACCGCGCTAGGGGCATGCCTGCCTTGGTCTTGCGCTTGATCCAACGCACGACCGGCCGCAGGCCCAGATTGATGAACATCACCATCCCGGTCAGCAGCAGGGCATAGGGCCAATGCCCCGATCCGGCCATCATCCCCACCCCAGCCGAACACCACAAGGTTGCAGCAGTGTTCAGGCCGTGAATGTTGAACCCATCGCGAAAAATGATGCCCGCGCCCAGAAACCCGATCCCCGAAACGATTTGCGCAGCAACCCGCGTCGGGCTGACCTCGGCCGGGTAAAGGCTTGAAAACACGACAAAGCTGGCCGCACCCAAAGCCACCAGCGCATTTGTCCTCAGGCCCGCCATACGCTGGCGCACCTGACGCTCTGATCCGATCAGGGCGCCACAGACCAAGGCCACCATCAGATTGACCGCCGCCAGTTCAAGTCCCGCAAACATCTGCATCCCCAGCTTTTTCGCTAGGCTAGCGGGGCCTTGCCTGTTCGCAAAGCCTCTTTACCGATCTGCCGTGTTGTGGCCGGCATTCAGGCATCCAGTTCGGCATCCCAATACAGGTAATCCATCCAGCTTTCATGCAGGAAATTCGGCGGAAACTTGCGGCCATGGGCCTGCATTTCCTCGGCCGATGGCTGCCGGGGGGGGCGGCGCAACTGCATGCCGACCTGCCGCAAGGTTTTCGATCCTTTGCGCAAATTGCATGGGCTGCAGGCGGCCACCACATTTTGCCAACTGGTCACACCGCCACGGGCGCGCGGCACGACGTGGTCAAACGTCAGATCGCCACGCGCGCCGCAATATTGGCAACAAAACTCATCCCGCAAGAAAAGATTAAAGCGCGTGAAGGCCACGCGCTTTTGGGGTCTTACAAATTCTTTCAGCACCACAACCGAAGGTATCCGAAACACGGCTCTCTGGCTTCGGACGGTTTCGTCATATTCGGCGACGATCTGCACCCTGTCCAACACGGCGGCCTTGATTGCCTCTTGCCAGGGCCACAGGCTCAGTGGGTAATAGCTTAGCGGGCGATAATCGGCATTCAGCACCAAAGACGGAAAATGCTTGAGTGCCGCCGGATCGCGCACAAAGTTCGTTCTGAAATCGCCGTCCATCTGGTTCAAGGACTCCCACCCCACCCCGTTGCCTGCGGCACCAAGGCGGGCAGAGCCGCCCTGATCACTTGGACTATATCTGGCGTTTGCAGCCTGACAAGCCCCCTACGACCTGTGGCATATCATCCCGGTGCCATGGCGCAGTGGTTGCACAGGAAAGTGACACAGGTGTGAAAGTCAGACGCGTTACGCCGCGCGGCGGCGCCAGCGGCGGGCATGCTGTTCCGCCGGTTGGATCAGCGCGTAATCGATCACCAGCATGATCGCGACAAAGGTAAAGGCATAAGCCATCACCCCCGGAATATCGAACAGCTGGAACTTGAGGTGGATCTGAAAGCCAACCCCGGTCGAACGGCCCAGAAACTCGACCACCAGAACGATCTTCCAGATCACCGCAAGGCCATTGCGCGCCGCTGCCGCCAGATAGGGGGCCAATTGCGGCACCATCAGATGAAAGAACCGGTCGCGCCGCGACAGACGAAACACAGCCGCCATTTCATCCAGCTTGGGGTCCATCACCCGCGCGCCTTCGCGCACCGTCACCAGAACCATCGCGGCCTTGTTCAGCGTGACCGCAGTGATGGCCGCCACCTCGTTCAGGCCGATCCACAGATAACACAGCACGATCACCACCAGCGCCGGAATGTTCAGAAACACCACAACCCAAGGATCGGCCCAGCGGTCCAACCCGCGCGACCGCCCCAGCACCGCCCCCAGGGCCCCGCCGATGATCATGGCCAGCGTAAAGGCCACCGCCACCCGCGCCAGCGTGGCCGACACATGCAACCACAGCGCGCCCTTGGCCGCCTCGGCCCAGATCGCCTGCGCCACCTGCACCGGGCCCGGCAGAATACGCGGATCAGCCCGCAACTCGGACAAGACGGCCCAAAACACGATGAACCCCGCCAAAGACAGCGCAGAGATCATCGGATTGCGGTCAGTCTTGCGAACAGAGGACGGAATGGCCATGCGCGCAGCCTAGCCCAGCCCAAGTCCTTCCGCGCCCCCACTTTGGTCGGATGGCACGATGGCCCGGCCTTTGCCTAATCTGCCGCCATGCGCGTTCTTTTGCTCCTTTTGATGATCCTCTTTTTGCCCCTGCAACTGCGGGCCGACCCCTTGTTGCGCGAACAGATCGCGCCCTTTGTCGTGCCCCCCTATGCCTTGGGCGAGGCCCTGAACGACAAAGGGGTCTGGAGCCTTTTGAACTCGGGCGGGGCCGAGGCGGGCTATGTGTTTGAAACCGAACCCATGGCGCCACTGCCCGGCTTTTCGGGTGCGCCGATCAATATTCTGGTGATGCTGGATTTGCAGGGCACGTTCATCGACGTGCGGCTGATCAGCCATAACGAGCCGATTTTCGTCTCGGGCCTGGGCGAAGCGCCGTTCCACAAGTTCTTTGAACAATATCGCGGCCATTCGATCAACGAACCGCTGGTCGTCGGGTCGCCCTATGGGGCGGCGGGGGCCGGGTCTGATCTAGTTTATCTGGATGGTGTGACCAAGGCCACGGCATCGGTGCGGATCGCGCATGAATCGCTGCTGGCCGCCACGTTGCAGGTGGCGCGCGAAAAGATGCAAGGCATCAGCACCGCCCCGCCCGCCTTTCCCAACCCCGAGGTCAGCGAAGATCTGTCATGGGCCGATCTGGTGGATCAGGGCATGGCGCGGAATTTGCAGGTGACGAATGCGCAGGTCGATGCGGCCTTTGCCAGCACGGTCTGGGCCGATGACGACCCCGAGGCCACCGCCGCCCCCGATGACTTGTTCCTTGATTTGTGGGTGGTTGATCTGGGGCCCCCGTCGCTGGCGCGGGCAGTGCTGGATGACGAAAGCTTTGCCGACTTGCAGCGCTTCATGGCCGTTTCTGCCAGTGACGAGCCGCTGTTGGTGATTGATGCGGGCCGCCATGGGCTGGTCAGCACCGAATTTGTGCGCAACACCGCGCCAGACCGGTTGGCGGCCGAACAAGATGGGCTGCCGCTGCAACTGCGCGATGCCGATCTTTTGTTCACGCTGAAAGATGATGTGCCCGAAGGCACCGCCATGATCTTGCGCACCGACCGCCGCCTTGGCTTTGATCCGGCCCGCGACTGGGTTCTCAGCGCGCAGGCCGTGCGCGAACACGGCATGTTTCAGCCGGAAATCGGTTCGGCGCATTTCACGCTGACCGCAGCCACGCCAGAGCGGTTTTTTCTGCGCCCCACCGTGGTGGAAAAGCTGCCCCCCTGGAAAGAGGCCATCCTGAACCGTCTGCCCGATCTTCTGATCCTGTCGGCGCTGCTGGTGGTGTTGCTGGCGCTGTTGGGCCCGGGGCAAGACTGGCTGGCCGGCTTGGCGCTGTTCACGCCCATCCGGCTGGCGCTGCTGGCCTTTGTGCTGGGCTTTGTCGGCTGGTGGGGCCAGGGGCAGTTGTCGATCGTTACCCCTTTGGCCACATTGCGCACCGCGATCGAAGGCGGCAGTTTTGCCTATCTGCTGTATGATCCGTTTTCACTGCTGATCTGGGGCGCAACGATTGTTGGCTTTGTGCTGTGGGGCCGGGGGTTGTTTTGCGGCTGGCTTTGCCCCTTTGGTGCCTTGCAGGAATTCGCCCATCATCTGGGCCGCCTGCTGCGCCTGCCTGAATGGACACCCAGCACGCTTTGGGACAAGCGGTTGAAGGCGGTGAAATATGTGCTGCTGGCAGGGATGGTCGGCACGGTTATCTTCAGCCCCGATCATATCGACGACGTGGCCGAAGTAGAGCCGTTCAAAACCGCCATCACCACGTTTTTCCTGCGTGAATGGTGGTTTGCGGCCTATGCCTTGTTCTGGCTGGGCTTGGGCATGGTGATGTTCAAGGGCTTTTGCCGCTATGTCTGCCCCTTGGGTGCCTTGATGGCGATTGGCGGTGTGTTGCGCGGGCGTGACTGGATTGCCCGGCGCAAGGAATGCGGATCGCCCTGTCAGCTGTGCAAGGTGCGCTGTCGTTATGGGGCCATCGAAAAATCTGGAAAAGTCGCTTACTCTGAATGTTTCCAATGCCTTGACTGTGTTTCCATCCATAATGACACCGCCCGCTGTGTGCCGCTGATCCTGGCCGCAAAGGGCCGCACCCGGTTGGAGGCTGCCGAATGATCCAGCGTCGCCGCTTTTTGCAGCTTTGCGCTGCCAGTGCAGGTTTTGGTTTGCCGGTGCAGGCGGCCCCAGATTGGCGCGGACAGGGGCTTGGCGCCGATGTGTCGCTGACACTTGCGGGGCACGGCGACCGGCAGGCGGTGCTGGCTGCCCTGCCCGCGCTGCTGGCACGCATCGAGGGTGAGTTCAGCCTTTATGATCCGCAATCCGCACTGTCGCGGCTGAACACCCAAGGCCAGCTGCATCCCAGCCCGATGTTTGAGGCGGTGATGGATTGGGCCCTGCTGATCTGGCAGGCCACCGATGGTGCCTTTGACCCCACGGTGCAAACCCTGTGGGAGTCGCGTCAGACAGGTATCCCGGCGCTGGCCGCGGGGTTCGACCGCGTCCGCCATCACGACGGTCAGATCACCCTGCCCCCAGACACGCGGCTGACGTTCAACGGCATCGCCCAAGGCTTTGCCGCCGATGCTGTTGCCAGCCTTTTGGCCCGACATGGCTTTGACAAAGCCCTGATCGACATGGGCGAGGCGCGGGCCTTGAAGGGGCCGTGGCAGATTGGCATCGCCGATCCGCGTTACGGCATTCTGGCCCACCGCAGCCTGACCGCCGGGGCAATCGCCACATCTTCGCCCCTGGCCACGCTGATCAATGGCCAGCCCCATCTGATGCATCCGCGCGGCCTGCCGCCATTGTGGTCCTCGGTCAGTGTCGAGGCGGATCGGGCCGTTCTGGCAGATGGCTTTTCAACCGCAGCGGTGTTTTTCACCCGCAGCCAATTGGCCGCGATGATGCCGCGCCTGCGGGGGATGCGTCAGATCACCCTGATCGATTTCGATGGCAATCTGACAACGCTGTCCGCCTAGCGCCCGATGCGGCGGGTGATGCGGGCGGCCTTGCGGGCGCGCTTGGCCAGATCGCGGGCCGAATTGGCCTGCGCGTGATCGGCCTGTGTCATCTTGCCGGGCGCCTTGCCGCGGCGCGCGGCATAATCGACGCCCTTGTTGATGCCCCAGTTCACGCCTTTGCGCACGAACATCCGCACAACCATGTTCCAGATCTGGTTCAGGTTCATCTCAATCCTCAAAAAGCTCGCTCTGGCCGGTGGTGGCCTCGTCTTCGTCATCCTCGCCAGATTTCAGGATACCCGGCGGCGGGCGGTTGTCCAACAGGCCCGCCGAGCGCAATTCCTTGATACCCGGCAGATCGCGCGCCGATTCCAACCCGAAATGATCAAGGAAATGCTCGGTCACCACAAAAGTCACCGGGCGACCCGGCGTCATGCGGCGACGGCCAAACCTGATCCAATCCAGTTCCATCAACTGATCAATCGTGCCCCGGCTGACGGCAACACCGCGAATTTCCTCGATCTCGGCGCGGGTGACGGGCTGGTGATAGGCCACGATGGCCAAAGTCTCGATGGCCGCGCGCGACAATTTGCGCTGCTCGACCGTTTCCTTGCGCATCAACTGGCCCAGATCGGGGGCGGTGCGCATGGCCCAGGCATCGCCCACCCGCACCAGATTGACCCCCCGCCCGTCATAGCGTTTGCGCAACCGCACCAAGGCTTCGGCCGGATCGCAGCCATGCGGCATCCGCGCCACCAGCTCAGCCACAGTCACCGGTTCGGCACTGGCGAACAGGATGGCTTCGGCCATCCGCTCTTGCTCGCCCATCGGGGGGGCGTCGAACAGGCTTTTCTCGATCGGATCGGGACGCGTAGTCTGCGGGCTGTCGGTCATGGGTCTTTCCGCCGGATCTGGATCGGGGCGAAGGTTTCGCCCTGCCGCAACTCAACTTGCCCCCGCTTGGCCATTTCCAGCACCGCAGCAAAATGCGCCGCCGTCGAGGACCGACGCCGCATCGGGTTGATTTCCCACCCTTCGGGCAAAAAGCTGGTCAGATCAGACCATTCCCCGACAAAGCCGATCAGCCCACGCATCCGTTCAAGCGCCTGTTCCATGGTGAAGACATGGTTACGGTCCATCACAAAGGGGCGGAATTCATCCTTGGTGCGAATGCGGGCATAGGCGCGCATCAGATCAAGCAGGCTGGCGCTGTATTCCACCTTGCGGTGGCGCGTCACATCTTCGGGCAGGCCACGGGCAAAGAAATCGCGGCCCAGTTGATCGCGCGCCATCAGCCGCGCCGCCGCCTCGCGCATTGCTTGCAGACGTTCCAACTGAAAGGCCAGATGGGCGGCCAGATCTTCGGCACTGGGGCCATCTTCGCCCGGTTCAGGCGGCAGCAACAGGCGCGATTTCAGAAAGGCCAGCCACGCCGCCATCACCAGATAATCGGCAGCCAGTTCAATTCGCAGCGCCTGCGCGCGCTGGACAAAGGCCAGATATTGCTCCGCCAGCCCCAGAACAGAAATCCGCCGCAGATCAACCTTTTGGGTGCGGCTTAGCATCAGTAGCAGATCAAGCGGGCCTTCAAACCCGTCCACATCCACAATCAGGGCCTCGGCCGCCATCCGTTCAGACGGTGCCATGCGGTTGTCGCCCCAATCATCGGCAATCGTGTCAGACATGCGCCTCTGCCATCGGCTTGTGGCCGCGATCGGCCATCACATGCCGAAGGTCGGCCTCCAACGCCTCGATGTCAACCGGATCGGGCGTCCGACGCGCGGCAAGGGCGCGCCCCGCGCGGGCCTGGGTGGCGGCGGTTTGCCCCCCACAGGCCCCGGCCACGGCCAGCATCTCGGCCATGTCGCCCTTGCAATGCAGCGCCAGATCACAGCCCGCGGCCATCGCTGCCGCCGTCCGGCTGGCCAGATCGCCCGCCAGCGCCTGCATGTTCAGATCATCGGTCATCAACAGGCCCTGAAAGCCAATCTCGCGGCGGATGACATCAATCATCACCGGGCTTTGCGTGGCAGGATGCTGCGCATCATAAGCGGTAAAGACAATATGCGCCGTCATCGCCATGGGCAGGTCGTTCAGGCTGCGAAAGGGCGCAAAGTCATGGCGCTGCAGGTCGGCGCGCGCGGTGGTGACTGTGGGCAGGTCTTTGTGCGAATCTGCCGTGGCCCGCCCGTGGCCCGGCAAATGCTTGATCACCGGCAAGACCCCGCCTGCCAGATGCCCATCGGCCACAGCGGCGGCGATCTGCGAAACTGTATCAGTATCAAAGCCATAGCACCGGTTTTTCAGAAAGGGATGGGTGCTTTCGGTGGCGATGTCGGCACAGGGCGCGCAATTGGCATCAATCCCCACGCCCCGCAATTCATGCGCGATGATCCGGCTGCGCAACCACATCGCACGGATCGCATCCCCCGCCTGAGAGACCATGTCCAGCGGCGCCAGCCATTCGCGCCAGTGTGGCGCACGCAGGCGTTGAACCCGCCCCCCTTCCTGATCGATCAGGATCGGCGCATCACGCCCCACGGCCTCGCGCAACTCGGCAGTCAGGCGGCGCAGCTGTTGCGGCGTTTCGACATTGCGGGCAAACAGGATAAAGCCAAACGGATCGGCATCCCGAAAAAAGGCGCGCTCTTGCGGTGAAAGTTCAGGCCCAAGGCAGCCAAAGATCGCGGCAAGCCGCCCGGTTGCGGGCGCGCTCATCTATGGGCAACCGGGATGCAGGCCGCATCTTCGGCCAGCAAGGCCGCACAAAAGCGCCGCGCATCATCTTCGCCATCAAAGCCATGGGCACGCAACCGGTAAAAGGTGCGCCCTCCCGAATCGGCGGTTTGAATGACCACGGCCTTGCCGCTCATCAGATCGCCAAACCTTTGGGTCAGCTTGGCCCATTCACCACGCGCCTGCGCATCGGTATCAAACGCCCCAAGCTGCACCAGACGGGTGCCTTGCGCCAATGTGGCCGGATCAATTTCATTCAGGCTTGGCACAGCCGGGGCGGACACAGACTGAACAACGGCAAGGTCAGACCGGGCCGGGCGCGCCAAGGGGCGCAGTGACCGCGCAAGGCCGTCGCCGCCATCGTCCTGCACACTGATGGGCTGGTCTTCGTCCAGTGGCATCAGATCGGCAAGCGGCTCCACATCTTGCCCCAAAGCCTCGGCCAGGGCCAGGGCCACCGCATCATCGGTCGAGGTGACGGCCACCTCGGCCTCGCGGGCGCGCTGCGCCTCAAGCGGCAGGGCCACCGGCAAAGATGGCGGGGCCACGGCCATTTCTTCATCGGCAATCGTTGACAGTCCCGGCGTGTCTTCAACCGACAGCGTAACGGGGGCCGGGGCCAGAACGATCTCGTCGGGCATGGAATCCGCGGGGCGCAACTCGGGCACGGCATTGACCGCCATGCCCTGATGGTCTGCAATCTCGCCACCCGGATTGGCGGGGGCCACGCGCATCGGGCCCGCGGCGGCCTTGATCACCGGCACACCGGCCACATCGCGCACCGCCAGATTATACCCCCAGATGCCCACCCCGACCAGCAAACCAACAGAACAAACCGCGCCCGCGATATTGACCAGCCGCTTTGCCTGATCGCCCGAAAAACGAGGAGTCCCCCCGTATTCATCAAAGTCGATATCCGCCATGCTCTGCCTCGATCGGCGGGTTTGCCCCGCGCCTGTTGTTTCTGTCTTCGGCAGGGCGCTTGTGGATCAGCGCATTTCCTCTACCGGAGTCACGCCCAAGATACCAAGCCCTGAACAAATGACAACGCCCACGGCACGGACAAGGGCGATTTTCGCCTGACTTGTGGCCGGATCATCCTGAATAAAGCGCAAAGACGGGTCATCATTGCCCCGGTTCCACAGCCCATGCAGATCAGAGGCCAGTTCATAAAGGTAAAAGGCCACCCGATGCGGTTCATTGCTGCGGGCCGCAATTTCAACCAACCGCGGCCATTCGGCGATCCTCTTGGCCACGGCAATCTCGGCCGCGTGATCCAATTTCGCCAGATCGGCCCCCTGCAACAGCGCATCAGACACATCAAGACCGGCCTCGGCCGCCTTGCGCAGGATCGAATTCACACGGGCATTGGCATATTGCACATAAAAGACAGGATTGTCCTTTGACTGCTCCAGCACCTTGTCGAAATCAAAATCCAGCGCGGCGTCGTTCTTGCGCGTCAGCATGATGAACCGGGTCACATCAGCGCCCGCCATTTCCACCACATCGCGCAGGGTGACAAAGGTGCCTGCCCGCTTTGACATCTTGAACGGTTCGCCGTTTTTCCACAGCTTGACCAGTTGGATCAGCTTGATGTCCAGCGGCACCCGGTTCTGCGACAGGGCCGCAACGGCCGCCTTCATCCGCTTGACATAGCCGCCGTGATCGGCGCCGAAAATGTCGATCAACTGATCGAAACCGCGCTGCACCTTGTTATAGTGATACGCAATATCCGGCGCGAAATAGGTCCATGACCCGTCTGATTTTTTCACCGGGCGATCCACATCGTCGCCATAGGCCGTGCTGCGGAACAGGGTCTGCACCCGCGGCTCCCAATCTTCGGGCTCTTTGCCCTTTGGCGGCTCCAGCTCTCCTTCGTAGATCAGGTCCATGTCGCGCAATGTCTGGATTGCGGCCTCGATCTGGCCCGTGCCATACAGCGCCTTTTCCGACGAATAGACATCCATCGACACACCAAGCGCCGCCAGATCCTCGCGGATCCGGGCCATCATCATCTCGGTGGCAAAGTCGCGCACATCGGCCAGCCAGACCTGCTCGCCCTTGTCCAGCAGGCTGTCGCCGTATTTGGCCTTCAGCGCCTCACCCACCGGGATCAGGTAATCGCCGGGATACAGGCCTTCGCGGATCTCGGGCTCCAACCCATGCGCTTCGCGGTAACGCTCATAGGCTGACCGCGCCAGCACATCGACCTGTGCGCCACCGTCGTTGATGTAATATTCGCGGGTTACGCTCCAGCCGGCAAAGGCCAGCAGATTGGCCAGGGCATCGCCCACCACCGCCCCCCGCACATGGCCCACATGCATCGGGCCCGTCGGGTTGGCCGAGACGAATTCGACATTCACCTTTTGCCCGGCCCCCATATCGGATTTCCCGAATTCGGTGCCATGGATCAGGGCGGCGCGCACGATTGACTGCCACACCGCAGGCGACAAGCGCATGTTCAAAAAGCCCGGGCCCGCAACATCGGCGCCTTCGATCCGCGGATCGGCCATCAGCTTGGCAGCCAAAGCCTCGGCAATGGTGCGGGGTTGCAGGGCAGCGGGCTTTGCCAGAACCATGGCGGCATTGGTGGCCATGTCGCCATGGGCCGCATCGCGCGGGGGTTCTACTGCAACATTCGAGAAATCGAGACCGTTGGGCAATGCGCCTTCGGCTTGCATCGCGGTCAGCGCGTCGATGACGAGGCTGCGAATATCGGCGAAGAGGTTCATCTGATCAAATCCTGTCTTGCGCCCTAGGCCATGCCAGAGGGCGCAAGTCAGGTCAAGTTCAGCTCATGCGCCCGAGCGCCAATCCTCAAGCGCTGCATTCGTTTCCGACGCATTTTCTGCCGCCGGAAACGGATTTGTTACGCTGCGGTGGCGGAAGTAATAGGTTTCGCGCGCGCCAAAGTAAAAGGCCACGATTGCCCCCAGCAGCCACCACAGCGGTTCGGGCACCGCATTCAGCCCCACCATGCGGCGGGCAAAGGCTTCGGGTTCCATCATGGCAAAGACAAACAGCCCCAGAGTGCCAAAGGCCAGCAAGGGCCGTGGCAATCGGTTCAGGCCGTTCACGATACGGTCAAACAGCCCGAACGACGGCTGGCCATATTCCTCGCCCAACTGCTGCAAGGCTGCCATTTGCGCATCGGCCGACAACTCCATCCGGCGCGTGGCCGAAGGCACGAATACCTCGGCCACACCTTTGGCCGCCGTGCCCAGTGCGCCAACCGCCCCTGCCCCCCCCAGAACGCGATCAATCATCCCCATGCTGCCACCCGCTGGCGATGTTGCGCCTCGCTCAGGTGATAGCGCGGGGCGATGAATTCTTCGGCCCGCACGATCCAGCCGCCTTTGCCCCCATCGCGCCTGCGCGCATATTTGCGGCTTTGCGGGCGGGCATCGGCCAGCCCGTAATAATAATTGCGCCGGGCAATCCCATAGGCATCGGCGAAATGGGTGGGTGCGGCGTCATGGGCCATTTGCGCTGCCCGGATGGTCTGCGGCCCCACCATGCCATCAGGATCACAGGCAAAGCCCATACTGGTGCACAACCGTTGCAAGACCTTGATCGCGTTCATCCCGGCATTGACATACATATCAAACACCGACGCCTGAACCGGCTCGGGCAAGGCGGCAAGGCCCGGCCGTTTGAAGTAATGCTCGACATAAATGTCAATGGCCTGCGCACGGGTCAGCGCGCGCACATCGGCCACATCAATGCGGCTGTCCTTTGTGATATCCAACCCCAGCCGGCGCAGGGTATGGATCGTCACCCCATGATTGGTGGCCCCGCCCGGATCATCGGGATCGTTCACAAAGCCGCCCTCACGGGCGACAATTTCTTCGGCAATTTCCCTGACAGTTTTCATAAGCATCCCCAAGGGTGGAACTCTCCCCCGGGGTCAGGCTGCCGATTTCAGGTTAATGCCGCAGTAATCCGCCGCGCGGGGCTTAGCTGCCCGGCGCCGCCTCTTGATAAACGCCCTGCTCTTTCAGGGCGTCGATCACTTCCTTGGGCATATAGGTTTCGTCATGTTTGGCCAGAATCTCGGTGGCCACGAAAACCCCAGCCTCCATTGATCCGGTGCCGACCATGCCCTGACCTTCCGAAAACAGATCAGGCAGAATTCCGGTAAAGGTAACGGGCACCGTCTGGTTGGTGTCGGTCACCCGAAAGCTGACCGTTTCACCCTGCCCGCGCACCAGACTGCCGTCCTCGACCAAGCCGCCGATCCGAAACACCTCACCCTCACTGGGCGGGGCTTCAAAAACCTGGGTCGGGCTGCGGAAAAAGTTGATCCCGTCTTTCATGGCATAACCAATCAGCGCGGTTGAAACGCCCATCGCCACAAAGGCCAGAACGATGATCTGAATGCGCCGCTGCTTTTTCAGCCCCTTCATGCCTGCCATGATCGGATCCTTTCAACTTTGCCCATAATGTGACCATTACCCCCCGATTTGTCGAGGGGGGTGCGGCGAAGAGTGGCGGGCAAAGCAATCTCAGGCCGCCTCGAACGTGATCTTGTGACGCAGGAAAAGTGTGGCCTTGTTGGACACAGCCTTGGGATCGCCCGTTGTCAGAAACCGCGACTGCGTGCCCGGCCCCAAAAATTCGGGCCGCCGTTGCAGGTAATCGGCCAAGGCGTCAGCCACCAGATTGGCCTGGCTATACACCTTGACCTCGGGGCCAAGCGCATCTTGAAACGCCGCCTCCATCAGAGGGTAATGCGTGCAACCCAGGATGGCGGCCTGAGGATGTGGCATTCGGCGCTTCAACGCCTCGACATGGCTGCGCACCAGGGCTTCGGCCAGAATTTCATCGCCTTGCTCGATCGCATCCACCACACCGCCGCAGGGCTGCGCCTCGACATCGACGCCGATGGCGCGAAAGGCCAGTTCGCGCTGAAACGCGCGGCTGGCCACTGTGGCAGGGGTGGCAAACAGCGCCACATGCTTGACGGCGACTTCACGCGGCGGAGAGTTGTCACCCCACTGCCGTTCGGTCAGGGCCTCGATCAACGGCACGAACACCCCCAAAACGCGCTTGTCCTTGGGGATCCAGGTTTCCTGCATGCGCTTTAGCGCAGCAGCCGAGGCGGTGTTGCAGGCAAGAATGACCAAATCACACCCTTCGGCCCACAACCGTTCCACCGCGGCACAGGTCAGGTTGAAAATATCATCCGATGTGCGCACACCATAGGGCGCATGGGCGTTGTCACCCAGATAGACAAACGGAACATCGGGCAGTCGTTTGCGAACGGCCTCCAGCACCGTCAGCCCCCCCAGCCCGGAATCGAACACGCCAACTGCCATACCGCCCCCTTGCCCGCGCCCTGTGCCGGGCCAGCCGGTCAGCGCGTCTTGTATCTGGCCTCAAACTCATAGCCCAGATCATAAGACCGTTGCGGCGCGGGCGAAAGGTCATAGGTGACGCGGCGCAGGTATTCCATCATCCGCGCAGGATCAGCTTTCAATGCCTGCAATTGCGCGGCGGCCAATGGCTCGCCGATCACCACCTTGACCGGCTCATCCACGCGGGCGCGAAACTCTTTGATCAACAACCCAAGACGCAGATTCGAATGCACATGGCTGGCCAGTTGAAACAAGCGCGAGTTGTGACCGGCAAAGAAAATCGGCACCACTGTGGCATCCGACTTTGCCACCATCTTGGCGGTAAAATTCCGCCAGCCCGGATCCATCGGCTGGGAAAACGGTTTGGCGCTGGTTGAAACCGTGCCACCCGGAAACACCCCGATCGCCCCACCCTGCCCCAGATAATCAAGCGCCGCAGCCCGCGTGGCAAGGTTCTGCTTGACCGCCTCTTTGGTGTCATCAAAGCTGATCGGCAACACAACCCGGTTCAAAGCCTCGGCCCGGCGAAACACCGAATTGGCCAGAATACGGAAATCACCCCGCACCTTATCCAGCACATGGCCCATCATCAGGCCGTCCAGAATGCCATAAGGGTGGTTCGAGATGACAATCAGCGGCCCGTTCGCGGGAATATTCTCCAGCCGACCACCGATCACCTCCAGGTTCAGGCCAAAACGCTCGGGCAGAACATCCCAGAAACTGCGCCCCCGGGCCACATCCTGCTCATAGCCTGCGGCCCTGCGGATCAGCGACAACCGCCCCGTCGTGTTTTCCAAAACCCGGATCAACGCCGCCCCAATCGGGCCCGAAGCCGACGAGGCATAGGAAATATCTTGTGTCACATCGTGCCGCATTCTCAGCCTCGCCCACCAAACCCGGATGCCTTACGCTATCGGCGATTTTTTATCCAGATTTCGCAACACGGCGATGACAATGCAGCCAAACCGCCCATAATGGCTCAAAAAACCCTGCGCAGGCATTTACTTGCAAATCATCCTCCCCACATCAGGGCGGCTGTGTTAGCGTGGAGTGATGGTTTTGGGTGGGACGATGGACTGGGATAAACTGCGGATTTTTCATTCGGTTGCCGAAAAAGGCAGCCTGACACATGCGGGTGATGTTCTGCATCTCAGCCAGTCCGCGGTCAGCCGTCAGATCAGGGCGCTGGAGGAATCACTCAGCGTGACGCTGTTTCACCGCCATGCGCGCGGCCTTATCCTGACCGAGCAAGGTGAATTGCTGTTCGATGCGACCCAGCAAATGGTCAAACGGCTTGAGGCCACGGCCGCGCGCATCCGCGACAGTGAAGATGGCGTGTTCGGAGAGTTGCGGGTGACCACCACCACCGGTTTTGGCACGCTTTGGCTGGCCCCGCGTCTGGCCAATCTCTATAAGAATTACCCCAGCCTGAAGATTGACCTGATGCTGGAAGAGCGGGTTCTTGATCTGCCGATGCGTGAAGCCGATGTGGCGATCCGCATGAAAGAACCCAGTCAGGCCGATCTGATCCGGCGGCGCCTGATGAATATTCGCATGCGCCTTTATGCATCGCCGGAATACCTTGCCGAACACGGCACGCCCAGCACGATGGATGAATTTGGCAACCACCGACTGATTTGCCAGCAGGCAGGCGCTGCCCAGGTGGCGGCGGGGGCCGAGTTGGTGAACCAGTTGATGACCCATGCGGTCGCCTCGACCCTGACGGTAAACAACTATTTTGGCGTCCTGCAAGGTGTGCTGAACCATCTGGGCATTGGCGTCCTGCCCGATTACATCATCGAGGATTTTCCGCATCTGCAACGGGTTATGCCCGATCTGGAAAGCGGTGAGGTGCCGGTGTTTCTGGCCTACCCCGAGGAGTTGCGCCATTCAAAACGGGTGGCGGCATTTCGCGATTTCGTCACGGACGAGATTTTCGCGTTTCGCCGCAGTCGGCAAACGGAATAAGCCATGCGCAAAACGCATGGCGGCTTTGCTGCAAATGCAGCATAAAAAGGCTTGCCGCGACTCAGCCCCACACCTAAATGCGGTCATGAGGGCAGCAGTCGAGCAATCCTGCTTCCCTCATACCTCCCTGTTGGACTTGGGCCGAGCTTCTGCTCGGCCTTTTTTTTCATTTGCGCCTTGGTGCAAGAATTTTCCTCATCCCGCCCCCGCTCTGGTCGGCAATTGGGCACAGCGCGAACGCACGGCCCGCCCGCCAGCACCATCTGCCCCGCCTTAAACGATTCGTCGCACCGCCCAGGCTGTCTGGCGCCGCGGGCAGGCCGCGGCATGCGGGCCTGGGTCTGGCGGGTCACGGCGGTTGCGCAAAGACAGGGCTGCCCCCCCCTTGCGGCAGTTTTGGCATTTTCCGGCTTTTCACCCTCGGCCGCACGGCATAAAAGCCCCGCAAAGCTTAGGGGATTTTCGTCATGACCGAACCCGCCATCACCCCGGAACTGATTGCCAAGCATGGGATCAAACCCGATGAATACCAGCGCATTCTGGGCATCATCGAGCGTGAACCCACCTTTACCGAGCTTGGTATCTTTTCGGCCATGTGGAACGAACATTGTTCTTACAAGTCGTCGAAGAAATGGCTGCGCACCCTGCCCACCACCGGCCCTCAGGTGATCTGCGGCCCGGGTGAAAATGCGGGCGTGGTCGATATTGGCGATGGTCAGGCTGTCATCTTCAAGATGGAAAGCCACAATCACCCCTCTTATATCGAACCCCATCAAGGGGCGGCCACGGGCGTGGGCGGTATCCTGCGCGATGTGTTCACCATGGGCGCACGCCCGATTGCGGCCATGAATGCGCTGTCCTTCGGTGAACCCAGCCACCCCAAGACCGCTCATCTGGTCAAGGGCGTCGTCGAAGGGATCGGCGGCTATGGCAATGCCTTTGGCGTGCCGACCGTCGGCGGCGAAGTGCGGTTTCACCGCGCCTATAACGGCAACTGCCTTGTCAATGCCTTTGCCGCGGGCTTGGCCGATGCTGACAAGATCTTTTATTCGGCGGCCTCGGGCGTGGGCATGCCTGTCGTCTATCTGGGGGCGAAAACCGGCCGTGACGGCGTCGGTGGCGCCACGATGGCCAGTGCCGAATTCGACGACACGATCGAAGAAAAGCGTCCCACCGTACAGGTCGGCGACCCCTTTACCGAAAAGCGCCTGCTGGAAGCCTGTCTGGAACTGATGGCCTCGGGCTCGGTGATTTCGATCCAAGATATGGGTGCCGCCGGCCTGACCTGCTCGGCGGTCGAGATGGGCGACAAGGGCGGTCTGGGCATCCGGTTGCAACTGGATCATGTGCCCCAGCGCGAGTCCGAGATGACCGCCTATGAGATGATGCTGTCGGAATCGCAAGAGCGCATGCTGATGGTTCTCAAGCCCGAGATGGAAGACGTCGCCCGCGCGATCTTTGTGAAATGGGATCTGGATTTCGCCATCGTCGGCGAGACGATTCCCGAAGACCGCTTCCTGATCCTGCATGGCAATGAGGTGAAGGCCGACCTGCCGCTGTCCAAACTGTCGTCCACCGCGCCCGAATATGACCGGCCTTGGGTTGAAACGCCCAAGGCGGCCCCCTTGGGCGCGTTGCCCGCCGTTGCCCCGCTTGACGGGTTGCGCGCCCTGATCGGTAGCCCGACCTATGCCCACAAAGCCTGGGTGTGGGAGCAGTATGACAGCCAGGTCGGGGCCGATACCGTGGTGACGCCTGGCCTGCCCGCAGGTGTGGTGCGGGTGCATGGCACCAACAAGGCCTTGGCCTTTACCAGTGATGTCACGCCCCGCTATGTCAAAGCCAACCCGTTCGAGGGCGGCAAGCAGGCCGTGGCCGAAGCCTATCGCAACCTGACGGCCATGGGCGCCCTGCCCCTTGCCACCACCGACAACCTGAACTTCGGCAACCCCGAAAAGCCCGAGATCATGGGCCAGTTCGTCGGTGCGATCAAAGGCATCGGCGCGGCCGTGGCGGCGCTGGATATGCCCATCGTTTCGGGCAACGTGTCGCTTTACAATGAAACGGATGGCAAGGCGATCTTGCCAACACCCACCATCGGCGCGGTGGGCCTGCTGGCCTCGGTGGATGATGTGATCCATGGCCAGCCAAAATCGGGTGATCTGGCGGTTCTGATCGGCGAAACGCGCGGCCATCTGGGCCAGTCCGCCCTGCTGGCCGAGGCATTTGGCCTTGAAACCGGCGACGCCCCCCCTGTCGATCTGGCCGAAGAAAAGCGCAACGGCGATTTCATTCGCGCCCATGCCAAAACCTTCCGCGCCTGCACCGACCTGTCCGATGGCGGCCTTGCCCTTGCGGCGTTCGAAATGGCCGAGAGCGCAGGAACGGGCCTGACGCTGGACAGCGCCAATACTGGCTTCCTGTTTGGCGAAGATCAGGCCCGCTATCTGGTTGCCATCCCCGCATCGGCGCTGGAAGCCCTTGAAAAAGCGGCGAAAAAGGCAGGCGTTCCCTTGGCATCGGTGGGCAGATTCGGCGGCAATGACGTATCACTTGGCGGCCAGTCGGCGCCCCTTGGCGATCTGTCGTCGCTGTATCGCAACGCCTTTGCCGCGAAAATCGGGCTCTGATCCTCTTCTGCCCCGGGGCATGGCCTTGCAGCCGCCCCGGGACACACCTAGATTTAGCCAAAGACCACAGCGGAGCATGTAGCCATGGCGATTGAAGCCCATGATATCGAAGCCCTGATCCGAGAGGCTTTTCCCAAAGCCAAGATCACGGTGCAAGGCGATGACGGGGCCCATTTCGCGGCCGAAGTGATTGACGAAAGCTTTAAGGGCATGAACCGCGTGCAACAACAGCGCGCCGTCTATGCCGCGCTTAAGGGCAAGATGGATGGGTCAAACGGCGAATTGCATGCCCTGGCCCTGACCACCAAGGCCCCCGACTGACCCGATGGTCACGGGCCCGCTGGATATCCTGCTGCGCCTTTGGGACGCGCTTGATATTTGCGGTGAAGTGGCCTTTTTTGTCAAACATGGCCCGGCGGGGTGGCGACGTATGCGCCAGATCGACCGTTGGAAAGCCGCAAAAAGGAAACAGACATGACCGCTTTGGACCAGATCCGCGAAACCGTTGAAAAGAACGACGTCGTTTTGTTCATGAAAGGCACCAAGATGATGCCGCAATGCGGGTTCTCGTCTCGCGTTGCGGGGGTGCTGAACTACATGGGCGTGGAATTCGCCGATGTGAACGTGCTGGCCGATCCAGAGATCCGTCAGGGCATCAAGGATTTCTCCGACTGGCCAACCATTCCGCAATTGTATGTCAAAGGGGAATTCGTGGGCGGCTGTGACATTGTCACGGAAATGACCCTGTCGGGCGAACTGGATCAGTTGTTTGAAACCAACGGTGTCGCCTTTAACAAAGAGGCTGCCGACAAGATCCGCGAAGCCAACAACGGCTGACCCATCCCGACCAAAGCATGAAAAAACCCGCCTTTGGGCGGGTTTTCCTTTAGTCAGCCTTGTCATCCACCCGATCTGCCAGCGCCTCGGCCCGCGCCGCGATTTCGGCAAGGGTTTCACGCAATTGCGGCGGGATGACCGGCACCTCAACCTTTTCCGCCTGCGGGGCTGGGCGGGCCTCCAGCTCGGTCAGCCGGGCTTTCAGTTGGCGCAGCTCATCTTCAACGGCGGCGGTCTTGTCTGCCAACATCAGCCCCGCCATCAGCAGCATCCGCGCCTCGGGCAGACGGCCCATCTGTTGCACCAAGGGATCAGCCTCGGCATTCAGCATCCCGGCAGCCGCGCGCAGAAAGTGTTCTTCCCCGGTCTGGCAGGCCACCTGAAAATCGCGGCCCCCGATTGTAATCGTGACGTCAGGCATCTGTCTCGGCCCCCTCTTTCGCGGCAGGTGCGGCCAGCGGGTCAAGCGCCGAGATGATCTCGTCCAACTCGACCGTCTCGGCCGAGCGCAGGGCACGCAAAGCCTCCAGCTCGGCCAGCATCGCCTTGTTGATCAGATGCGGCTCTACCCGGTCTTCGGCCATGGCATCGGTCATGGCACGCAATTGTTCGCGCAGCAGAACGACCGTCTTTTTCAGACGCTGCATTTCCAGCCCCTGCACGTCCAACTGCTTGGTCAACCGGTCCACCTCGGCCTCCAGCGGCTGGGTCAACGCGGTTTCCTTGTCTTTCAAGGCGCGCAGCCGTTCTTGCAACTGCGCCGAAACCACACGCTCGTCATCCAGCGCTTCGTTCAGGCGGGCAATCTCGGCCTCTGCCTCACCATCGGCCAGCGTGGCCACCGGGGCCCCATCGGCCACCACAGGCGGGCGCGACAGGGCGTCGATCCCGCGATCAATCCGCATCAAAGCCGCCGTGATCCGGCGCTCTAGTTCGGCAATGTTATCCATGCCCCCTCTTTCCCGGTTGTCCCGGTCATTTTTTGGGCGACCCTGACAGGCCGCACCCCATGCCACAGTGCGAATCGCAGCCGATGGCGTCAACCCCGATCTTACCCCAATCGGCAAAGGTTCACCGCCCATATCTGTCAAGCACTTGGCGGTTTTCAGCACAAGGTCTGCTTGAACTTGGCGCTTGGGGTGATAAGGAACCCACGACCCCTTTTCGCAGCACAAGGAAAACGGCCTTGGACATCCAGACCCTACGCGCCCGCCATCCCGATCACTGGATGCGCGCCACCGCCATCCGCACGCTGACGCTTGACGCCGTCGCCGCCGCCAACTCTGGCCACTCGGGCATGCCGATGGGCATGGCCGATGTCGCAACGGTGCTGTTTTCGAACCACCTGAAGTTCGACGCCTCGGCCCCCCGCTGGGCCGACCGTGACCGGTTCATCCTGTCGGCGGGCCATGGCTCGATGCTGATCTATTCGCTGCTGTATCTGACAGGCTATGCCGATGTCACCCTTGACCAGATCAAGGCCTTCCGCCAGTGGGGCGCCATCACGGCGGGGCACCCCGAATTCGGCCATGTCTCTGGCGTCGAAACCACCACCGGCCCCTTGGGCCAGGGCATCTCGAATGCTGTCGGTTTTGCCATTGCCGAAGAAAACCTGCGCGCCCGCTGGGGGGCCAAGATCCAGGACCACTTTACCTATGTGATCGCAGGCGATGGTTGCCTGATGGAGGGCGTCAGTCAGGAAGCCATCGGTCTGGCGGGCAAACTGCAACTGTCGCGCCTGATCGTGCTGTGGGATGACAATGGCATCACCATCGACGGCAAGGTTTCGCTGTCCGACATCACCGATCAAAAGGCCCGGTTTGCGGCATCGGGCTGGGATGTGTTCGAATGTGATGGGCATGACCCCGAAGACATTGACCGCGCCATCACCGCCGCCAAAGCCTCGGCCCGCCCGGCCATGATTGCGTGCAAAACCCATATCGCCATCGGCCATGCCGCCCAGGACACCTCCAAGGGTCACGGCGCCCTGACCGACAAGGCGCAGCTTGAGGCCGCCAAGGCCGCCTATGGCTGGAACCACGGCCCGTTCGACGTGCCCGCCGATGTAAAGACATGGTGGGAAGGCGTTGGCCGCAAGGGGGCCGAGGCGCGCGCCGCCTGGCAAGAGCGTCTGGCGGCCCTGTCCCCCGCCAAACAGGCCGAATTCGCCCGCATTTTCGCCGGAGAGGCCCCGGCCAAGCTGGGCAATGTGATCCGCACCCTGAAAAAGCAGGCCGTGGCTGATGCCCCCAAGCTGGCAACCCGTTCGGCCAGCGAAAAGGTCTTGCAGGTCGTCAACCCGGTGATGCCCGAAACCATGGGCGGCTCGGCCGACCTGACCGGGTCGAACAACACCAAAACCGCCGATCTGGGCGTGTTCTCTGCCGAGGACCGCAAGGGCCGTTACGTCTATTACGGCATCCGTGAACATGGCATGGCGGCAGCCATGAATGGCATGGCGCTGCATGGCGGCGTGCGGCCCTATTCGGGCACGTTCATGGCCTTTACCGACTATGCCCGCCCCTCGATGCGCCTGTCGGCCCTGATGGGCATTCCGGTGGTTTATGTCATGACGCATGACAGCATCGGTCTGGGCGAAGATGGCCCGACCCACCAGCCCGTCGAGCATCTGGCCATCAGCCGGGCCACGCCCAATACGCTGGTGTTCCGGCCTGCCGATCTGGTCGAAACGGCCGAATGCTGGGAAGTCGCGCTGCAACAGACTGCCACGCCATCGGTGCTTGCCCTGTCGCGGCAAAACCTGCCGACCGTGCGCAAGACCCATACCAATCAGAACCTGTCGGCCAAGGGCGCCTATGTGCTGGCCGAGGCGACCGGCAAGCGCCAGGTCATTCTGATGGCCACCGGGTCCGAGGTGGAAATCGCCCTCAAGGCGCGTGACATGCTTGAAGCCGAAGGCATCGGCACCCGTGTTGTTTCGATGCCGTCGATGGAACTGTTTGCCCAGCAAGACGAGGCCTGGCGCAAGAAAGTGCTGCCGGGCGGCCCCGTGCGCATCGCGATCGAGGCAGGTGTGCGCCAAGGTTGGGATCGTTGGCTGCTGGGAGAGCGTGGCCGCGACACCAAAGCCGATTTCGTTGGCATGTCCAGCTTTGGGGCTTCGGCCCCCTATGACCGGCTGTATAAGGAATTCGGCATCACCGCCGAAGCCGCCGTGGCAAAGGCCAAAGCACTGCTGTAAGCGCCTGCCGCCAGACACATGCAAAAGCCCCCTGTGCCATCCGCGCAGGGGGCTTTTGTTATGCGACCCCCGGCCACCAGCTGTGGCGGAAAGACGCCGACCGCATCCCCCCGCTACTCGGCTTGTGATGCGTTGGCTGTTGCTGTTGGCGCACGGTGCCAGTAAAGCGACACGCGAATGTCATGATTTCGGCTTGCGCCAGCCACTTTGCGCGCAAATGCTGAAGATACGGGCATCGCAAACGGTCAGATGGAGCAGAAATTGGCCACGCAACAGAATTCGACCCCCAGCCAGCAAGGCGGGCAGCAACAGCAGCAACAAGGCGGCAGCGCCCCGCAGCAACAGCAAGGCGGCGCAACCGTGTTCAAGGATTGGGCGTCAATCTGACAGAACGAACAAGGCAAGCACATCTCTTGCCATTTCCGGGGTCGGCGGTCACGCTGGCCCCGTTTTGATTCACGGGTTCCGCAGAAAAGGGCCGCCCATGTCTGACCCCGTCTCGTCCATCCCCAACCTTGGCCCGGCCAGCGAAGCGGCCTTTGCCAAGGCAGGCATCCACAGCGCAGCCGAGTTGCGCGCCCTGGGTGCCGACGAAGGCTATCGGCGGCTGTTGCTGGCGGGCACACAGCCGCATTTCATCGGCTATTATGTCTTGGTGATGGGCCTGCAGGGCCGCCCCTGGAATGACTGCAAGGGCGAAGAGAAAAAGGCCCTGCGGCTACGGTTTGACCAGATCAAAGCCAGCTTGATCGGCACAACAGAAAAGGGCCGCTCCGATCTGGAGACGGCCCTTCAGTTCTTTGGCGTGGTCGAGCGGCGCGGCTGAAGGGGTCGCACAACCCCAAACCCCGACGATCAGGGCTGGCGATCAGCCAACCAGTTCAAGACCCGAGAAAAAGAACGCGATTTCACGCGCAGCCGACTCGGGGCTGTCGGATCCGTGAACCGAGTTTTCGCCCTTGGACAGTGCAAATTCCTTGCGGATCGTGCCGTCGGCGGCTTGGGCCGGGTCGGTCGCGCCCATGACTTCACGGTTCTTGGCAATGGCGCCTTCGCCTTCCAGTACCTGAACCACAACCGGTTCCGACGCCATAAAGCTGCACAGCTCGCCATAGAAGGGGCGCTCTTTGTGCTCGGCATAGAACTGGCCAGCCTGAGCAGGCGACAGGTGAATGCGCTTGGACGCCACAACCCGCAGGCCGGCTTCTTCGAACTTGGCAACGACCTTGCCGGTCAGGTTGCGCTTGGTCGCGTCGGGTTTGATGATGGAAAGCGTACGTTCGATGGCCATTTCGGCGTCTCCTGAATGCGGTCAGGGCACCTGCCCTGCCTCGTGATGATTTGCGGCGCGTGACTAGCACGCACTGGATGCGTTGAAAAGACGGGGCAGCCCCGGATTCACTCGCCTGTGTTCTTTGCCTTGTGCTTGCGCAACCGGCTGGGGGTGTGGAACTTGCGTTCCTTCCACGGGTTCTCATTCGCCTGACTGCGGAAGAACAGGCGGATGGGGGTGCCCGGCATATCAAAATGATCCCGCAACCCATTGACCAGATAGCGCTTGTAGCTTTCTGGCAATTCATCTGGGCGCGAACATTTGATGACAAAGCCTGGCGGGCGTGTTTTGGCCTGGGTGATATAGCGCAGCTTGATGCGGTGCCCCCCGGGGGCTGGCGGCGGATGGGCCTCGGTCATCGCGCCCAGCCAGGTGTTCAGCTTGGCGGTCGAGATCCGGCGGTTCCACACATCATGCGCCCGGCGGATGGCGTCATGCAGCCGGTCAAGGCCCCGCCCCGTTTTGGCCGAAACCGTCACCAACGGCGCGCCGCGCAACTGCGGCAGCAGGCGATCGAACATTTCCTTCAGTTCGGCCAGCTTTTCCTGCTTTTCGTCCTCAAGATCCCATTTGTTCACGGCCACCACCACGGCGCGGCCTTCGGTTTCGGCAAAATCGGCGATCCGCAGATCCTGCGTCTCGAACGGAATCTCGACATCCAGCAGCACCACGACCACTTCGGCAAAGCGCACTGCCCGCAGACCATCGGCCACTGACAGCTTTTCCAGCTTTTCCGTGACCTTGGCCTTTTTGCGCATCCCGGCCGTATCAAAGATGCGCACCGGAGTGCCCATCCAATCGCTGCGCACCGAAATGGCATCGCGGGTGATCCCCGCTTCGGGCCCGGTCAGCAGGCGATCTTCGCCCAGAATTTTGTTGATCAGGGTCGATTTGCCCGCATTCGGGCGACCAATCACGGCAATCTGCAACGGCTTTTTTGCGGTTGGCAGATGCGCAGTTTCATCAGGCTCGGCCTCGGCCTCTTCTTCCGAGATGTCTTGATCAACCAAAGGCGCGTTCAACGCCTCACGCTCGGCAAATTCGCCCTCAAGCGGTTTCAGCACATGGTAAAGATCGTCGATCCCTTCCCCATGCTCGGCCGACAGGCGCAAAGGCTCGCCCAAGCCCAGGCTCCACGCCTCTAGCGCCCCATCTTCACCGGCACGCCCCTCGGCCTTGTTCACGCCCAGGATCACCCGCGCCGCCTTTTTGCGCAGGATCTCGGCGAAAACCTGATCCGTCGGCGTCACGCCAACACGCCCGTCGATCAGAAACAGGCAGATATCGGCCATATCGACCGCGCGTTCGGTCAATCGCCGCATCCGGCCCTGAAGACTGTCGTCTGTCACTTCTTCCAGACCGGCAGTGTCGATCACGGTAAAGCGCATGTCGAATATCTTGGCATCGCCTTCGCGCAGATCGCGCGTCACACCCGGCTGGTCATCGACCAACGCCAGCTTGCGCCCGACAAGTCGGTTGAACAAGGTCGATTTGCCCACATTCGGGCGGCCAACGATGGCTAGGGTAAAACTCATGGCCGTGGAATGCCTGCTTTTGTCCGGGTCACTGTCAAGCCGCCCCCTTTACAGGGGATTGCCGTCAACGGAAAGCGTGAAGTTGCCCGCTGGCCGAAACGACATAGAGAACACCCCCCGCCAAGGCCGGGGCAGCAGCAGCACCGCCTGGGATCTCAATGGTTTGAACCATCGCCCCATTGGTCGCGTTGAACAGCCGCAGCAGCCCATCAGACGACACCACCGCAATACGCCCGCCCGCCAGAACCGGCCCGTAATGGGCATGAATGGCCTTGTGCCGCTTGGGCTTGTCCTTGACGAAATAGGGCATCTCGGCAGACCAGATCACCGCGCCGGTTGCCGCATCAAGACGCACCAAACGCGCCTCGTCATTGACGACGAAAACAGACCCCCCAACAACAAGCGGCGGGTTCAGCGCGCCTTCGACGGCAGTCCAGACCCGCGCGCCGGTGCCCGCATCAATCGCCGCCGTGCGGCCCGCAGCGGTGCCGGCATAAATCGTGCCCCCCACAACAACGGGGTCACCGGTCACATCGGTCAGGCCCTGATAGCCCCGGCCCGGCCGCTGCCCTGTCACGGGGGCAGACCAGACACGGGTGCCGTTCAACCGCAACGCCGCCAGCAATTCACCGCTGGCAAAGGGGAACACCACATTGCGCCCAACGATCGCGGGCGATGCCGACGCCATCACCGAGGCCGTGCTGGAGGCGCCAGCAATCGTCCACTTGACCAGACCGTTTTTGGCATCAACCGCAAAACCTGCACCATCGCGGGTGGAAACATAAACCGTGCCGCCGTCAACCGTGGGGGCACCCGCCACGGGGCTGTCCAGCCGTTGCCGCCACAACAATTTGCCAGTGCTCGGCTCGATCGCCACCAACTCGCCATAGGCTGTTGCGGCGAACAGGGCGCCCTCGCCAAAGGCCAGACCACCGCCCGACAAATCACCACCGCGGTCAAACTTGGCCGTCAGATCAGCCTTCCAAAGGGTGGCCCCATTGTTGCCTGTGGCCACCACCAAGGACTTGCTGTCGATGGTAAAAATGCGCCCGCCCGACACGACCGGCGAGGCGGCCACACGATTCTTGCGGCTGCTGCCGGTGCCGATATTGGCCGACCAGATCCGCTGCGGCGTGGCCGACAATTGCCCGTGGGGCGAGGTATGTTGCACATTGCCGCCGCGATGCGTCCATTCGGCATTGGCCGAAGCTGCGGGCAGCGCAATGGCGACCGACTGGTTTTCCGGCCGGTCGGGCGGGGCCACCGGGGCGGGTTCCCCTTCGGCGCGGACCGAAGCTTGCAGATCGGCGCGCACGGGAAACCGTTCGCCCTGCAAGATCAACTCACGCTCGCACCCGATCAGGAACAGGGTCGAGGCCAAGGCCGTGATCCCCAAGTTCAGCTTAGACTTTGCCACCCGTGTCACCCCAAACGCCCTTCATCTCGCCACTTTCACAACGGCCCAGACCGCCGTCAAGCGGTCTTAGCCCTCGTTTTGCACAGCCGCGGGCTGCGGATCGCCGCCCAGAACCGTGATCATTTGCCCGACACGCCCCCGCAACGAAACAGGCGCCTGCTGGTCTTCGGTCAGTGCTGTCAGCACCGCCAAGGCCTCATCTGCTTTGCCTTCTTCCAGCAAAAGATAGGCCTCTTGCTCCAGCGCCAATGGGCGGAAGGCCCGGCCTGCCGCAGAAATACCCGCAAGTGCCGCACGACGATCCGCCACCGGCATGTCCGCCCCGGCAAGGATCACCCGGCGCAAGGTGGCCAGATCACGATAGGCCTGCGGCTGGGAACTGTCCGCCTCAAGCTTGGCCAGGGCTTGCAAGGTTTGCTCGCGGTTTTCATCCGGGTCGCTGGCCAGGATCAGATCAAGAACCGCCCTTTGGCTGGCATCGGCCGGAATCGCCGTCAGGGCGGCGCGGCGTTCGTCCGGGCCACCCAGATCCAGCGCATCCAACAGCGCATCGCCAAAGGCTTCGGCCCGCATTTCGGCGCGTGATTTCGACCATTCGTTATATGCCGTGCCACCGACAACACCGGCCACCAGCAAAACACCGATCCAGCCGTATTTGCGGAACAGGCCAAACAGGCGGTCACGGCGGACCTCTTCGGTCACCTCGTCGATGAAACTTTCAGGGTTGCTCACGTTACTTGCGCTTTCACTTGCGGGCCAAAGTTCCGCCCATAACCGAGTTTCGCCCGGTCACCGACAGGGCCGACTTGCGCACTGTCTTACACGCAAGCACAAGCGCTTGCCAAGCCCTGCCCCAAAGGCTCTGACAGCAGGGCCCGGATTTGCGCTGACTTGCAGACACCCATGATGCGGCCTAAGTTTCAAAGGGCTAAAGTTTTGGGTCGGGCAAACCGGACCGAAAAATGGTCACGAGGACATCATGCGCATCCTGCCCCCGATCACGGCACTTGCCGTCGCCACTGCCCTTTACCTAGCCGTGTTCGAGCGTGACCGCCTGTTCGCCCCCGAAGCCGCAGATGATGCCGCGGTATCGTCGCCCGAGGACGCGCCCCTGCCGGAAAACCCGCCGATTTCGGTTGTGGCGATGGATTCGGTCGCCGTGGCCGTGCCGAATGCCGTCGTGGCGCGGGGCCGAACCGAGGCCGCGCGGCAGGTCACCGTGCAATCGGAAACCAGCGGGCTGATCGTGTCGCCGCCCTTGCGCAGGGGCAGTTTCGTTGCCGAAGGGCAGGTTCTGTGCCGCCTTGATCCCGGCACCCGCGCGGCACAGGCCGCCG
Organism: Pseudotabrizicola sp. L79; assembly: GCF_036553525.1. Taxonomy (NCBI): domain Bacteria; kingdom Pseudomonadati; phylum Pseudomonadota; class Alphaproteobacteria; order Rhodobacterales; family Paracoccaceae; genus Pseudotabrizicola; species Pseudotabrizicola sp. L79. Next base: position 405,791 of record NZ_JAZHDA010000046.1, on the reverse strand, counting down.
AGGCCCAAGCCCGCCTGTCCGAAGCGCGCGCGCGCCTGACACAGGCCCAGAACGATTTCGACACCGCCAGCCAATTGACCGAAGGCGGCTTTGCCAGCGAAACGCGGCGCATCTCGGCCATGGCCGCGCTAGAGGCGGCGCGGGCAGGCCTGCAAGCTGCCGAAGCCGCCGTTGCCGTCGCCGCGACCGAGATCGACCGCCTGACGCTGACGGCCCCGTTTCAGGGCCTGCTGGAAACCGATACCGCCGAACTGGGCGCGTTGCTGCAACCCGGCGGCGCTTGCGCCACCATCATTCAACTGGATCCGATCAAGATCGTGGGCTTTTTGCCCGAAACCGAGGTGGACCGCGTCAGCGTGGGCGCCATGGCCGGGGCGCGGCTGATCACGGGGCGCGAGATTGCCGGGCGCGTGACCTTTCTTTCGCGGTCATCTGATCCCGCAACGCGGACGTTTCGTGTGGAAATCACCGTTGAAAACGCCGATTTGTCCATCCGCGACGGGCAAACGGCCGAAATCCTGATCGCCTCTGAAGGGGCGATGGCCCATCTGGTGCCCGCTTCGGCGCTGACGCTGGATGACAGCGGCGCCTTGGGCCTGCGGCTGGTGGGCGATGACAACCGCGCGCTGTTCGCCCCGGTCAGCGTGCTGCGCGACACCGTGGCCGGCGTCTATGTGACCGGCCTGCCCGAGCAGGCCCGGATCATCACCCTGGGGCAAGAATATGTGCGCGATGGCACGCAGGTGATCGTCAGCGCCGCGCCAGCCCCCATGGCGTCAGGGGCCGGGCAATGACCGGCCTGATCGATTGGGCCGCCGCGCGCGCCCGCTATGTGGTGGCGCTGATCATCATGTCGGTGCTGGCGGGCGTCACGGCCTATGTCAGCCTGCCAAAAGAGGGCGAACCCGATATCGACATTCCCGCCCTGTTTGTCTCGGTGCCGTTTCCGGGCATCTCGGCCATCGACAGCGAAAAGCTGCTGGTTCAGGTGATGGAGCAAGAGCTGTCGGGCCTTGACGGGTTGAAAACCATGTCCGGCACGGCGGCAGAAAACTATGGCGGCGTGGCGCTGGAATTCGAATTTGGCTGGGACAAGGCCGAAACCATCGCCGATGTGCGCGACCGGATGAACACGGCCGAGGCCAAGTTTCCATCCGGGGCCGACAAATACTCGATCAACGAAATCAACTTCAGCGAATTTCCCATTCTGGTCATCACCCTGTCGGGCAATGTGCCCGAACGCACGCTGTTGCGCACGGCCAAAGACCTGCAAAAGCGCATCACCAGCCTGGAACCGGTGCTGAAGGCCGAACTGGCGGGCCATCGTGACGAGATGCTGGAGGTGATGATCGACCCGCTGCGGCTGGAGGCCTATAACGTCACCGCGGGCGAACTGATCACCGTTGTCACCCGCAACAACCAGTTGATCGCGGCCGGAGAGGTGGAAACCCCCACAGGGGCCTTTGCCGTCAAGGTGCCCTCCAGCTTTTCCAGCGCAGCCGATATCTATGCCCTGCCCATCAAGGTGAATGGCGACCGGGTGATCACGCTGGGCGATCTGGCCGAAATCCGGCTGACATTCGAAGATGCAACCGGCACCGCGCGGTTCAATGGCGAAACCACGGTTGCCATTCAGGTGGTCAAGCGCAAGGGCTTTAACCTGATCGACGCCACCAAACTGGTGCGCCGCGTGGTGGATGAGGAAGTGGCCAAATGGCCCGAGCCGCTGCGCAACGGCATCAGCGTATCGGCGTCCCTGGATCAATCGACCAATGTCGAAGGCATGGTGAAACAACTTGAAGGCTCGGTCCTGACGGCGATTGCCTTGGTGATGGTGGTGGTGCTGGCAACCTTGGGCACAAGGTCGGCACTGCTGGTGGGGTTTGCGATACCAACCACATTCTTGCTGACCTTTGCCTTTTTCGCGGCCCTTGGCTTTACCGTGTCGAATATCGTGATGTTCGGCCTGATCCTGGCGGTTGGCATGTTGGTCGACAGTGCCATCGTGGTTGTCGAATATGCCGACAAGCGGATCGAGGAAGGCAGCGGCCCGATGTCGGCCTATACCGAGGCCGCCAAACGCATGTTTTGGCCCATCATCAGTTCCACCGCGACCACGCTTTGCGCCTTTCTGCCCATGCTGTTCTGGCCCGGTGTGGCGGGTGAGTTCATGGGGATGCTGCCCATCACGCTGATCTTCGTGCTGACGGCTGCATTGCTGGTGGCCTTGTTGTATCTGCCGGTGATGGGCGGGGTGGCGGGGCGGCTGTCGCGGCGGTTGGGGTATATCGCCCAGGGCCTGCGCCCCCTGCCCCTGTGGCTGCGTCTGGTCTTTGTGCCGCTGTCTCTGGCGGTGCTGTTTGGCGGCGTGGCGCTGATGCTGGGCTTGCGCGGCGCGTCGGGCCTTGTGCCGGGGGTGGCGGTGACAGCCCTTGGCGGGTTCCTCGCCTCGATCAGTCTTGAGGCCGCCAAGCCACAGCGCCGCGCGCCGGTCACCGCAGGCTATCGCCACACGGCCTTTGGCTGGGTGATCCGGGCGCTGACGGGCAATCCGGTGATGCCCCTGGTCACCATCGCCGCTGTGGTCGCCACGGTGGTGACGGTCTTTGGCTATTACGCAGAAAATGCCAAAGGCGTGGAATTCTTTGTCGATACCGAACCCGAACAGGCGATCATCTATGTGCGGGCGCGTGGCAATCTGTCACTGACCGAAAAAGACGCCCTGCTGCGCCAAGCCGAGGCGCTGATCGTGGGCGAGCCGGGCATCGCCTCGACCTTTTCCTTTGCCGGATCGGGTGGGCTGAATGCCAATACCGGCGGCGCGCAGGCCCCGCTGGATTCGGTGGGCCAGATTCAACTGGAACTTGCCCCGTGGGAGCAGCGTGAAGGCAAACCCGACCTGCTGGGCGATACGATCATCGAACGGGTCACGCAAAAGCTGCGCCAGTTGCCGGGGCTAGAGATCGAAGTGCTGTCGCAAGAGGGCGGCCCGGCCTCGGGCAAGCCGATTCAGCTGCGCCTGTCGGGCGACGATTTCACCCAGCTTGACCTTGGCGTTCAGGCCGTGCGGGCGCAAATGGCGGGCATGGCCGGGATCATCGGGGTGGAAGATACCCGCCCCCTGCCCGGCATCGATTGGGAAATTCGCGTGGATGTCGCCAGTGCAGGCCGCTTTGGCGCCGATGTCGCCACTGTGGGCGGCATGGTGCAACTGGTGACCCGCGGGGTGCTGCTGGATACGATGCGCGTTGACACATCGGATGAAGAAATCGAAATCCGCGTGCGCCTGCCCGAAGCTGATCGGGTGCTCTCGACCCTTGACAGTTTGAAGGTGCGCACTGAATCGGGCCTTGTGCCCCTGTCAAACTTTGTCACCCGCACCCCGGTGGCCAAGCTGGGCCGGATTGACCGGGTGGATGAGGCCCGGGTGTACACCGTGCGCGCCGATGTGGCCGAGGGCCAGAGCCGCGACGACGGCGTGCCAATCACCGCGACCGAGCGGATCGAGCAATTGACAGAATGGCTGAACACCAACCCGCTGCCATCGGGCGTCAGCTGGGCCTTTACCGGCGATCAGGAAGATCAGGCGGAATCGGGCGCCTTTCTGGCGCAGGCCTTTGCCGGGGCCTTGGGGTTGATGTTCATCATCCTGCTGGCACAGTTCAACTCGGTCTATAACGCGGTTCTGGTGCTGTTGGCGGTGGCGCTGTCCACAACGGGCGTGCTGATCGGAATGCTGGTGATGGACCAGACCTTTTCCATCATCATGACGGGCACCGGTGTGGTGGCCTTGGCGGGCATCGTGGTGAACAACAACATCATCCTGATCGACACCTATCAGGAATTCAGCCGCTATATGCCAAAGCTGGAGGCGGTGGCCCGCACCGCCGAACAGCGCCTGCGGCCGGTATTGTTGACCACGATCACCACCATGGCGGGCCTTGCGCCCATGATGTTCGGCCTGTCGGTCGATTTTCTGGGCGGCGGCTACACCGTCGATGCGCCATCAGCCCTGTGGTGGAAACAACTGGCAACCGCCGTGGTCTTTGGCCTTGGCATCGCCACAGTGCTGACACTGGTGCTGACCCCGGCCCTATTGGCGCTGCGGATCTGGTTCTGGGCCGGGGCCTATCGCAGCATGGCGGTGCTGTCGGCGCTGACCCATGGCAAGCAAAGCACTGCGGCGCGCGATCTGGCGCTGGAACGCGCCGCCAGCCAGATCACCGGCCCACTGATCCAGTGGGACGACACATCGCGGTAGACCAGGCGGCGTTCAGGCCGCCTCTTCCTCTTCCTCTGCCGATTGGCGTGCCCACATCGCGGCATAGCGCCCCCCCTTGGCCAGCAAATCGTCATGCGTGCCCCGCTCGACGATGGTGCCAGCCTCTAGCACGATGATCTGATCGGCATCGGCAATCGTCGACAGACGGTGCGCAATGGTGATCACGCTGCGGCCCTCGCCCATGCGCAGCAGGCTTTCCTGAATGTCCCGCTCGGTCTGGGTGTCCAGCGCGCTGGTCGCCTCATCCAGAATCAGGATCGGCGGGTTCTTCAACAGCGTGCGCGCAATCCCCACCCGCTGCTTTTCCCCCCCCGACAGTTTCAATCCGCGTTCACCCACCGTGGTGTCATAGCCTTCGGGCAGCGACAGGATGAAATCGTGAATGCGGGCGGCCTTGGCGGCGGCCTCTACCTCTTTCCGGCTGGCCTCGGGGCGGCCATAGGCGATGTTGTAATAGATCGTATCGTTGAACAGCACCGTGTCTTGCGGCACCACGCCGATCTGCCCATGGATCGAGGTTTGGGTGACATCGCGCAGATCCTGCCCGTCGATGCGGATCGCCCCGCCTGTCACATCATAAAACCGGAACAACAGCCGCGCGATGGTTGATTTGCCCGATCCCGAAGGCCCCACCAACGCGATGCGCTGACCGGGGGCCACCGTAAAGCTGATGCCTTTCAGAATGGGGCGCGTCGGGTCGTAATCAAAGCGCACGTCATCAAACCGCACTTCGCCGCCCTTGACCACCAGGTCAGGCGCACCCGGCGTGTCCACCACTTCGGCAGGTTGGCCCAACAGGCCAAACATCTCGCCCATATCCGTCAGCGCCTGCCGGATTTCGCGATACACCGTGCCCAGAAAGTTCAGCGGCATGGTGATCTGGATCATATAGGCGTTGACCATGACGAAATCGCCCACCGTCAGCGTGCCCGCCTGCACCCCGCGCGCGGCCATCACCATCACGATCACAAGGCCCGAAGTGATCAAGAGCGACTGGCCAAAGTTCAGAAACGCCAGCGACAAACCGGTTTTGACAGCTGCTTTTTCGTATTGCTGCATGGCACCGTCATAGCGCCGGGCTTCCATGCTTTCGGCATTGAAATATTTGACAGTTTCAAAGTTCAGCAGGCTGTCGATGGCCTTTTGGTTGGCATCCGTGTCCTGCGCATTCATCTCGCGCCGGATTTGCACCCGCCATTCGGTGACCTTGAAGGTAAAGGTCACATAAAGCGAAATCACCACCACCACGACCGCCGAATAGGCCGGGCCAAAGACCAGCGCAAAGATGATCGAGACCATGGTCAGTTCCAGGATCAGCGGCCCGATCGACAACAGCATGAAGCGCAGCAGGAAATCGACACCTTTGACCCCGCGTTCAATGATCCGGCTTAACCCCCCCGTTTTGCGCGTGATGTGATAGCGCAGCGAAAGGCGGTGAATATGGGTGAAGGTCTCCAGCGCCAATTGCCGCAAGGCCCGCTGGCCCACCCGCACAAAAACCGCGTCGCGCAATTCCTGAAAGCCCACGGTCATCAGACGCGCAAGCCCGTAAGCAATCGTCAGCCCCACCGCAGACAGCCCCAACAGCGTGGCCGCATCCGGCGCATCGCCTGCCAGACTATCGACGGCTTGCTTGTAAAGAAACGGCGTCGAGACCGAGATGATCTTGGCCAAGACAAGCATCGACAGCGAGATCACCACCCGCCGTTTGACCCAAGGCTTGTCGGCGGGCCAAAGATAGGGGATCACGCGGGTGATGGTTTGCACGCCGGTGGCGGGTTTTTCAGTCTGGGATGTCATCAGGGCCTCACTTCACCGACATTCCTAGGCGGATTGTGCCGCGATGACCAGAGGCCGAAACGACACTTGCCCTGTGCCACAGGCGCGCGCCCGACATCTGCTAGGGCCGAGGCAGTTCAAACACTTGGCCCGGATAGATCAGATCGGGATCGCCGATCTTGTCCTTGTTGGCCTCAAACACCTGCACATAAAGCACACCGTCGCCATAGGTATCGCGCGCGATGCGCCACAGCGAAAAACCGGGCTGCACGGTGATCGACACTGTTTGCGGCACTGCGCCGGGCACGGCCTCAGCCGCTGGCTCGGCCAAGGTGGGGGCTGGTGTTGCCGCGCCCGGCGTCGCCGCAACCGGCTGGGGTGCGGCGGGCGGGGGCGGGTTGGTCGCCACGCGCCCCGGTTCGGGTGCTGCGGTGATCTCAGCGGGCACAGATGCCCCTTCCGCCGCGGTGTCGCCCGCCACTTCGGCCAAGGCAGGGGCCGTGTCTGGTGTGGGCGCAGCCGGCTCGGCGCGGGCTGGGGCGTCCCCTTCGGTTGGTTCCGGGGGGGCGGCGGCGGCTTTTGCCTTAGGCTGGGTCAAGGCGGCCAAAGCCTCGGGTGTTTCGCGTTTGAACGGGGTTTCAAACCGCGCCGTCACCTTGCCGGTGTCATCAATCTGATCGGCGCGCAGGGTATAGACGCCCGGCACGATACCACCCAACAGGGTCTGCCAACTGGCATCGGGCAGAACCGGGGCCTCGGCGACCTGTTGGTTATCCAGGTAAAGCCGAACCACCTGCCCCGGCCCGCCCGTTCCCGAAAGCTGCACCTGATCGTCGGGCGTATAGGCAATGGCCGCAATCGTCAGCGCCGCAGGGCTGCCTGCAGCGGCCCCGGTTGCATCAGCGACGACCTTTGCACCGGCGTCTGTCACCAGAACGGCCGTCGGCACCTCTGGCTGTGGCGCAGGGGCGGCCTGATCTTGCTTAGCGACTTGCGGGGACTCAGGGTCTTGCGGGGCCTCAGACGGCCGGGCCGCGGCCAGCACCGGGCCCGGATTGGGCGCCAGGGCAATGGCCTCGGGCGCGGCCAAAGCGGTGCCATCGGGCAGAACGGCCCGCAGCGTCAGAAGGCTGGGTTGGTCATTCGGGGCCAGATTGAACAGGATCACATAATCCCCGGCTGGGGTCGCCGTGCCAAAGGCCACATCGGCCCCATCCAGCAGAACCGAAATCTGTGCCACGGCCACAGCACGCCCCGAAATCAGACCTGCGCCATCCGCCTCGACCCGCCAATTGTCGATGGTCAGGCGCGGCAGATCAGCGCGTTCGTCCACCTGTGGCGCAGGTTCCGCCGGGGCCGAGACCAAAGCCGCAGGCTGCCCCGGATCGCCACTACGCAAAAAGAAACTGGCCAAAACAGCCAGCCCAAGCCCCCCAAGCACCACGACCGCTGCCTTGGCAACGCCCCCCTTAGCGTTTCCAGACGCCATTCCCATCCCCGTTCCTGACAGGCTTGTCCGGCTCTCACCGCTGCCCAGTTCCCCTTGCATAGGAACCCCCAATCCCAGACAAAGGCAACTGAAAACAGCCGGAGAACCCCATGTCAGCCCTTCGATCTGTCTGCGTTTTTTGTGGCTCGCGCCACGGTGCCCGCCCCAGTTATGCCGATGCCGCCCGCCAGACGGGCGAGATGATTGCGCGTAACGGCTGGCGGCTGGTCTATGGTGCCGGAGATGTCGGGCTGATGGGCGAAGTGGCCCGCGCGACCCAAGTCGCAGGCGGTGCCACTATGGGCATAATCCCCATTCACCTGATGAACCGCGAAGTCGGCAAACGCGATCTGACCCAGCTTGTGGTGACCGAGGACATGCACGAACGCAAAAAGGTGATGTTCATGAATTCAGACGCCATTGTGGTGCTGCCCGGTGGGGCTGGCAGTCTGGATGAATTCTTTGAAGTGCTGACCTGGCGCCAGATCGGGCTGCACCAGAAGCCTATTTTTCTATTGAATACAGATGGATACTGGGAAAACCTGACAGCGCTTCTAAAGCATGTGGTCGCCGAAGGCTTTGCCGATCACAGCCTGCTGGATCACAGCCGCCTGATCGACAGCCCCGCGCAGCTGGAAACCGCCCTGACGGCGGCCTTTGGCTAGGCACAGGCACGAAAAAGGCCCGCGCGACCGATCGCACGGGCCTGATCTGATCTGCCAATAGCCTTAAAGCTTGGCTGCCACGGCTTCCCAATTCACCAGCTTTTCTAGGAAGTTGGTCAGATAGGCGGGGCGCTTGTTGCGGAAGTCGATGTAGTAGGAATGTTCCCACACATCGCAGCCCAGCAGTGCGGTCTGACCAAAGCACAGCGGGTTCACGCCATTCTCGGTCTTGGTCACCTTCAGCGAGCCGTCCTTATCCTTGACCAGCCATGCCCAGCCCGACCCGAACTGGCCCGCGCCAGCGGCCGCGAAATCTTCCTTGAACTTGGCGACAGACCCAAAGGCCTCGACCAGCGCCTTTTCCAATGCGCCCGGCATCTTCTTGTCTTCGCCCGGCCCCATCACTTCCCAGAACAGGTTGTGGTTCCAGTGCTGGCTGGCATTGTTGAAAATGCCGTTCTGCGCCACAGCACCCGCCTGATAGGTGCCAGCGACGATCTCTTCCAGCGATTTCGACTCCCACTCGGTGCCGGCAATCAGCTTGTTGCCGTTATCGACATAGGCCTTGTGGTGCAGGTCGTGGTGATATTCGAGGGTTTCCTTCGACATCCCCAGCGATGCCAGCGCATCACGGGCATAGGGCAGATCGGGAAGGGTAAAAGCCATTTGGTATCCTTTCTCGGCTGTATCGGGTTGCCGCAGATAGTTCGGTTTATCGCGGCAAGGTCAAGGGTTCATGGGATCAAACTCACATCCACCCCGACGGTTCCCTATAGCATGGGCTTTGTCAGCTCGACTTCAACCCCATCGCGCAGGGCCGTGTAAAAACAACTGCGCCGGTTGGTGTGACAGGCTGGCCCCTCTTGGCGCACAACGGCCAACAGGCAATCGCGGTCGCAATCAACCCGCAGATCGACCAGATGCTGCACATGGCCCGAGGTTTCGCCCTTGATCCAGAACTGGCGACGCGAGCGCGACCAATAGGTCACACGCCCCGTTTCCAGCGTTTTGGCCACCGCTTGGGCATTCATCCAAGCCATCATCAGCACCTCGCCCGACCCTTCTTGTTGCGCGATGCAGGGGATCAGGCCGTTTTCGTCATACTTTAGGCTTGCCGGATCAAATGACATCGGGCTTCTCCTTGGCGGACCGCGTTTTGGGGTTTATCTAAGCAACAGCGAAAGGAAAAGCCCGTGAGCGACAGCGATCTGATCAAACTCTATTCCGGCCGCATCCTGGAACTGGCGGCTGACATTCCGCATCTGGGCCGGTTGGCCAGCCCGCAGGCCAGCGTGCGCAAACGCTCGCCCCTGTGCGGGTCGTCTGTCACCGTTGATCTGCAGATGGCCGAGGGCAAGGTTGTGGCCTTTGCGCAGGATGTTAAGGCCTGTGCCTTGGGCCAAGCCGCCGCTGCCGTGCTGGGGGGCGCCGTGCTGGGGCGCACCGCGCCCGAACTGGCCATGGCCCGCGATGCGCTGAAAGCCATGCTGAAAGAAAACGGCCCGGTGCCCGCCGCCCCGTTTGACGGGTTTGAGGTTTTGCTGCCCGCGCGTGACTACAAGAACCGCCACGCCTCGATCTTGCTGGCGGTCGAGGCCGCAGCCGAAGCGGCGGCAGCAGCGCAGGCCAGCAAGACCGCCTGACCAAAAAAAACGCCGCACGTCACAGGACGGCGGCGCAAGTGGCGTGTCTGGGCGCAGGACAGGCGGCATCACATGCAGGGCATGGGGACAGATGCGGCAAAGCGCCGGAAATCAGACCGCAGGCAGTCAGAAACTCAGAACAGCGAACAGGCCCAGAAACAGGGCCGTCACCCCGGCCAGATCTTCCATCAGCATCCCGCGCGACTTGGCGACGATCTCTTTGGCTTGGGCAATCATGGCATCCTCCATATCCGTGTTGCCTAATTGTTCTCACAACCCAACGGGGCTTGTAAAGAACTTTTTAAGAACATTTCGGAACGTTTGATGAATCACCCCACACCGATCAGACGGATCGCCCGATCCTGATCCAACAGCCACAACAGCACCCGCGCCGCCGTGCCCCGCGGCCCGGTCAGGCCCGGGTCGATCTGCAACAGCGCCCGCGCATCCGATTGTGCCACCGCCATCAGCCCCGCCTGCCGTTCCAGATCAGCCACGCGAAAGCGCGGCAGGCCCGATTGCGCTGTGCCGATCAGATCACCCGCCCCCCGCATCGACAGATCTTCTTCGGCAATCCTGAAACCGTCTTCGCTGTCGCGGATGGTTTTCAGCCGCCGTTCGCCCGTTTCTGACAGCGGCGCCTGATACAGCAACAGGCAGGTCGACTCGGCCGATCCCCGCCCCACCCGGCCCCGCAACTGGTGCAACTGAGCCAGCCCGAAAATCTCGGCCCGCTCGATGACCATGATGCTGGCATTGGGCACGTTCACCCCCACCTCGATCACCGTGGTTGCCACCAGAACCCGTGTCTCGCCGCGCACGAAGCGGGCCATGGCGGCGTCTTTTTCCGCTGGGGGCATCTGCCCATGCACAAGGCCCACGCCATCCCCAAAAGCCGCCCTAAGCTGGGCAAACCGCGCCTCGGCACTGGCGTAATCCACCACTTCCGAATCCTCGACCAAAGGGCAAACCCAATAAGCCTGCCGCCCATCCGCCACAGCCCGGTGCAGATGGGCCACCACCTCATCCATCCGGCTGGTGGCGATCAGCGCCGTCTTGATCGGTTTGCGCCCAGCCGGTTTTTCATCCAGCACCGACACATCCATGTCACCATAGCTGGCCAGCGCAAGGCTGCGCGGAATGGGCGTGGCCGTCATCACCAGCACATCCACCGCCCGGCCCTTGGCCCCCAGTTCCATCCTTTGCGCCACGCCAAAGCGGTGCTGTTCATCCACCACCGCCAGCCGCAGATCGTGAAACACGACATCCTTTTGAAACACCGCATGGGTGCCCACCAGAATGCCCGTTTCGCCCTGGTGCAGCGCGCGCAGCTTGGCCGCCCGCTCGCCCCCCTTGTCGCGCCCGGTCAGCAAGACCAGCGACACCCCCGCTGCAGCCGCCAGCGGGGCCAGGCCGTCATAATGCTGGCGGGCCAGAATTTCGGTGGGGGCCATCATCACACCCTGCCCGCCCGCCTCGACCGCCGTCAGCAGCGCCATAAAGGCCACCAGCGTCTTGCCCGAGCCGACATCGCCCTGCAACAACCGGTTCATCCGCTGCGACTGCGCCATATCGGCGGCAATCTCGGCAATCGCGCGGCTTTGCGCGCCTGTCGGCTCATAGGGCAGGCTTTTCAGCACCTTGGCGCTCAGAACCCCCGTGCCGACACTGGCCAGCCCCTTTTGCCGCCGAGCCGAGGCCCGGGCCAGGGACAGCGTCAGTTGATGGGCAAACAGCTCATCATAGGCCAGCCGTGCACGCGCAGGGTCGGTCGGTGCCAGCTGTGCCGCGCCGGCAGGGTTGTGCACCGCCCGCACCGCCGCCGCCCAATCGGGCCAGCCTTCCCGCGCCTTCTGGCCCGGATCGATCCATTCCGGCACATCGGGCAGCCGCGCCAAAGCCGCCTGAACCGCTTTGGCCACCAGCTTTTGCGTGATGCCCGCCGTCAGCGGATACACCGGCTCATAGGGGGGCAATTCACCCGCATCTTCAGGGCGCAGAACATGGTCGGGATGCACCATCTGGGCAATCCCGTCGAACATCTCGATCTTGCCAGAAACGATGCGCCGCTGCCCCGTTGGCAAAAGACGCTGCAAATAATCAGCGCGGGCATGGAAGAACACCAAGGCCCAATCCAATTGCGCATCGCGCACCATCACCCGATAGGGGCCGCCCTTGCGCCGGGGCGGGAAATGCACCCCCACCTCAACCTCTATCGTCACCGTCACCGGCGGCACCACCTCGCGGACAGATTCCTTACGCCCCCGGTCAACCCCCGAATGTGGCAGCAAAAACAGCAGATCCCTGGGCCGCTCGACACCCAAACCTTCAAAAGCACGGGCTGATTTCGGCCCCACCCCCTCCAGCGTCTCCAGATCGGCGAACAGAGGGTAAAGGACTTCGGGCCTGCTCATGCCGGGCCGATCAGGGCCAGCCAGCCCTCCTCGTCCAGCACCTCGATCCCCAGCCGCGCAGCGTCCTTGATCTTGGAGCCGGCCCCCGGCCCCGCAACCAGCAGATCCGTCTTGGCACTGACACTTCCCGACACCTTGGCCCCCAAAGCCTCGGCCCGCGCCTTGGCCTCGGCCCGCGTCATCTTCTCCAGCGTGCCGGTAAAGACGACCGTCTTGCCCGCCACCGGGCTGTCGGTCGCGGCCTTCCACACCACCGGCTGCACCTGCAACTGCGCCACCAATGCATCAATCGCCGCGCGTTCCTGTTCATTGGCAAAGGCGGCCACCAAGCTGCTGGCCATGGTCTTGCCCACCCCATCAATCGCCAGCAGACTGTCCCAGGCGGCATTGCCCTCCTCGGCTTGGGTAACCGCAGCCTCAAACGCGGCCCATGTGCTGAAATGCCTGGCCAACACCTGCGCCGCCACTTCGCCGACATGGCGGATGCCAAGGGCAAAAATCAACCGATCCAGCGGAATGTTCCGCTTGGCCTCGATCGCCGCAAACAACTTGGCGACTGACGTTTCACCAAAGCCATCCCTGTTTTTCAGCCTTTTCAGACCATTAGCAGCGTCTCTTGATGCGATGGTGAAAATGTCAGCCGGGGTTTTCACCGCCAGATCAGGGTCGTGAAAAAACATCTCAACCTGCTTTGCGCCCAGACCTTCGATGTCAAAGGCATTGCGGCTGACAAAATGCTTCAACCGTTCAACCGCCTGCGCCGGGCAGATCAACCCGCCCGTGCACCGGCGCACGGAATCGCCTTCCTCACGCATGGCAGGGCTGCCGCATTCTGGGCAAACCGTTGGAAATTCATAGGCTTGCGCGTCACTCTTGCGAAAACTGATATCCACATCCGCCACCTTGGGGATCACATCGCCGGCGCGGTAAACCTGCACCCGATCCCCAATGCGAATATCTTTGCCACCGCGGATCTCGGCCCCCTTGCTGTCCCGCCCCGCGATGTAATCTTCGTTGTGCAAAGTGGCATTGCTGACCACCACCCCGCCCACCGTCACCGGTGCCAGACGCGCCACCGGCGACAAAGCCCCCGTGCGCCCCACCTGAATGTCGATACCCAAAAGATCGGTCCAGGCCAGTTCGGCCGGGAATTTATGCGCAATCGCCCAACGCGGCGTGGTCGAGCGAAACCCAAGCCGCGCCTGCAAGGCCAGATCGTTCACCTTGTAAACCACGCCATCAATATCATAGCCAAGGCTTGGCCGCAGACTTTCGATCTTGCGATACTGCGCGATCAGGCTGGCCGGGCCATCACACAAGGCCGTCAACGGATTGGTTTGAAAGCCCATTTCCGCCAAACGCCCAATCGCGCCCAGTTGCGTCTCTGCCAGCGGGGCCGACAGATCGCCCCAGCTATAGGCGAAAAAGCGCAAGGGCCGCGCGGCCGTGATGCGGGCGTCAAGCTGACGCAATGACCCGGCGGCGGCGTTGCGCGGGTTGGCAAAGGTCTTGCCGCCCCGGCTGGCCTGACGGGTGTTCAACGCCGCAAAATCGGCGTGCGACATGTAAACTTCGCCACGCACCTCTAGCACCTCGGGCGCCTGTCGCAAGTGCTGTGGAATATCGGCAATCGTGCGGGCGTTTTCGGTCACATTTTCACCGGTTTCGCCATCGCCGCGCGTCGCTGCCTGCACCAATTGCCCAAATTCATAGCGCAAGGACAGCGAAAGACCATCAATCTTTGGTTCAGCTGTGAACCGCAGGTCACCGGAATAATTCAGATATTTCCGAATCCGATCCACGAAATCGGTCACATCCTCGGGGTAAAAGGCGTTTTCAAGGCTTAGCATCCGCACCCGATGCGTGACCTTGCCAAAACCATCCGCCACCGCCGCGCCCACCTGATCACTGGGGCTGTCGGCCCGTTTCAGATGCGGAAACCGCGCCTCAATCAGCGCGTTTCGCTGCTTGAGGGCGTCAAAATCGGCATCCGACAGCTTTGGCGCATCTTGCGTATGATAGGCGATGTTCGCCTCGGCAATGGCCTCAGCCAGCCGGGCAAGCTCCTCTCGCGCCGCATCTTCCGACAAAAGCTCTACCGCTGTCGCCTTCATTCCCTACTCCCGTCTTTGCCCCAAGGTTTAGGGGGCCATCCGGGTAAGGTAAAGGTTCAAGCCGTCGCGGCCATCTTCCGATCACGGGCACTTGGGTCGCGCAGCACATATCCCCGCCCCCAGACGGTTTCGATGTAATTCTGCCCCCCGGTCGCCTCGGCCAGTTTTTTGCGCAGCTTGCAGATAAAGACATCAATGATCTTCAACTCTGGCTCATCCATCCCACCATAAAGGTGGTTCAGGAACATCTCTTTGGTCAGGGTGGTTCCCTTGCGCAAAGACAGCAGTTCCAGCATCTGATACTCCTTGCCGGTCAGATGCACAGACTTGCCATCCACATCCACCGTCTTGGCATCCAGATTCACATTCACCGTGCCGGTGCGAATCACCGATTGGCTGTGCCCCTTGGACCGCCGGATGATCGCATGGATGCGCGCGACCAGTTCTTCACGGTGGAAAGGTTTGGTCATGTAGTCATCCGCACCAAAGCCAAAGCCTTTCAGCTTGCTTTCGGTATCATCATCCCCGGAAAGGATCAGAATGGGCGTTTCAACGCGGGCCTTGCGCAATTGCCGCAGAACATCATGGCCCGACATATCGGGCAGGTTCAGATCCAGCAGGATCAGATCATAATCATACAGCTTGGCCAGATCGACCCCGTCTTCGCCCAGATCCGTGCAATACACATTCAGGTTGGCATGGGTCAGCATCAGTTCGATGCTGCGCGATGTCGTGGGGTCATCTTCGATCAAAAGGATGCGCATAAATCTCTCTCCAGGAATACAGGTGCGTTAACGAGATTGAATGTGATTGGTTAACGCGAAGTTACTCTGCCAGAGGCTGCGCAATAATCAACTTAAAGTTGTCTATATTTCTGAATTAAAGTGACTTTCAGGGCAGCGTCGCCATGCTTCTCAACGGCCTGCCGCCACAAGGAAAACTCTTCTTGAGACAGCGCATAGCGTTCAAGCGCCTCGGCTTCGGTGATCAAGCCATAGACCACGGCTTTCACAACAACGGCCTTTCGGCTGGCCACCCAGCGGCGGGTCTTGGGGTCGGGCAGATCGGCCCGACTTAGGATGGTTCCATCCGGCAGGGTGATCTGCCGAGGGCCATCGACACGTTTCAGATACATTGCGGGCTCAGTCCTCTTCCCTTGCCGTGCGCCCATGGTTCACCATCAGGCTTAAGCACTGGTGAAGCGGATGTGACTTCGGGGGTTGAGAGTAGCGCGCATTTTCTTATATTCCCCTTAATCCCGGAAAGGCTTTGTTATGCTTGATCACCCGCTGAATTCGCTGGGGCTGCCAAAGCCCCCATCCGCCACGCGGGTTGTCGTGGCCATGTCGGGGGGGGTCGACAGTTCGGTCGTGGCCGCGATGCTGGCCGAAGAGGGCTATGACGTGGTCGGCGTCACCCTGCAGCTTTACGATCATGGGGCCGCACTGGCCAAGAAGGG
Organism: Pseudotabrizicola sp. L79; assembly: GCF_036553525.1. Taxonomy (NCBI): domain Bacteria; kingdom Pseudomonadati; phylum Pseudomonadota; class Alphaproteobacteria; order Rhodobacterales; family Paracoccaceae; genus Pseudotabrizicola; species Pseudotabrizicola sp. L79. Next base: position 389,946 of record NZ_JAZHDA010000046.1, on the reverse strand, counting down.
CGCCTGTTGTGCGGGCCGCGATATTCACGATGCGCGGCGGGTGGCCGAGACGATGGGCTTTCCGCATTACGTTCTCGATTATGAAAATACCTTCCGTGAGGCGGTGATCGAGGAGTTTGCCGACGCCTATCTTGCCGGTGCAACGCCGGTGCCCTGCATTCGCTGCAATGAGAGGGTGAAGTTCAAGGATCTGCTGGCCACCGCCCGCGATCTGGATGCCGATTGCATGGCGACGGGGCATTATATCCAGCGCAAGCTGGGGGTGGCGGGGCCAGAGTTGCATTCGGCAGCGGATGCGAACCGGGATCAGAGTTACTTCCTGTTTTCCACCACACCAGAACAGCTGGATTACCTGCGCTTCCCCTTGGGGCATCTGGCCAGCAAGGCCGAGACGCGGGCCCTGGCGGCCAAATATGGGTTGCCGGTGGCCGACAAGCCGGACAGTCAGGACATCTGTTTCGTTCCGAACGGAAACTATGCGGCGGTGATTGAAAAGCTGCGGCCCGGCGCGGCAGATCCGGGTGAGATCGTTGATCTGGACGGCAACGTGCTGGGCCAGCATCGCGGGGTCATTCACTACACGATCGGGCAGCGCAAGGGGCTGGGGATCGGGGGGTTGGGTGATCCGCTGTATGTGGTGCGGCTGGACCCAGAGACGCGGCGGGTGATCGTGGGGCCGAAAGAGTCGCTTGCCACGCGGATCATTCCGGTGCGCGAGATCAACTGGCTGGGGGACGCGCCGTTTGACAGCCGGGCTGAGTGGCATCTGAACGTCAAGGTGCGCTCGACCCGGCCGCCGCGGCCTGCGGTAATCCGGCCGCTGTCAGCCACCGAAGCCGAGGTGGAGTTGCTGGACCCCGAGGACGGGGTGTCGGCGGGGCAGGCTTGTGTCTTTTATGCGCCCGAAGGCGGACGGATCTTTGGGGGCGGATGGATCTGGCGGGGGCGGTGATCGGGTGTCTCTGCCAGAGACAGCCCGACGCCCCACAAAGATCAAAGGCTTAGCCAGCCACATCCACCAAAAACCTAACCGATCACGCCGCGCGCAAGGCATCATGGGCCAGTTGCGCGGCCATGGTGGGCAGGGTCAGACGGCGGGTGATAAAGGCCACGCGGTCTGGCGTGTAATAGCCCGGCGCATCCAGCAGATTAAGTGTCGTGCCGATCTGGCCGCGCAGGATGACCGGCATGTTCACCACCGAGCCAAGGCCCATCGAGCCGATCAGCTGATGGTCGGGAAACACCTCGGCAATCTCGGCCAGCGCATTGGCGACAAAGCAGTGCCGCCCCACCAGAACGATGTCGTTCCAGCGGCTTGGCTCGACGATCTTGATGCCCGACACCGGATATTCGACCGGATGGCTGGAATAGCTGCGGCGGGCAAGACGGCCCTGATCTTCGACCGATGTCACGGTGACCAACTGCGCGCCAACCGTGTCGCACACCAACTGGTGCAGGGCGGCAAGTGGGGCGATGGGGTCGGTGGCGGCGGCAAGGGCGGCGGTGAACCGGCTGAAGGCATCGTCTTGCATGGCCACTCTCTCCTATAGATGGGCAAGAACCGAGCGGGCGGCACGCAGGCCGGGGGCCTCGCCCCCCTTGCCCAGACGCTGCATCGTCAGGCGCATGGCCTGCGCCTGCGCGCCCGGCCCCTGTTGCAGCAGCGCCAAGAGCTGCGGCGCGATCAGATCGGCGCGGCAGCGCTCGCCGATGAATTCGGGCACGGCGCGGGTGTCGGACACCAGATTGACCAGTGTCACCGTATCAATCAGCGCAGCCCGCCGCATCAGCCACAGCGTCAGCGGATGCATGTCATAGGCGATGACCATGGGGCAATCATTGGCCGCCAGTTCAAGGCTGACCGTGCCCGAGGCGGCAATGGCCACATCCGCCGCCGCAAAGGCCGCGCGCTTTTCGGTGGGATCGTGGATGATCTGCGGGGAAATGGCCCAGTCTTGCGTGAGCTCTGCCACCAGACCGGCCACCCCGCGCACCGTGGGCAGGGCCACGCGGGCCGTGGGATGGGCGGCCTTGATCTGGTCCATCACCTGCCCCAGCACCGGGGCCAGGCGCGTCACCTCGCCCCGACGAGAGCCCGGCAGCGCCAGGATCAGCGGGCCGGGGCCAGCCATCATTGCGCGTTCGTCAGGCGTGGCAAGCGGTTCGGCCACGACCGGATGGCCGACGAAATCGCAACTCATGCCGGCGGCAGTCATATAGGGCGGCTCGAACGGCAGCAGGGCCAGTACATGATCAATGACGCGGGCCATTTTCGCCGCGCGACCGGGGCGCCAGGCCCAGACCGAAGGCGCGACGTAATGAATGGTCTTAAGGCCCGGTTGGGCAGCTTTGACAAGCCCCGCAACGCGCAGGCAGAAATCCGGGCTGTCGATGGTGATCAGCGCATCGGGCGATGCGTCACGCACGGCGGCGGCGGTTTCGCGGATGCGGCGTTTGAGATGCAGATATTTCGGCAGCACCTCGGCAATGCCCATGACCGACAGTTCCTCCATCGGGAACAGGCTGGTCAGACCCTGGGCCTGCATCAAGGGGCCGCCCACGCCCTGAAAGCGCAGGTCGGGGGCAAGGCTTTTCAAACCGGCCATCAGGGCCGCGCCAAGGCGGTCGCCCGAGGGTTCTCCGGCAATCAGGAAAAAGGTCAGCGCGCCCACAGGAACAGCCCGGCCCGTTCGGCGGCCGCAATCATCGCGGGGCGGTCAAGGCAGATCACATGGCCCGCCTGCCAAGCGATGCCGCCAAGGCCCGCGCGGGCCACGGCGGCCACCGTGGCGGGGCCAAGGGTGGGCAGGTCAATGCGCAGATCTTGCCCCGGCTTGGCGGCCTTGTAGAACAAGCCGCGCCCGCGGCCCGGATCAGGCCGCAGAGCGGCGGGCAGATCAGCCACCTGCGCCAGCATGGCATCGGTGCCGGGCAGCGCCTCGGTCGCAAGGCACAGACCCTGGGCCACGACGCAGCCCTGCCCCACATCGACCGCGCCCAAGGCCTGTGTGATCACCGCTGCACGGTCCGCGTCTTTTTCATCCTGATCGGTCAGGGCGCCCGTCAGCAGCCCGGCGGCGGGCACCAGATCGGGGGCGATGTCGGCGGTGCCGGTGATGGCAAAGCCAGCCTCTTCAAACAGGGCGATGACGGCGCGCAGGGTGGCATCATCGCCGGCCTGCATCGCGGCAAAGAGCCGTGGCACCAGTTGCGCCGTGGCCGGGTCGAACAGCGCGGGGTCAAGGCGCGGGCGTTGCACTGCCCCGGCAAAGGTAACGGTGTTGACCCCGGCCTGTTCCAGCGCGGCGAAAAACGGCACAAGCCGTTCGACGCGAAAGGTCATGTCCGGCGTCAGGCCCTGCGGGGCATAGCCATCCAGCGCGCAGATCAGCGGCCGATCAAGGCAAGGGGCCAAGGCGGCGGGCAAGGCCCCTGCCCCGGCGATGATCGCGACGCGGGTCGTTTCGGGGGTCACTTCGGGGGTCATTTCGGGGTCAGAAAGCTGCGGTCGCTGGCGGCCAGGATGAAATCGGTGATTTCGCGCACATGCGGGCTTTCGGTTTCATCTGACAGTTTGCGGGCACGGTCGAGGAAATTGCCCTCTCCCTGGGCCAGCATCTGATAGGCGGCGCGCAGGGCGGTGATTTCCGACCGCTCGACGCCGCGGCGTTTCAGGCCGACAAGGTTAAGGCCGTCAAGTTCGCCGCGCGGGGCCTGAACAAGGCCAAAGGGGATCACATCATTGGTAACCATGGTGACAGCGCCGATGATGGCGCCGCGCCCGATGCGCACCCATTGATGCACGCCCGACAGGCCCCCGACGATGACATCATCGCCCAAATGGCAATGGCCCGCGATGGCGACCTGATTGACAAGAATGACGCGGTTGCCGATCTGGGCATCATGGCCGACATGGGCGCCAGTCATGATCAGGCAATCGTCGCCGACACGGGTGATGCCGCCACCGCCTTCGGTGCCGGTGTTCAGCGTGGCGCCTTCGCGGATGCGGCAGCGGGCGCCGACGATCAGGCGGGTGTGTTCGCCCTTGAATTTCAGATCCTGCGGCACCTCGCCCACAGTGGCGAAGGGAAAGATCTCGGTCTCGTCGCCGATCTGGGTCCAGCCGGTGACGACGGCGTGGGATTTCACCGTGACGGCCCGGCCAAGGGTGACTTCGGGGCCGATGATGCTGAACGGGCCGATGACGCAATCGGGGCCGATGGTGGCGCCAGGTTCGACAATGGCCGAGGCGTGGATATGGGCAGAGGGGGCAATGGCGGCCATGGATCAGGCCTTTGGCACGTCGAACATGGCGGTGAATTGGGCCTCGCAGGCCAATTCGTCGCCCACCATGGCGCGGCCTTCAAACTTCCAGACGCGGCCACCGCCCCGCAGGGCCCGCACATGCAGTTCCAGCACATCACCGGGCACGACCTTGCGGCGGAATTTCACGCCATCCACCCCCATGAAGAAGACCGCAGCGTTCTTGTCCACCAGATCCATCGACAGGCCGACAAGGATGCCGCTGGTCTGGGCCATCGCCTCGATGATCATCACGCCGGGAAAGACGGGCATGCCGGGGAAATGGCCGGTGAATTGCGGTTCGTTCATCGTGACGCATTTGATGCCCACGCAGCTTTCGTTCACCACGATGTCGCGCACCTTGTCGACCAGCAGGAAGGGATAGCGATGCGGCAAGATCCGCTGGATCAGGGCGATATCGGCTTCGGTGGTGGCGACGGTGTCTGTGGTCATGGGGCGTCCCTGCGCTTTTGACGTTTTTGTCTTGCTATCAACTCTGCCAGCGCACGGCAAGAACGCCGGGTCAGGGGGCTGGCGGTTTCGGCTCGGCGGGGGTGGCGTCGTCTTGCGGCAGGGGCGAAGGCAAGGGCACGGCCGTGGCCGGAAGTTCCGCATTCAGCCGCTCGATCGCCAGATCGGTGACGTCCAGTTGGTCAAAGATCAGGATGATGGCCGAGCGATCAATGATCGCCACCGCCTCCAGATCGACCATCAGACGACCCAGCACCGGGACGGCCGCCTCGAAAAAGGTCTGACGCTCGTCTTCTCGGGTGCGGGTCAAGGCGCGGCTTTTGGCATCTTGCGCGCGGCGCAGTTCTTCGACCTTTGTGTCAAATTCACTGGCCAGCCGGCGAAAATCGGCGGCTGGCAGGGTGGCGCGCAATTCGGTCAGGCTGCGCTCTTCCGCTTCAAGCGCCGCTTCGAGGGTGCGATTTTCGGCAACCAGAGCCGCGCTGGCCTGTTCAAACCGGGCCTGTGCGGCCTTGCCCGGCTCAGAGTCGGTGTAAAGCCGTTCCCGGTCAAGCGTCAGGACGGCACCAGCAAAACGACTTACCGCACCCGCAGAGGGGGTGGCAACCGCTTCGGACTCGGCGGCCTGCTGCGCCCCAGCAGGCACAACGAAAGCCAAAGCCAAACAGCCCACCGCAAAGACCACAGTCGCGCGGTTCAGGCGCATCAGAACTTCGTAGAGATTGACACGTCGAAGCTACGCTCTTTGTCGTAATCTTCTTTCTTCAGCGCCTTGGAGAAGTTGAAGCGCAGCGGGCCAATCGGTGCTTCCCAGACAAAGGACAGCCCCACAGTGGCGCGCGGGTTGAAACTTGTGTCAATCGACTCGAGAACACCTGTCGTTTCGTTCTGCTGCTGCGGGCCACCATCAAGCCCCCAGACCGAGCCAACGTCCATGAAAAGGCCACCCGTAATGCCATATTCTTCGGGCAGGCCAAGCGGGAAATCGGCTTCGAACCGGGCTACAGCATAGTAATTACCGCCCAGAGAGTCGTCGCTTACCGTGTTCCGGGGGCCAATGCCGTTGCTTTCAAAGCCGCGGATCTTACCATTTCCAAAAAACCGTTCATTCACACGGGTTTCATAGCTGCCATAGGTGTTGATGGCCCCCGCTTCAAAGATGGCGCGCAGGGCAAATTCCTCGTTCAGGATCTTGCGCTCTGCCATGGCAAAGGCCTCGGTCTTGAAGTATTTCGCATCGCCGCCCAAGCCCGCGATATCCTGACTGAAGCGGAAAACGAAACTGCGGTCGGGTGACAAGCCGCCAATCCGGTTGTCATAGCTATAGGTATAGCCGATGGCCGAGGTGATCTCGGCATCTCGGGCGGTCTCCTTGACCAGTGTCGGGTCAAGCTCACCGAAATCGAGCGTGTCGCCATCAGAGTTTAGGTCCAGCCCGTCGTAATTCTTTAGGGTGTTTTCTGAGATCGCATAGCGCAATTGCAACGTGCTAAGATCACCGACCGGGAAGGCAAGGCCAATATTCGTGCCAATAGAACGCGTGTCATATTGGGCATATTCATTGTCGGTTTCAGTGTAGAACAACCCGAACGAAAGCGCCAGATCACGGCCAAGGAAGGCCGGTTCAGTGAACGAGACGCTGCTGTTTACGCTGTCCGTTCCCGAAGAGACGTTCACCGACAAAGCCTGCCCACGGCCAAGGAAGTTGGTTTCCGAGAACCCGACATTCAGGCCCACGCCCGAAATGGCCCCATAGCTGACACCAAAGCTGAGCGACCCTGTCGGCTGCTCTTCGACATTCACATCGACGATAACCTGATCGGCGGCAGAGCCTTGACGGGCGTTGACATCGGCATTGGCAAAGAAGCCAAGGGCGCGAATACGCTCGGCCGCCTGGCGGATTTCGCGCGGATTGAAGGGGTCGCCTTCGGCGCTGTTGAATTCGCGGCGGATCACCTGATCCAGTGTTGTGGTGTTGCCCTCGATGTCGATGCGTTCAACAAAGATACGGTCGCCGCGGACGATGGCGAACTCAAGGTCCAGCGTGCCGTCACGATCATTGCGGGTGATGCGCGGATCGACACGCACGAAGTTCAACCCCTTGCGCAGGGCCAGATTTTCCATGCGGGCAATATTGTTTTCGATCACCGAGGGAGAATAGACAACGCCTTCGCGAATGCGTTGGACAGCTTCAAATTCAGAGGCATCCAACCCGTCAATCTCGGATACCGTGCTGATCTTGCCCACGCGGAACTGCCGACCTTCGCGCAGGGTAAAGCTGACGAAAACAGCGTCGCGTTCGCGCGCCACTTCGGCCGAGGCATCGGTGACCTGAAAGTCAATATAGCCACGCGCCAGATAGAAATCGCGCAGCAGCTGTTTATCCACCTCAAGACGCTCACCCACAAAGGTATCGCGCTGGATCAACTGGCGCAGGAACCCTGCCTGTTTGGTTTCCAGCACCTGACGCAGACGGCGGTCGCTGTAGGCGCGATTGCCAACAAAAGCCAGGCGTTCGATTTCGGTCACCCGGCCTTCGGTGATTTCAAAGACCAGATCGACGCGACTGTCGCTGCGGCGAATGATGCGCGGCGTAACGGTGGCAGCCATGCGGCCTTTGGCACGGTAGAATTCGCCCAAAGTGGCGGCATCCGCTTCGGCTTGCGAAGGAGAGTAAACGCGGCGCACCTTGGAGCCGATCACCTCGGCAAGGTCTTCATCCTTGAGGCGCTTGTTGCCTTCAAAGTTGATGAAATTGATGATCGGGTATTCCTGCACCTTGATGGTAAGGGTGTTGCCGGCAGGGGTGATCTCGACCGTTTCGAACAGGCCCGAGCGGACGAGGTTCTGATACGCATCATTCAGTTGCGCCGTGGTCAGGGCCGCACCGCGCTTGATTCTGGCAAGACCGATGATCGTCGCGGCATCAACAGTGCTGTTGCCCTCGATGGTGATCGCGGAAAAGCTGTAGTCTTGCGCGACGACCGGCGTGAAGATCACACCCGAAGCCGTTGCAGTTGAAAGAAAAAGCGCGGTCAGGATTCGGCGGGTACTGGAGTCACGCTTGGGTTTTTCAACGTGAAACGCTGTATGGTGCATGACTAAGCCCTGTCCTCAACAATCCCTTGTGTCTTCACTAGCGCCATGCGCGGGGCTTGTCAAAGCGTTGACACCGGGTTTTGCAGCAGTGTCAGATCAATGCAACGTCTTGTGAAAAGGCCCGGCAGGACGCCGGGCCTTTGAACAGCTTTGGATTGGGCTGTGTCTTTAGTTCGGCATCAGGGTCGTGCCCAGAAAAGCCCCTGCCAGAAGGCCAGCGATCACGGTGCCGAACGTAAAAATCCGGTCTGCATTCAACCAGACCAGAAATGAAAGCCCGCGATAGCCCTGCATGACCAGTTGCATGTCACACCTCCACAATTTGCTAAAGTGTGAATAACCGCGGATTATGGCGCGATTATGGCTTTGCCTGCGGCCTTAGTGGGAATTTCAGCACAGGAACAGGTCGTTCGACACACCCAGCAGCATCAGCGTCAGGATCAGGGCCAAGCCCGAGGCCATCAGCACCCGCAGCGCCTTGTCGGTGGGCGGGCGGCCGGCCACGGCCTCATAGGCGTGAAACACCAGATGGCCCCCATCCAGCACCGGGACCGGCAGCAGGTTCATCAGGCCCACGGCCACCGACAGCAAGCCGATGAAGATGATAAAGTCATCAAGGCCCTGACTGGCCGCCGCGCCCGAGCTTTCGGCGATGCCGATGGGACTGCGCAGGTTGCACGAGGAAATGGCGCCGGTGATCATGTGCCAGATGCCCGACAGCGAGGTTTTGGCGATATACCAGGTTTGCTGGGCGCCGATCTGCACGGCCTCGACCGGGCCGGGAAGGCGGGTTTCCGGCTCAAACCCGATGCCGCCCGACAGGCCGATCAGCCACCGGGTTTCAAAGCCCCCATCGGGCAAAGGCAGGTCCGAGCGGCGAGGGGTCAGCGACAGATCCAGCGACTGACCATCACGCCAGACGGTCAACGCCACCGGCGCGCCATCGGATGCGGTGACGGCGGCCTGCAATTCCTTGAACGAATAGATCGGCTGGCCCGCGATGGCGGTGATCACATCACCGGCCTGCATGCCCGCGTCATAAGCCGCCGTATGGGCCGACACCGCCGAGGCATAGGGGGGATAGGGATGGGGGCCGTCAAAGGACAGGTCCTGCCCGTTGCGGGTGACCTGATAGGCCACGGTCGGGGCCGGGGCGGTTTCATGGGCCACGGTGATCAGCGTCTCAAGATCCGGCGTGGGCTGGCCGTTGATCGACAGCACCCGGTCCCCGGCTTGCAGGGTTTGCCCGGCGAATGGCACGGGTTTGACATTGCTGATCACCGGCTCTTCGGTGGCGACGCCCGACCAGAAGGCCATGCCCGCAAAGATGATCATGGCCGAGATGAAATTGAACATCGGCCCCGCCGCAACGGTGGCAGAGCGCGCCCACAGGGGGGCGCCGTGCATGGTGTGGCGGCGGTCTTCGGCGCTCATCTCTTCTATCGCCGCGCCATCCTTGCCCGAGGCGGCATTGGCATCGCCCTTGAACTTGACATAGCCGCCCAAAGGCAGCGCGGCGATCTGCCAGCGGGTGCCACGGCGATCCACGCGCGAATAGATCACCGGCCCGAACCCCAGAGAGAACACATCGGCATGAATGCCCGACCAGCGCCCGACGATGTAATGGCCATATTCATGGATGGCGACAATGATCGACAGTGCCACCACAAAGGCGAGAATCGTCCAGAGTGCATTGCCAAAGCTGGGGATGAAGCCGATCAGATCCACGCGGTCGTCCTTGTCTTGTCTTTTCATGCAGCAGGTCAGGCAGCCGACCGGCGGCGCGCGCTTTCGGTGGCGCGCACCCGTGCCAGATGGTCTGCCTGCAGGATGTCATCAAGGGTGATTACGTCCATTTGAAGGCGCGTCTCGGCCATCAACTGGGTCAGAGTATCCTCGACCACGGCCGCCATGTCCATGAACCCAAGCCGGTTGTCGAGGAAGTGATCAAGCGCGATTTCCTTGGCCGCGTTAAAGGCACTGCCCGCAAGGCCGCGGATGCGCATCACCTCGCGGCACAGGCGCAGGGCGGGATAGCGCGCCATGTCGGGGGCGCGGAATGATAACGTGGCGATCTGCGCCAGATCCAGCCGCGCCACCGGCAGCGGGTGGCGTTCGGGCCAGTTCAGCGCATAGCCGATGGAATGGCGCATGTCGGGCGCCCCCATATGGGCCATGATCGCGCCATCGTGAAAGCCGACCATGGAATGGATCAGGCTTTCGGGGTGGATGATGACCTCGATCTTGTCGGGGTCGATGCCAAAGAATTCGCGCGTTTCAATCACTTCCAGCGCCTTGTTGAACATGCTGGCGCTGTCGATGGTGATGCGCTGGCCCATGGCCCAGTTCGGATGGGCCAAAGCCTCGGCCACGGTGGCGCGGGCCAGCGAGTCCAGCGGCCAATCGCGCAGCGCACCGCCAGAGGCGGTCAGGATGATGCGTTCCACCGTGGCGATGTCTTCGCCCACCAGCCCCTGAAAGATGGCGGAATGTTCGCTGTCAACCGGCAGGATGGTGGCGCCATGGGCGGCGGCGGTTTGCATCAGCAGCGGGCCTGCGGTGACAAGGCTTTCCTTGTTGGCCAGCGCCAGCAGGCCACCATGCCGCAGGGCGGCCATGCCAGGCACAAGGCCCGCGGCCCCGACAATCGCGCTCATCACCCAATCGGCGGGGCGGTCGGCGGCCTCGGCGATCGCCCCTGCCCCGGCGGCGGTTTCGATGCCGGTGCCCTGCAACGCATCGCGCAACGCGGGCAGGCAGGTTTCATCGGCGCAGACGGCGATTTCGGCGCGCAATTCGCGGGCCATCTCGGCCAGCCGCGCCACATTGCGCCCCCCCGTCAGCGCCACCGTGCGAAACGCGTCAGCCCCGCCCGCGCGCCGGATCAGATCAAAGGTGCTTTCCCCGATCGAGCCGGTGGCCCCAAAGATAGAGATCGAGCGCATGCCCTAGCCCCCCAGCGGCGCAGGCATCGGCAACGAGCCTGCCAGCGACAGCAACATGATCAGCACCACAGCGCCGATCAGCGCATCAAAGCGATCAAGAAAGCCACCATGGCCCGGGATCAGGCTGGAGCTGTCCTTGACGCCCGAACGGCGCTTGACCCAGCTTTCGGCTATGTCGCCCAACTGGCCCGCAAAGGCCACGACCGGGGCCAAAAGCACCGTCAGCCACGGCGCGTGGCCGGTAAAGACAAAGACCAGCGACACCAGCACGGCCCCAAACCAGCCCGCCACTGTGCCCGACCAGGTTTTCTTGGGGCTGATGGCGGGCCAGAATTTCGGACCGCCAACAAGGCGGCCCACGAAATAGCCCGCCACATCCGAAACGATGACCACGGCGATCAGCCACAGGATGGCCGGAAGGCCGGGGCTGCGCAGGTCGATCAGGCCATAGCCCGCCACCATGATGGCGATCCCGTAAACGGTGGCGATGCGGCGGTCGCGGCGCGGGGTCAGCGCAAGGGCAAGGCCCGGCAGGATCAGCAGGGTCGAGGCCAGATCATCGCGAAACAGCACCCCGCCCGCCAGACAGGCGGCGGCAAAGACACCCATGGCCAGCGGCGTGCGCACCCGGCCCGGGGCTGTCATATTGGCCAGTTCCCAAAACATAACGCCGGTCAGCGCGATGATCAGCAGGGCAAAGGAGGTGCCGCCCAGCCAGAGTTCAGACACACCCACCACCAGCATGAAGGCCGCCGAAATCAGACGCTTTTTCAGATCTCCCCAGCGGGCGACGGGTTCGGCTGTTGGCTTTGGGTCTGTCATGCGGTGGCGACCCCACCAAAGCGACGGTCCCGGTTGCCAAAGCGCGACAGGATGGTGGCCAGTTCATCTGGCGTGAAATCGGGCCAGAGGGTGGGGGTGAATTCATATTCCGCATAGGCAGATTGCCACAGCAGGAAGTTCGATGTCCGCGTCTCTCCGCTGGTGCGGATCACCAGATCGGGGTCGGGCAGATCGGCAGTATCAAGACGCGACGAGATCAGCTGATCGGTGATCGCCTCGGGGGCCAGACGCCCGGCGGCCACATCGGCGGCAAGCGCGCGGGTGGCGCGCAACACTTCGTCGCGCCCGCCGTAGTTGATGGCGACGGTGAAATTCAGACGCGAAAAGCCCTTGGTGCGGTCCTCGATCCCGTTCATCAGATCGCGCAGGCGGGTATCAAGGCGCGACCTGTCGCCGATAAAGCGCATGCGGATGCCTTCGGCGGCCATGCGGTCGGCCTCGCGCTCGATATAGCGGGCGAAGATCGACATCAGGCCCAGCACCTCTTCGGTCGAGCGTTTCCAGTTTTCGGTGGAAAAGGCATAGACGGTCAACCAGCGGATGCCCAGATCCGGCGCGGCGCGGACGATCTGCTTGACACGCTCGGCCCCCTTGCGGTGCCCCACAAGGCGCGGCCAGCCCTTTTGCGTGGCCCAACGGCCATTGCCATCCATGATGATGGCCACATGCTCGGCCGGGCGGATGTTCTGTGACGTTGTGCTGCCTGCGGTGCCCAAGACCCACCCCTTTTGTTCTGCTGGCCCCGGCTGGGTGGCCCCGAAAAATGACTACAAAAAACAAACAAAGGCGCGCCCGGCGGGCGCGCCGGAAAGGTCAGACCTGCATGATCTCGGCCTGTTTCGCCTCTAGCGTCTGATCGACCAGCTTGATGAACTTGTCGGTCATCTCCTGCACCTCGGATTCCCAGAACTTCTGATCATCTTCTGACAGGCCATCGGCCTTGGCCTTCTTGATCTGGTCCATCCCGTCCCGGCGCAGGTTGCGCACGGCGACGCGGGCATGTTCGGCATATTGCGCGGCGACCTTGGTCAGCTCTTTGCGGCGCTGTTCGTTCAGCTCGGGGATCGGCAGCATGATGATGGTGCCGTTCAGTTGCGGGTTGATGCCAAGGCCCGACTCGCGGATCGCCTTTTCAACCTTGCTGACCATGCCCTTGTCCCAGACGTTGATCGTGACCATGCGCGGTTCGGGCACGTTGACGGTGCCCAACTGGTTGATCGGTGTCATCTGGCCATAGGCATCCACTTGGATCGGTTCCAGCATGGACCCCGAGGCCCGGCCCGTGCGCAGCGAGGCAAATTCCGTGCGCAGCGCGTTGATGGCCCCATCCATCCGGCGGGTCAGGTCTTCGGTATCCAGTTCAAAATCATCGGCCATCGTGTCGTTCCTTTGGCTGCCCCGGTTGGCGGGGTCGGGTTTTTGCGTCTTTCTTGGTCTATAAGCGATGCCGGGCCGTGGGTATAGCCCCGGCCCCGCGCTTAGTCATGAACCAGCGTATAGGTGCCCTGCCCGGCCATGATGCCGCGAAAGCCACCCGGTTCGTTCAGGGAAAACACCACCAGCGGCATCTTGTTGTCGCGGCACAAAGCGATGGCCGAGGCATCCATCACCTTGAGGTTGTCGCGCAGCACCTCGTCATAGCTGATGCTGTCATAGCGCTTGGCATCGGCATTCTTCTTGGGGTCGCTGTCATAGATGCCATCAACATTCTTGCCCATGAAGATGGCCTGGCAGGCCATCTCGCTGGCCCGCAGCGCGGCGGCCGTGTCGGTGGTGAAATAGGGGTTGCCGGTGCCGGCCGCAAAGATGCAGACGCGCTTTTTTTCAAGGTGGCGGACGGCGCGGCGGCGGATATAGGGTTCGCAGACCTGATCCATCGGAATGGCGCTGATCACGCGGGTAAAGACGCCAAGCGCCTCAAGCGCGGCCTGCATGGCAAGGGCATTCATCACCGTGGCCAGCATGCCCATGTAATCGGCGGTGGTGCGTTCCATGCCCTGGGCGCTGCCTTGCAACCCGCGAAAGATGTTGCCGCCGCCGATCACCATGCAGATTTCGACGCCAAGGTCGTGCACCGCCTTGATTTCGCGCGCCACCCGTTCAACGGTTGGGGGGTGCAGGCCATAGCCTTGATCGCCCATCAGCGCCTCGCCCGATATCTTCAGCATGACGCGGCTGTATTTGGCGCCTTGATCAAGGGCTGGCTTTGGCATGGGAATCCCCGTATTTCAATTTCGGAATTTGACTGTGGCGCAAAATGTCGGAAAATCGGGGCGGGTTCAACCTTTGACGTCGCAGCTTTGCCGCCGCACCCTTGCGGGGGGCGCTGCCCCCCTTCGTGGTTTTTGCAAAACCACGCCCCCCGGGATATTTAGGAACAGATGAAGGTGGACCGGTTTTCCCAGATTTCGCGAGAGCGCCCGATCCTGATCGCGGGGCCGACGGCCAGTGGCAAGTCGGCACTGGCGATGGAATTGGCGTCGCGTGATGGCCGGGTGATTGTGAATGCCGATGCCTTGCAGGTGTATGACTGTTGGCGGCTGCTGACGGCACGGCCCTCGGCCGAGGATGAGGCGGCGGTGCCGCATCAGCTTTATGGTCATGTCGGGCGGGAGGATGATTATTCGGTGGGCCATTGGCTGCGCGACCTGCGGGCGGTGCTGGCGGCAAAGCCGGTGGTGATCGTGGGCGGGACGGGGCTGTATTTTCTGGCGCTGACCGAGGGGCTGGCCGAGATCCCCGCCATTTCACCGCAGGTGCGGGCCGAGGCCGATGCGCTGCGCCGCGATGATCTGGCGGCGATGGTGGCCGGGTTGGATGCGGCCACGGCGGCGCGGATTGATCTGGCAAACCCGGCGCGGGTGCAGCGCGCGTGGGAGGTGTTGCGGGCCACCGGACAGGGGCTGGCCGACTGGCAGGCCAGGACCCCTGCCCCCGATCTGCCGCAAGATCAGGCCGAAGCCCTGGTCTTGCGCCCCGAGCCGGACTGGCTGAATGCGCGCATCGACCGGCGCTTTGATCAGATGATGGCGGCGGGGGCGCTGGAGGAGGCGCAGGCGGCTTGGCCATTCTGGCAGCCAGACCGGCCTTGGGCCCGGGCAATCGGTGCGCCCGAATTGATGGCGCATCTGGACGGCACGCTGACGCTGGCCGAGGCAATCGCGGCTGCCAAGCTGGCAAGCCGCCAATATGCCAAGCGTCAGCGCACCTGGTTTCGCAGCCGGATGCGCGACTGGCGGGAATTTGCCCTTGCCATGGGCTGAACCGGCGGCGGCGGGGCGGTTTGGGCGAGAGTTATCCACAGCCCCCTGCATGATCTGTGGATAGTGCCATATTTTCGCTTGGGTTGCATGGCAGGGGCAGGCTAGTCTGACTGCAATCAAAAACGAGCACTGTCCCATGAACGATCTTCGTGCCCCGTCGCAATTGCGCATCGTTGCCATTCCCCGATTGGCCGCTGGCGGTCGCTGGCGGGTAGAGGCGATGCGCGCGATTTCCGAGCCGCTTTTGCTGTGGTTCACCAAGGGACAGGGCCGGATTACCATTGCCGGCAGCACGCGGGGCTATACGGCCCATAATGCCGTCTTTTTGCCGCCCGGCGTGATGCATGGCTTTGAGGTTGGGCCACAAGTGTTTGGCACAGCCGTGTTTTTTGGCCGGGATTGCGACCTGACCCTGCCCGAGACGCCGCAGCATCTGCGCATCCGCGAAGTGCATGCCCAGCAAGAGGTGAATGTCATCCTTGACTCGCTGCAACGCGAGATGGACAGCGACATCCCCGCCCATGACCGGGCGACGCAGCATTATCTGGGGTTGCTGGGGGTGTGGCTGGAGCGTCAGGCGGTCAAGGGGGCGCCTGACCAGCCCAAGCTGGATGCCGCGCGCAAGCTGGTGGCGCGCTATACCGCGCTGATGGAGCAGGACTTTCGCAAGGGCACAGGAGTGGGCGATTTTGCCGCCGCCTTGGGCGTGACGCCCACGCATCTGACGCGCTGTTGCCGGGTGGCCTGCGGGCGCTCGGCGATCGAAGTGCTGCAAGACCGCCGCATTTTCGAAGCGCGCCGGATGCTGGCCGAAACGCGTCTGCCGGTGGCCAAGGTGGGCGAGGCGCTTGGCTTTTCATCGCCCGCCTATTTTACCCGGTGTTTTCAGCACCTTACCGGTCGCTCACCCTCGGCCTTTCGGCAAGAGATCTGATCTGGCGCCTTGGCCCTGATGCCCGTTTGCGCAGCCATTGGTGGCTTGGGCCCATGTCTTGGGTGAAACATCAAATGTCGCAATTACATCGGCAAATGCCGACTATTGGCGTTGACCTCGGGGCCAATCTGATGCCGTATAGAAGGGCGAGACGCCGCGTCAAGGTCTGGGCGAAAATGTCGCCAAGGCCAGAACCGTCGGTGATCTAAGACAAAAAGAACAGGGCAAAGCCCGCAGATATCCTTACAGGGAGACGAGAATGAACGACACTCATATCACCAGCGCAAAGGTGCACCCGGCGGCCAAGATGTATGCCGCCGAAGTGACTGCCGGCACGCTGAGCCGCCGCGAATTTCTGGTGCGGGCCACGGCTTTGGGCGTGGCGGCGCCGACCGCCTATGGCCTGTTGGGCCTGTCGGCCCCGGCGCAGGCTGCGGGCCATGCCAAGGCGGGCGGCACGCTGCGCATGGAAATGGAAACCAAGGGCCTGAAAGACCCGCGCACCGCCGACTGGAGCCAGATTGCCAACTTTACCCGCGGCTGGCTGGAATATCTGACCGAATACA
Source organism: Pseudotabrizicola sp. L79 (assembly GCF_036553525.1). Taxonomy (NCBI): domain Bacteria; kingdom Pseudomonadati; phylum Pseudomonadota; class Alphaproteobacteria; order Rhodobacterales; family Paracoccaceae; genus Pseudotabrizicola; species Pseudotabrizicola sp. L79. Next base: position 373,523 of record NZ_JAZHDA010000046.1, on the reverse strand, counting down.
ACAACGACGGCTCGATCCGCGGGATGCTGCTGGAATCGTGGGAAGCCAATGATGATGCCAGCGAATTCACGCTGAAGGTGCGTCCGGGCGTCAAGTGGAACAACGGTGACGATTTCACCGCCGAAGATGTGGCGCGCAACATCGCCCGCTGGTGTGATGGCAATGTCGAGGGCAACTCGATGGCCGGTCGCATGGTCAGCCTGATGAATGCCGAGACCAAGCAGGCCGCCGAAGGCGCGATCACCGTGGTCGATCCGCTGACCGTCAAGCTGAAGTGCAATGCGCCTGACATCACCATCATCGTCGGCATGGCAGACTATCCGGCCGCCATCGTGCATTCGTCTTACGACAATGGCGATCCAGCGCTGAACCCGATTGGCACCGGCCCCTATCTGCCCGAGCTGAACGAAGTGGGCGTGCGTCAGGTTCTGGTGAAGAACCCGAACCACACCTGGTGGGGCACGGCTGTCTATGGTGGCCCCTATCTGGACAAGATCGAATATATCGATCTGGGCACCGACCCGGCAGCCGCCGTGGCCGCGGCCGGTTCGGGTGAGATCGACATCACCTATCAGACCACCGGCGAATTCATCGATGTGCTGGATGGTCTGGGCTGGAACCGCAGCGAGGCCGTGACCTCGGCCACCTTGGCGGTGCGCTTTAACCAGCTTGCCGAAGAATACAAGGATGTGAACGTGCGTCGCGCCCTGGCCATGGCCGTGGACAATGCCGTGGTTCTGGAACTGGGCTATTCGGGCCGCGGCACGGTGGCGGAAAACCACCATGTCTGCCCGATTCACCCCGAATATGCCGAACTGCCGCCGCTGGTGGTGGATCAGGCCAAGGCCAAGCAGATGATCGCCGATGCGGGCCGCGCCGATTTCGAGTTCGAGCTGATCTCGATCGACGACGCCTGGCAGGCCGCGACCTGTGATGCCGTTGCCGCGCAGATCCGCGACGCCGGGATCAACATCAAGCGGACGGTTCTGCCCGGCTCGACCTTCTGGAACGACTGGACCAAATATCCGTTCTCGGCCACCGAATGGAACATGCGGCCCTTGGGTGTGCAGGTTCTGGCACTGGCCTATCGGTCGGGCGAGGCATGGAACGAAAGCGCCTTTGCCAATGCCGAATTCGACACGCTGCTGAGCGAGGCCCTGTCGATTGCCGATGCGGACAAGCGTCGTGAGGTGATGGCCAAGATCGAGGCGATCATGCAGAACGAAGGCGTGATGGTGCAGCCCTACTGGCGCTCTCTCTATCGCCACAGTGACCCGAAGGTGCAGGATGCCCCGATGCATGCCACCTTTGAACATCACCACTACAAGTGGTGGATCGACGCCTGATCTGCCTGCCGAACTGGCCGGGGGTGCGGTTGAAGCCGCGCCCCCACCCCGCAGTCTGAGCCGCAGTCACTGCCACGCCGCTGCCCTGTGATCCACATCTGCAGACCTGAAACCAGCCCTTGCCCCGGCGGGATAGGACAAGCCATGCTATTGTTTACCCTGCGACGCCTTGGCGTCATGTTGCTGACAGCCCTTGCGCTGACCTTTGTCGTGTTCTTCATGACAAACCTGCCGCCCAATCTGGAAAAGCTGGCCAAATCCGAAGGGTCGGTCCGCATGTCGGACGAAGACGTGACCCTGTGGTTGGATCGCAATGGATTTTCGCGCCACATCTCGTTGCGCTATGGCGAATGGCTGGGCGTGGTGCCCGGCTGGACGCATGAGGCCGCCGATGGCACGATCAGCGGCCGCTGCATTGCGCGGGGCGAAGATGCGGCAACCGCCCCCGCCCGCTGTGGCATCTTGCAAGGGTTCTGGGGGCAATCGACGGTCTTCAAGCAGCCCGTGACCGAGATCTTGTCACGCAGCCTTGGCGCCACGGGCTGGCTGATGCTGTGGGTGATGATCGTCATGGTTCCCACCTCGCTGTTGCTGGGGGTGCTTTCGGGGATGCGCGAGGGCACGCGCACTGACCGGGTGCTGTCAACCTTTGCCATCGCCTCGACCGCCACGCCGGAATATGTTTCGGGCGTGATCCTGATTGCGGTTCTGGGCTCGGCCACGGCGGGGCTGTCGCCGATCTTGTATGAATGGGGCTGGATCGAGGGGCGCACCCTGTTTCAGGGCACCGCGACCAGCGCGATGGACAAGATCACCTTCTGGAACTTTGCCCTGCCGGTGATCACCATTGCGCTTTACGGCATCGGCTATATCGCCCGCATGACCCGCGCCTCGATGACCGAGGTGATGACCCAGCAATATATCCGCACCGCCCGGCTGAAGGGCGTGGCCTTTCGCACCATCATTCTGCGCCATGCCCTGCGCAACGCGCTGATCGCCCCCTTCACGGTGATCATGTTGCAGTTTCCCTGGCTGTTGAATGGCGTCGTGATCGTCGAGACCCTGTTCAACTACAAGGGCTTTGGCTGGACGCTGGTGCAGGCCGCCGGCAACAACGACATCCAGCTTTTGCTGGGCTGTTCGGTGGTCGCGGTCTTTGTCGTGCTTGTGACGCAGCTGATTTCGGACATCGGCTATGTCTTCCTCAACCCCCGCATCCGGCTCAGCTGAGGAGGCCCGATTATGGAAGATCTTTCGTGGACCATGATCCTTGCCAAGATGGCCGCGCAGTTCCTGCCGGTCTGGCTGGCCCTGGGCGTGACGTTTCTGGCATCCATCAAGTTCAAGCGCCGGCTGGGCCTTTATGGTAAGCTGTTCGATTCAACCGTTGGCATGATCGGCTTTGGCATTGTCATGTTCTGGGTGTTCACCGCCTTTTTCGCGGGCTGGATCATCACCCATGATCCTTTGGGCCAGTTGTCGGGGATGAAGAACGCCCTGCCCGGCTCGGTCGTCAAGAATGCGGCCGATGGCACCTTTCCCTATTATCTGCTGGGTGGCGACAATCTGGCGCGCGACGTGTTCAGCCGCATGGTGATGGGCGCGCGCGAGGTGCTGAAGATCGCCCCTGCGGCCACTGTCATTGCCTTTATGGTGGGCATCACGCTTGGCCTGCCTGCGGGCTATTTCAGCGGTCGTCTGGATACCGGGCTTAGCTTTCTGGCCAATCTGGTGCTGGCCTTTCCGGTGATCTTGCTGTTTTACCTGCTGGTCACGCCGGAAATCCGGGTGACGGGCATTCCCACCATGCTGGCGGCGGTCTTGTTCCTGTTCCCGGTGATCTTTGTCTCGGTCCTGCTGAACAGCCGCTATTTCACCACGCCGGCGCGCCGCAACCTTTACGTCGGCCTGGCCTTGGTGATCGGCCTTTGGGCCTATTCCGGCCTCGCGTTCAATGCCGATCCCTTGGGCGTCTGGGCGATGGACCCGAACATGCTGAACGTCTTTGTGTCGGTGGTCTTTGTGAACTCGCCCACTGTGTTCCGCATCGTGCGGGGCATCGTCATGGATCTGAAATCGCGCGACTATGTGTCGGCGGCCCAGACCCGTGGGGAAAGCGCGTGGTATATCATGCTGTGGGAGGTGCTGCCCAATGCGCGCGGCCCGCTGATCGTCGATTTCTGCCTGCGCATCGGCTATACCACCATTCTGCTGGGCACCTTGGGCTTTTTCGGCCTTGGCGTCAGCCCGGAAAGCCCGGATTGGGGATCGACCATTGATGACGGTCGCCGCTTGCTTGCGATCTTCCCGCATCCGGCCGTGGTGCCCGCCTTTGCGCTGATGAGTCTGGTTCTGGGCCTGAACCTGCTGGCCGACGGCCTGCGCGAAGAAAGCCTGCGCGACTGATGCCCCGCCCCTGCCCCTGTATCTTGGTCTAAATATCCCGGGTGCCCGGGGGCAACGCCCCCGGTTCCACCCGCAGCCAAAGGAGCCGACAATGGCCGATTGGGACGAAACGAAACCGATCCTTGAAATCGAGAACCTCTCGATCAGCTTTTTCACGCGCCTGCGCGAAATTCCGGCGGTGATGGATTTTTCCTGCACCGTCATGCCGGGCGAGGCGATGGGACTGGTGGGCGAATCCGGCTGCGGCAAGTCAACCGTCGCCCTTGCCGTGATGCGCGACCTGGGCAAGAACGGCCGCATCGTTGGCGGCACGATCAAGTTCAAGGGCCGGGATCTGACCACGATGGACGATGAAGGGCTGCGCCATATCCGCGGCTCGGAAATCGCGATGATCTATCAAGAACCGATGGCCAGCCTGAATCCGGCGATGAAGATCGGCGATCAGTTGGCCGAAGTGCCGATGATTCATCAGGGCATGGCGAAAGCCGAGGCGCTGAAACTGGCCCGCCAGATCGTGGCCGATGTGCGCCTGCCTGACCCCGACCGCATTCTGGGGGCCTATCCGCACCAGCTCTCGGGCGGGCAGCAGCAGCGCATCGTCATTGCCATGGCGTTGATGGCAAAACCTGCGCTTTTGATCCTTGATGAACCGACCACCGCACTGGATGTGACGGTCGAGGCCGGGATCGTCGATCTGGTCAAGGAACTGGGCACGAAATATGGCACGTCGATGCTGTTCATCAGCCACAACCTTGGGCTTGTGCTGGATGTCTGCAACCGGCTGTGTGTGATGTATTCGGGCGAGGCGGTGGAAACCGGCAATGTGCGCGAAGTGTTTGACAAGATGCGCCATCCCTATACGCAGGCGCTGTTCCGCTCGATCCCCTTGCCGGGGGCGGACAAGAACTCTAGCCCGCTGATCGCCATTCCGGGCAATTTCCCCCTGCCGCATGAACGCCCCAAGGGCTGTAACTTTGGCCCGCGCTGCGATTATTTCAGCGATGGTCAGTGCAATGCGCGTGACATTCCGATGGATGACGTGCCGGGACGTGAACGGCATGAAACCCGCTGTCTGCGCTGGCAAGAGATCGACTGGGCCGCCCCGCCCAAGGCCCGCAAGACCACCGAAAAGGCCCCCATCGGCCCCGTGGTGTTGAAGATGGACGATCTGAAGAAATATTACGAAGTCTCGTCCGGTGCCTTTGGGGGGGGCCTGACCAAAGTGGTCAAGGCCAATGAAACCCTGTCGTTCGAGGCGCATGAAGGCGAGACGCTGGCCATCGTGGGCGAGTCTGGGTGTGGCAAATCCACCTTTGCCAAGGTGCTGATGGGCCTTGAGACGGCGACCAGCGGCCAGATCATGCTGTTTGACGAAAACGTGCAGGATACGCCGATTCAACGGCGCGGGGTGGATACCGTTTCGCAATTGCAGATGGTGTTCCAGAACCCGTTTGACACGCTGAACCCGTCGATGTCGGTGGGCCGCCAGATCATTCGCGCGCTAGAGGTCTTTGGCGAGGGCGATTCAGATGCGGCGCGGCATGAGCGGATGCTGGAATTGCTTGATCTGGTCAAACTGCCCCGAGCCTTTGCCGACCGGATGCCCCGCCAATTGTCGGGCGGGCAAAAGCAGCGGGTAGGCATTGCCCGCGCCTTTGCGGGTGGGGCCAAGATCGTGGTGGCGGATGAACCAGTCAGCGCGCTGGACGTGTCGGTGCAGGCGGCTGTGACCGATCTGCTGATGGATATTCAGCGCAAGAACAAGACGACGCTGTTGTTCATCAGCCACGATCTGTCGATCGTGCGCTATCTCGCCGATCGGGTGATGGTGATGTATCTGGGCCATGTGGTCGAGTTGGGCACCACCGATCAGGTGTTTTCGCCCCCCTATCACCCCTATACCGAGGCGCTGCTGTCGGCCGTGCCCATTGCCGACACTCGCGTGAAAAAGCGCCGCATCGTGTTGGAGGGCGATATCCCCAGTGCGATGAACCCACCGCCGGGCTGCCCGTTCCAGACACGCTGTCGCTGGAAAGATCAGGTGCCGGGGGGGCTGTGCGAAAAGGATGTGCCGCCCGTGCGGACGCTGGCCGGCGGGCATCAGATCAAATGCCACCTTGCCGCCGAGATCCTTGAGCGGATGGAGCCGGTGATCGAGATCGCCGCCGAATAGCCGCGCCGATCAGCGCAAAAGCAAACGCCCGCCTGTGGTCAGGCGGGCGTTTTGCATTTGCGCGGCAGATTTCGGGCTTAGCCCAGAATCGCTTTGACGTAATTCTTGGTTTCCGCATAGGGCGGGATGCCATTGTGCTTTTCCACCGCCCCCGGCCCCGCGTTATAGGCCGCCAGTGCCAGCCGCCAACTGCCGAATTTGGCATACATCATTTTCAGATACCGCGCCCCGCCTTCGAGATTCTGCTTGGGGTCATTGATATCCACCCCCAATTTGCGCGCCGTGGCAGGCATCAACTGCGCCAGACCCGTGGCCCCCTTGTGGCTGACCGCGCTTGGGTTCCAGCCCGATTCCTGCTGAACAAGCCGCAGGAACAGATCTTCGGGGATGCCATGCTTTTGCGCCACAGCCTTGGCATGGGCCAGATACTCGCCCTTATACTTGCCCGTATAGCGCGGCACGGCCGCCGTCTCGGTGCCCGTGGCAGATTTGCCCTTGGGCGTCAGCCGAACCGAGGATTCATACTGTTTTGACAGCCGCCCATCCAGCAGCTTTGTCTGCGATTTGAACAACAAAAGACGGTTCTTGGACGATCCCGACAGAACCACACCTTCGGCCTGAACCGGGCCGGACAGGGGCAATGTTGCGCCAAAACAGGCTGCCGACAGGATCAAAACTGGCAAAAGTTTCATGCAATCGTCCCGCTTAACCAAACGACGCCACTATACTCAAAACACCCGTCTGCACCAGACTCCTCTGCACCCGTGCAGTTCCATGCCCCGCGTCGGCAGGTTTCCGCCAGTGGCCAATCTGGCATCGGGTCAGTTGCAGGGGCGCGCCGGCGGCGGTATAGCCTTTGTTAACCAAGCCCGGCAATGCTGCCGGAAGACCAAAGCAGGGAGTAGAACATGGCGGGATCGGTCAACAAGGTCATCCTCATTGGCAATCTGGGCCGCGACCCCGAAGTGCGCAGCTTTCAGAACGGGGGCAAGGTGGTGAACCTGCGCATCGCCACATCTGAAACCTGGCGCGACCGGAATACGGGCGAAAAGAAAGAGCGCACCGAATGGCATTCGGTTGCCATTTTCAACGAACCGCTGGCCAAGATTGCGGAACAATATCTGCGCAAGGGCAGCACGGTTTACATCGAAGGCCAGCTTGAAACCCGCAAATGGCAAGACCAATCCGGTCAGGATCGCTACTCAACCGAAGTGGTGTTGCGCCCCTACTCGGGCAACATGACCTTGCTGGGGGGCCGGGGTGATGGCGGCGGCAGCTCGGGTGGCGGTGGCGGCGGGTATGATGACCGTGGCGGCTATGACGATTACGGTTCGGGCCCCTCGGGCGGCGGCGGCGCATCCGGTGGCCGCGGTGGCGATCGCGCCCCGTCGGGTGGCGGCGGGCGGTCTGACCTGGATGATGAAATCCCGTTCTGACGGATGCCGCCCCTGTCGGGCGGCCCATGACACGCCCCTTTCCACCGCGGTGGTGAGGGGATCATGGCGCTGTCGCGCCGTTACGGTGTCGCGTCGATCAGAAACGCCTCTGCATCCAGATCCAGCCTCAACCGGCCTGCGGCATAAGCCTCTCTCAGCACCGATGCCACATGGGCGGTATTTGCCACGATCATCTCGGCCTGATGCAATTCCAGCCCCAAACTGTCGCGCAGCCATTGAAAGATGGGGCCTTGGCTTTGGAAATCCTGATCCAGCGCTTGCAGCTTGTCATACAGGCCCGCGTCAAAATGGCGAAGCTGCTCCACCGCCTGCATCTTCATCAGATGATTGTCATATTCCCAACGCCCGCTGGCATCATTGTCATTCAATCGGGTGCGCAGCAGAATTTGCGCATTATGCGGAATGTCGCCCTCGCCGGGCCTTTGGTCCCGCACCCTCTCCCGCTTTACTTTACCGTCTTCAACCCAATGATAGTATTCGCGGTAGTCAATGTTTCCGGGCCGATCCTGCTGGCCCATGATGGTGTCGATCATCAGAATTTCGGCCATATCGCGCATCCAGAACGCCAGTTGCACCGGCGTTATCGGCTGGGTCGGGCGGCCCTCGGGCGTAAAGCGCGCCTCTCCCTGCTCCAGCGTCTGGCGGATGGCATCGGCCAACGGCAGATCGGTGTTCAGGGCCCCCACCACCGGGCTTTGCAGAAACGCCGCGTAATTCACCTCGGCCGTGTTATCGACACTGCGGCCATTCATTTCAGGCCCGTAAGGCGTGCCGCCTCCATCATAGATCGTGCCATAGGCCGCCGTGCCGTCTTCGGTCAGAAAATCCATCGCGCTGCCATAGCTGCCCGGTCTGGCATAACTTTCCGGCTGCCGGATCGCCTCGACCAGCGTTGACCATGCGGCGTGATTTGCCGCCAGGTCCGCCCGCCCGGCCGTCAGATCGCGCCCCCCCAAGGCCACCTCGTTCAGCAAGACCGATTTGTCGACGCTGCGCCAAACCGCGACCGGCACCGCCGAGGAAAAGCCGAAATACCGCGAAAAATGGTAGTAGAGCAAAGACGACGGCGTGTAGGTCGCACTGGTATTGGCCTGATTGATCGAGAATTTCAGCCGCGCAATCTGGCCCTTGGCGACATATTTCGCCACTTGCCCGGCCGCGCAGATCTTTGTCTGAAATCCGGCCCGATCGCCTTGGAAATGGCCTTCGGAAATATCGTAGAACACGATGGCAACGCTGGTGGACCAGATCTTGGGGCAAAGCGCCACGTTCAGATCGTAAAGGTCGATCCCGCACAGCGCGGCTTCGTCCTTGAGATCCCCCTTGTCATATTGCGCCAAGGGCATCGGCGCGGTGCGCACGCAGCGTTCGGCAACGCCATTATAGCTTTGAAAGCTGTTGGCCTGCCCCAACACACGATCCGTCGCCTGCACAGGCTGACCGAAAGAAAGAACCGAAATCGCAGCCACCAAAACGCGTTTCACATCACCCTCATGGATTAGGCCCACTTGGCCGACGATGCGGCGGCCACCAATCGGTTCTGCCATGGTTTCGGGGGCAAATCACCGCTTTTATGGGCCGGGGGGCGCAAACGCACCTTAGGCGCGAACGGTGCGGCACGGCCTGCAACCCTGACCACGAAAGCCCGGCTGCGCACATGCCCGCCACAATGCAAAAGGGCGCCCCGAGGGACGCCCTAGCCAGATCCCCAAAGGGAAAAGAAATCAGGCCGCTTCGGTGATGAACTTCACCGCATCGCCAAAGGTCTGGATGGTTTCGGCAGCATCATCCGGGATCTCGATGCCGAACTCTTCTTCGAAAGCCATCACGAGTTCGACGGTGTCGAGCGAGTCGGCGCCCAGATCGTCGATGAACGAGGCGGTCTCGGTCACCTTGTCTTCTTCGACGCCCAGATGTTCGACGACGATCTTCTTCACGCGGTCAGCGATGTCGCTCATGTCACTTCCTCTTTCACGTTGCGGGAGAGTTCCCGGCCTTATTATCGTTGCCCCGCCTTCGGGGCGATTCCCGCCGCGAAAGTCGCGACGACACCGGTTATATCCGGTGATTTCCAGCGCGCCTATAGCAAGCGCCGTGCAACATGGCAAACGCTTTCCTTAACGGCGGTGCCAATGTCAGCCCCCCCCAAATCAGATCATCGCCATGCCGCCATTCACATGCAGCGTGGCCCCGGTGACATAGCCTGCCTCGGGGCTGGCCAGATACAGCACCGCTGCGGCAATCTCGGCCGCCTCGCCCATCCGGCCCGCGGGCACCTGCGTCAGGATCTTGGCTTTCTGGTCGTCATTCAGTTTTTCGGTCATCGCGGTGGTGATGAAACCGGGCGCCACACAGTTGACGGTGATGCCCCGGCTGGCCACTTCGGCGGCCAGCGATTTCGACATGCCCACCATCCCGGCCTTAGAGGCGGCATAGTTCACCTGCCCGCCATTCCCGGTGGTGCCGACAACCGAGGAGATATTCACGATCCGCCCCCAGCGCGCCTTCATCATGCCGCGAATGGCGGCCCGGCACAGCCGGAAGGTGGCGGTCAGGTTGACGTCGATCACGCTTTGCCAATCGGCATCCGACATCCGCATCACCAACCCGTCGCGGGTGATCCCGGCATTGTTGACCAGCACATCCACCGACCCCATCGCCTCGACCGCGCGCTTGACCAGACCTTCCACCTCATCGGGGTTCGACAGGTTGCACGGCAGCACATGGGCCCGCCCGCCCAATTCTGCGGCCAACGCCTCCAACGGCTCGACCCGCGTGCCCGACAGGCCCACCGTCGCCCCCGCCGCATGCAATGCCCGCGCGATATCGGCCCCGATGCCCCCCGAAGCCCCCGTCACCAGCGCCGTCTTGCCCATCAGATCAAACATGTCCCACTCCATTTTGGCAGACCCGGCTGCCTTCATCTGTTCAAAAATATCCTCGGGGGGAAGGCATTTTGCCCAAGCAAAATGCCTTTGGGGGGCAGACAGCCCCCCGCCCCGCTCAGCCCTTCAGTGCAGCGATATCTGCCGGCGCGCCAATGGCTTTGGTTTCGGCCCCGCTGGCGATGCGCTTGATCATCCCCGACAGCGCCTTGCCGGCCCCAATTTCCCAGTATTCGGTCACGCCGGCGCGCTCCATCCATTGCACGCTTTCGCGCCAGCGCACGGCCCCGGTAACCTGGGCGATCAGCAGGTCGCGAAAGCGGCCCGGCTCCTCGATGGCTTCGGCACGCACATTCACCACCACCGGGCAGACCGGTTTGGAAATCACCACAGCCGCCAGGGCCTCTGACATCACGGCGGCAGCGGGTTGCATCAGCGCGCAGTGAAACGGGGCCGAAACCGGCAGAGGCAGCGCCCGCTTGGCGCCCCGTTCCTTGGCCAGCCCCATGGCGCGCTCGACCGCCGCCTTGTGGCCCGAGATCACCACCTGTGCAGGATCGTTGTCATTGGCGGCCTGACAGACTTCGTCGCCGGCCGCCTCGGCCGCAAGGGCCGCCACGGCCTCGAAATCAAGGCCAAGGATCGCAGCCATCGCGCCCAGCCCCACGGGCACCGCCTCTTGCATGGCCCGGCCCCGGATCCGCAGCAGACGCGCCGTGTCTGGCAGCGTCAGCGCCCCCGCCGCGCACAGTGCCGAATATTCGCCCAAAGAATGGCCCGCCACAAAGCTGCACTGATCCATGCCAAAGCCCTCGGCCTCCAGCGCGCGCAGCGCGGCGATCGAGGTGGCCATCAGCGCCGGTTGCGCATTCTGGGTCAGCGTCAGTTCGGCAATATCGCCGTCCCAGATCAGCGCTGACAGCGGCTCGCCCAAGGCGTCATCCACCTCGTCAAAGACGGCTTTTGCGGCTGGATAGGCTTCGGCCAGGGCCTTGCCCATGCCAATGGTCTGGGCGCCCTGCCCGGGAAATACGAATGCGCGGCTCATGCCCTTCTCCCTTTTCGTGTTGGCTTGGGCATAGCGCGCAGGGCCGCCCAGTGCAATCATTCAGGGCGCTTGCCATGCGCTGCGCGCCATGCTGCACAGGCCCTGTGCGCTGACAGGGCATGGATCAGGCGCGCATCGCTGCTAAGGTTCGCATCTGCCTGATCTGACCGGAGAGTTCGATGCCCCTGCACAACACAGCCCAGCACTATGGCTGGGTGGCCCGTTTGTTTCACTGGATGACGGCCCTGCTGATCCTGTCGGCCATCCCGCTGGGCCTTTATGCCAACAACCTGCCCTATGACACGGCCGAGACGCTGGCCTGGAAGGCGCAAGTGTTTTCGGTGCACAAGACCCTTGGTCTGGCCGCCTTTCTGATTGCCCTGTTGCGCATCCTTTGGGCGCTGACGGGCGAGCATCCCGTGCCGCTGCACCCCGATCGCAAGCTGGAACTGTTCGCCGCCCGGCTGGTGCATTGGATGCTGTATATCGCCATGCTGGTGGTGCCGCTGTCGGGCTGGGTGCATCATGCCGCGGTGACGGGTTTTGCCCCGATCCTGTGGCCCTTTGGTCAGGATCTGCCCTTTGTCCCGAAATCCGAGTCCGTCGCCAGCCTTGCCGCAGGCATGCACTGGATCTTCACCAAACTGCTGGCCGCTGCCATCATCTTGCATGTCGCGGGCGCGCTGAAACACCATCTGCTGGACCGCGACGCCACCTTGCGCCGGATGACGCGCGGCGATCTGGCCCCGGCCCAAGTGATTGCGCCGCGCCATACGCTGGTGCCGGGCCTTGCCGCAGTGCTGCTCTTTGCCCTGGCCGGGGCGATCATGGCCCTGCCGCAACCCAAGGGTGGCGAGGCCGCAACCGCGACCAGCGCCCCTGCCGCCACCGGCGCCGGGAACTGGCAGGTGGAAGAAGGCACCCTTGCCATCACCGTAACGCAGATGGGCCAGACGGTGACGGGCAGCTTTGCCACATGGGCCGCAGAGATCCAGTTTGACGAAACCGCCACCGCAGGCCAGCACGGCACTGTCACCGCCACGGTTGACACGGGCTCGCTCAGCCTTGGGTCGGTCAGCGATCAGGCCACGGGCCCCGAGTTTCTGAACAGCGCAGCTTTCCCGCAAGCCACCTTTGCCGCCCGGATTCTGGCCGATGGGGCGGGCTATGTGGCGCGGGGCGATCTGACGCTGCGGGGGGTGACCGTGCCGCTGGACCTGCCCTTCAGCCTGACCGTGCAGGGCGACCGGGCCACGATGGACGGCCGCGCGCAACTGGATCGCCGCAGTTTTGGCATGGGCCAAAGCTATGGCGACGAAAGCAGCGTGGGCTTTGGGGTCGCCCTTGCCGTATCCCTGACCGCCACCCGCACCCAGTAACGCGCGCGGGTGGCAAAAGAAGCGGGCCGCCAGAGTGCTCTGGCGGCCCTTTTTCTTTGGCGTCTTGCTGTGGCTTTGCGCCCTCAGGTCACTCGGCCTTCATCGCCTCGACCGAGATCTGCACTTGAACCTCGTCCGACACGAAGGGCGCGAATTGGCCAAGGTTGTAATCCGAGCGCAGCAGCGTGGTGGTGGCCGAGAACCCGGCCCAGGGCTTGTTCATCATCGGGTGATCGCCCACCTGATTCAGAACCGCATCCAGCACCACCGATTTGGTCACTTCATTCAGCGTCAGATCGCCGGTGATCTTGGCGGTGGTGTCGCCCGTCACTTCAATGGCGGTTGACGTAAAGGTCACCATCTCATCATCCGCGGCGCCAAAGAAATCAGCCGACATGAAATGGGTAAACCGCTCTTCCCAGCCGGTCAGCATGGTCTTGACCGGAAAGGACACGGTGACCGAAGACGCCGCCGGATCGGCCTGATCAAACATGATCTCGCCCGCAAAGCCCGAGAACATGCCCCAGGTCGTCGAATAGCCAAGGTGGTTGTAGGAAAAGAGGATCTGGCTGTGGCTGGAATCCAGCGTATACTTTTCGGCTTCGGCAAAGGCGGGCGCGGCCACGATGGCAGTGGCGATGGCAAGGGCGGCAAAACGGGTCATTTTGTCTCTTTCTTTTCGGCACGGCCCCAATGGCCATGCTGCACCGGCCTAAAGGTGGGCCCTGCCGGCCCTGTGCGCAATTGACCAGAACCGAACAAATTCTGTTCGCCCCTGCACAGCCACCCACCGCCCTGCCGGCAATAGCGCTTGAACCCTTGGTCAAAGCCTGTATAAGGCCCCATCTTTCCGCAACTCACTTGAATTGGCGATGCCTCTCGTGACTCTGGGCCGTGGAAAGAGATTGCCCAGTCTTTGAAGCCGCCCGAGACGAAAAGGAACGCACATGCCGCTGTACGAGCATGTCTTTATTTCGCGTCAGGATCTTTCCAACGCGCAGGCCGAAGGCCTTGTCGAACACTTCAGCGCAGTTCTGGCTGACAACGGCGGCAAAGTCGTCGAGTCGGAATACTGGGGCGTCAAGACGATGGCCTACAAGATCAACAAGAACCGCAAGGGCCACTATGCCTTTCTGAAAACGGATGCGCCTTCGGCCGCCGTTCAGGAAATGGAACGCCTGATGCGTCTGCATGACGATGTGATGCGCGTTCTGACCATCAAGGTCGATGCGCATGGCGAAGGCCCGTCGGTTCAGATGCAAAAGCGTGATGACCGTGGCGACCGCGATGATCGCGGCGACCGTGGGGATCGTGGCGACCGTGGCAGCTTTGGTGATCGTGGCCCGCGCCCCGATCGCGGCCCGCGTCGTTGATTTTGGCCTGAAGGAAAGGAATCCTAAAAATGGCGAACAAACCGTTTTTCCGCCGCCGCAAGGTTTGCCCCTTCTCGGGCGACAACGCACCGGCAATCGACTACAAGGACACGCGTCTGCTGCAACGCTATATCTCTGAGCGTGGCAAGATCGTTCCTTCCCGTATCACCGCAGTTTCGGCCAAGAAGCAGCGCGAACTGGCTCAGGCCATCAAGCGCGCCCGCTTCCTCGCCCTGCTGCCCTATGCCGTCAAGTAAGGAGCCACATCAATGCAAGTGATCCTTCTGGAACGCGTGGCCAAGCTTGGCCAGATGGGCGAAGTCGTCAATGTGCGTGACGGCTATGCCCGCAACTTCCTGCTGCCCCAAGGCAAGGCGCTGCGCGCCAACGAAACCAACATCAAAGGTTTCGAAGCCCGCAAGGCCCAGCTTGAAGCGCAGAACCTGGAAACCCGCAAGGAAGCCGAAGCCGTGGCTGCCAAGCTTGATGGCCAAAGCTTCATCATCATCCGCTCCGCTTCGGATTCGGGTGCTCTGTATGGTTCGGTCACCACCCGTGACGCCGCCGATGCCGCTACGGCCGCGGGCTTCACCGTTGGCCGCAATCAGGTTGTGCTCGACAAGCCGATCAAAGACCTGGGCCTGCATGACGTTTCGGTGGTTCTGCACCCCGAAGTCGCAGCCCGCGTGACGCTGAACGTGGCCCGCTCGAACGAAGAGGCCGAACTTCAGGCTTCGGGCAAGTCGATTCAGGATCTGGCCGCCGAAGCAGAAGCTGCTGCCGATTTCGAAATCGCCGAGCTGTTCGACGATTTGGGCGGCGCTGCCGGCGACGAATAATCGCCCCCTTTCGGGTCGATCTGAAACCGCGCCAGTCCTCTGGCGCGGTTTTTTCTTTGGCACGCCCCATTCTGGCCCCAAATTCCTGCGCACCCTTATGGCCCAATCAACCGGAACCCTGCCGATGCGCCCGCTTTTTTTGTCCAATCCCTTTCATCTCGTCGGCGCGCGCGCCTTGGCCCCGCTGTCGCCTGGCCCCTGTGCTCTGACCATCTCGCCCCAAGTTTAACCCATTCAGTCCTGTTCCCTGAAAGGCCAAGCCATGCGTTTGATCCTGATGACCCTTTCGATCACCGTTTCCGCCCTTGTCTTTGCCTGGCGCACCGACATGCTGACCCGCGCACAGGCCTCGCCTGCCCTGATGGGCCAGACCACCCAGGACGGGCTGATGGCCAAAGCCATGGCTTTTATCGCGGGCACGCCCGGCGGGCCAGCGACGCTGGACATCCTGAATCAGGATATCAACATCGACGGCACGCCGATCGAGGTGCGCAACGGCATGCTGGATCAGGCCGCGGTAGCCGACCATATCGACCGACAGCTGCAAGGCTTTGGTGCAGCGTTTGGCGGCACGGGCCAGCCATCGCGCACCCCGGCGATGATCGGCAGCAAAGGCGCCAAGTTCGTTTCGGTCGAAGACCGCAACTAGCGGCTTTCGCCCCCCGCCCAACAGAACGCCCTGAAACGCGACATGCAGATGTCGCGTTCCGGGCGGACAAGGCACGGCACTGGTGGCTGACTGGGGGCCAAGCAAAAGACCGGTCGCCATGACAGCCACACCCAGCCTGATCACCCCGCGCAATGAAAACGCCCTTGGCATTTTGTGGCTGTGCGCGGGGGTCGGCCTGTTCTCGATTCAGGATCTGATCCTGAAACTTTTGTCCGATGGCTACCCGCTGAGTCAGGCCATGGTGATGCGGGGGCTGACGGCCATGCCGCTGTTGGCGCTGCTGGCTTGGCGCAGTGGCGGTTTGGGCAGTTTGTTCACCCCCGGCACCGGGCGGATGATCCTGCGCGGATTTGTGATGTTTGTGGCCTATGCCGCCTATTACCTTGCCCTGCCCGCCTTGCCCATCGCCACCACGGTGGCGCTGTATTTCTCGGCCCCGCTGTTCATCACGGTGCTGTCGGTCTTTTGGCTGAAAGAGACGGTGGGCTGGCGGCGCTGGTCGGCTGTGGCTTTGGGGTTCGCCGGGGTGATCGTGATTTTGCGACCGGGCGCCAATCTGTTCGACTGGGCCGCTATGCTGGTGCTGCTGTCGGGGCTGACCTATGGCGCCAGCATGATCGCGGCGCGCAAGCTGGGCACCACAGAAAGCGCCGCGGCCATGGCCTTTTGGGGCAACTTCGTCTTTCTGATCATGGCGCTGGCCATGACCGTCGCCTTTGGTGACGGCAGCCATGCCAATGACAGCCATCCCACCCTTGCCTTCTTGTTGCGCGGATGGGCCTGGCCCAGCCTTGTCGATGCGGCGCTGATGTGCGGCTGCGGCGTCATCGCCGCCCTTGGCCTGACGCTGCTGACCCAGGCCTATCGCATCGCCGACAGCAACGCCGTGGCCCCATTCGAATACAGCTATATGCTGTGGGGGGTGGTCTGGGGCTGGATGTTCTTTGATGAATGGCCTGATCTTGTCGCATGGATCGGCATCGGCATCATCATGGCGGCGGGCCTGATGGTGCTGTGGCGCGAAAAGGTGAACGACCTGCCCCCCGCCTTTGACCGCGTTTCCGCCGATTCCGACCCGATCTAGGCCAAGGGCATGGCAAGCAAAAGGGCCGCACCTTTTGCAAGATGCGGCCCCCGATCCTTTGCCCAAAGGGCCTTGGATTACATGTCGTCCAGCGCCTCGACGGCCTTTTGCAGATCGTCTTTCGAGATTTCCTTCTCGGTCACCTTGGCACCGGCCACGATGTGATCAACGACCTTGTCTTCGAACAAGGGCGCGCGCAGTTGCTGCTGCATCTGCGGGTTCTTTTGAACGAATTCAAAGAACTGACGCTCTTGGCCCGGATACTGACGCGCGGCGTTCAGCACGGCTTGGGTCATCTCGGCATCGGTGACCTGCACTTCGGCCTTGCGACCGATTTCAGCCAGCAACAGACCAAGGCGCACGCGGCGCTCGGCCAGGGTCTTGTGCTCATCGGTGGCTTCGATGTTGCCGTGGTTGTGGCCCTGCTCTTCGGGGTGCTCTTCATGCCACAGCTGGTGGGCAATCTGGTTCGCCTCGGCTTCGACCAAGGCGGCGGGCAGATCGAATTTGACCATGCCGTCCAGCTGATCCAGCAGGGCGCGCTTCATCACGGCACGGCTGGCGCCTTTGTATTCGGCCTCCAGACGCTCGGCGATCTGGGCCTTCAGGGCCGCCAGATCTTCGGCGCCGTATTTCTTGGCCATCTCGTCGTCAATCTCGGCGGCCTTCGGCTCTTTGACGGCTTTCACGGTGCATTCAAACACGGCGGCCTTACCAGCCAGATGCTTGGCGCCATATTCCGCCGGAAAGCTGACCTCGACGTTCTTTTCTTCACCGGCCTTGACGCCGACCAGTTGCTCTTCAAAGCCGGGAATGAACGAACCCGACCCCAGAACCAGCGGATAATCTTCGGCGGTGCCACCTTCGAAATAGTCACCATCGACCGAGCCTTTGAAGTCGATCACAACCTGATCGCCATCCTTGGCCTTGGTGCCCTTCTTGCGGTCTTCGAAATTCTGCGCCGTCGCGGCCAGATTCTTCAGCGCCTCTTCAACCGATGCGTCATCGGCCTTGACGACCAGACGATCCAGCGTGATCTGGCTGGCATCCAGCTCCGGGATCGGCGGCAGGCAGTCATACGACATCTCGACGACCACATCCTGACCTTCGGCCCAGGTTTCGCCACCCACCATCTTGACTTCAGGCTGCAGCGCCGGGCGATCACCCGACTTGTCGAAATGGTCCTTCATGGCGCCATCGATCGCATCCTGCATCGCATCGCCCAAGATACGCTGACCGAATTGCTTTTTCAGGATCGCCAGCGGCACCTTGCCCTTGCGAAAGCCCTTCAGTTCGACCTCGGGCTGTGCCTCGATCAGTTTTTCCTGAACCTTCGCGTCCAGTTCTGCTGCCGTCACCGTGATGGTGTAGGCGCGCTTGAGGCCTTCGTTCAGGGTCTCGGTGACCTGCATATTGTCGTCCTTCTTATCCAAACCTGGTGCGGGTGGAGGGACTTGAACCCCCACGCCTTGCGGCGCTGGAACCTAAATCCAGTGCGTCTGCCAATTCCGCCACACCCGCAAATTCATCAAAGCGCCCCCATCAGCCACAAGGGCCGATGCCGAAGCGCCCTGAAATTCCGCGCCCTTCTAACAAAGCCCCAAACTATATGCGAGAGGAAAATAAGCCCCCCCGCGACGAAGCAACGCCCCTTGGCCCCGCTCGCCGCCCGGGGCCTTGCGGGCAGATTTTATGGCGGCGTCGCAACAGACAGAGTTTGTTAAGCCCTGTCGGCGCAACATTGCCTCGCCCACGCCCCGTTTCTGCCTTAGTCTGGCGTGTAATAAAAAAGACTTGAGGCAGTTCGTCACAGTGGAGGAGACCACCATGGTCGAGATGACTTTTGGCACAAAAGCTGGCGGAATCCGCGCATCCCATGTGATGCCTCGCTGTGCCATCGCCGCAGGGTCCAACGTGCTGACCCTGATGGGCGCCGTTCTCGTCGAATATATTGCCCCCGGTGACCGTGTGATCACCCGCAGCGGTGCCAGAACCGTCCGCTCGGTGCAGATCTCGGTGGTAAAATCGGCCGAGGTCGTCCGCATCTCGGAAGGCGTGCTTGCAAAAGATCGGCCCGAGCAAGACATCTCTGTCTCTCCCGAACAACCCATCCTGATCCGCGATTGGCGCGCCAAGGCGCTGGCCAGCACCAGCCAGACCCTGATCCCCGCCGCGCGTCTGGTCGATGGCGAATATGTGCGCAAACTCGCGGTGGACGAAGTCTGGATGATCTCGCTGCATTTCGACGAAACCGAGATCATCTATGCCAACGGGCTAGAGCTGATCTGCGAACCGGTGAATGCGCTGGTCTGATCCGCCCAATGCCTAAGCCATCTGGCCGCCCACCGGGCGGCCTTTTGCTGTGCGCTACAGCCCCAACGCTCGCAACACCTTCGGCACGGCTTCGGGCAAATCCTCGGCAATCAGGCCCGGGCCAAAGCTGAGCGCGCATTCCACATGCAGCCAGGCCCCGATGCAGGCCGCGTCAAACGGGCTGAACCCACGCGCCCGCAGTCCTGTGATAAAGCCAGCCAGCACATCGCCTGATCCGGCCGTGGCCAGCCAAGGCGCCGCGCGGTCATAATGGGCAGAGTTGATGGCGCAGCGCCCGGTGGGGTCGGCGATCACCGTGTCAGGCCCCTTGAACAGCACAACGCAGCCGGCGCGGGCGGCGGCTTCGCGCGTGGCGTCGACCTTGGAATAAGAGGGGCCTTTGGTTGCGGGGGCCACCAGTTTCGCTGCGATTTCGGGGAAGAGGCGTGAAAACTCCCCTGCATGCGGAGTGAGGACGCAGTCCTCATGAAGGGTTTCGAAGAGTGCGGAGTTCTGCGCAAGGATCGTGAGGGCGTCAGCGTCCAAAACAACGCAGAGCCGCGTTTCGGCCCGCTTTTGAAAGGTTGCAAGGAAACTTTCTGGCAAATGAGCGAGATGATCGGGCACAACGCCCGAACGCCGTGTCATGAGGGCTTTGAAAAGCAGCCTCTGCGCCCATAGTCCGATCCCCATCCCCGGCCCAAGGCACAGCGCGTTGATCCGCCGGTCCTCAAGCACCTGACCCAAGACCGCGCCATCCGCCACCTGCCGTAGCATCACCGCATCTAAGCGAGCGGCGTTCTCGGCGAACGCAGAGGGCGGGCACCCCACCGTCACCAACCCGGCCCCGATCCTGAGCGCGCCCCGTGCCGCAAGCCGCGCCGCCCCGCCGCGACCGGACGGGCCAGAAAGGACAAGGGCGTGGCCGTGGGTAAATTTATGGGCGCGATGATCCTCGACCCAGCCCGCCTTGCCAATCATCTTGGCTCGAATTGCCCCCGGCTGCATGGTCGTGAAAGCATCACTTTCCAAAATAGGGCCGACCAGACCCAGCCGGACAGGCCGCACAGCCCCCACCCAACGCCCCTCCACAAACCGCGGGCGATCAAACCTGCGCCACGGCGCAATCCCGATGTCCACCACCGCCATCCGGCCACAAAGCTCTGGCCCCTGCCCCAGCAGATGCCCCGCTTTCAGGCAGTCAAACGTCACCGTCAGTTGTGCCTTCGGCACATACCCCGCCGCCATCAAACTGCGCCCACTGTCCAGACACAGCCCCGAGGGCGCATCGATCGCCACCAATCGAGGGCTATAATAGCCACGATCGCCGTTCCTGCCCCCGATATGCGCCAAAACATCCGCAATCTCGCCCTCGGGCGGCCGCGACAGCCCCGTGCCGAAAACGGCATCCACATAAAGATCGCTGGCGCCCCCCCGACGCAGCGCCTGTGCCGTCAAAGGCTCCACCGCCCCCATCCGGCCCCACCGGCGGGCATTCTCGGCGGCATTGGGCGGCATCCGCTCCGGGGCCGCGGCCGCCAGAACCCGCACACGCCACCCCCTTTCGCGCAACAATCGCGCCACGACAAATCCGTCGCCGCCATTATTGCCCGGCCCGCACAGCACAACCGCGCGCCGCCCTTCATCTTGGCCCAAATACTCCGGGGTCCGGGGCAGCGCCCCGGGGGGTGGGGCAAAGGCGGGCCATTGGGCAAAGATCGCCTGAACCACCCCCTCCCCCGCGCGCTCCATCAACCCCAGACCGGTCACAGCCCCGCTGGCCATCGCCGCCGCTTCAATGGCGCGCATTTGGGCAGAGATCAGAACTTCGGTCATTTTCGCGCCTCTATTCTTTACAAACCGCCCATTCCATCGGCTATTTGCACATTTTTTAATCGCACACTCTGGAATCGCGCCCCGGAATCCGCTGGAAAAACCCTAGCGAATTGCCCCCATCGGCGTGAAGTGGTCAGACAGGCACAGAGTTGAAAAACCGGGGGGAGTCGGCCCATGAAAAAGATCGAGGCGATCATCAAGCCGTTCAAGCTGGATGAAGTCAAAGAAGCCCTGCAAGAAGCAGGCGTTCAAGGGCTTTCCGTCACCGAAGTCAAGGGGTTCGGGCGCCAGAAAGGCCATACCGAGCTGTATCGCGGCGCCGAATATGTCGTCGATTTCCTGCCCAAGGTGAAAATCGAAGTCATCCTTGCCGATGACATGGTCGAGGCTGCGATCGAGGCGATCATCGCAGCGGCGCGCACCGACAAGATCGGCGACGGCAAGATTTTCGTCAGCCCCGTTGAACAGGCCATCCGCATCCGCACCGGCGAAACCGGTGACGACGCCG
The DNA here is from genome assembly GCF_036553525.1 of Pseudotabrizicola sp. L79. NCBI lineage: Bacteria > Pseudomonadati > Pseudomonadota > Alphaproteobacteria > Rhodobacterales > Paracoccaceae > Pseudotabrizicola > Pseudotabrizicola sp. L79. The sequence goes on along the minus strand of NZ_JAZHDA010000046.1, from coordinate 352,206 downwards.
TCTGATCACAGACGCGGCGGTCCCCCTTTTCCTGAACACCGGTCCTGCCCCGTGCAGGGCCAAACGAAAAACCCCCAACGAAAGGCAGCATGATGAGCGCGATTGCGAAGGCTCTGAAACTGATGAAGGACGAGGAAGTCGAATATGTTGATATTCGCTTCACCGATCCCAAAGGCAAACTCCAGCATGTGACCCTGGTCGCAGATCTGGTTGATGAAGACTTCTTCGAAGAAGGCTTCATGTTCGACGGCTCGTCGATCGCCGGCTGGAAGTCGATTGACCAGTCCGACATGAAACTGATCCCCGACGCCTCCTCGGTCTATCTCGACCCGTTCTACGCCGAAAAAACGCTGTGCGTGCATTGCAACGTGGTCGAACCCGACACCGGCGAAGCCTACAGCCGTGACCCGCGCGGCACCGCCGCCAAGGCCGAAGCCTATCTGAAGGCCTCGGGCATCGGCGACACCGCCTATTTCGGCCCCGAAGCCGAATTCTTCCTGTTCGACGATGTGCGCTATTCGGTCACTCCGGCCAAAGTGTCTTATCAGATCGACGCCGAAGCCGCCGCCTGGAACACCGACACCCCGATGGAAGGTGGCAACCTGGCCCACCGCGCAGCCCACAAGGGCGGCTACTTCCCGGTGAACCCGGTCGATGAGGCGCAGGACATCCGCGGCGAGATGCTGAGCACCATGAAGCGCATGGGCATCAAGGTCGACAAGCATCACCACGAAGTGGCGACCTGCCAGCACGAACTGGGCATGATTTTTGGTGGTCTGGTCGAACAGGCCGACAACATCCAGAAATACAAATATGTGATCCACAACGTGGCCCACGCCTACGGCAAGACCGTGACCTTCATGCCCAAACCCATGAAGGGTGACAACGGCTCGGGCATGCACGTCAACATGTCGATCTGGAAAGACGGCAAGCCGCTGTTTGCAGGCGACAAATATGCCGATCTGAGCCAAGAGGCGCTGTATTTCATCGGTGGCATCCTCAAGCATGCCAAGGCCCTGAACGCGCTGACCAACCCGTCCACCAACAGCTACAAGCGCCTGATCCCCGGCTTCGAAGCCCCGGTTCTGCGCGCATTCTCGGCCCGCAACCGCTCGGGTTGCGTGCGTATTCCGTGGACGGAATCGCCCAAAGCCAAGCGCGTCGAGGCCCGCTTCCCCGATCCGGCCGCCAACCCCTATCTGGCCTTCGCAGCCCTGCTGATGGCTGGCCTTGACGGCATCAAGAACAAGATCGACCCGGGCCCGGCTTCGGACAAGGATCTCTATGATCTGCCGCCCGAAGAACTGGCCGCGATCCCCACCGTTTGCGGCTCGCTCCGCGAAGCTCTGGAAGAGCTGGAAAAGGATCACGACTTCCTCTTGGCCGGTGACGTGTTCACCAAAGACCAGCTTGAAGGCTATATCGCCCTCAAGTGGGAAGAGGTCTATGCCTACGAGCATACGCCCCACCCGATCGAATATGCGATGTATTACTCCTGCTGATCGGCAGAGTAACGAAAGGGCGCCTTCGGGCGCCCTTTTTCAGCCGTTGCGGGATTGTCGCAATTTATTAGGAAAATCGAAACAATTGCCTGCCAAACCCGTAACTGTCACCAGTTCGCCCAGATTCGCCCAGAAATCGGCACATTCAGCGGTAAGATCATCCCATCGGTTCCGGCCAAAGGTAATTCTATGTCAAATGTGATCTCTTTTTCTGCTGCCACCGCCCGCCTTCGGGCCCGTCGCGCGCGCCCGGCCACGGCCGCGCAGGACAGTGCCGCCGAATCGCTGGTTGATCTGGCCAAACAGCCGCAAACGCTGCAGGGCCTGTTCGGACTGATCGGCGCGGCTGACTTTGCCGAACAGCCGGTCCTCTTGTCCCGTCATTCGGCCCGGTGAATCGGAAAGGCCTCTAACGCCGCGTCCTGCGCCGCCGTCAGATCACACCGCCGCACCACATAGGTGTGTATCGAAAACAGCACCGCCCGGCTTTGCGGCAGCCGGATCAGACATTGCCGCTCTGACCGCACATAGGGCATCTCGCCTTGATCAACCGTGTCTTTTGCCGCCGCCTCGGACAGCGGGTTGAACAGCGGCGCGCGCGACAGATGCGCATTGGCCCGCCACAGCGGCGTCTCAACCCGCACGGCATCCAGCAACCGCTGCACCCTGCGCCCTAGATCTTCGGTATATTTCGGCACTGGCGCATGAATCCGCATCATCGCCCGCCCCAGCTTTTCGGCCAGCCGCCACCCCGCAGGAAAGCACAGCAGCGCCGCCGACAGCAGATGTTCGCCCGCGCCATCCTCTTGCATCAGGCACAAATCCTCTTGCACCAGATGGCCCAGCGTCCACAGCTTGCGCGCCGGGTCCAGCCGCACTGCCACCCCGTCGGGCCGCGTGACCACATCGCCCGCCCGCGCAAAGCCCGGCGGCAGATGCGCCAGCACAAAGGCATATAGCTCCTCGACCGCCGCCGAAGCATCGGGCAGTTCGGCCACAACCTCGGCCTCTCGCTCGGCCAGCAGCCGCGCCCGCAGCGCCATCTGCGCGGCATAGGCGTCATCCACCCGCAGCCAATCGGCCATATCCAGCGGCAAGATCCCCGGCAGACGCCGCGTCCGCGGGTCGGCCCAGGGCGCAAACGGCAGGCTTTTTTGCAAGATAACGTCCATAGCCCTGCCTAACGCAGGCTTTTCCAGATGCAAAGCTGCACAACGACAAAAGCATGTCGCCATCAGAACAGCCGCAATCCCCGCAGTCTTTCAGGATTTCGACATCAACAGGGGGCCGGCCATGAACACCCATTACGTCGCACGCCGCAAGATTGATCCGACCAAGGGCGCGCGCCTTGACGATGGCAGCCTGAATGACAATGACCGCGTCGAGATCGGGCCAACCCAACTGGCCATGCAGGAATGGCAGGCGGCGGGGCTGACCCTGCCAAATCTGGCCGCCATGCGCGAATTTCGGTGGGCGCGGCTGGTGCAGGGCGTGGTTTCCCGCGATTACGGCGGCATCCTGATGTTTGATCCCTTGAACATCCGCTATGCAACCGACAGCACCAATATGCAGTTGTGGAACACCCATAACGCCTTTCGCGCCTGCCTTGTCTGCGCCGATGGCTATATGGTGGTCTGGGATTACAAACAGGCCATGTTCCTGTCGCGCTTCAACCCTTTGGTGCGCGAACAACGCTCGGGCGCCGATCTGTTCTATTTTGACCGTGGCGACAAGGTGGATGTCGCCGCCGATGCCTTCAGCCGCGAGGTGCGCGCCCTGATCGCCGAACATGGGGGCGGCAACATGCGCCTTGGCGTCGACAAGGTGATGCTGCACGGCCTGCGCGCACTAGAGGCGCAGGGCTTTACCGTGATTCCCGGCGAGGAGCTGACCGAAAAGGTGCGCAGCATCAAAGGCCCGGATGAGATTCTGGCCATGCGCTGCGCCCATCACGCCTGCGAATCTGCCATTGCCGAGATGGAAACCGCCGCCCGCACCGGCGTGCCCTTGGGCAATATGAGCGAGGATGACATCTGGGCTGTGCTGCACGCCGAAAACATCCGGCGCGGGGGCGAATGGATCGAAACCCGTCTGCTGTCGTCTGGTCCGCGCACCAATCCGTGGTTTCAGGAATGCGGCCCGCGAATCGTTCAGAACAATGAAATCGTGGCCTTTGATACTGACCTGGTCGGCAGCTATGGCATCTGCATCGACATCAGCCGCACGTGGTGGATCGGTGATAAAAAGCCCCGCCAAGACATGATAGATACTATGAAGATCGCCATGGAACATATTGAACATAATATGCAAATGCTGAAACCCGGCGTGATGATCAATGATCTGTCACGCAAGTGCCACCGCCTGCCTGATCATCTGCAAAAGCAGAAATACGGCTGCATGATGCATGGGGTGGGTCTGTGCGATGAATGGCCCCTGGTCGCCTATCCCGACGCCATGGTCGACGGCGCTTTTGACTATCCGATCGAGGCGGGCATGGTGCTGTGTGTCGAGGTTCTGGCCAGCCCCGAGGACGGCGATTTCTCGATCAAGCTGGAAGAACAGGTGCTGATCACCGAAACGGGATACGAGAATCTGACGAAATACCCGTTCGATCCGCGCCTGCTGGGTTAACGCACCAGCGCCATCCGCAGCAATTTGGCCCCCAGCACCAGCCAGGGGGCCGCATGCATCAGCAGATCAAAAATATCCATCGGCCGCGTCAACGTGCCGGCAAACAGCATCCGCAGTTTTTCCACCAGATGCGGTTCGGGAAAAAACGGCGCAAGGCCCAGCGTCAGGGCGGCCAGAATGGCAATGTTCAGGGGAATTTGGTCCAGCAGGGTCATGATGTCTCCGATGCTCTGGGGCACCGGATAGCAGACATGCAATCTTTTGCATATGGAGGAAAGTGGCGCGGTTGACGGGGCTCGAACCCGCGACCCCCGGCGTGACAGGCCGGTACTCTAACCAACTGAGCTACAACCGCGCGATGGGGGGCTGATAAACGGGGGGCGCAGGGGCGTCAAGCGCGAAATGGCAAATCTTTTGCGCGGGCCAAAGAATATGCCGATTGCGGGGCCGATTCGTGAAGAACGGGTTAAAATCTGAAAGTAAGCCGCTGATTTTCAACGAAAACCAAAGTGTGTCTGCCAGAAACAGCCGCCCAAAGGCGCCCCCGGAAACACGAAAGGCCCCCACACAGCGGTGGGGGCCTTTCAGGAACGAAGTGGCGCGGTTGACGGGGCTCGAACCCGCGACCCCCGGCGTGACAGGCCGGTACTCTAACCAACTGAGCTACAACCGCGCAATCTTCGTGAGGCGTCTGATAGACAAGCCCGCAGGCGGCGTCAAGCGGGTCTGTGACGTTTTTCTAGCGCTCAGGTGCGGGGATGAACTCGGCATCATCCCCCGGCGGCAATTGAAACCGCCCATGCGCCCAATCCCCCGCCCGCCACGCCTCGCGCGCTGCGTCCAGCCGGTCGCGCGATGAGGCGACGAAGTTCCACCAGATATGCCGCGGCCCCTCCATCGTGGCCCCGCCCAGCAACATCACCCGCGCCCCCTGCGCCCCCGCTTTCAGCGAGATCCGGTCACCGGGGCGAAAGATCAGCATGCGCCCCGCTTCGAACACCTGGCCCGCCACCTCGACCTCGCCCTGCAAGACATAGGCCCCGCGATCTTCGTGGTTGTCGGGCAAGGGAATCGCCGCGCCGGGCCGCAGCAGGGCATCGGCGTAAAAGGTTTCAAACCCAAGCGCCACCGGCGCCGCCGCGCCATAGGCCTCGCCCAGGATCAGCCGCACCTCCTTGCCTTCGCCCTCCAGCACCGGCAGGGCCTGCTTGGGGGCGTGGTAAAAGGCGGCAGGATCATCTTCGCGGTCCAGTGGCAGCGCCAGCCAGGTCTGCAAGCCAAACAGCCCATGCGGCCCCTGCCGCTGTGCCCCGTCCTGCCGCTCGGAATGGGTGATGCCTTGGCCCGCCAGCATCCAGTTCACCGCCCCCGGTTCGATCCACGAATCCGTGCCCAGCGAATCCCGGTGGTGAATGCGCCCCTGCATCAGATAAGTCACCGTGCCCAGCCCGATATGCGGATGCGGGCGCACATCAATGCCCTGCCCGGTCAGAAACTCGGCGGGGCCCATCTGATCGAAAAAGATGAACGGCCCCACCATCTGCCGCTTGGCCGAGGGCAGCGCCCGGCGCACCTCAAACCCGCCCAGATCGCGGGCACGGGGGATGATGACAGTCTCGATGCTGTCAACGGCATCGCCGATGGGAATCGACGGATCGAGCGCGGGGTTCCAACTCATCATGGCCTCCATCTGCTGTGATGCCCCCAATCTAGGCGCAAACCACCCCCCATGCATCGCCCATCCCCGCGCGAGACTTGTGCACGAATGCGCGGATCAGCCCAAAAGATTGCGCAAGATCGCCAGAAAGACATCGCGCCCCACCCCGATCAGCGCATCGGGAAAGTCATAGCGCGGATCATGCAGCGCCGGGTGCCCCTCGCCCGCACCCAGCAAGACCATGGCCGAGGCCGTGCCGGGCTGACCAAAGCGCCCGAAATCCTCAGAGGCGCGCATCGGGCTGGCCGGGCCAAAGGCGATGCCCGTGGCGCGCAGCGCCGCCGTGATCTGCGCCACTGCCTGCGGATCATTGCGGCAGGCGGCGAAATCATCGTGCCACGACAGGGTCAGCACCAGACCGGCCTGATCCGCGGCGGCCTCAGCTAGTGCCACAACCTGGGCCTTCAGCGCGGCCATCGGATCATCCAGCAGGCACCGCAGGGTCAGGTAGATCTCGGCCTCTCCGGGGGCGATACCAAAGCTTGGCTCTCCCATCCGCAGATGGGTCAGGGTGACAAGGCGGAAATCCGGCCCCAGATCACCACCCGGCCCCAAGGCCTGAACCGCCGGGATCAGCGCCTGAAGGGCAGGCAGCGGCGAGACCCCGGTTTGCGGCGTGGCGGCATGGGCGGTGCGCCCCAGAAAGCGCAGCCGCACCCCGACGGATGCGCAATTGGCAGGCCCCGCCGACACCTGCGCCAGCCCCAGCGGCAGCCCCGGCATGTTATGCAGCGCAAAGGCCCAATCCGGGCGCAGCGGCGCAAAGGCCGGGTCAGCCAGCACCGCCGCGGCACCTGATCCGTCCTCCTCGGCGGGCTGAAACATCAGCACCACCCGCCCCGCAGCGGGCCGCGCCTGCGCCAAGGCAACGGCCACGCCCAGCAAGATCGCCATATGCCCATCATGGCCACACAGATGCCCCCGCCCCGGCACCCGGCTGGCGTGTCCAACGCCCGAGGTTTCGGGGATGGGCAAGGCATCAAGTTCGGCCCGCAGCATGACCGTGGGGCCAGGGGCCCTGCCCTGAAACACCGCCGCCACCCCATGACCGCCAAGCCCGGTGATCTGGTGATCCGGGCTCAGCGCCCGCAAGGCCTGCGCCACCCGCGCTGCCGTTTGCTCTTCCTGGCCCGAAAGTTCGGGCTGGCGGTGCAGGGCATGGCGAAAGGCGATCAGGGGTGAAAGGTCGGTCATCGGCGTTCCCCGTGCTGGTCTGGCCCCATGCAAGGCCGTGGCAGGGCCACAAGTCAAGGGTCGCGCCCTGCGAATCTGGCCTTGGGCGACACCCGCCCTTGCCGCCTGCCCGCCCCTCGTTTAATCAAAGGGAAAGGGGTGAATATATGCGCATTCTGATCACCAATGACGACGGCATCAATGCCCCGGGCCTTGCGGTGCTGACCACCATCGCCCATGACATCGCCGGCCCAAAGGGTGAGGTCTGGACCGTGGCCCCGGCCTTTGAGCAATCGGGCGTCGGCCATTGCATCTCCTATACCCACCCGATGATGATCGCGCGCCTGTCAGACCGCCGCTATGCCGCCGAGGGCAGCCCGGCCGATTGTGTGCTGGCCGGGATTTACGATGTGCTGGATGGCGCCAAGCCCGATCTGGTGCTGTCAGGGGTGAACCGGGGCAACAATGCCGCCGAAAACACGCTGTATTCCGGCACCATCGGCGGCGCGATGGAGGCAGCGTTGCAAGGCGTTCCGGCCATTGCCTTGTCGCAGTTTCTGGGCCGTGGCACCGAAGATCTGGACAGCCCCTTTCAGGCCGCTGCCCAGCATGGCACCCGCGTGGTGCGCGCGCTGCTGGACAAGGGCCTGTGGACGCAAGATGACTATCGTTTGTTCTACAATGTGAATTTCCCCCCTGTGGCCGGCGATCTGGTCAAGGGGATGAAAGTTGCCTCCCAGGGCTTTCGCCGCGACACCGCCTTTTCGTGCGAGCCGCAAACCTCGCCCACCGGGCGGCGCTATCTGTGGATCAAGGGCGGGCCGCAGCATCGCCCCACCTTGCCCGGCACCGATGCCGCCGTGAACCTTGATGGCTGGATCAGCATCACCCCAATGCGCGCCGATCTGACCGCCCATGACACCCTGGCCGAGCTTGAGGCGCGGTTGGCATGACAGAGGAAGGCGCACCCGAAGCAACGGACGCCGAACGCAAGATGCGCTTTCTGTATGCCTTGCGCTCGCGCGGGGTGACCGATGCCCGGGTGCTGACCGCGATGGAACGGGTGGACCGTGGCCATTTCGTGCGCGGCCATTTCGCCGCCCGCGCCTATGAAGACATGCCTTTGCCCATTGCCTGCGGGCAAACCATCAGCCAGCCGTCGGTGGTCGGGCTGATGACACAGGCGCTGAATGTGCAGCCGCGCGACACGGTGCTCGAGGTGGGAACAGGCTCGGGCTATCAGGCGGCGGTGCTGTCGTTGCTGTGCCGCCGTGTCTATACGGTGGACCGTCACCGCAAACTGGTGGCCGATGCGCAAAGGGTGTTCCGCGATCTGGGGCTGGTCAACATCACCGCCTTTTCCGCCGATGGCAGCTTTGGCCTGCCCGATCAGGCCCCCTTTGACCGCATCATTGTGACCGCCGCCGCCGAAGACCCGCCCGGCCCCCTCTTGGCGCAACTGAAAGTTGGCGGTATCATGGTGGTGCCTGTCGGCCAGTCTGATACAGTGCAAAGCCTGATCAAGGTCACCCGCGGCGAACGCGGCTTTGATTACGAAGAATTGCGTCCCGTGCGGTTCGTGCCGCTGGTCGAAGGGCTTGGGAATGATTAGGGGCCGGTCCCCGTGGTTGCAACAAGGGGCGGAGCATACCGCCCGGCAAGAACGAAGAGGCAGAGCATGACCCATATCTCTTACCGACTGCGGGCCATTGGCCTGGGCTGCAGCGTTCTGGCACTGGCCGCCTGCAACACGACAGGCCCGTTCGAGACGATGGACTGGGATTTTCGCGGCGGTGGCGGCGCGCTGGACACCAGCGAGGCGGCCCGTCAGGCCACCCAAAACCGCCCCAGCCCCGATTCTCGCGGTGTCATCTCTTACCCCGGCTATCAGGTGGCGGTGGCGCGCCGTGGCGATACCGTGGCTTCGGTCGCGGCCCGTGTGGGGCTGACGTCCGATGAACTGGCCCGCTATAACGCGCTGATGCCCACCGATCCGCTGCGCGCGGGTGAGGTTCTGGCCCTGCCCCGTCGGGTGGCCGATCAGGGTCAGGTGCAGGGGCTTGCCGGTGCGGGCAGCAGCGCAGCACCGGGGGCTGTCGATGTGTCGGCCATTGCCACCACAGCGCTTGACCGGGTGGGCACCCCCACCCCGCCCGCCACCACCACCCCCCGCGCCTCGGGCGAGCCGGTGCGCCATCAGGTGCGGCGCGGCGAAACCGCCTTTTCGATCGCCCGGCTTTACAATGTCTCGGCCAAGGCCTTGGGCGAATGGAACGGGCTCGGCGCGGATCTGAACGTGCGCGAAGGCCAGTATCTGATCATTCCGGTCGCCAATGCAGCGCCCCCGCAAACCGCAGGCACCACCGCCCCCGGGGCAGGATCTCCCACCCCGGTTCCGCCCTCGGCCACCAAGCCGCTGCCCGATGAAAAGACCACACCCGCGGCCCAGAAACCCAAGGAAACGCCGGCATCACCCGATCTGGGCAAGCAGCAGACCTCGGCCAGCACGTCGAAAATGCAAATGCCCGTCGCCGGTGCGATCATCCGCCCCTATGCCAAAGGCAAAAACGACGGGATCGACATTTCCGCCCCCGCGGGCAGCGCGGTCAAAGCCGCAGCCGCCGGCACCGTGGCCGCCATCACCAAAGATACCGAGCAAACGCCGATCATCGTGATCCGGCATGCGGACAATATCCTGACCGTTTATGCCGGCGTCGATGGAATTGCGGTCAAGAAAGGCGACAGCGTCAGCCGGGGCCAGACCATCGCCAAAGTGCGCGCCGCCACCCCCAGCTTCTTGCATTTCGAAGTGCGGCGCGGCGTCGACAGCACCGACCCGATGGCCTTTTTGCAGTAATCCGGGCCACAAGGATAAATCGCCCCGGCTGCCCTTCATCTTGGCCCAAATACTCCGGGGGTGAATGGGCCGCAGGCCCAGAGGGGGCAGCGCCCCCTGATACCCTCCCCCCGGCAGCGCGGCGATGCCCTACAGCCGCACGCCCTCACGCGCGGCCAGATCGCAAAAGAACTGCCAGGCCACTCGGCCCGACCGCGCGCCACGCGTGGCCTGCCATTCGATCGCTTCGGCACGCAGCCTGTCTTCGGCCACCACAACCCCATGCGCGGCGCAATAGCCGCGGATCATGTCCAGATAGTCATCCTGGCTGCAGGGGTGAAAGCCCAGCCACAGCCCGAACCGATCCGACAGCGACACCTTTTCCTCCACCGCCTCAGAGGGATTGATGGCCGAAGACCGCTCATTCTCGATCATGTCGCGGGGCATCAGGTGACGTCGGTTCGACGTGGCATAGAACAGCACGTTCTCGGGCCGCCCCTCGATGCCACCATCCAGCACCGCTTTCAGTGATTTGTAATGCTGGTCATCATGGCTGAACGACAGATCATCGCAAAACAGAATAAAGCGCGACGCACTGGCCCGCAGATGGGCCAGCAACCGCTGCACCGACGGCAGATCTTCGCGGCTGAGCTCCACGATTTTCAGCGCCAGCCCCTCGGCCACCACAGCGGCATGCACCGCTTTGACCAGGCTTGATTTCCCCATCCCCCGCGCGCCCCAAAGCAGCGCATTGTTGGCGGGCAAGCCGCGCGCGAAGTGGCGGGTGTTTTCCAGCAGCGTATCGCGCGACCGATTCACCCCCACCAGCAAGGCCAGATCCACCCGGCTGACCTTGCCCACCGGCTCCAGCCGGTCGGGGCTGGTGTGCCAGGCAAAGGCATCCGCGCTGTCAAAATCAGGGGCGGGCATTGGCGCCGGGGCCAGACGTTCAAGGGCGGCGGCAATCCGGGTCAGGGTATCGTCGGTCATGCAGTCTCGTCTTCGTCTTCGTCTTCCCACAGGCCCTGCGCCCGCAACTCGGCTTCACGCTTCTTTTCGATCCGGCGGATCAGAAAGATCGACACTTCGTACAGCGGATAGACTGCGAAAAACAGGATCATCTGGCTCATGACGTCGGGCGGGGTGACCAAGGCGGCCACGATCAGGATCAGGACCATGGCATATTTGCGCATGCCCGCCAGACCCTTGGACGACACCAGCCCCGCCTTGCCCATCAAGGTCAGCAACACCGGCAACTGGAAACACAGGCCAAAGGCAATGATCAGCTTCAGCGACACATCCAGCGTCTCATTCACCTTGCCCTGAAAGATGATGTTGATGCCTTCGGCCGGAAGCGCGGGTGCCGTCTCGGCCAGGGGCACATCAGCGGGGGTATCAACCAGCGCCGGAATCACCGCCGAGAGCAGCGATGCGGCATCGGCAAAGCCCAGAAAGAAATTCATCGCCAGCGGGGTCACGACATAATGGGCAAACAGCGCGCCAAGGATGAACAACGCGGGCGAGGCGATCAGGAAGGGCAGAAAAGCCTGCTTTTCGCTGCGATAAAGGCCGGGCGCCACGAAACGCCACAGTTGATACCCGATCACCGGGAAAGAAATCGCCAGCCCCCCCACCATCGAGATCCGCACCAGCGTAAAGAAATATTCCTGCGGCGCAGTATATTGCATCACCGGATTGGGATTGCCCAAGGCGCGCATTGCATCTTCGATCGGGCGCAGCAGAAAGCGCAGGATCGGGTCGGCCACGACAAAGCACAGGATCATGGCCACGATAAAGGCCGCTGCCGCCCAGATCAGGCGGTTGCGCAATTCGGCCAGATGCTCGACCAGCGGGGCCGCGCTGTCGTCAATGTGATCGTTGCTCATCAGGCTTGGGCCTTTGGGGGTTCGGGCGCGGGGGCTGGGCTGGGTTCGGGTTCTGTTGCGGGCGCGGCCGGGGCAGAACCCGCCGCTTTCAGCTTTTCCGCGGCGTCAAGGGCGGCGGCCTTGCGCGCGGCCTGCTTTTCGGCAAGCGCCGCAGTCGCCGGGCCACGCGGCTTGTCTTCGGCGGCCGGGGTGGCCGGGGTGGCGGGCGTGCTGGGCGTCGAGGGGCGGGCGGCATTCTTGACCGGATCCCATTTCTCGAACCGCTCGGCCGCTTCGCGCACCTTATCAAGGCCCATCGACTTGGCCGAGGTCGCCTCTTTCAGATCCTTGGCCACGTCTTTCACACCCGCCTCATCGGCGGCCGCTTCCATCGCGCTGCTGAATTCGCGCGCCATGGCCCGCATCTTGGCAGTGAACTTGCCAAAGCTGCGGAACAACTGTGGCAGGTCTTTCGGGCCGATCACGATCAACGCGACAACACCGATGACCAAAAGCTCGGACATCCCGAGATCGAACATATGAGGCTCCGTTCAGGGGCGCTGTGACGATAAGACGGCTTAGACCTTGTCTTTCTCGGTCTCGGGCGTCACGTCCTTGGCGGTGGTGGCCGAGGCATTCTCGATCTCTTCGGTGCCATCCTTGACGCCTTTCTTGAAGGCGGTGATGCCTTTGCCAACTTCGCCCATCAGGCCCGAAATCTTGCCGCGCCCGAACAGGACCAGCACCACGACGGCGATAAGCAGAAGGCCGGGAAGGCCGATGTTGTTCAGCATGTCAAATCCTCTCACTGGGGTTTGCCCGCAGGGGGGCTGCCCGTCTGATCATTCCATTACCCCTCATCTGGGGCACTTCCTAGGTCAATTCCACCCTTCCCCCTTGGCCGGGGGGGCAGATAGCTGACAGCTATATGTCAGTTGCCCCCGGCGCAAAAGCCCTGATGGCGGTTTGCGGGGCCCATGGATTGACGCCGGTGCAAAGCCCGGTCACCTTGGCCCCATGCGACGCACTGACCGCCTGTTCGACCTGATCCAGATCCTGCGCGACGGGCGGCTGCACCGTGCGGGCGAGATGGCCGAAAAGCTGGGGGTCAGCGTGCGCACCATCTGGCGCGACATGTCCACGCTGATGGCCAGCGGCCTGCCGGTCGAGGGCGAGCGCGGTGTGGGCTATATTCTGCGGGCGCCGATCACCTTGCCGCCAATGATCCTGACCGGGGCCGAGTTAGAGGCGCTGCGCCTGGGGGTGCGGTTGGTGGCCGAAGGCGAAGATCCGGGCCTGTCGCGGGCGGCGCGGCTGCTGGCCACCAAGATCGCCAGCGTGACCCCCGCCCCGCCCGAAGGCGATGAAGATGACCTGTTCCTGTTCACCGGCCAAGAGGCCAAACGCGCCGCCCCCCATCTGCCTGCCATCCGCAAGGCCGTGCGGCAAAAAGAGCGGCTGACCATCACCTATATCGACCATGATGGCCGCGAAACGCATCGCGACATCCGCCCCTTGCAGCTTGAATTCTGGGGCAAGGTCTGGACGCTTGCGGCATGGTGCGAGGCGCGGGGCGATTTCCGGGCCTTTCGCGTGGATCGGATCGTGGCGCTGGATGAAACGGGCGAGCCCTATCCACAAGAACCGGGACGCGGGCCAGAGGACTATCGCGCCCATATGGACCAGGAAGCCAAGCCCGTGCCCGACCGCTAGCGATCAGCGGGCGGGAAACACAAAGCAGCGGTCGCGCCGGATCATCAGCCACAGCGCCGTGCCCGCCTTGGGCAAGAATACCCCCGGCACGCTGGCGGTCAGGATCGAGCCATCGAAATCCATGCGGAAATCAACCAGGCTTTCGCGCCCCAGATAGCGCGCGCGGGTCACGGTGCCGCGCGCAGGCGTGCCGTCTTGCGGTGTGGGGTTCGGCCCCCGGCCTGCCCTGTCAAAATCGATCTTCAGATGCTGGGGCCGGATCACGATTTCAACCTTGCCGCCGTCGGCATGGCCGGGCGTCAGAAAGGCACCAAAGGGGGTTTCGGTCAACGCACCGCGCGACACGCCACGGATCACATTGATATCGCTGAAAAATGCTGCCGCCGCCTTATCAACCGGGGCGTTATAGACGTTATAGGGGGCGCCCATCTGCACCATCTGGCCCGCCCGCATCAGCACGATTTCATCGGCCATCCGCATCGCCTCATCGGGTTCATGCGTCACCAGAACGACTGCCGCGCCTTCCTCTTTCAGGATTTCCAGCGTGGTGTCGCGGATGCCGTCGCGCAACCTGTTGTCCAGCCCCGAAAACGGCTCGTCCATCAGCATGACTTTGGGGCGCGGGGCCAAGGCGCGGGCAAGCGCCACGCGCTGCTGCTCTCCACCCGAGAGTTGATGCGGATGTTTGGGGCCAAACCCCGACAGATTCACCCGCTCCAGCAACTCGGCCACGCGCGCGGCCTTGGCCGCTTTGTCGGCCTTTAGCCCAAAGGCCACATTGTCGGCCACAGTCAGATGCGGGAACAGGGCAAAGTCCTGAAACATCAGGCCAACCGACCGCTTTTCCGGGGGCAGGTGCAGGCCCGGCCCTTCGACCAGCGTGCCATCGATCAGCACCTCGCCCTCATCCGCGCGTTCCACGCCGGCAATCATGCGCAGGGTCGTCGATTTTCCGCAGCCCGACGGGCCCAAAAGGCAGGTCACCTGCCCCGGCAGCACCGACAGCGACAGATCCTGCACCACCTTGCGGCCGCCAAAGGCGCGGCTCAGGTGCCGGGCGATCAGACGAGGGCCTGCAACAGGGGGGCGATCTTGCGGCATGGGTATCCTAGCGTTTCTCTCAGGCATCCCCTAGCAGCCCCCCGCCACAGCGTCCAGCCTTCACAGGGTGGCATTGATGGCACCGCCGTCCAACAGCAGGTTCTGCCCCACGATAAACCCGGCATGCTGGCTGCACAAAAAGGCACAGGCCGCGCCGAATTCGGATGCCGTGCCATAGCGCCCGGCCGGAATGGTTGCGGCGCGTTTGGCGCGGGCTTGCTCCATCGTTATGCCCTCGGCCTTGGTGACGCCCGTATCCAGCGCCACGGCGCGGTCAGTATCGTGAATGCCGGGCAGCAGATTGTTGATCGTCACCCCATGCCCGGCCACTTGCCGGGCCGTTCCCGCGACAAAGCCGGTCAGGCCCGCGCGCGCTGTGTTTGACAGGCCCAGTTGCGGGATCGGCGCCTTGACCGAACCCGAGGTGATATTGACCACCCGGCCCCAGCCTTTGGCAATCATCCCCGGCAGGGCCGCTTGCATCAGCGCAATCGGGGTCAGCATGTTGCCATCAATCGCCTTGATGAAATCATCGCGCGACCAGTCTGACCACAGGCCGGGCGGTGGCCCGCCCGCGTTGGTCACCAGAATATCGATGCCCGTCGCCGCGGCCAGCACTTTGGCGCGGCCCTCCTCGGTGGTGATATCGGCGGCCACCGTGACCACCGTCACGCCATAGGCGTCGCGGATCTGGCGTGCCGTGGCATTCAGCGCCTGCTCTCCGCGTGCGTTCAGCACCAGATTGACGCCCGCCTCGGCCAGGGCCATCGCACAACCGCGCCCCAACCCTTTGGACCCCGCACAAACCAGCGCTGTTTTCCCCTTGATCCCCAGATCCATCGCATGTCCTCCATCCTGCTGCCCCATTCATTTAGCAGGCTTGATCACACAGTTGAAGGCAAGCCACATTGACGCAGAAAAAACCAACGATTATCTGAACCCAAAATTATATTATGCCTGCGACATTATCAGCCGCGACCGATACAGGAATTCCAGATGACAGCCGTGCCACGTCAAAATCTGCCCGGCCATGTCTGCCAAGTGTTTGAGGCGGATGCCATCTATGTCAGCCATGGCGTCAATGCGGGCGACAGCTTGGGCAACCCTGCCGACCTGTGCGAAGGCGATATTTACACGCTGGAAGATCAGGCAAAACCCCTGCGGCTGGTCTTGGCCCACGGGGTGCAGGGCGAGCGGATTGCACCGGGCAGCCAGATCGGCACGCCGGGTGAGGCCCTGACGCTGGTCGGGCGCTATACTTTGATGGCGCCTGATGCCACGACGGTGGATCTGCTGTTCCTGCGCCTTGACAGCGGGGCAGCGGTCGCCCTGCCCCTGTCGCCCATGGGGGCAGAGCTTGACTATACGCTGGTCGCCATTGACGACGCCCCTGAGCGGGTGCCGCTGGTTGATCTGGTCTGCGTGTCCTTTGGCCGGGGCACCATGATTTCGCTGGCCGATGGCCGGCAATGCCCGATCGAAACCCTGCAACCCGGCGACAAGGTACTGACGCGCGACCATGGCCCGCAACCCGTGCGTTGGCTGGGCAAGGCCACCTTGCGCGCCGTGGGGTCTTTCGCGCCGGTGGTGATCACGGCGGGCACCCTGGGCAATTCGGGCGATCTGATCGTCAGCCCACATCATCGGATTTTCCTGTATCAGCGCAACCGCAAGCCGGGGCTGGAAACGGCCGAAATCCTGATTCAGGCCAAGCATCTGGTCGATGATGACCAGGTTTTCCAGCGTGAGGGCGGGTTTATGGATTATTTCAGTCTGGTCTTTGATCAGCACGAAATCATCTATGCCGAAGGCGTGCCCGCTGAAAGCCTGATGGTCAGCGATGCCACGATCAGCCGCCTGCCCTCAGAACTGGCCAGCGAAGTGCGCTCGCGCTTTCCGGGCTTGGCGCAGTCGCAGCATTTCGGCACCGAAGCCAGCCGCCAATTGCTTGATTCGGTCGGGCGCGAGACGATTCTGGGCCGCCCCCAACCGCGCAAGGACAGCCCCCGCTGACAACCCCATGGAAAGGCGCGATTTGCGGTGCAAGCGCCAGTGGACGTGTGCCTGTCTTTGCGCTACTCACGCGCCATGTTGGACAATCGCCCCTCCCTCCCGCCTGAAATCGCCCGTCGTCGGACCTTTGCGATCATTTCGCACCCCGATGCCGGCAAGACCACGCTGACCGAGAAGTTCCTGCTGTTCGGCGGCGCCATTCAGATGGCCGGTCAGGTGCGGGCCAAGGGCGAGGCGCGGCGCACCCGGTCAGACTTCATGAAGATGGAGCAAGAGCGCGGGATCTCGGTTTCGGCCAGCGCCATGTCGTTTGAATATGGCAAGTTCCGCTTCAATCTGGTCGATACCCCCGGCCACAGCGACTTTTCCGAAGACACCTATCGCACGCTGACGGCGGTTGATGCCGCGATCATGGTGATCGACGGGGCCAAGGGTGTGGAAAGCCAGACGCAAAAGCTGTTCGAAGTGTGCCGCCTGCGCGACCTGCCGATCCTGACCTTTTGTAACAAGATGGATCGCGAATCCCGCGATGTGTTTGAAATCATCGACGAGATTCAGGAAAATCTGGCGATTGATGTGACGCCAGCCTCGTGGCCCATCGGGGTGGGGCGCGACTTTATCGGCGCCTATGATCTGCTGCATGACCGGCTGGAAATCATGGACCGCGCCGACCGCAACAAGGTGGCGGAATCGATCAAGATTTCTGGTCTGGATGATCCGAAACTGGCAGATCATGTGCCCGCAGATCTTCTCAAGAAGTTCCGCGAAGACCTTGAAATGGCGCGTGAATTGCTGCCCGCCTTTGACCGCGAGGCGTTTTTGCACGGCTCGATGACGCCGATCTGGTTCGGCTCGGCCATCAATTCCTTTGGCGTCAAGGAACTGATGGACGGTATGGGCGAATTCGGCCCCGAACCGCAGCCGCAAAAGGCGACCGAGCGCGAAATTTCCCCAGAAGAATCAAAGGTTACCGGCTTTGTCTTCAAAGTTCAGGCGAACATGGACCCAAAGCACCGCGACCGTGTGGCCTTTGTCCGCCTTGCCTCGGGCCATTTTGAGCGCGGCATGAAACTGCTGCATGTGCGCAGCAAGAAACCGATGGCGGTGTCAAACCCCGTGCTGTTTCTGGCAGCCGACCGCGAACTGGCCGAAGAGGCCTGGGCGGGCGATATCATCGGCATCCCGAACCATGGGCAACTGCGCATCGGCGACGCCCTGACCGAAGGCGAGGCGCTGCGCTTTACCGGTATTCCGTCCTTTGCGCCGGAACTGCTGCAAGGTGTGCGCGCGGGCGACCCGATGAAGGCCAAGCATCTGGAAAAGGCCTTGATGCAATTTGCCGAAGAAGGCGCGGCCAAGGTGTTCAAGCCGATGATCGGTTCGGGCTTTATCGTGGGCGTCGTGGGCGCGCTGCAATTTGAAGTGCTGGCCAGCCGGATCGAGCAGGAATACGGCCTGCCCGTCCGCTTTGAGCCTTCGCAGTTCAGCAGTGCCCGCTGGATCAAGGGCCCCAAGGCCGAGATGGACAAGCTGATCAACGTCAACAAACAGCATATCGCCATCGACAATGACGGCGACACGGTGTTTCTGACGCGCCTGCAATGGGATATTGACCGGGTGATCCGCGACTACCCCGAGCTGAAGCTGACCGCGACCAAGGAAATGATGGTGTAATCGAGCTTCAGCCCGACTCACGCTCAGATCACCGTCACCAGCCGGTGACCCGGCGCAAAGGTCAGGCGCACGCAGGTCAGGCGCGCCTCGCCACGCCACGTCACCCGCTCGACCACGAACAGCGCGGCCCCCTCAGGGCAGCGCAAGGCTGCCGCTTCGCCCTGTGTCGCGGCATGGGCCGAAAAGGCAATATCGCCGCCCTCGAAAGGAATGGTCAGCACCAGCCATTCATTCGGGCTGAGTGTGGTGAAATCCGCGTCCTGAACCTGTGGCACCGCCTCTGGGTCGATCCAGCGATCCTCTAGCGCATAGGGATGACCGTCGGCCAGATGCAGGCCAACCACATGCAGCAAAGCCCGATCCGCCCCCAGCGCCAGCCGCGCCTGCACCGAAACAGGTGGCAGGGCCATTTCGCGCTTTTGCAGCGTAAAGGCATAGGCCGCGCCGCGCGCCTCGATCTCATCGCGCAGCACGGGAATATCCAGCGTCGCGCGTCGCACCGGGCGCATGGCAACCCGGCTGCCTGCGCGCCTGCGCCGCTCGATCAGGCCCATTTCGGCCACCTCGCGCAGCGCCCGGTTCACCGTGGTGCGGGCACATCCCAGTTCCTGCGCCAGATCCGCCTCATGCGGGATTGCCCCGCCCGGCGCCCATTGCCCCGACCGGATGCGGCGCAGAACCTCGGCCTGCACGGCCTGCCATGTGTTCGCCCCGTCCGTCATAGGGCGCTGATCAGGGGCGCCACCGCGCGGCGATAGGCGGCCACGATCTGCGCCCGCGCCACATGGCGACCGCCCTGCACCATATGCCGCCCCGCAGACCAGACATCTGTCACCATCCGGTCATCCCCCGCAAAGATCCATGCATCCAGCAGCCTATCGCCCTGCCGCCCGGCAAGGTCAACATGATCTGCCTCCAGCGCCATCAGATCGGCCCAAAGGCCCGGCGCGATCTGGCCGCTGTGCCGCCCCGCGGCCTGCGCCCCGCCCGCACAAGCGGCCTGAAACAGCCGCCGCCCGGTGGACAGATCAGATGTGGCCAGTGCTGCGCGGCTGTGATCACGCAGGCGTTGCGAATAATCAAGGGTGCGCAATTCCTCGGCCAGGGCAATGCGGATGTTGCTGTCTGACCCAATCGCCATCACGCCCCCGGCGTCAAACCACCGCAAGCCATCAAAGATTCCGTCGCCCAACGACGACTCGGTGATCGGACACAGGCCCGCCACGGCGCCAGAGCGCGCCAGCGCCTCGGTCTCGGTCGGCAGCATTTGCGTGCAATGGATGAAACAGCAATCCGGGCCGGGGGCCAGATGGCTTAGCACCCACTCTACCGGGCGCTGGCCGGTCTGGGCCTGAACCTCCTCAACCTCGGCCACCTGTTCGGCCAGATGCATGTGAAAGGGGCCCCCGTCCGCCATGCCCCGCAAGGCGAGCAGATCCTTGGGCTGGACAGCCCGCAGGGAATGGGGCGCAACACCCGTGCAGGAATCCGGCCCCACAGTGGAAACCGCAGCCTTGGCGGCGGCATGCAGCGCCGTGAACCGCCCAAGATCATTGCCAAAACGGATCTGCCCCGGGGCCAAGGGCCGCTGATCCAGCCCGCCAAACTGATACAGCACCGGCAACAGCGTCAGCCCGATACCGGTTTGCGACGCCGCCGCAGCGATGCGGCCCGAGGTTTCGGCCAGATCGGCATAGGGCACACCGCCGGGGTCATGATGCAGATAGTGGAACTCGACATTGCAGGCATAGCCCGCCTCCAGCATCTCCATCTGCACAAAGGCGGCGATGGCCTGAATCTGGTCTGGGTTCAACTGGTCAAGAAAGCGGAACATCAACTGCCGCCATGTCCAGAAACTGTCGCGAGGATTTGGGCCCCGGCCTTCTGTCAGCCCGGCCATGGCGCGCTGAAAGGCATGGGAATGGGCATTGGCGGGCGCGGGCAACAGCACCCCGACGCGCGTGCCCGACGGTGCGCTGCCAGCCATGACACTGGCGATCCGCCCCGCCGCCAAGGTGACCCGCACATCCCGCGCCCAGCCTGTTGGCAGCAAGGCCCAATCCGCCCAAAGCTCTGTCATGATCGCCTCTTGACCCGATAATATGTATGCACTTATTACCGATGCCAGTGCATATGACAAGGCCAAGCAATGATTCTGACAGGCGCCACCCTTGCCACGCTGACCGGTGATCAGCCCTATGGTCTGATCGCAGATGGCGCGCTGGTGTTGCGCGACGGGCTGATCGACTGGGTTGGCCCCGCCGCTGCCTTGCCCAAGGATGCAAGGGGCGCGCGGCACGATCTGGGCGGCCGGCTGGTCACCCCGGCCCTGATCGACTGCCACAGCCATCTGGTCCATGGCGGCAACCGGGCCCAGGAATTCGAGATGCGGCTGCAGGGGGCCAGCTATGAAGACATCGCCCGCGCCGGGGGCGGCATCCTCTCTACCGTCACGGCCACCCGTCAGGCCAGTGACAGCACCCTGCTGGACGCCGCCCTGCCCCGGCTGGATGCGCTGATGGCCGAAGGCGTGGCGGTGGTCGAGGTGAAATCCGGCTATGGCCTGGATATCGAGACCGAGCTGAAAATGCTGCGTGTCGCCCGCAAGCTGGCGCAGCTGCGCCCCATGCGCATCGTCACCACCTTTCTGGGCGCCCATGCCATCCCCCCCGAATTCAAGGGGCGGGCCGATGACTACCTGACCGACATCTGCCTGCCGGCCCTAAGCCGCGCCCATGCCGAAGGGCTGGTCGATCAGGTCGATGGGTTTTGCGAAGGCATCGCCTTTACCCCGGCCCAGATCGCCCGCGTGTTCGACGCAGCGCGTGCATTGGGCTTGCCCGTCAAGCTGCATGCCGAGCAATTGTCGCACCTTGGCGGCACAGAACTGGCCTGCCAGTATGGGGCGCTGTCGGCCGATCACGTCGAATATGCAACCAAGGCCGATGCCGCAGCCATGGCGCAATCGGGCACCGTTGCGGTTCTGCTGCCGGGTGCTTTCTATGCCTTGCGCGAAACCCAAATGCCGCCAATCGCGGCCTTTCGCGCCCATAATGTGCCGATGGCGGTGGCGACAGACCTTAACCCCGGCACCTCGCCGCTGAATTCGCTGCTGCTGGCCATGAACATGGCCTGCACCCAATTCCGCCTGACCCCGGAAGAGGCCTTGCGCGGCACCACGCTTCATGCCGCCCGCGCCCTTGGCCTGCACGATTGCGGCCAGCTTGCCCCCGGCCTGCGCGCCGATCTGGCGATCTGGAATGTCGGCCACCCGGCGGAACTGTCCTACCGGATCGGCTTCAACCCCCTATCCCAGCGCATCTTCGGAGGTGCCTTTTGACCCATCCCCTGACACCCGGCACCACCCCACTTGCCACGCTGGAAACCCTGTGGCGCAAGGGTGGGCAGGTCCGGCTTGACCGCACGGCCAAAGACGGGATCGACGCCGCCCACGCCCTTGTGGCCCGCGCGGCCAGCGGCGACGCTGCGGTTTACGGCGTGAACACGGGCTTTGGCAAACTGGCCTCGGTGCGCATTCCGGCCAAAGACACCGCCACCCTGCAACGCAACCTGATCCTGTCGCATTGCTGTGGTGTGGGCGCGCCGATGGAGGAACCCACAACCCGGCTGATGATGGCGCTGAAACTGCTGTCGCTGGGCCGCGGGGCCAGTGGCACGGCCTGGGCCACGGTGCAGTTGATCGAGGACATGCTGAACGCAGGCGTCACCCCGGTGATCCCGTCGCAGGGCTCGGTCGGGGCCTCGGGCGATCTGGCCCCGCTGGCCCATATGGCGGCGGTGATGATCGGCGAGGGAGAGGCGCTGCTGAACGGCCAGCGTCTGCCGGGCCGCGTGGCCCTGCAACAGGCGGGCCTTTCCCCGGTTACCCTTGGCCCGAAAGAGGGGCTGGCCCTGATCAACGGCACCCAGTTTTCCACCGCCGCCGCACTGGCCGGCCTTTGGGGGGCGTGGGACAACCTGACCGCCGCCACCATCACCGGCGCGCTGTCCACCGATGCGATCATGGGCTCGACCGCGCCGCTGAACCCGGCGATCCACGCCTTGCGCGGCCATCCTGGCCAGATCGACTTTGCCGCCGCCCAATCGCGCCTGCTGGAGCGTTCGGAGATCCGCGAAAGCCACCGCGACGGCGACACCCGCGTGCAAGACCCCTATTGCATCCGCTGCCAGCCACAGGTGATGGGTGCCGCGCTGGATCTGTTGCGCCACGCGGCCCGCACGCTGGAAGTCGAGGCAAATGCCGTCACGGACAACCCGCTGGTGCTGGTCGAAACCGGGGAAATCGTCTCGGGCGGCAATTTCCATGCCGAATATGTGGCCTTTGCCGCCGATCAGATCGCGCTGGCCGTGTCAGAAATCGGGGCCATCGCGCAGCGCCGCATTGCCCTGATGGTGGACCCGACGCTTAGCCATGACCTGCCGCCCTTTCTGACGCCGGACCCCGGCCTGAACTCGGGCCTGATGATCGCCGAAGTGACCACGGCGGCGCTGATGAGTGAAAACAAGCATCTGGCCACGCCCTGTTCGACCGACAGCACCCCAACTTCGGCCAATCAGGAAGATCACGTCAGCATGGCCGCCCATGCCGCCCGCCGCCTTGCACGGATGAACACCAATCTGAACGTCATTCTGGGGGTCGAGGCGATGGCCGCAGCGCAAGGCATCGACTTCCGCGCCCCCTTGCAAACCAGCCCCGCGCTGCAACAGGTGATGCGGGTGATCCGTGCCCGCATTGCCACCTTGAGCGCCGACCGCGCCCTGACCCCCGATATCGAGGCCGCCGCAGACCTTGTCCGCGCCGGTGCCTTGACCACAGCCTCTGGGCTGTCACTGCCCGCCCTGACTTCCGTCGTCTGACCCAAAGGACACGCCATGACCAATCCCCGCCACAACCTGCGCGACATCTTCCCCCCCACAGGCCCGGAAAAAACCGCCAAGACTTGGGGGGCCGAGGCGGCGATGCGGATGCTGATGAACAACCTGCACCCCGATGTGGCCGAAAACCCGCACGAGCTGGTGGTCTATGGCGGCATCGGCCGCGCCGCCCGCACTTGGGAAGATTTCGACCGCATCGTGGCGGGGCTGAAGGATTTGGAGGAAGATGAGACGCTGCTTGTGCAATCAGGCAAACCCATCGCCATCATCCGCACCCATGCCGATGCCCCGCGCGTGCTGATCGCCAATTCCAATCTGGTGCCGCATTGGGCCACATGGGAGCATTTCAACGCGCTCGATCGCAAGGGCCTGATGATGTATGGCCAGATGACGGCGGGAAGCTGGATCTATATCGGCACCCAAGGCATCGTCCAGGGCACCTATGAAACCTTTGCCGAAGCCGGCCGCCAGCATTACGGCGGCGATCTCACCGGGCGCTGGATTCTGACCGGGGGTTTGGGCGGCATGGGGGGCGCGCAACCTCTGGCGGCTGTTATGGCGGGGGCCTGTTGCCTTGCGGTCGAGGTGGACGAAACCCGCATCGATTTTCGCATCCGCACCCGCTATCTTGATGCCAAGGCGCAGACGCTGGACGAAGCCTTGGCCATGATCGCCGACTGGAAAGCCAAGGGACAGGCGAAATCCGTGGGCCTTTTGGGCAATGCGGCCGAGGTTTTCCCAGAACTTCTGGCGCGGATGCAGGCCGGTGGCCCCCGCCCCGATATCGTCACCGACCAGACCAGCGCCCATGACCCGCTGCACGGCTATTGCCCCGCAGGCTGGAGCGTGGCCGACTGGCGGGCCAAACAGGAAACTGCCCCCGCCGAGGTCCAGGCCGCCGCCCGCGCCGCCATGCGCGCCCATGTCGAGGCGATGGTGGGCTTTTGGAATGCCGGTGTGCCCACGCTGGATTACGGCAACAACATCCGGCAGGTGGCCAAGGACGAAGGCTTTGACAACGCCTTTGCCTTCCCCGGCTTTGTGCCCGCCTATATCCGCCCGCTGTTTTGCAAGGGCATTGGCCCCTTTCGCTGGTGCGCGCTGTCGGGCGACCCCGAAGATATCCGCAAGACCGATGCCGCGATGAAACGGCTGTTCCCGGACAACGCCCATCTGCACCGCTGGCTGGATATGGCGGGCGAGCGCATCGCCTTTCAGGGCCTGCCCGCCCGGATCTGCTGGATCGGCCTTGGCGATCGGCACCGCGCCGGGCTGATGTTCAATGACATGGTTGCCAGTGGTGAATTGAAGGCCCCGATCGTGATTGGCCGCGACCATCTTGACGCAGGCTCGGTCGCCAGCCCCAACCGCGAGACCGAGGCGATGAAAGACGGATCGGATGCGGTGTCGGACTGGCCGCTGCTGAATGCGCTGATGAACACGGCCTCGGGGGCGACATGGGTGTCGATCCACCATGGCGGCGGCGTGGGCATGGGCTTTTCGCAACATGCGGGTGTGGTGATCGTGGCCGATGGCACAGCCGAGGCCGCAAGGCGGCTGGAGCGGGTGCTGTGGAACGATCCGGCCTCGGGCGTCTGGCGGCATGCCGATGCGGGCTATGAAACCGCGCTGGACTGTGCGCGCGACCATGGCCTGCGGCTGCCGGGGATCTTGGGAAACTGATACCGGCCGCCCAGCCCTTGCAAATAAGGACCGGGATTGCCCGGTTCGGCCCCGATCTGGTCTGAAGAAAAACCAGCACCCCCGCAAAGCGCCCCTTTGTCCTGCAAATCGACTGTGGGGCAGAACACTGTTCCCCCCCGGCGATTTGACGGCGCGCGCTGAGCCGCGTTAGGCGATCATCCTGGTCTGGCTAAGGAGTCGCGGATGCTGCTTGAACTTTATGATTTCGGTATCGACCCACGGGTTTTGCATATCGGTCTGGGGCTGGCCCTTGGCCTTTTGTTCGGCATCGCTGCGCAAATCTCTCAGTTTTGCCTGCGCCGCGCCATCGACACTGGCGCAAGTGATCGCACTGGGGCAAGTGATCGTCAGGCGGCCGCAGGCGTCTGGATGGCGGCCTTTGCAGCCGGGGTGCTGGCGCTGTGGGGGGCTGGGGCCTTGGGCTTTGCCGATCTGTCGGGCCATCGCTGGATCAGCGCCGACTTGCCGATTGTGGCCATTGTGCTGGGTGGTCTGGCCTTTGGCGTGGGCATGGTGCTGACGCGGGGCTGCATGTCACGGCTGACAGTTCTGGGGGCCTCGGGCAACCTGCGGGCGCTGACTGTGATCGTGGTCTTTGCCGTGATCGCCCATGCCATGCTGAAAGGCGTTCTGTCGCCCCTGCGTGAGGCGCTGGTCGCGGTGACGGTGACCAGCCCCGTGGCAACACTGGCGGATCTGCCGGGCGGGGCTGCGCTCTGGGCGCCCGTTGTCGCGCTGCCCTTGTTGGTATTGGCATGGCGGTCGGGCGCAAGCCTGTTTCACCTTGGCCTTGGGGGCCTAATTGGCCTTGTCGTTGCCGCCGGCTGGGCCGGCACTTCGGTGCTGCTGCTTGACGAATTTGACCCCCTGCCCGTTCAAAGCGTGGCCTTTACCCTGACCTGGACCGAAACGCTGTTCTGGACCATCGCCTCGACCGCCCTGCCTGCCACCTTTGGCGTCGGCTTTGTCGGCGGTGTTCTTGGCGGGGCCTTCTTGTCGGCCCTGTTTCGGGGCGAGCTGCATCTGCAAAGCTTTGAGACACCCGAACAGACGCTGCGCTATGCGTTGGGCGCGGTTCTGATGGGGGTCGGCGGTGTGCTGGCCGGGGGCTGCACCGTGGGGGCTGGCCTTGCGGGCGGCGCGACCTTGTCGGTCGCAGCCCTGCTGGCGCTGGGCGCGATCATTGCGGGGGCCATGGGTGCAAACCTTGTGCTGGCGGGGGCATCCAAGGCCGGGTCCGCCTCGGCTGTGGCCTAAGCCACCGTCACATCATGGCCATAGAGCCAGTCAAAGCGCTTCAGCGCCATCTGCGGGGCCACCCACCCGCCGAACTTCAGGCCCAGATGCGCCACATCGCGCAGCGGGCCTGACAAATGATAGGCCCGCGCATTGCGGTTTGCAGCCTCGACAATGCGGGCACAGCGCGGGGCACGGGCGGCCTGATAGGCGGCAAGCCCCGCAGCCAGGCTGTCATGGGTGCCAAGGCTTTGGGCCAAGACCCATGCATCCTCCAGCCCCATGCTGGCCCCCTGCGCCAGAAACGGCAGGGTCGGATGCGCCGCATCCCCCAAAAGAGCGGCGGCCCCGTGCGGGGTGACGGCATGCCAGCGTCGCGCAACCGGATGGCGAAACAGGCCCCACAGCCAGACATCCTTGATCTGGCCCAGCCACCCCCGCACCCGTGGCGAAAACTGCTCAAAGGCCACCTGCAATTCCATCGGGTCATCGCGCAGCGACCAGCTTTCATCGACCCAGCGGTTGCGTTCTTCTACCGCCACGATGTTGCGCAGCGTGCCGCCCCGCAAGGGATAGCTGACGATGTGGCGCCCCGGCCCCATGTGCACCTCGGCCACCGGCGCATCCGACCCGTCGGCCGGGATCAACGCCCGCCACGCCACCTGCCGGGTAAAGAACGGCGCCACCTTGCCATTCAGCGCCTCTCGCAGGCGCGAATGCAGCCCATCGGCCCCGATCAGCAGATCGGCCTCGGCCTCGGCACCCTGGGCCGTGGTATAGCGGGGCTTCGGGCCAGACAGATCAACATGCTCGATCCGCTGCAACAGGCGCATCTCGACGCCAGCCTCACGCGCGCCTAGCAACAAAAGATCAATCAGATCGGCCCGATGCAGAAAATGATAGCCTTGGTCAGGGCGCAGGCGCGCCACGTCCAGCCGGGTGACCACATCCCCGCCCAATCCGTCGCGCAGTTCCACCGCCTGCGCGCGCAGCGACCGTGACTCTAGCGCATCGCCCAATCCAAGCGCCTTGAGCACCGCCGCGCCATTCGGGCTGACCTGCAGGCCTGCCCCGACCTCGCGGATGGCATCAGCTTGTTCCAGAATGGTGACCTGAGCCCCGCGCAACGCCAAGGCACGCGCCACAGCAAGGCCTGCAATACCAGCCCCAAGCAGGGTGACCTTTTGTCCGATCAGGCTCATGGCCGTGGTCCTTTGATGGGCAGTCAGGAATGAAAACGCCGGACCCTTGGGCCCGGCGCGATACTGTCGTCGTCGCATCCCCCCGGCAAGCATAGGACTGCCGGCGGGCCTGCGACGAAAGGATCAATCCTCGCGGTGAACCTTTTCGCGCCGCTCATGCTTTTCTTGCGCTTCCAGCGTCATCGTTGCAATCGGGCGCGCATCAAGGCGTTTAAGGCTGATCGGCTCGCCCGTCATTTCGCAATAGCCATATTCGCCGTTGTCGACCCGGCGCAGCGCCGCGTCGATCTTGGCAATCAGCTTGCGCTGGCGATCCCGGGTGCGCAATTCCAACGCACGGTCGGTTTCTTCGCTGGCCCGGTCGGCAATATCTGGAACATTGCGGCCGCTGTCTGTCAGGTTGTCCAGCGTCTCGGCGCTTTGGTCCAGCAGCTCGGCCTTCCAGTTCAACAGCTTGCGACGGAAGTATTCCAGCTGCCTTGCATTCATGAAAGGTTCGGTTTCAGCGGGCCGGTAGTCATCCGGCAAGAACGCTTCTTGCTTCATAGCAGCACTCTCCTTCGTGTCGGAACGGGCCGACAGGTGGGCTTCTGTCATGGCGCACTCCTGCTGGCGGTGCAGTTAGCCCCTTTTCGTTCTAATGTCACTAGGCGTTGCGAGATTTTGTGGCCCGCACTAGGGTCACGCCACAAAAGCGTGTAAAGACCGGAGCCGGGCATGAAGTTCACCTCGACCGAGACCTATGTGGCAACCGAAGACCTGTCGGTGGCGGTGAATGCCGCTGTCGTCTTGCAGCGCCCCCTGCTGGTCAAGGGAGAGCCGGGCACCGGCAAGACCGAACTGGCCCGGCAGGTGGCGCAGGCCCTGGGCCTGCCGCTGATCGAGTGGCATGTGAAATCAACCACCAAGGCACAACAGGGCCTTTATGAATACGATGCCGTCAGCCGCCTGCGCGACAGCCAGTTGGGCGATGCGCGGGTGAATGACGTCAAGAATTACATCCGCAAGGGCAAGCTGTGGCAAGCGTTCGAGGCCGAACAGCGGGTGGTCTTGCTGATTGACGAGGTGGACAAGGCCGACATCGAATTTCCCAACGACCTGTTGCAGGAACTGGATCGGATGGAATTCCATGTCTATGAAACCGGCGAGACGATCCGCGCCAGGCACCGCCCTGTCGTCATCATCACCTCTAACAACGAAAAAGAACTTCCCGACGCCTTTCTGCGTCGCTGCTTTTTCCATTTCATCCGCTTTCCCGATGCCGACACCATGCGCGCCATCGTCAACGTGCATTTCCCCCATATCAAAGAGGCGCTGCTGACCACGGCGCTGACCCAGTTCTATGAACTGCGCGACATGCCGGGGCTTAAGAAAAAGCCATCCACCAGCGAAGTGCTGGATTGGCTGAAGCTGCTTTTGGCCGAAGATCTGGGCCCCGAAGACCTGAAGCGCGATGGCAAGGCCATGCTGCCAAAGCTGCATGGGGCGCTGCTTAAGAACGAACAGGATGTGCATCTGTTCGAGCGTCTTGCCTTCATGGCGCGCTCTGGTCGCTGACGGCCCGCCTGTTTCAGATTCTGGAACAGTCACAATCGACTGTTTCCAGATTCTCGAATCGGGCGTGATTGCCATGGTTTAGCCACAGTTCTGCCACAAACCGATCACGAAACACCGATTTTCTGAAATATACCGCAATATTGCGTGATAGAGTGATCGTAGATGCGGTGGTTTGGCCTTGGTTGCCTGCCACCCATAGACTCGCCTTGAAGATGCGGAATCCACAAGATTGACACAATGCTGCCCCTTTGCAGACATTGCAGACTTGTTGATTGAAATTTGCCGAAACCCGACACAAGGCCTCTCGAATGGCATCAGGTGCACCCTTTGGACCAGACGCGATCCGCCGCCTTTTTGGCGCGGCGCATGGCCCTGTGGGCACGATTGTCGGTTTTGGCGGGGGCAAGATCACGGCGGGGGCCGTGGTTGCATGCTCTGACTTCTCTCTGCCCGGCGGTCGCGCAAGCAGGCCGTGGATCAGGGGGCGGGATCTGGGGGGATCCCGTAGACTGCATCGTGCTGTGTTGGACCGGTTCTGCCCGGTCCGCCTGCGTCCATTGAAACCGGGGCGGCCCTTGGCCCTCCCTCGTGCAAAAGAGCTGCCACTCTCATGCGCCTTCCTTCGCTGCTTGCCAGCCTTGCCCTTACCAGTTTCCTGACCGCATGCGTTGCGACGCCACCGGCCGAGGTTTCAAAAGGGTTCATTGACGGTCGAACCACCGATCAGGGTCTTGCCGTGATGCAAGCCTTTGTTCCGGCGCAGCCCATTGGGGTGACGCGGGGCAATGCCGAAATGGCCGCCGACTTTCTGGACCTAGAGTTCAGGATGGAAAGTGGCCGCGCCCTGCCCGTTCTGACCCGGTTTGACGGCCCGATCACGATTGGTCTGCGCGGCGATGTGCCCCCCGTGGCCACCAGCGAATTGCAGCGTGTTCTGGGCCGGATGCGCAACGAGGCGGGCCTTGACGTCTCGATGGCCTCTGCCGGAACGCAGCCCAGCATCACCATCGAATTCATGCCCAAATCCACCCTGCGCCGGGCCGTGCCGTCTGCCGCCTGTTTCGTGGTGCCCAATGTCGGGTCGTTTGGCGAATATATGAAAGCGCGCGGCACGGCCGCGACGGATTGGGGCCGGATCACCCACCGCAAGCAGGCCACCATTTTCGTGCCCAGCGACACCAGCCCGCAGGAGGTGCGTGACTGCCTGCATGAAGAACTGGCCCAAGCCATGGGCCCGCTGAACGATCTGTTCCGCCTACCTGATTCGGTCTTTAACGACGACAACTTCCATGCCGTGCTGACCGGCTTTGACATGCTGATGCTGCGCGTTCACTATGCGCCTGAATTGCGGTCAGGCATGAACGAGGCCGAAGTCGCGGCACGCCTGCCCGCCATTCTGGCCCGGCTGAACCCCGCAGGTCAGGGCCGCGGCACAGGCCCCAAGGCAATGACACCGCGCAGCTGGATTTCAACGGTCGAGGCAACCTTTGCGGGCCGTTCCGGGGCGCGGCTGTCGATGGCAGATCGCCTGATCGGCATTGCCCGGGCGCAGGGGTGGAACGATGGCCGCCTGGCCTTTAGCTACTTTGCCCGCGCCCGTGCCAAGACGGGCAGCGATACATCGGGCGCGATCGCCGATTATAACGAGGCCGCACGGATCTGGCGCAACACGCCCGGTGCCGCCATTCATGTCGCCCATGTTGACATGCAGCTTTCGGCCTTTGCCCTGTCGTCGGGCCAGTTCGACGAGGTCATTCGCATGACCGACCGCGCTGTTCCCGTGGCGCGCACCCATCAGAATGCGTCCCTGTTGTCGTCGTTGCTGGCCATGCGGGCCGAGGCGCTGGAGGCCACGGGCCGCGACGCCGAGGCACGGTCGGCCCGTCTCGACAGTCTGGGCTGGGCGCGCTATGCCTTCGGTTCGGACACGCAGGTGCGGGCACGGATGGGCGATATCGCATCGCTTGCCGCCCGCGGTCGGCGCGGGTAACGGCGGGGCTGGGCTTTGTCCCTTTCCGCCACAAGGCAGGCAAGGGATAAGGCATGATCGTGATCGCGGGTCTGGTGTTTGGCGCACTCGGCGGGGCATTGTTGGCGAAAAAGCGCGGCGGCAAGCCGTTGGATATGGCGCAATATGCTGCGGGTTTTGCCATCGCCTTTGGCCTTTTGGGCCTGTTTGCAACCCTGATCCTTGATACCATGCTGCGGGGCTGATCGCATGTTCCTGCCCTTTTTCGAAACCCTTCGAAGAACGGGCGTGCCGGTCAGTCTGCGCGAATACCTGGCCTTTCTAGAAGGTATGGCCGCCGGGCTGGCCACCTATGATCCCGAGGCGTTCTACTTTCTGGCCCGCACCGCGATGGTCAAGGATGAGCGACATCTGGATCGCTTTGACCGCGCCTTTGCCGCCAGTTTTCAAGGGCTTGACGCAATTACCGCCGAACAGGTGCTGCAAGCCGTTGATCTGCCACGCGACTGGCTGGAAAAGCTGGCCGAAAAGCATCTGAGCGCCGAGGAGCGCGACCAGATCAAGGCTTTGGGCGGATTTGACAAGCTGATGGAAACCCTGCGCCAGCGGCTGGCCGAACAGCAGGGCCGCCATCAGGGGGGCAACAAATGGGTGGGCACAGCGGGGACCAGCCCCTTTGGCGCCTATGGCTACAATCCCGAAGGCGTGCGCATCGGCCAAGACCAAAGCCGCCACCAGCGCGCCGTCAAGGTTTGGGACAAGCGTGAGTTTCGCAATCTGGACGACACGGTGGAACTGGGCACACGCAACATCAAGGTGGCCTTGCGCCGTCTGCGCAAATGGGCGCGCGATGGCGCAGGGGAAGAACTGGATCTGGATGGCACGATCCGCGCAACAGCCGATCACGGCTATCTGGACGTGCAAACCCGGCCCGAGCGGCGCAATGCGGTGAAGGTGCTGCTGTTTCTGGATATCGGCGGGTCGATGGACCCCTATGTCAAGGTGATGGAAGAATTGTTCTCTGCCGCCAAGGCAGAATTCAAGCATATGCAGCACTTCTATTTCCACAACTGCCTTTATGAAGGTGTGTGGAAAGACAACCATCGCCGCTGGGATCAGCAGACCCCGACGCAAGAGGTTCTGCGCACCTATGGGTCTGATTACAAATGCATTTTCGTGGGCGATGCCAGTATGTCCCCCTATGAGATCCTGCATCCCGGCGGGGCCAATGAACATTGGAACCCCGAGTCCGGACAGGTATGGCTGCAACGCGCCTGTGACCAATGGCCCAAACATCTGTGGATCAACCCGGTGCCCGAACAGCATTGGCCCTATACCCAGTCCACCCGCCTGATCCAGGGGATTTTTACCAACCGCATGGTGCCGATGACGCTTGATGGCATCGCGCGCGGGATCAAGGAACTGACATGATAGGTCTGGCCCGGCGACACCCCATTCTGGTCGGGGCCTTTGTTCTGGCCCTTGCGCTGTCCCTGTTCCTGACCGGGCGGATCGTGGTGCGCACCGTGTACTGGGCGCAGCACCGCGAAGAACCCATCGCGGGCTGGATGACCATTGGCTATGTCGGCCGCAGTTGGGGCGTGCCCCCGCGAGAGATTGATCGGCGGGCCGGCCTGCCGCCGCCCGATGGGGGGCGCCCCCTGACGCTGGAGCAGATCGCCGAGGATCAGGGCATGCCCCTTGCGGTGGTGATCGCATTGGTCGAAGTGACCGTGGCCGAATTGCAGGCCGAGCGCGACGCACATCTGGCACCGCGCCCATGACAGACTGGCTGCTGGCACTTGTGCCCACCTATGGGCTTTGGTTGATCGCAGGCACCACCTTTGCCTCGTGCCTTGCGCTGCCCATTCCGGCGTCGGTGATCATGCTGGCAGCGGGCGGCTTTGCGGCGGCGGGCGATCTGGTGCTGTGGCAGGTTGTCGTCTCGGCCCTGTCGGGGGCATTGGCCGGCGATCAGGTCGGCTATGGCGCAGGTCGCATGGGCGGCGGACCGTTTCTTGACCGTATCGCCAAGGCCCCGTCGCGGGCCAAGGTCGTCACCAAGGCCCGCAGCACGATGGAGGCCAAGGGGGGCATCGCCGTCTTTCTGTCGCGCTGGCTGTTCAGCCCGCTTGGGCCTTATGTCAACGTGATCTCGGGCGCGATGCGGCACAACTGGCTGCGCTTTACCCTGTGGGCCGCGTTGGGAGAGGTGGTCTGGTGCTCTCTTTATGTGCTGATGGGCCGGGGCTTTGCCGGAAATCTGTCGGCAGCGTCCGATATGCTGGGCTCGATCCTTGGCCTTGTCGCGTCGGGCACGGCGGTGCTGGGTTTGGGCTGGTGGCTGCTGCTGCTGGCGCGCAAGGAACATGCGCAGCGCAAAGCGCGCCGGGGCCTTTCCGAAGCGCAGGACTGACCCTATCTATAGCCCATGATCAAATTTCTGCCCATCTTTCTGGCCCTAGGCTATGCGCTGCTGATGTGGCGCTTTTCGGTTTGGCGCACGTCAAAGATGCTGGATGCGCAAAGCACGCCGCTGACCGACCCGGCGATCTTGCGGCTGACCGACAAGATGGCACAGGCGCTGGATGTGCCGCAGATCAAGGTGAATGTCTTTGAGATTGAGGCAGTGAACGGCTTGGCCGTGGCCGATGGGCGCATCTTCCTGACCCGCGGCTTTTTGAACCGCAAGGCGCGGGGCGAGGTTTCGGCCGAGGAAATGGCCAGCGTCATCGCGCATGAGCTGGGTCATGTCGCGCTTGGCCATACCCGGCGGCGGATCATCGACTTTACCGGGCAGAATGCCGTGTTTGTGATGCTGTCGGCTTTGCTGAACCGGTTTTTGCCGGTTGTGGGTGTCTGGATCGCCAGCCTGATTTCATCTGCCCTGATGGCGCGCCTGTCGCGCCGCGATGAATTTGAGGCCGATGCCTATGCCAGCGCCTTGCTGACCAAGGCGGGGATTGGCACGGCGCCGCAAAAATCGCTGTTTCGCAAACTGGATGCACTGACCAAAAGCGCAGGTGCGGGCATTCCGGCCTGGTTGCTTAGCCACCCGAAAACGGCAGACCGCATCGCCGCGATCGAGGCTGCCGAGGCCCGCTGGACATTGGCACGCGGCGACTAGCCCACCATGGCCCGCGCCAGGCGGTTCAGCTTGACGCGCTTGAGCAGCGCCTTCAGCGCAATCTCTTGCCCCGACAGCCGACAGGCGGTGGCATGCACGCGGGCCACCACCTGCCCCACCTGATCAGGATGGCGCGACTGCAACTCCCACAAGAAACCATCCGGGTCGCGGCGATCCACGCCCTCTTCGGCCAGGGTATGGCGCGGGAAATCTTTGGCGTTGAAGGTGATGATGCAATCGGCATGGCCCGCGATGGCCACAGCCAGCACATGCGCGTCATTCGGGTCGGGCAGATGCAGCCGCGCCTCGATGGCATCCTGGGCGCGAACCATCGCCTTGGGGAATTGGGCGCGCAACAGCGCCGCCTCGCCTTGGGCAATCACCGGGGCGCCGGGGCCAAGCTTGGCCGTGGCGCGCACCCATTCGCCCAGGATGCGCTCGGAAAACAGGGGCTGAAACAGGCCCTGTGCTGCGCAACCGATCAAGATCTCGCGCAGCACCGTGGGATACAAAACGCAGGCATCCAGAACCGCCTTCATCCATCCAGCCGAAAGAACAGCGACTTCAGATAGCCGCCTTCGGCCAGTTGCGGCAGAACGGGGTGATCGGGGCCAGCAAAGCCGGTGTAGATGATCTGCCCACGCCGCCCGCCGCGCCCGATGCCACGGGCGCTGGCATTGCGAAAGGCTGAAAGATCAGCGGCATGAGAGCAAGAGCATAGGCCCAGATAGCCACCCGGCGCCACCAAAGGTGCGGCCAGACGTGCGATGCGTTCATAGGCGCGCAGCCCTGCCTCCAGCGCCGGTTTGGCCGGGGCAAAGGCCGGCGGGTCGCAGATGACCACGTCAAATTGCGCCCCTTCCTCGGCCAGGGCTTCCAGCACGGCAAAGGCATCGCCCTGACGCGCGGCAAAGCGCGATTCCATCCCCATGGCTTTTGCCCCTTGCGCGGCCAGATCCAGTGCCGGGGCCGAACCATCGACACACAGCGTCGACGCCGCCCCCCCGGCCAGACAGGCCAGACCAAAGCCACCAACATGGGAAAACACATCCAGCACCCGCGCGCCGCGCGCCAGACGGGCGGCAAAGGCGTGGTTGGGGCGCTGGTCATAGAACAGGCCGGTTTTCTGGCCGCCCAGCAGATCGGCCATATAGGTTGCGCCGTTCATCGGCACGGCAATCGGCCCTGCGATCTGGCCCTGCGCCAGCACCACTTCTTCGGCCAGGCCTTCCAACCCGCGCGCACGACCCGAGCCGTTCTTGACCACAGCCGTCACCCCGGTCACGGCCACAAGGGCAGCGATCAGATCTGTCAGATGCGCCTCGGCCCAAGCCGCATTGGGTTGCACCACGGCCGCATCGCCAAAACGGTCGATCACCACACCGGGCAGGCCATCCGCTTCGGCATGAACCAGCCGGTAAAAGGGCGCGTCAAACATAACCGAGCGCAACGACAGCGCGCGCGCCAGCCGCTGCGCAAACCACGCCTGATCAATCGACGCCTCGGGGTCGCGATCCAGCATGCGGGCGATGATCTTGGATTTCGGGTTCACCGTCACCAACCCAAGCGGGCGGCGCTCGGCATCCTCAAGCACGGCAAGCGTGCCGGGGGCAAGACCCTGGGTGCGGCGGTCGGTTACCAGTTCGTCAGCATAAACCCAAGGAAACCCATGCCGGATGGCACGGGCCTCGGCCTTGGGGCGCAGGCGAACAACGGGGCGGGTTTGATCGGGATGGGGCAAAGGGGAGGTCATCATGCCCCCCCTTACCCGATCTTGATATGCTGGGGAATGCCCCTTAATTCGCGTTGGTCGTGAAATCCGACGGAACGCCGCTCAATGCTTGGCTGACCAACAGCGGGTCTGTGACCTGTGCGCTCAGCTCGGCGCGCAAGGAATTGACCAGACGCTCGACAATCACCACGCGCATCGTGCGGCCGGCCTGTTCTTCGGCAACGGCCTGTGCCCCGCCAGCGGCCTTGACCTCGGCATGCACTTTGCGCGGGCCGTCCAGAATGGCACCGCTCTGGGCGTCGCGCACAGTCAGGATGTATTTGACATCATGCACCCCGCCCACGGTGTAGCGGGTCTTTTCCGTGACCGAATGGAAACGCAACACCTCGACATCGACAATGGCAGCTTGGCCTTGGGTCATCACCGCCGAGACCTTGGCAGCGGCCTCGTCAAAAATCGACTTGATCTGGGCATGGCGATCCCCCCGCACATCCCCCCGCCACACGATGTCGGCGATCGGGTAGAACATATTGGCCTCGGACACCCGCAGCGATCTGGGAACGGAAACATTCACCGCCTGCACGCTGTATTGCCCCACCATGACCTTGGGCAGATTGGACTCGACTGCGTTGAACTGGCTGCTTTCGGTGATCGGGTTCACCGAACGGCTAACGTCATCGCTGGCAACGCAGGCCGACAACAGCGTTGCAGCGGCAAGCATCGTGATCATCATGCGGGTCATGGGGCAATCCTCTGCGGAAGTTCTTTCCGATAGAGTGACGGTCGCCCGAAAAAGCGGCGAGATTGCGTTCAAATGCGGGAAGCTCTGGACAGCTTTTGGGGCAATTATGGCAGTGGTGGCCGCTTAGTCGGGCCGCCCCACCAGAACGAAGGGCGCCCAAAAAGCCGGGTGATGCCAGGCCGGATTTGGCCCTTCAAGCATGGCCAGCATGGCCCGGGCCTGCGCTTCGGCGGCGGGAAGATCGGGGCTTTCGGCACGGATGCGAAAGGTATCGGTCATCAACTGCACCGCCGAGCGGCTTTCCACCGGCCAATGGCTGACCAGCATGCCGCGCGCGCCTGCATATAAAAACGCCTGCGCCAGCCCTGACAGGGCCTCGGCCCCCGGCACCTCGCCCACGGCGGTGTTGCAGGCCGACAGCACCACCCAATCGGCATTCAGGCGCATCCGGGCAATTTCACTGGCGGTCAGAAAGCCATCTTCCCCCGCCCCCGGTGTCAAGGCCAGGGCCGGTTCTGTCAGCAGTGTGGTGCCCGCCCGATCCCCCGCCACAAGGCCATGGGTGGCGAAATACAGCATCCGATAGGCGTCCAGATCGGCAGATTTCACCGCAGCCTCGGTCGCGCCCAAGCCCTGCCAGATCCGGGCCGGATCAGTGCCTGCCACCGCGGCGCGCACCTGCGCCACCTCTTGCGCGGTTTCGGGCAAAGGCGCCAGCGCGCCGCGCAGCAGCGTGGCAGGCTGCCCGCCCGCATCGGCCAGCAGCAGCGCGCCTGCCGCATCGGCGTCATAGACCGGGTCGGCGAAACCGGCAAAGGCCTTGGGGGCCGCGGCCCTTTCGCGCGACAGGGCCGCCACACGCAGACCCGAAACCGACGGCAGCACGGTCAGCGATTTCATTCGCACCAGAAACGGGGCCGTTTCCAGCGTTTCTTCGGGGCGCGGTTCATAGGCCAACAACAGCGCCGGGGGCAAACCCGTCATCGGGCCGCGCAGATCGACCAGCACATGGGGCTTGTCGTCAAACAATTCCCAGACGTGCAGGAAGGAATTTTCATAAACCCGCCATGCCGCCTGATAGGGGAAATCCTCGGGCCGCTCTGGGGCCGCCCCCTCAAGCGCCGCCGCCCCCCGCACCCCCAGCCGCAGGGAAACTGACGCGCGGATGTCATTCACCCAGCCCGTCAGATCGGCCACCGGCACCCAGAATTTGCGCGCCATCGCGCGGTCATGCGTGACAGCCACGGCATAGGACCATTCCTCATCATGGCGCTGATGGTCGATGATGACAAAAACCTCATCTTCGGACAGCAGCGCCTGAATGGCAGGAATATCCAAATCGACCAGCCCGGCAATGCCGGCAAAGGCCGGATCAGACTCGGTCAGGCTTTGGGTCAGATCACGCGACTGGCTGGCGATCTGTGCCAATTCGCCCCGCAGCGCCGTTTCGCGGGCGGGGTCGCCATTGGCTTTGGGTCGGGTGGCCAGATCGGACAGATCGGCCTCGACCACCGCGCGCCGTTCGGCCAAATCCGAAATCTGGCGATACAAGGCGCGCGATGCATCAGACGACAGCATGGCGCGCTTTGTCTGCTCATCCACCGCGCCCCGCGCCCGCCCCCAGGCGGTGTCTTGCAACACAGGCACCACCTGATCCGCCATTGCCCTTGCGTCCAGCTGCCCCTGATCTTCCATATAGCCGATCAGATCCAGCGCCAGCTTTCGGTTGGGCGGCAGACCGGCCTCTGACTTCTGATAGGCGGCATAGGCCTCATCAAAGGCACCGACAAAGCTGAGCAGCCCGGCCAGATCGCGCTGCGCCTCGGCCAGAAAGCGGTCACCTTCGGGCAAGCGCGCCTCCATTCGTGCCACTGCGGCGCGCATGATCGGAACAGCCACTTCGGGCCCCTGCCCTGCCACCTGTTCCCACCGGGCCTGCAGGCGCTGCCAATCGGCATATTCCACGCTATCGGCGCCAAAGACCTGCTCTACCGCGGTAAAATTGGTGTCAAGAATGGCCTTCATGCCGGGCATGTCTTCGATATCAAACAGCGCCCGCGCCAACAGGCGGCGACTGGCGATGGTTTCCGGGTGCAGCGCACCTTTGACGCGGGAGTTCAGGCGATCTGCCGTGGCATATTCGACCGCCGCCCCGGCATAGTCGCCCAAACGCGACAGCGCAAAGCCACGGCGCACGGCAACCCCGGCCGCAATGCCCAAAGCATCCTCGGACCCATCACGCTGCAACGCGGCGATCAGATCGGCATAGGCGACAACGGCCTCGTCAAGATAACCCATCCTGTCCAGCACCTGCACCGCCTGAAACCGGGCCAGCGCCGTCAGCGAAGATTGCGCCCCCAGCCCCTGTTCCGAGTTGCGGGCGATTTCCAGCGCTATGGGCAGCGCCTCGGCCGTGCGGCCTGACTTGGCCAGCAACTCGGCCACCAGCAACCCCGGCTCCATCCGCTGGGGCGCATAGGGCGCATAGTTTTCTGTCACCCGGTGCCATTGCGCCAAGGCCCCGTCAAGCGCCGCCTCGGTCTGGCCGGTGTTGTCCAGCAGGCGCAGGTAAATGGTGTTTTCCCGAAGTGCCCGGATATGCACAGGCCCCCCCGCCGCCTGCACCGCCGCCGCGATCCGCTGCTGCACTGGCAGCGCCGCCTGCCAATTGCCCTCCTGCATCAGCGGGGCCAGAATGTCGCGGTCTTGCTGCACCTGCGCGGGCAGATCCAGCGGAAACAGCTCTTGTCCGGCCAGCGGGGGGGCCAGACCAAGCGTGACGGCAAACAGAAAAACTGGCAGTGTCTTGAACATGGGCTTAGTATCGGCTGCCGGGCGGCCTTCTGTAAAGACGATGGCGCATGACAAATGCCGTCAGCCTTGGCGCAGGCCCGGTTTGCGCTTTCGCTTGCCTCGTTAGCGCTAACAGAATATGGTTGGCGTCAATCAGACCTACACCAGAATGTGACGCCCGAGGTGACGGCCCGCCCGTCGCACCGTCAAAGCCGATGAGGATATCATGCCCCTGCACCCGACCCTTGCCCGTGTTACCGACCGCATCCGCGAGCGCAGCCGTGACAGCCGCGGCGATTATCTGGCGCGGATGAATGCTGCCGTGGCCCAAGGGCCTGCGCGCGGCCATCTGTCTTGTGGCAATCAGGCCCATGCCTATGCTGCGATGACCGACGATAAAGATACCCTTGCCGCCGTGCGGGCCCCCAATATCGGCATTGTCACCGCCTATAATGACATGCTGTCGGCCCACCAACCCTATGAGCGATTCCCCGACCTGATCCGCGCCGCCGCGCGCAAGGCGGGTGCCACCGCGCAGGTGGCGGGTGGCGTTCCGGCCATGTGCGATGGGGTGACCCAAGGCCAGCCAGGGATGGAGCTGTCGCTGTTTTCGCGCGATGTGATCGCCTTGGCGGCGGGTGTGGCACTGTCGCACAATACCTTTGACGCGGCGCTTTATCTGGGCGTCTGCGACAAGATCGTGCCGGGGCTGATCATGGCCGCAGGCACCTTTGGCCATATTCCGGCGGTGTTCGTGCCCGCAGGCCCGATGCCCAGTGGCCTGCCCAATGATGAAAAATCCAAGGTGCGCAACGCCTATGCCGAAGGCAAGGCCAGCCGCGAAGAGCTGATGGCCGCTGAAATGGCCAGCTATCACGGCCCCGGCACCTGCACCTTTTACGGCACTGCCAACACCAACCAGATGCTGATGGAGTTCATGGGCCTGCACCTGCCGGGGGCCAGCTTTGTCAACCCAGGCACCCCGTTGCGAGAGGCGCTGACCACAGCCGCCGTCGAGCGCGCGGCGCAGATCACGGCGCTTGGCAATGACTTCCGCCCGGCGGGGGAAATTCTGGATGAACGCGCCTATGTGAACGGCATTGTCGGGTTGATGGCCACGGGCGGGTCAACCAATCTGGTGCTGCACCTGCCGGCCATGGCGCGGGCCTCGGGCGTGCTGCTGGATTTGCAGGATTTCGCGGATCTGTCGGATGTGGTGCCGCTGATGGCCAAGGTTTACCCCAACGGCTTGGCGGATGTGAACCATTTCCATGCCGCGGGCGGCTTGCAGTTCCTGATCAATCAGTTGCTGGATGCCGGGCTGTTGCACGAAGATGCCAAGACCGTGGCCGGCGAAGGCTTGGCGGCCTATCGTCAAGAGGCCACGCTTGAGGGCGGCAAACTGGGCTGGAAGCCCGGCCCGACCACCAGCCTGAACGAAAAGATTGCCCGCCCCGCCTCGGCCCCCTTTGCGCCGCAGGGTGGGTTGAAACAGCTGACCGGCAATCTGGGGCGCGGGGTCATCAAGATTTCGGCAGTGGCCCCCGACCGCCATGTGATCGAGGCCCCGGCCCGCATCTTCCACAGTCAGGATGCCGTCAAGGCCGCCTTCAAGGCGGGTGAATTCACCAGCGACACCGTGGTGGTCGTGCGGTTTCAGGGCCCATCAGCGAATGGCATGCCCGAGTTGCATTCGCTGACGCCGGTTTTGTCTGTGCTGCAAGATCGCGGCCTGAAAGTTGCCTTGGTCACAGATGGCCGCATGTCGGGCGCCAGCGGCAAGGTGCCAGCGGCCATCCACGTCGCCCCCGAGGCGGCCAAGGGCGGCCCTTTGGCGCGTCTGCGCGATGGCGACATCGTGCGGCTGGATGCAGCGGCGGGCACGCTGTCGGTTCTGGCCGATGATTTCGCGCATCGTGAACCCATCGGCGCAGATCTGACGGCCAACAGCCATGGCATCGGGCGCGAGTTGTTTGAGGCGTTCCGCCGCAATGTGGGCACGGCAGATACCGGCGCGGCCGTGGTGCTGTAAGGCGCGACCGTGTAATTTTGCAACAATGGCCGCAGGGGGCGTCGCCCGCCTGCGGCATTTCTTTACAGAGTCTGAAGAATTCCGCACCCTGTTCGTATAAAAAGAAAAACCAATACGAGCAGACCATGACAGAAGCCGAGCGCCAATGCCGCGCTGAACGCCTGCCGTTCAGCGAGATCTTTCGCTATCAGTATCTTATCTCGCGACAACAGGTTGCGATCACCGGCATGGCGCGGCGACGGTTTGGCCGCTTTCATCTGTATATCGGTCAGGCGTTGCCCGTTACTGAACTGCTGGATTGCGAAGGTGCCCCCATCGGCCTTTTGCTGGGTGTCGCCGTCGCGCCCGAAGGCGCGCTGGGGGCCAGCCATATGGTGCCGCGCCTTTCGGCCCGCAGCGATGACTGCCTTGATGAATTCGAAAGCTGGCTGATCGATCTGGCCGGGCGCTATACGATTGTGCTGGATATGGCCGATGAGCAGCGCGTCTATTGCGATCCGGTCGGGATGAACGGCGTTGTCTATAACCCGCAAACCCGGCGCGTGGCCTCGTCTCCGTTGTTGTGCATCGACCGCGAGGTGATGCCAAACCCGCTGTATGATTTCGACGCGCTGCGCGAACATGGGGGCCGCTTTACCCTGTTCACCACGATCGACGCCGAAGTCACCCGGATGAACCCGAATTTCTATCTGGATCTGGCCAATTTCCACGAAACCCGGCATTGGCCGCGCGAGGAAGTGTTTGAACATTCGCCCAAGGACTATGGCCGTGCGGTTGACCAGATC
The DNA here is from genome assembly GCF_036553525.1 of Pseudotabrizicola sp. L79. Lineage (NCBI taxonomy): Bacteria > Pseudomonadati > Pseudomonadota > Alphaproteobacteria > Rhodobacterales > Paracoccaceae > Pseudotabrizicola > Pseudotabrizicola sp. L79. The sequence continues at coordinate 310,206 of NZ_JAZHDA010000046.1, read as the reverse complement.
ATCAAGATCACCCGCCATAATATCGGCGCGCTGGCCGCTGCGCATGATTGCGTGATGCCCTTGTCGGCGGGCCGCGACAGCCGTTTGCTTTTGGCGATGGCCGGGCCGCATCGTGACAAGATCAGCCAGTTCTTTACCCATGTCACCAATGCCGGCACCCGCCGCGATGCCGAGGTGGCACGCGACATCAGCCAGAAGTTGGGCGTGCCGCATGAGGTGCATATGCGTCGCCCAATGCGCCGCCCGCGTGACATTCAGCGCGCAGAACGCAACCAGCGCGCCTTTCAGATCGCAGCCGGGGTCGTGACATCGGCCCCAAATGAAATGAGCCTGGGCGTGCAAGCGATGATCCGGCCCGGGGCCGTTGTGCTGCGCGGTCACCAGACCGATCTTTTGCGCGCGGTTTACGTCAGTTGGACGAACAAGGCCAAGTGGAAGGATTTTCACTGGCAGATGCGCAAGCTGTTTCCGGTTCCGATCGAACATTTCACGACAGAGGTTGCCAACCGCTTTCGCCCGCTTTTCACCAACTGGTTGCAAACCCTGCCCCGCAATGCGTTGGAAAAGCAGCCCGATTTCATGTTCCTAGAGGTGTTTTACTCGGCAAGCCTTGGGTCGGGTTTTCCGGCGAACTGGCATTGCTTCTACCTCTCGCCGTTCAATTCACGGCGTCTGATGACCTTGGCCCTGGGGTTCGACGATGCCTATCGGCTGTCGGGCCGCACCGTGGATGATGTGCTGTTCCGCATCGACCCTGATCTTGCGGCCATTCCCTTTGGTCTTGAATGGTCACCCGATGCCGAGGTTTATCCGCTGGCGCAAAGCCGTGTCGAAGAGGCCGAGCAGCGCCACGGTGAACTGTTCCCGCAAAAACACCTGCGAAAGGCGGGCTGACCGGGGCAAAACCGCTGCCGCCTGCGCGCGGCTTGACGGTGATGCGGTTTTCGGCTAACCCAACCGAAGGTTTGGCAACAGACCGCCGACGCCGGGGCGCCCGGAACATTGCGTCCCTCGATTCCACGCAGGCCGATCCTGCCGTTTAGGACGCACATGATCAAATTTTCCGACCTCGCGCTTGACCCGCGCGTTTTGAAAGCCGTCGCCGAAGCAGGCTACGAAACCCCCACCCCCATTCAGGCCGAGGCCATCCCGCACGCCCTTGAGGGCCGCGATGTCTTGGGCATTGCCCAGACCGGCACAGGCAAGACCGCCAGCTTTACGCTGCCGATGATCACGCGCCTTGGCCGTGGCCGGGCCCGCGCCCGGATGCCGCGTAGCCTGGTGCTGGCGCCCACGCGCGAACTGGCCGCCCAGGTGGCGGAAAACTTTGACACCTATGCCAAGCACACCAAGCTGACCAAGGCCTTGCTGATTGGCGGCGTCGCCTTTGGCGAGCAAGACAAGCTGATCGACCGTGGCGTTGATGTTCTGATCGCCACACCGGGCCGCCTGCTTGACCATTTCGAGCGCGGCAAACTGCTGTTGCAGGGCGTCGAGATCATGGTGGTGGATGAGGCCGACCGCATGCTGGACATGGGGTTCATTCCCGATATCGAGCGTATTTTCCAACTGACGCCCTTTACCCGCCAAACCCTGTTCTTCTCGGCGACCATGGCCCCCGAGATTGAGCGGATCACCAAAACCTTCTTGTCCAATCCGGCCAAGGTGGAAGTGGCGCGCCAGAACTCTACATCGGCGACCATCGAACAACTGCTGTATCAATTCGCCCCCAGCCGCAAGGACCGCAGCTTTACCGAAAAGCGCGCCGTCCTGCGGGCGCTGATCAAGCAAGAGGGCGAAAGCTGCACCAATGCCATCATCTTCTGCAATCGCAAGATGGATGTGGATGTGGTGGCCAAGTCGCTGAAGGCGCATGGCTTTGATGCGGCCCCCATCCACGGCGATCTGGAACAATCGCAGCGCATGAAAACGCTGGATGCCTTCCGCGATGGCAGCCTGAAGTTTCTGGTGGCCTCGGATGTTGCGGCCCGTGGTCTTGATATTCCGGCCGTCAGCCATGTGTTCAACTTTGACGTGCCCAGTCACCCCGAAGATTACGTCCACCGGATTGGCCGCACTGGCCGCGCCGGGCGTTTGGGCAAGGCCTTTACCATCGCCGTCACCGCCGATGACAAGTATCTGACCAACATCCAAAGCCTGGTCAAACAAGACATCCCGCGCGGCACCCTGCCCGAAGGGGCGCTGGATGGTTTGGAAGACCGCGCCGACCGCAGCCGGACCGACCGCCGTGATGGCACCGATACCAAGCGGGGCGAACGCCGCAGCCGGGGGCGCGAACGGGATCGTGATCGCAAGCCCAAGCGTGATGAATCGATGCCGCCCGCCAGCATGGAACCGATCAGCCAGCCCGTGGTGGCCGAGCCAAGCCAGCCCGAACCCACCATGCCGGTGATCGCCGCCGCCGAACAGCGCGAGGCGCGTGAACCGCGCCGCGACGATCGGCGCGAGCGCCGGGACGAGCGTGGCGGCGAGCGGAATGATCGCCGTGACCGCCGCGAAGACCGGAATGACTATCGCCGGGATGATCGTCGCGACTCGGGCGTTGTTGGGATGGGCGATCATGTGCCAGATTTCATTTTGCGCAGCTTCAAGATCTCGACCCCTGCCACCGAGCAGGATGATGCCGATGACGCGGTTGCTGCCAGCAGCGATGCGTAAGCGTCAGCACGACAGGTGAAACGACAAAAGGCCCCGCAATTGCGGGGCCTTTTGCATTTCTTACCCAAGGGGTTTATTCGGCCTGCAACCGGCTGACCACGATCGTCACCTCGGGCTTTTTGCCGATTTCTTCAACGGCCACCTGACGCACCACGCGGCGCAGCGCCTCGTCCAGCTTTTCATCGTCGCGCAGAACCTTGGCCCCGGCCTTGTCCAGATAATCGGTCAGATCGGCTTCCAGCGTTTCTGCCAGCAGACGTTCGCCGCGGCCCACCGTCGGCAGGCCCGAGATTTCAACCCAAGCCTCGCCCAATGGCTCATCCTGTTCGTCAAGGATCACTGTCACCATGACATGGCCGTTCAGCGCCATGCGAATGCGATCACGCACCACGCCGTCCAGCGCGCCAATCAGCACCGATCCATCCAGATACAGCCGGCCCGTTTCGATATATTCGGCCACCTGCGGCTCTTCGCCCGTCAGGTCGATCATCATACCGTTGGTGGCCACTTCGGCCGCGATCCCCGCTTCGGTCGCGATGCGGGCATGTTCGCGCAGGTGGCGATGTTCGCCATGCATCGGGATCAGCATGTCGGGCAGCAACAGCCGATGCACATGCTCGAGATCGGGGCGGTTGGCATGGCCAGACACATGGTAAAGCCCGTTGCTGTCATCAATCACATCCACGCCCATTTCCGAAAAGGCGTTCATGATTTTCAGCACATCGCGTTCGTTGCCCGGAATGGTCTTGGACGAGAACAGGAATGTATCGCCGGGCTTCATCTGCAAGCCCAGATACTTGCCCCGGCTTAGCTGTGCCGAAGCCGCGCGCCGTTCGCCCTGACTGCCGGTCACCAGCAGCATCAGATTGCCGCGCGGAATTTCAAGCGCCTCTTCCGGGGCGACTGTGCGCGGAAAGTTCGGCAAGACGCCTGCTTCCTCTGATGCCGAGAGCATGCGGCGCATCGACCGGCCGAGCACACAAACCGACCGGTCCGCCGCGCGGGCCGCATCGGCCAGCGTCTTCAGACGCGCGACGTTCGAGCCAAAGGTGGTGGCCACAACCATGCCACCTTTTGACTTGATCAGATCACGGATCGGGTCTTTCAGCGTGCTTTCCGACCGGCCCGCATGCAGCGAGAACACGTTGGTGGAATCGCACATCAGCGCCTTGATCGGGCGTTCTTCGGCAATCGACTTGATCAGCGCATCATCCCATGCCTCGCCCACCACGGGTTCGGGGTCGATCTTGAAATCAGCCGAATGGAACAACCGGCCTGCTGGCGTGTCGATCACCAGAGCGCTCGATTCCGGGATCGAATGGCTGACCGGCACAAAGCCAACCTCGAACGGGCCAGCCGTGACGCGGGCGGGCCAAGGATCGACCGTCGTCAATGTATCCAGCGGCAGGCCCTGCTCATCCAGCTTCAACCGGCCCACGATGGCGGTAAACCGACGGGCATAGACCTTTTTCTTCAGCTTGGGCCACAACAGGCCCAAAGCGCCGATATGGTCTTCATGTGCATGGGTGATAAAGATCGCCTCGACGCGGTCCACCCGATCTTCCAGCCATTTGATATCGGCCATGATCAGATCGACGCCGGGGCTGCTGTCCATATCGGGGAAGGTCACGCCCAGATCGACAACGATCAGCCGTTCCTTGCCTTCGGGACCATAGCCATAAACATAGCAGTTCATCCCGATCTCGCCCGCACCGCCAAGGGGAAGGTAGATCAGACGTTGTTTCACGCTCATGCGGTTTCCTTGTTGTAGTCGTTGATCAGGACAAGACCATGCATGGTCAGGTCATCCTCGATCGAATGAAATAGGTCGGTGCCTTGGGCAAACAATGACGCAAGTCCACCGGTTGCGATGACTTTGCAAGGGCGTTCGCGTTCACGGCGCACCTCACGCACGATGCCTTCTACAAGGCCTATATATCCCCAATACACGCCCGATTGCATGCAAGCCACCGTATTCGTGCCGATGGCCTTTATGGGCTTGGCCACATCGATATGGGGCAAGGCGGCAGCGGCCATGTGCAGCGCCTCAAGCGACAGGTTCACACCCGGCGCAATGACGCCCCCCACATAGGCGCCATCCGTATCGACCACATCAAAGGTGGTGGCTGTGCCGAAATCGACCACGATCAGATCGCCGCCATAGCGATCATGCGCGCCCACGGTATTGACCAGACGATCAGGCCCCACAGTCGTGCCCTGATCCACCCGCGGCATCACGGGCAGCGCACATTCCGGCTTGCCCACCACCAGTGGGCGACATTCGAAATAACGGTTGCACAGCACACGCAAGTTGAACACCACCCGCGGCACAGTGCTGGAAATGATCGCCTCGGTGATCGTGGCTTCGGTTCGCGTGACGGTCATCAAGGACGACAGCCAGACGAAATATTCATCCGCCGTGCGCTTGTGATCTGTGGCACAGCGCCAGGTGGCAATGAACCTTGTGCCATCCCAGATCGAAAACACGGTATTCGTATTGCCGCAATCAATGGCCAAAAGCATGGAACACCTTTCGCGTTCTGGTCTGCCGGGCAGTCATGAAAAGAACACCTCTGCCGCAGGAATGGCAAGCGGCCCCTGCGCCATGCGCAAGATCAGATTGCCCTCGGCATCAATCGTTTCAAACAGGCCTTCGCGGCTTTGCGTGCCCGTGCGGGCGATGATCTTTTCGCCCAACCGTGCCGCATGGGCCAGCCAGGCCGTGCGCAGGGGCGCAAAGCCCTGTGTTGCGAACACCGCTTCCCACCGCGCATAGGCGGGGGCAAGATGGTTCAGCAACGCCTCGGGCGTCAGCCGCACGCCGGTTTCTGACAAGACGCTGACGGGCGGCACGGCCCCCTGCTCGATCAGGTGGGGGTCAGGATGTGCGATCAGATTGACACCGATACCGATGGCCAGCGCCGCCACCCCCTGCCCCGAGCCATGGCTTTCCAGCAAGATGCCAGCCACCTTGCCACCGTTCATCAGCACATCATTGGGCCATTTCAGGGCCAGCCCCGCCCCCGTTCCCGTGGCACCGGCCAGCGCGTCACGCAGGGCAAGCGCCGCGGCAAAGGATCGCAAGGCTACGATCTGCGGGGCCTCGTGCGGGTGCATCACCAAGGTTGCGTAAAAGTTCCCCTGCGGGCTTGACCATGCCCGCGCGCGGCGGCCACGGCCTGCGGTCTGCTCGGCCGCCAGAATCCAGCAAGGCCCCGAAAGATCCGGGGCCCGGCGGAAGGCTTCGGCGTTGGTCGAGTCGACCGAGGGGAGGAGCACACGCCCCACCCCCATAGGCCAGGTGTCAGCGGACAAGAGCTTCGGCCGCCACGGCAGCGACGGGTTCGATGCCAAACAGGTTGACCACCCCCAGCACCATGATCACGGCCACGGCCACCATCAGCACCCATTGCACCGGCACCATGTTGCTTTCGACCGGGTCCTGATCCTTGCCGAAATACATGTAGAACACGATGCGCAGGTAGTAGAAGGCGCCGATCACCGAGGCGACAGCCCCCGCCAGCGCCAGCCAGGCCATGCCCCCGTCAACGGCGGCTTTCAGCACATAGAACTTACCGAAAAAGCCAACCATCGGCGGCACGCCGGCAAGGCTGAACATCAGCACCAGCACGGCCAGCGCCTTCAGCGGCTCCTTCTTGGAAAACATGTTCAGGCTTTGGATATCCGTCACCGGGCGGCCATCCCGTTCCATCGACAGGATGAAGGCAAAGGTGCCGATATTCATGGTGACGTAAATCGCCATGTAAACCAGCATCGCCTGCACACCCTGCGCCGTGCCCGAGGCAAGCCCAACCAGCGCATAGCCCATATGGGCAATCGAGGAATAGGCCATCAGGCGCTTGATGTCGCGCTGTCCGATGGCGGCAATGGCCCCAAGGAACATCGAGATCACGGCCAAAGCCGCCAGCACCTGCCCCCATTGGCCCGGAATGCCACCAAAGGCGTCATGCACCAGACGTGCGATCAGCGCCATGGCCGCGACTTTGGGCGCGGTGGCAAAGAACGCCGTCACCGGAGTGGGCGAGCCTTCGTAAACATCGGGCGTCCACATGTGGAAAGGCGCCGCCGAGACCTTGAACGCCAGTGCCGCCAGCATGAACACCATGCCAAACATCAGGCCCACAGGCAGCTCGCCATGCCCCAGCGTTGACAAGATACCCGCAAATTGCGTGGTTCCGGCAAAGCCATAGGTCAGCGACGCGCCATAGAGGAACAGGCCCGACGACAGCGACCCCAGCACGAAATACTTCAACCCCGCTTCAGAGGACTTGGCACTGTCGCGCCGCATGGCGGCCACAACGTAAAGCGACAGCGATTGCAGCTCTAGCCCCATATACAGCGCCATCAAGTCACCGGCCGAGACCATCATCATCATCCCGACCGCACCAAGGGTGACAAGAACCGGGAATTCAAAGCGCAGCAGGCCGCGACGTTGCATATAGTCTTGCGACATCATCATCACGGCTGCGGCCGAAACAAGGATCACCACCTTGGCAAAGCGGGCGAAGGGGTCATCGACGAACATGCCGCCAAAGGCCGTGCGCGCCCCTGCCCCGCCAAAGCCGATGAACAAGGCTAGGGCCAGAAACAGGCCCGAGGTCGCCCAGACCAGCATCGGCGCGGTCTTGTCTTTGCCGGTGTAAACGCCAAACATCAGCGCGGCCATGGCATAAATCGCCAGCACCAGTTCCGGCAGGACGGTATTGAAATCTGCAGCGGTCATGGATCTGGTCCTCAGTGCTGGGCCAGCTGCGCGCCGTCAACGGCGGGCAACGCGGCCTGATAGTCGGTGACAAGGGCGCTGACGCTGGGGCCGATGATATCGGTGACCAGCGACGGATAGACGCCCAAAAGCAGGGTCATGGCCACCAGAGGCGCAAAGATGGCCTTCTCGCGGCGGGTCATGTCGGTGATGGATTTCAACGCTTCCTTCACCAATTCGCCCATCACCACGCGGCGATAGAGCCACAAAGCATAGGCCGCCGACAGGATGACACCCGTGGTCGCCACAGCGGCAACCCAGGTGTTCACCTGGAACACGCCCATCAGCGTCAGGAATTCACCGATAAAGCCACTGGTGCCCGGCAAGCCCACATTGGCCATGGTGAAGAACATGAAGATCATCGCATAGGCCGGCATCCGGTTCACCAGACCACCATAGGCGTCGATGTCGCGGGTGTGCATCCGGTCATAGATGACGCCAACGCACAGGAACAAGGCGCCCGAGATAAAGCCGTGGCTGATCATCTGGAAGATCGCGCCATCAATGCCCTGCTGGTTTGCCGCGAAAATCCCCATCGTCACATAGCCCATATGGGCCACAGACGAATACGCGATCAGCTTTTTCATATCCTGCTGCGCCAAAGCCACCAGCGAAGTGTAAACGATGGCAATCGCAGACAGCCACAAAACAAAGGGCGCCAGCAGATCAGATGCCACGGGGAACATCGGCAGACTAAAGCGCAGGAAGCCATAGCCCCCCATCTTCAGCAAGATGGCCGCCAGAACAACAGACCCGGCCGTGGGCGCCTGAACGTGGGCATCGGGCAACCAGGTGTGCACCGGCCACATCGGCATCTTGACCGCAAAGCTTGCAAAGAACGCCAGCCACAGCAGGGTCTGCATGCCACCAACGATCTGGAACCCCATCAGGCTGAAGGTTTCAGACCCAAAGCTGTGGTTCAGCAGCGTCGGAATGTCGGTGCTGCCAGCATCCATATACATGGCAATCATCGCCACCAGCATCAGAACCGAGCCGAGGAAGGTGTAGAGGAAGAACTTAAAGGCCGCGTAGATGCGCTCCTTGCCGCCCCAGATGCCGATGATCAGGAACATCGGGATCAGACCGGCCTCGAAGAACAGGTAGAACAGCACCAGATCCAGCGCGCAGAACACGCCCAGCATCAGGGTTTCCAGCATCAGAAAGGCGATCATGTATTCCTTGACGCGCTTTTCCACATCCCAGCAGGCCGCAATGGTCAGCGGCATCAGGAACGTGGTCAGCATGACGAACAGGACCGAGATCCCGTCAACGCCCATCTTGTATTTAAGGCCCAGGATCCAGTCGTATTCCTCGACGAATTGAAAGCCGGTATCGGCCGGGTCAAACCCGACCAGCACGAAGATCGACACCAAAAAGGTCGCGGTGGTGGCCAGCAAGGCCAGCCATTTCGCATTGTTCTGGGCGGCGGCATCATCGCCACGCAGGAACAGGGCCATGATGGCCGCGGCCACTGCGGGGATGAAGGTGATGATGGAAAGTAGGTTGTCCATGGTCTCTATCTCGCCCCCTTAGTGGCTGCCGCCGGAAAGCATCATCCAAGTCACAAGGACGACGATCCCGATCACCATCGCGAAGGCATAATGGAACACATAGCCGGACTGCGCCCGACCGGCGAGGCGCGTCAGCATGGGAACGATGCCCATGGCCACGCCGTTGATCGATCCGTCGATGACGGCCCCGTCGCCCTTCTTCCACAGGAAGCTGCCAAGCCATTTGGCGGGGCGGACAAAGACCCAGTCATAGAGTTCGTCGAAATACCACTTGTTCAGCAAGAACAGATACAGCGGGCGCTGCGCCTCGGCCAGGCGGCGGGGCAGTGACGTGTCCTTGATGTAGAACAGCCACGACAACGCCAGCCCCAGCAGCATCGCCACGAAAGGCGAAACCTTGACCCATTTCGGCACCAGATGCGCCTCATGCAGAACATGGTTGTCCGGGCCCATGAAGATCGCGCCTTTGGGCGCCACAGCCGCGGCGTGACCTTCGTCAGCCATGGCATGGCCTTCGGCGGCAACAGCCTCACCTTCACCGTCACCCGCAGCCGGGGCCGCGTCATGCGCAGCTTCGGTGCCATGGGCGGCCTCGGCCCCGTGTTCTTGCGCGGCTTCCATGCCAAACCAATTGCGCACCTTGGCTTCGTCGCCAAAGAACACGTTATACCAGATCATACCCGAGAAGACGGCCCCCAGCGCAAGCACGCCCAGCGGGATCAGCATGACCATCGGGCTTTCATGCGGCTCATGGTGGTGGCCGTGATCGTCATGGCCGTGGCCATGGCCGTGGCCCACCGTTCCGGCGCGGTTTTCACCGTAAAAGGTCATGAACATCAGACGCCACGAATAAAAGCTGGTCATGCCCGCGGCGATCACCAACAGCCAGAAAGCATAGTGAGACCCCACATAAGCCGATTCAATCACTGCGTCCTTGGACAGGAAACCGGCAAACCCGAAATGCGTCAGAGGAATGCCAACACCCGTGATCGCAAGCGTGCCGATCATCATGGCGGCAAAGGTCAGCGGAATCTTTTTCCGCAGGCCACCATAGTTACGCATGTCTTGCTCATGATGGGTGGCATGGATGACCGAGCCAGCGCCGAGGAACAGCATGGCCTTGAAAAACGCATGCGTGAACAGGTGGAACATGGCGACCGAATAGACACCAACGCCGGCCGCCACGAACATGTAGCCAAGCTGCGAACAGGTTGAATAGGCGATCACGCGCTTGATGTCGTTCTGCACCAGACCAACGGTCGCGGCAAAGAACGCCGTCGTCGCCCCCAGAACGGTGATAAAGGCCGTGGCTTGCGGGGCATATTCGTAAATGGGCGACATCCGGCACACCAGAAACACGCCCGCCGTCACCATGGTTGCGGCGTGGATCAGTGCCGACACAGGCGTCGGCCCCTCCATCGCGTCAGGCAGCCAGGTGTGCAAGAACAACTGCGCCGATTTGCCCATGGCCCCGATGAACAGCAGCACGCCAATCAGATTGGCCGCGTTCCATTCCGTCCACAGGAACGACAGGTTCGTTTCCGCCAGTGCAGGGGCCGCGGCAAAGACATCATCAAAGCGCACAGAATCTGTCAGATAGAACAGCGCAAAGATCCCAAGGGCAAAGCCAAAGTCCCCCACACGGTTTACGACAAAGGCCTTGATTGCCGCCGCATTGGCCGAAGGCTTTTTGTAGTAAAAGCCGATCAGCAGATAGGACGCCACCCCCACACCTTCCCAGCCAAAGAACATCTGAACCAGGTTGTCAGACGTCACCAGCATCAGCATCGAAAAGGTAAAGAACGACAGATAGGCAAAGAACCGGGCGCGGTAATGCTCATGGTGGCCCCAGTTATCGTCATGGGCCATGTAGCCGAACGAATACAGATGCACCAGCGCCGAGACCGAGTTGACCACAACCAGCATGATCGCCGTCATGCGATCGACGCGAATGGCCCATTCGGTATCCAGCGCGCCGGATTGAATCCAGGTCAGCAGGTGGATGTGCTGCGTTTCGCCGTCATGAGTCAGGAAGATGATCCACGACAAAAAGGCCGCCAGAAAGACCAGCGATGTGGTGATGATCTGGCCGGGCCGTTCGCCGATGATGCGCCAGCCAAAGCCACAGATCAAAGCCCCGATCAGGGGTGCGAAAAGGATGATCGTTGCCATGGTGCCTTAGCCTTTCATCACGTTGACGTCTTCGACGTCGATCGTTCCGCGGTTGCGGAAGAACACCACGAGGATCGCAAGGCCGATGGCCGCCTCGGCGGCAGCGACGGTCAGGATGAACATGGTAAAGACCTGTCCGACCAGATCGCCCAGATAGCTGGAGAAGGCGACCATGTTGATGTTCACCGCCAGCAGCGTCAGTTCGATCGACATCAGGATGACGATCACGTTCTTCCGGTTCAGGAAGATCCCGAAAATGCCGATGACGAACAGCGCCGCCGCCACCGTCAGGTAATGTTCCAGTCCAACCATCTCACGTTCCCTCGTAGGCGACTTTCGCGCCCGTTTTCATTCCATTCGGCGGGCGGTTCCCCGCCCTGCCCGACCGGCCTTACAGGCCTTGACCGGGCTTCACATCCTTCAGTTCCATGGCCTTGGCCGGGTCACGCCACATCTGCTGCATCACATTCTGGCGCTTGACGTCCTTGCGGTGCCGCAAGGTCAGCAAAATGGCCCCGATCATGGCCACAAGCAGGATCAGACCCGACAATTGGAACAGCAGCAGGTATTTGTCATACAGAACCAGACCGATGGCCTTGGTGTTTTCCACCTGGCTGGCATCGGGCGCCACCGCCTGACGCAGCCCCAGCGCGCCATCTGCCTGAACCCAGGCCCCAACGCCCAAAGACAATTGCATGATCAGGACCACGCCAATCAGCAGGCCAAGCGGCATGTAACGCGCCATTTCGCCCTTCAGTTCGGCAAAGTCGATGTCCAGCATCATGACGACGAACAGGAACAACACTGCCACCGCGCCGACATAGACGATGATCAGCAGCATGGCCACGAATTCAGCCCCAAGCAGAACGAACAGCCCCGCCGAGGACAGGAAGGTCAGGATCAGCCACAGCACCGAATGCACCGGGTTGCGGCTGATGGTGACCATAAGCCCCGCCGTCACCGTCACCACGGCAAAGGCATAAAAGGCGATATCAGCGACGGTCATACGTCTTTCTCCCCAGAATTCGTAGCGGTCTCTGCAAAGACGGTCTGGGCAATTTCCAGTGCCTTTTGCATGGCGGGCAAACCGCCGAACATGCTCATTTGCCAGATCACTTCGGCAATCTCGCGTTGCGTGGCCCCCGCCTCCAAGGCGTGGCGCACAGTCATTTTCAACTGTGGTTCGGCCTGGGCCCCCAACACCGTCAGAGCCGCCACCGTGACCAACAGCCGGGTCTTGGCGTCCAGCCCTTCGCGGTTGAAGGTGCGGCCAAACCACATTTCCATCATGTCCTTCGACATGGTCGGAAACATCTTGTCAAAGCCCGCCGCCTTGATGTTCTCCAGCGCAGGATTGAACGTCCGCATCATCTCTTGCGAGCTTTCCATCATCTGCTGGATCATCTTTGTATAGGCTTCGGTCATCTGGCTCACCTGTAGGGGGCGTCGGCTTCAAGGTTGCGGGCGATTTCGGCTTCCCAACGCTCGCCATTCGAAAGCAGTCGGTCCTTGTTGTAGAACAACTCTTCCCGCGTCTCGGTCGAAAACTCGAAATTCGGGCCTTCGACGATGGCATCCACCGGGCAGGCCTCTTGGCAGAACCCGCAGTAGATGCATTTCGTCATGTCGATGTCATAGCGCGTGGTGCGGCGGCTGCCGTCCTCACGCGGTTCGGCATCGATGGTGATCGCCTGTGCCGGGCAGACGGCCTCGCACAGTTTGCAGGCGATGCAGCGTTCTTCGCCATTGGGGTAACGGCGCAGCGCATGCTCGCCCCGAAACCGGGGCGACAGCGGCCCCTTTTCATGCGGATAGTTCAGCGTCGCCTTGGGGGCGAAAAAGTATTTCAACCCCAGGGCAAAGCCCTTGATGAAATCCTGCAACAGGAAATAGCGCGTCGCGCGGGTCCAGTCGATGTTGGCCATCAGCCTCAGCCTCCAATCGCCCAGCGGGCCCAGAAGCCGCCGAGAACTTCGAATTTCGCAAGGAACGCAATCAGCACGACCCAAGCCAGCGACAAGGGCAGGAACACTTTCCAGCCAATCCGCATCAGTTGGTCATAGCGGTAGCGCGGCACGATGGCCTTCACCATCGCGAACAGGAAGAAGAAGAAGGCCATCTTGATGATCATCCACCACCAGCCATCCGGCAGGAACGGGATGGGCGACAGCCAGCCGCCAAAGAACAGAATGCTCATCAGCGCGCACATCAGATAGATGGCGATATATTCGCCCGCCATGAACAACAGGAACGGGGTCGAGGAATATTCGACGAAGAACCCGGCCACCAGTTCCGATTCTGCTTCGGGCAGGTCAAAGGGGGGGCGGTTCGTTTCGGCCAAGGCCGAGATGAAAAACAGCACCACCATCGGCAGGTGTGGCAGCCAATACCAGTTGAACAGGCCCCAGTCGCCCTCTTGCGCCATCACGATATTCGACAGGTTCATACTGCCGGTCGAGATGATGATGCCGATGATGATCAGACCCAAAGACACCTCGTAAGAGATCATCTGGGCGGCCGAGCGCAAAGAGCCGAGGAACGGGTATTTCGAGTTTGACGCCCAGCCCCCCATGATCACGCCGTAGACTTCAAGGCTGGACATGGCAAAGACGAACAGGATCGCCACGTTGATATTCGCCAGAACCCAGCCGTCATCAAACGGGATCACCGCCCAAGCCATCATGGCCAGAACAAAGGACAACATCGGGGCCAGAAAGAACACGGGGCGGTCGGCCCCGGCCGGGATCACGATTTCCTTAAACACATATTTCGCGGCATCGGCCACGGTCTGCAACAGGCCCCAGGGGCCCACCACGTTGGGGCCGCGCCGCATCTGCACGGCGGCCCAGATCTTGCGGTCGCCATAGACAAGGAACAGCATCGAGATCATCACGAAGCCCACCACCAGCAGGGCCTGCGCTATGACCAGCACGGCCGTCCCCATGGGTGTCGCCAGAAAGTCCGTCATCTTCTAGTCCTCATCCTCAGACCGTCGGTATCGCTTGCTCACCACAATCGCGCACCGTCACTTCGGCGTCGATCGTCTTGAACCCGCGTGGCAAGGCTGCCGAGATAAGATACACCCCATCGCCCCGCCAAATGTTTCCATCCTTTGCCACGTTCGTTCGAACATGGCGCGCGAACCCGGCCCCCCGGATCAGCGCATATTGGGCCGCCGCACAGCGCGCATAGGCCTCGACATCGCGTTCATCGCGCGCCCCCGTCATGGCCACCCGAAAGCTGACCATGTCGCCATCCAAAAGCACCGTCTGGATGCCCTGATAGGCGGGGTTCGCGTCCCCCTGTGCCACCTCTCCCCCCGCCGCGCAAGCAGACACCGCCGCAAAAGCGGGGATCAGCAGCGCAAGAGGCAAGGCGTGGCGCATCGGCTTACTCCGCCGCAAGCGGGCTTGCCGCCCGCGACTTGGCCATGGCCGACAATTCGGCCATCACCGCACTTGCGCGCGCAATCGGGTTGGTCAGGTAGAAATCCTTGACCGCAGGCCGGAAGGTCGCCTTGGCCGGGTCGCGCAAAGGCACCCGAACCCAATCGTTTTCTGCCACCTGATCCACTTGGCCCAGATGCGCATGCGCAGCCACAAGGGCACGCCGCAAGCCGGCCATGCTGTCCCACGGCAGGATTGCCCCCAACTCGGCCGACAACGCCCGCAGGATCGCCCAGTTTTCCTTGGCCTCACCCGGCGCAAAGCCTGCGCGCAGGGCCAGTTGCGGGCGGCCTTCGGTGTTCACGAACAGGCCGTTTTCTTCGGTATAGGCAGCACCCGGCAGAATGATGTCAGCACGATGCGCGCCCCGATCGCCATGGCTGCCCTGATAGATCACCACGGGGCCTGCAGCGATTTCCACCTCATCGGCGCCAAGATTGTAGATCACCTCGGCCCCGTCCAGCGCCGCCGTCAGGCCACCATCCGTGACCGCCCCCACATCAATCGCGCCCACGCGCGCGGCTGCCGTGTGCAGAACCAACAGCTTGGCCCCCATGGCTTCGGCCAGTTTCATCGCTTGGCTCAGCACGGCTTCGCCATCGGCCTCATTCACCGCGCCCTGCCCCAGAATGACCAGCGCAGCTTCGGTTTCCTTGGCCTCTGCCGCCGCTTTGACCAGCGCGGCGCGATCAGTGCCCAAATGGCTGTAGTCATAGGTCAGATCGGCCGCCGCACCAATCAGCGACACCGTCGCCCCGTTGGCCCAGGCCTTGCGGATGCGCGCATTCAGCACCGCCGCTTCGTCGCGCGGGTTGGTGCCGATCAACACAATCGCCTTGGCTGCGTCGATATCTTCAATCGCCGCCGTGCCGACATAGGCCGACCGGTTGCCCGCGGGCAGTTTGCTGCCATCGGTGCGGCACTCGACCTTGCCGCCCAGACCTTCGATCAATTGCTTCAGGCTGAACACGGCCTCGACCGGGGCCAGATCGCCGACCAGACCGGCCACCTTTTTGCCCTTCATCGCCGCCGCAGCCGCGGCCAAAGCCTCGCCCCAGCCCGCTTTGCGCAACTTGCCGTTTTCCCGGATATAGGGCGTGTCAAGACGCTGGCGGCGCAGGCCATCCCAGATAAAGCGCGCCTTGTCGGAAATCCATTCCTCGTTCACGCCATCATGGTTGCGCGGAATGATCCGCATCACTTCGCGGCCCTTGGTATCGACACGAATGTTCGACCCCAGCGCATCCATCACGTCAATGCTCTCGGTCTTGGTCAACTCCCAAGGCCGGGCGGTAAAGGCGTAGGGTTTGCTGGTCAGCGCGCCCACCGGGCACAGGTCGATGATGTTGCCCTGCAGGTTCGAGGCCAGAGTTTCGTTCAGATAGCTGGTAATCTCGCTATCTTCCCCACGACCGGTCTGGCCCATCTGGGTGATGCCGGCCACTTCGGTCGTGAAACGCACACAGCGGGTGCACGAGATGCAACGCGTCATCGTGGTGGCTACCAGTGGCCCCAGGTTCAGATCTTCCGAGGCGCGCTTGGGTTCGCGATAGCGGCTGAAATCCATGCCATAAGCCATGGCCTGATCCTGCAAATCACACTCGCCCCCCTGATCGCAGATCGGGCAATCCAGCGGGTGGTTGATCAGCAAAAACTCCATCACGCCTTCGCGGGCCTTCTTGACCATCGGGCTGTTGGTCTTGACCACCGGCGCTTCGCCATTCGGGCCGGGGCGCAGATCGCGCACCTGCATGGCGCAACTGGCCGCGGGTTTGGGCGGGCCGCCAACGACCTCGACCAGACACATCCGGCAGTTCCCGGCAATCGTCAGACGCTCGTGATAGCAAAAGCGCGGAATTTCCACGCCTGCCACTTCGGCCGCCTGGATGATGGTCATCGCGCCATCCACCTCGACCTCGATGCCGTCAATGCTGATCTTCTTCAGGTTCGTCATCTGCTTACTCCGCAGCCATCCGGGCGCAGGCATGGGTTTTCCACAACTGTGCCTCTTTCAGATACGACCAGCCAAAGGCCTGATCGCTGTCCCCTTGCGCCGTAAGATGGGCCAGACGATCCAGCCCCTCTTGCAGCGTTGGCCGATGCCCGGCAGGCACCCACCACATTACGAAATGCATCGTGCCCAGAACCTCGAACCACTCGGCCCGCCGCTCATAGAACGTCCGGTGCACCGTGTTCCAGACGAAATGCTCAAGCGATTCAACATTTTCCCAAACCGTCAGGTTTGAGACATACTGCGGATCGCCGCCAATCTTGGTTTCGGTGTTCCCGGTGCCGGGTTCGCCCGATCCCTCCATCATCCAGACAAAGCCCGGCATCCGCCGACCCATGCTGTTGACACGGTCAAGCGCACCCATGAATTCGGCAACCCGAGGGTCGTCTGTCGGGGCCAGCAGGCGCCCGACATTCAGTTCGGCAAGATGCAAGCCTTTGGTCATTTCGTTGACCTCAGCAAATAGCCGATCAACGTGTTCTTCGCGATCTCTTCCTCACCGATCCGGCAATAGGCGTCGGGCTTGCCTGGAACGGCCCCCTTGGTCGCCAACCAGGCCGCCGCTTCGGCCTTGCCGCGCGCCTTTTCGGTCTTGTCGGTGACAAAGGCGCGCACCTCGGCCGAGGTATAGCCCTGCTTCAGCGCGTAATTCTTCAACTTGTTCAACTCGCCCAAGGCGCGCAGCGTGCGGGCCTCGATGGTGGGGCAGTTGTCGGCGATCGCATCACCGATAAAGCCCTGCAACAGGGTCTTGTTGATATGCTCTTCCTTGTTGATTGGCACCAGCGCAAAGGCGGGGGCGGCAGCCAACAGGGCGGCAAGGGCTAGGGGGATCAGTTTCATCAGGGCCTCCTTGGCATTCCATGCCAAGGACATAGGCGCAGCAGTGGCTGTTATGCGATGACAAGACCGGTCATTCACGCGGTTGTGGGCTGACAGAGGGTAAGGCATCAGACGCACCCCTCGACGAAAACCCATGCTCCGGCTTCGAAACGGTCATAGATGCTGCTGCGCAAAACCTTGCCCTGCCCCGCACATTCGGCGGCGGCCACCCGGCGCGCTGCGGCGCCCTGATGGTTGGCAAAGGCCGCGCCATTGTTGGTGACGCGCAAAGGCACAGCCGCAACGGGCCCCGGCGCGCGCGGCGCCGTCTGCACACAGCCAGCGGCTGCCAGTGCAAGGGTCAGGGTTGCGGCCATCCGTTTCACTCCGCCGCCATCGCGCCCATACGGCCCGTCTTCTTGGCCTTGATGCGGTCCTCGATCTCGTCGCGGAACGCGCGGATCAGGCCCTGGATAGGCCAGGCCGCCGCATCACCCAGCGCACAGATCGTGTGGCCTTCGACCTGCTTGGTGACACTCAGCAGCATGTCGATTTCCTCGACCTCGGCCTCGCCGCGCACCAAGCGATCCATCACACGCATCATCCAGCCGGTGCCTTCGCGGCAGGGTGTGCACTGGCCGCAGGATTCGTGCTTGTAGAATTTCGACAGGCGCCAGATCGCTTTGATCACATCCGTCGATTGATCCATCACGATCACAGCCGCCGTGCCAAGGCCCGAACGCTGTTCGCGCAGCCAGTCGAAATCCATGATCGCATCATCACATTGCGATTGCGTCAGCAACGGCACCGAAGAGCCACCGGGAATGACCGCCTTCAGGTTCTTCCAGCCGCCGCGCACACCGCCACAATGCTCGTCCAGCAACTGCTTCAGCGGGATCGACATGGCCTCTTCGACCACGCAAGGGTTGTTCACATGGCCCGAGATGCCAAACAGCTTGGTCCCCGCATTGTTCGGGCGGCCAAAGCTGGCGAACCATTCAGGCCCACGGCGCAAAATGGTGGGCACCACGGCAATCGATTCCACGTTGTTCACCGTTGTCGGGCACCCATACAGGCCCGAACCAGCCGGGAACGGCGGCTTCATCCGCGGCATGCCCTTCTTGCCCTCAAGGCTTTCCAAAAGCGCCGTTTCTTCGCCGCAGATATAGGCCCCTGCCCCGTGATGCAGATAGAGGTCGAAATCCCAACCCGATTGGGCCGCGTTCTTGCCCAGCATCCCGGCGTCATAGCATTCGTCGATCGCCGCCTGCAGGGCCTCACGCTCGCGGATATACTCGCCGCGAATGTAGATATAGCAGGTGTTGGCGTTCATCGCGAAAGACGCGATCAAGGCCCCTTCGATCAGCGTATGCGGATCGTGGCGCATGATTTCGCGGTCTTTGCAGGTGCCGGGTTCGGATTCATCGGCGTTGATCACCAGATAGGCCGGGCGACCATCCGACTGCTTGGGCATGAATGACCATTTCAGACCGGTGGGAAAGCCCGCACCGCCCCGGCCCCGCAGGCCCGATGCCTTCATCTGATCGATGATCTTGTCGCGCCCACGCGCGATGATCTCGGCCGTGCCATCCCAATGGCCGCGCTTCATGGCGCCTTTCAGGCTGCGGTCATGCATGCCGTAAAGGTTCGTGAAGATGCGGTCCTGATCCTTGAGCATATGCCCTTCTCCTTCAACCCTGACGCTTGCGCCAGATCTGATACGTCACCACCAGCGCCCAAAAGAACGCGGCCATAGCAGCAAAATCGGCCAGAATGGCATAACGGGGTTCCAACCCCAAACGCCCGCCCAGCCATTGCGCGCCCATCCACAGGATCATGGTGCCGGCGATCACAAAGGCCACAAGACGGGCCTGTCGTGCCAGATGCCGTTCACGTTCCGGGTCAGGATGCGCCATTCACCACCCTCATTCGTCCGTCGTCTTGGTCCGCAGGCGCAACGCCTCCGGCCCGTCTTTCACAATGATCCGGGCCTGTTCCACCCAGTTATCCCGGCTGATCCGGCCCTTGAAGCCCGTCATCTTGTCGTCAACCCAAGCCACATCTGCTTCGGTCCAGCGGGCGATCTGGTCATAGTGATAGACCCCCAGACCATTCAGCAGCTTTTCTAATGCCGGACCGATGCCTTCGATCACCTTCAGATCATCCGCCACGCCCCCGCGTGGGGCAGGCAAAGTGACGGGCCCAGCATCGCCGCGCGCCGTAGATGCCGATCCCGCCTGAACCGAGCTTTCCGACCCGCCCCAAGCAATCGTCAACACCATGCCGACACCCAGAAATACCAAGGCCGAGATGAAGGCCGATGGCATCAGATCCAATGCGCCTACACGCCACGCAACGGCAAAGGCCATGAAACCAGCAGGCGCTGCCAGAAGCCAAGCATCCAGACTGGGCGCATTCTTCATCTTCACCTGCGGCATCTTACGCTACTCCACCCGTGGCCCGTCGTGCTGGGCCAGCCTCTGACCGTCAGTAAACCTCACCCTTGTCAACGCGCTTTGAGAACTCTGTCTCGCCCCCCGCTGCCAGAACCTTGGCCTGTTCAACCCAAGCGTCGCGGCTGGCCCGGCCCTTGAACCCTTCAAGATTGCTGTCCACCCAAGCCAATTCTGCATCGGTCCAGGCAGCGATTTGGTCAAAGTGGAAAAAGCCAAGGCTGTGCAGCAGCTCTTCCAGCTTGGGGCCAACGCCCTTGATTTCTTTCAGATTGTCGGCCTTGCCGCCGCGCGCAGCCGAAAGCCCGGCAGGCTTGACGCCTTCCTCGGCGACGGCTTCACCTTCGGGCTTGGCTTTGGATACGGCAGGCGCCTCTTGCACCGTGACACCGGTGCCGTCGGCAGGCAGGCTTGCAGCGGGTTTGGCCTCGGCCGGCTTTGCCTTGGCGGGGGTGGCCTTGGCAGGCTTGCCCAGCCAGGGCATCGTCAGGGGCACTTCGGTGCCATCGATGCGCTTGACCGTATCGCCAATATCCACAGCCAACTGGGCCGAGGCGTTATACTGCGCCTTGCCGTTTTCAAATTCTTTCAGGCTGGTCAGCCCCTTCAGCGGCTCAGAGGCATAGCGGCCATTCTGCGGGCCTGCCACCGGCACCTCTCCCTTCGAGAACCGTGCAATCAACTCGCGCAGCTTCTCGGCCGTCAGGTCTTCGTAATAATCCTTGCCGATCTGGGCCATGGGTGCATTGGCGCAGGCCCCCATGCATTCAACTTCCTCCCACGAGAACTTGCCATCGGCCGACACCTGATGCGGGCCGGGGGCGATCAGCTCTTTGCAGACGGCAATCAGGTCTTCGGCCCCGCAGATCATGCAGCTTGTGGTGCCACAGATCTGCACATGGGCGAGCGAACCCACCGGTTGCAACTGGAACATGAAGTAGAACGTCGCCACTTCCAGCGCGCGGATATAGGCCATGCCCAACATGCCCGCGACATATTCAATCGCCGGGCGGGTCAGCCACCCGTGCTGTTCCTGCGCACGCCACAGCAGCGGAATGATCGCCGAAGCCTGACGCCCCTCGGGGTATTTTGAAATCTGCCCCTTGGCCCATTCCAGATTGGCGGGCGTGAATTCAAAAGAGGCAGGTTGGTCTTTGTGCAAACGGCGCAGCATTAGCGGTCGATCTCCCCGAACACGACATCCATCGTGCCGATGATGGCGGATACGTCGGCCAACTGGTGGCCTTTGGCGATGTAATCCATGGATTGCAGGTGCAAAAAGCCCGGCGCACGGATCTTGGCGCGATAAGGTTTGTTGGTGCCATCGGCCACCAGATACACCCCGAACTCGCCCTTTGGTGCCTCGACGGCGGCGTAAACTTCACCGGCAGGCACATGGAACCCTTCGGTATAAAGCTTGAAATGATGGATCAACGCTTCCATCGAGGTCTTCATCTCGCCGCGCTTGGGCGGGGTGATCTTGCCGCGCGCCAGCACATCGGTCTGGGCCGCAGGTTCGCGCAACTTGGCGCAGGCTTGCTGGATGATGCGGGTCGACTCGCGCATTTCCTGCATCCGGCACAGATAGCGATCATAGCAATCGCCGTTCTTGCCGACCGGGATCTGGAAGTCGAACTCGTCATAGCATTCATAGGGCTGTGCCCGGCGCAAATCCCACGCCAGACCCGAGCCACGCACCATGACGCCCGAATAGCCCCAATCAAGAATATCCTGCTCGGTCACGATGCCGATATCGGCATTGCGCTGCTTGAAGATGCGGTTTTCGGTCAGTAGGCCGTCGATATCATCCAGAACCCGCGGGAATTCCTCGGCCCAGATTTCGATATCATCAATCAGCGCGGGCGGCAGATCGACATGCACCCCGCCCGGCCGGAAATAGGCCGCGTGCAGCCGCGCGCCACAGGCACGCTCATAGAACACCATCAGCTTTTCACGCTCTTCAAAGCCCCACAGCGGCGGCGTCAGCGCGCCGACGTCCATGGCCTGCGTGGTCACGTTCAGCAGGTGGTTCAGCACCCGGCCGATCTCGGAATAAAGCACCCGGATCAGGCTGGCGCGGCGCGGCACCACTGTGCCAGTCAGCTTTTCAATCGCCAGACACCAGGCATGTTCCTGATTCATCGGCGCCACATAGTCGAGGCGGTCGAAATACGGCAGGTTTTGCAGATAGGTGCGGCTTTCCATCAGCTTTTCGGTGCCACGATGCAGCAGACCGATATGCGGATCGCAACGCTCGACAATCTCGCCGTCCAACTCCAGCACCAGGCGCAACACGCCGTGCGCCGCAGGGTGCTGAGGCCCGAAGTTCAGATTGAAATTGCGGATCTTCTGCTCGCCGGTCTCGAAATCTTTCGAGCCGTCATCATAGGTGTTCTTGCGGATATCGCCGTCCATCAGAAAGCTCCCTTAGGGTCGCAGGCCATCACTTTGCCCCCGCCTTGTCGTCGCCGGGCAGCACATATTGCGCACCTTCCCAGGGCGACATGAAATCGAACTGCCGATATTCCTGCACCAGCTTTACAGGCTCATAGACCACGCGCTTTTGCGCCTCGTCATAGCGCACCTCGGTATAGCCAGTTGTCGGAAAGTCCTTGCGCAACGGATGCCCACGAAAGCCGTAGTCGGTCAGAATGCGGCGCAGGTCGGGGTGGTTGGCAAAGATGATCCCGAACATGTCGAAAATCTCACGCTCAAACCAGTTGGCCGAGGGATGAACCTCGATGATCGAGGGCACCATATCCTCTTCGCCGATCGCCATCTTAACCCGAATGCGGTGGTTCTGATACATCGACAGAAAGTGATACACCACGTCAAAGCGCTTTTCGCGCGTCGGGTGATCGACGGCCGTGATATCGACCAGCGAGGAAAACCGGCACGCCCCGTCAACCCGCAGAAATTCGGCGAAATCCGCGATCCGGCCGGGCAGAACCTCAACCGTCAATTCACCAAAGGCCACGCTGGTTGAAACCACGTCGTTGGGGCGCTTCAATTCAATATGGGCGGCCAGTTCGTTCAGGGCGTCAGACATGGTCATTCCTCAGCGAGTCATTGTGCCGGTGCGGCGGATCTTGCGCTGCAACTGCAAAATTCCATACAGCAGGGCCTCGGCCGTGGGCGGGCACCCGGGCACATAGATATCAACCGGCACCACGCGATCGCAGCCCCGCACCACCGAATAGCTGTAGTGGTAATAGCCACCCCCATTGGCGCAACTGCCCATGCTGATCACATAGCGCGGCTCTGGCATCTGGTCATAGACCTTGCGCAGCGCCGGGGCCATCTTGTTGGTCAGCGTTCCGGCCACGATCATCAGATCCGACTGCCGCGGCGACGCGCGCGGGGCGGTGCCATAACGCTCCAGATCATAGCGCGGCATCGAGGTGTGCATCATCTCGACCGCACAGCAAGCCAGACCAAAGGTCATCCAGTGCAAACTGCCGGTGCGCGCCCAGTTGATGATATCCTCGGTCGAAGTCAGCAAGAAGCCTTTGTCCTGCAATTCGCGGTTCAGCGACTGAACAGCAACCTCGTTGTCGCCGCCCGCCGTGTTGGCACCTGTCATCACTCCCATTCCAGGGCCCCCTTCTTCCACTCATAGGCAAAGCCGATGGTCAGCACGCCCAGGAACACGATCATCGACCAAAAGGCCGCCATACTGATTTCGCCAAAGGCAACGGCCCAAGGGAACAGGAAGGCCACTTCGAGGTCGAAGATGATGAACAGGATCGACACCAGATAGAAACGGACGTCGAATTTCATCCGCGCATCGTCAAAAGCGTTGAACCCGCATTCATAGGCCGACACCTTTTCAGGGTCGGGATTGCGCACGGCCAGAACCGCGGCAGCAAGGATCAGGACAAGCCCAAGACCCACCGCAATCGCAAGCAGGATGACTATGGGAAGATACTCTCGGAGGAAAGGGTCCACGAGACGCTCCTTCGGCTGGCAAATGGCGAGCTACGGATGCTGGCGATCCGCTTGCACTCTTGTCGTTCCGTTTACTCTGCCCCCCGGTCGGGGTCAACGCAAACCGGGAGGGAATTGTGCAGATGCGGCAAAGGGCTTCACCCTTTGTATGCTGCCGAATACTGAAAATGCAGATGATCGACCATAGCCCGCATGCCCCAAGGAAGCGCGTCACCCCGACAGGCACGGCGCGGCTGAGTCGCCTAGTCAGCCAGCGGCACGGCCTCAACCGTCAGATCATTGGCCTGCGCCACCTGCCCCACCTCGTCACGGATGATCCGCGCGATCAGCGCGGCGTCGGTCAGACCAAAGGTCAGCGGCAGGCGCATGTCGATCAGCCCGGCCAGCACCCGGTCGGTTTGCGGCAGGGGCTGCGGATCGGCATAGCGCCAATGTTCGTATCGGCTGGTAAAGGCCACAGGTTCCGGCGCACCAAACCATTTCAATTCAACCCCGCGCGCCGCACAGCGCGCAACAAAGGCCCGCACCCGATCTGCCGACCAGTCAGGCAACAGGAATTGAAAGCTGCTGGCCACATAGGTTTCTGCCGCCGGCCGGCTGGTCAGCACCAACCCTTCGGTGCCCGCCAGCCCCTGTTCCATCACCTGATACAGCGCGTTCCAGCGCGCCCGACGATCATCCAGCATTGCAATCTGCGGTCGCAAGATGGCCGCCCGCAAGTTATCCATCCGCCCCGAGACATTGGGCACATCCAGACGGATCGTCTCAAACACCTCGGGCGGCGGCGCAGCGCGGTGGCGCGGATACAGCATATAGCTGCCCGACAGCAAAACCGCGCGTGCCGCAAGTTGGGGATCGTCGGTTGTCAGAAATCCGCCCTCACCCGAATTCATATGCTTGTAGGTCTGCGTCGAATAGCAGGCCATCACGCCAAACCGCCCCGACGGAATGCCATCCCACGCCGCCCCCATCGTATGGGCGCAATCTTCAACCACTTTGATGCCCAGCCGGTTGCACAGCGCCATCAGCGCATGCATATCGGCCAGATGGCCGCGCATATGGCTTAGCATCAGGATTTTTGAACCGGATTTGGCAGCCATTTCCGCTAAATTATCCAGATCAATCGTCAGATTGGCCGTGGTTTCCACAAAGACCGGGCGCGCGCCCAGGGCGGCAATCGCGCCGGGAACCGGGGCAAGGGTAAAGGCATTGGTCAAGACAGGCTGCCCCGCCACCACGCCCAAGGCGCGCAAGGCACATCCCATGGCATAGCCACCCGAGGCCACGGCAAGGCAGAATTTCGCCCCTGTATAGGCGGCGAATTCTTCTTCCAGCAGGGCGGTCTCGGCGATCTCGCCCGGCGCAGTGTTGTAACGGTGCAACCGCCCGTGCCGCAGCACGGCAATCGCAGCCTCGATCCCCGCCTCGGGGATCGGCTCTTGTTGGGTAAAGCTGCCAGTAAATCGTTCCATACCCACACCTTTGACTGCCTGATACATCCGGTCAACGGCCCCAGAGACGCTTTAGAAAACCGGTAAGCCGCATTCACCGAACCAGCATACGCCGCGCCAATTCCGGCAGATCATCATAATGGTCCAGCAGCGCCTCGGGGTCCAACCGCTGCACCCCCCGCCCCTCGGGTCCAAAGGTCACCAAAGCCACCGGAACGCCGACCGCAAGGCCCGTCTTACGGTCTGTCTCGGTGTCACCGATCAGCATGGATTGCGTCACTGCCCCGCCACAGCGCTCAACCGCCGCGACATAGGGTGCGGCATCGGGCTTGCGGGTGGGCAGGGTATCGGCCCCGATCAGCGCGCCGAACAGATCACGGATCCCCAGCCGCTGCGTCAGCGTCTGGGCCAGCCCCTCGGGCTTGTTGGTGCAGATCGACACCTTGAACCCATCGCGGCGCAGCGCCTGAACCGCCTCGACCGCCCCCGGATACAGGCGGGTATGTGTGTCAATCGCATCGGCATAGGCGGCCAGAAGTTTGGGGTAATAGGCGTCAATCTGCGCCTCGGTGCAGCCGCCCAACCGCGAAAACCCCAGCCGCAGCATGGCCCGCCCGCCATGAAAGGCCGTCAGCGTATCGTCGGGGCCCAGCATGTCGCCATGCCCAAGATCGCGGAAACAGGCATTGGCGGCGGCCAGCAGATCGCCACTGGTATCTGCCAAGGTTCCATCAAGGTCAAAGACCACTGTTTTCATTTCTGTCACCTTGTGTGAGGCGGCCACCCCTTGCGGCCCCGCCCCCACGGGGTAAAACGGGCGCAAGCATAAGGAAAGAGGCAGTATGGCGGTTTCTTTGGTACTTCTGGCCGCAGGCATGGGCACGCGGATGAATTCTGATCTGCCCAAGGTCTTGCATCACGTCGCGGGCAGCCCGCTGCTGCACCATGCCATGCAGGCCGGTCGCAGCCTTGACCCCGATCAGACCGTGGTCGTCGTGGGCCACGGGGCTGATCTGGTGGGCAAGGCCGCGCTTGCCTTTGACGACACCGCCCTGATCGTCGAACAAACCGAGCAAAAGGGCACCGCCCATGCCGTTGCACAGGCCGCCCCCCTTCTGGCCGATGCGGCGGGCGATGTCATCGTCTTGTATGGCGACACGCCCTTTGTGCGCCCCGAAACCCTGCAAGCGATGCAGGATGCCCGCCAGCGCCATGACATCGTGGTGCTGGGATTTCATGCCGCTGATCCGGGGCGCTATGGCCGCTTGATCACCCAAGGTGACGCGTTGCACCGAATCGTCGAGTTCAAGGATGCAACGGATCAGGAACGTGGCATAACCCTCTGCAACTCGGGGGTTATCTGCGCCAATGCCAAGCTGATGTTTGATCTGGTGGCCGCTGTTCAACCCAACAACGCGGCTGGTGAATATTACCTGACCGATATCATTGAAATCGCGCGCGGCCGTGGCCATACCGCCGGGGTTGTGATCTGCGACGAGGCCGAGACACTGGGCGTGAACACCCGCGCGCAACTGGCTGATGCGGAACGGCAATTTCAGATCCGCGCAAGGGCAGAGGCGCTGGAGAACGGCATCACCCTGACCGCGCCCGAAACGGTGTTCTTTGGGTTCGACACCGTGATTGGCCGCGACGCCATCGTGGGGCCGAATGTCATCTTTGGCCCCGGTGTCACGGTCGAGTCAGGGGCCGAGATCCGCGCCTTTTGCCACCTTGAGGGCTGTCACATCAGCCGTGGTGCAACTGTCGGCCCCTTTGCCCGCCTGCGGCCCGGTGCCGAACTGGCCGAGGATGTGCATGTCGGAAATTTTGTCGAGATCAAGAATGCGATCCTTGATGAGGGCGTCAAGGTCGGCCATCTGACCTATCTGGGGGATGCCGATGTGGGGGAGCATACGAATATCGGCGCGGGCACCATCACCTGCAATTATGATGGCGTGATGAAGCACCGCACCACCATCGGGAAACGGGTTTTCATCGGCTCGGACACGATGCTGGTGGCCCCGGTCAGGGTGGGCGACGGCGCGCTGACCGCCAGCGGGTCGGTCATCACCAATGACGTTCCTGCCGAAGATCTGGCCATTGCGCGCGCGCCGCAGGTGAACAAGGCCGGTCTGGCCACCAAGTTGTTTGATCGTCTGCGCGCGATCAAAGCGAAAAAGGGTAAGTAAATGTGTGGAATCGTTGGCGTTCTGGGCAACCATGAAGTTGCCCCCCTGCTGGTCGAGGCGCTGAAGCGGCTGGAATATCGCGGCTATGACAGCGCCGGCATCGCCACGGTGCACAACGGCAAACTGGATCGGCGCCGGGCCGTGGGCAAACTGGTCAACCTGTCTGATCTGTTGGTGCATGATCCGCTGCCGGGCAAGGCTGGCATCGGCCATACCCGCTGGGCCACCCATGGCGGCCCTTCGGTGGTGAATGCCCACCCGCACAAGGCCGGGCCCGTGGCCGTGGTGCATAACGGCATCATCGAGAATTTTCGCGATCTGCGGCAAGAGCTTGCCGATGCGGGCTTTGTGCAGGAAAGCCAGACCGACACAGAAACCATTGCCCTGTTGATGCAGCAGGCGATGGCCACAGGTGCCAGCGCAACCGAGGCGGCCCGCCAGACACTCAAGCGTCTGCATGGGGCCTTTGCGCTGTGCTTTTTGTTCGACGGCGAAGAAGATCTGCTGATTTGCGCCCGCAAAGGCAGCCCCTTGGCCATCGGCCATGGCGATGGCGAGATGTTTGTAGGGTCTGATGCCATTGCCCTGGCCCCCATGACCGACCGCATCACCTATCTGGAGGAAGGCGACTGGGCCGTGATCACCCGCAAGGGTGCCGAAATCTATGACGCGGCCGACCGTCGCGCCAACCGGGCCGAGACACGCATCCAGATTGATGCCACGCGCGTGGAAAAGGCGGGCTACAAGCATTTCATGGCCAAGGAAATCGCCGAGCAGCCGGCCGTGATCGCCGATGCCTTGAAAGGCTATACCCAGAACGGCCAGTTGAACCTGCCCGACACGCTGAACTTCACGGATATTGATCGCGTGGTTCTGGTGGCCTGCGGAACGGCCAGTTATGCGTGCCATGTGGCAAAATACTGGTTTGAACAAATCGCAGGCCTGCCCGCCGAGATCGACATCGCCAGCGAGTTCCGCTATCGCGACCCCGTCTTGTCACCCAAAGCCATGGCCGTGTTTGTCAGCCAATCCGGCGAAACTGCCGACACATTGGCCGCCCTGCGCCATGTGGTCGAAAAGGTGGCCAAGGTCGTATCGGTGGTCAATGTGCCGACCTCGTCCATCGCGCGGGAATCTGATCTGAGCCTGCCCATTCACGCCGGGGTCGAGGTGGGCGTTGCCTCGACCAAGGCCTTTACCTGCCAACTGACGGTGCTGGCACTGATGGCGCTGAAAGCGGGCCTTGATCGTGGCCGCCTGACGCCCGCACAAGTGGCCGAGCATATCGAGGCACTGGGCGCCTTGCCCGGCCTAATGAATGTTGCGTTGCAATTGTCAGACAAGATCAAGGACATCGCCGAAGATTTGGCCGAGGCGCAGGATGTGCTGTTTCTGGGGCGCGGGCCGATGTTCCCCCTTGCCCTTGAGGGCGCGCTGAAACTGAAGGAAATCAGCTACATCCACGCCGAAGGTTATGCATCGGGCGAACTAAAGCACGGCCCCATCGCCCTGATCGACAACCGCGTGCCGGTGATTGTGCTGGCGCCGCGTGATGGCCTGTTCGACAAGACCGTGTCGAACATGCAAGAGGTGATGGCGCGCAATGGCAAGGTGCTGCTGCTGTCTGATGCCACCGGCATTGCCGAGGCCGGGCAGGACTGTTGGAAAACCATTGCGATGCCCCCGGTGCCCGCCGCCTTTGCGCCGATCCTGTATTCGGTGCCTGCGCAGCTTTTGGCCTATCACACCGCCATCGCCAAAGGCACCGATGTCGATCAGCCGCGCAATCTGGCAAAATCCGTGACGGTGGAATGATCCGCCCTAGCTTTCGGGATCATGGTCTCGGAGGCTGACATGCACAGACGGTTCTTTCTTCTTGGTGCCTTTGCCCTGGCAGGTTGCGCCAGCGCCCCACCTTCCCCGCGCATTGCCACGCGGCCCGTCACGCTGAACCAGGCGTTTCTGGGCCGTAAGACCGGCAGGGGCCATTTCAGGGTCTGGCTGACCGGCGATGAACGCCGCTTCAGCGCCCGGCTGAATGGCACCCTGTCGCAGGGCGGCAACCGCCTGACGGTGGTCGAGGATTTTCTATACGACGATGGTCAGCAAGACCGCCTGACCTGGGTGTTCGATCGCACCGGCCCCGGCCGCTGGACCGGGCGGCGCGAAGACACGGTCGGACAGGCCGAGGTGATCGAGGCCAACGGCGAAATCCGTTTGCGCTATACGGCTGATTTCAAATCACCCTCGGGTGTCAACCGATTGGGCTTTGAAGATGTGATTTACCTGCGCGACGATGGGGTGATCGTCAATGATGCCATTGTATCGCGGGCCGGAATCCCTGTAGCTGCGGTCAGGTTCGAAATCCGAGGATAGCGATGATCACGGCCCAAGACGCCCTTTTGGCCCTGCAAGCAGAAGCCAATGCCGAAAAGGCCGCCGAAATGGCGGCCTATCACAAGGCACCGCGCCCCTATCTGGGCCTTTCCGTGCCGCAGATCGAGCTGCATGTTGCCGCCTGGCGGGCCGAATTGTCGGTTGAAGACCGCGTCGCGTTGGCGGGCGGTCTGTGGGACAGTGACGTGCACGAGGCCCGCGTTGCGGCGGCCAAACTGCTGACGCAGGCGCGTATGCGCCCCGACCAAGGTGCGTGGGATCTGATCGCCGCCTGGGCGCAGGGCTTTGACGCCTGGGCCCTGGCCGATCATGCGACGATCGCGGGGCAAAAACGGGTGGTGGCCGATCCGTCACGACTGGATCAGGTTGAAGGGTGGACCACCAGCGAAAACCTGTGGACCCGCCGCGCAGCGTTGGTCATCACCCTGCCATGGGCCAAGATGAACAACCCCAAACCACAAGATCTTGAGATCCGTGAAAGGGTGCTGGCCTGGGCCGAGGCCTATGTGCCCGACCGTGACTGGTTCATCCAGAAAGTCGTGGCCTGGTGGCTGCGTGACCTGTCAAAACACGATGCGGGCCGGGTGCGGGATTTTCTGTATGGCCCCGGCCAGAACCTTAAGACCTTTGCCCGCAAGGAAGCTGCGCAATATCTTACGGACGACTGATCTGCCCGCCCCCCACCGCCGCGGGCACCCCAGTGGTCAGCGGCGCGCTGGTGGGCAGGCCCCGCATCACCCGCACCGCCAGATAGGCAAAGGCCTGCGCCTCCAGCATATCGCCATTCAGGCCAATCATCTCAACCGGCTGCACATCGGCTGGCAGGCGCTGCGACAGGGCCTGCATCATCGCACCATTGTGCCGGCCCCCGCCACAGACCAGAACCCGCGAGACCGGGGTCGGGAAATGCTCGGCCCCTTTGGCAACGGCGGCGGCAGCGCAGGCCAGCAAAGTGGCCGCAGCATCGGCATCAGACAGGCCAGCCACCAAACCAGACAGCGCCGGAAAATCATTCCGGTCCAGGGATTTTGGCGGCATCTTGTAAAAATAGGCCTGGCGCAGAAACTGCGCGACCACGTCCTCATCCACTCGGCCGACGGACGCCAAGGCCCCGCCTTCATCCAGCGCCAGCCCGCGCCGCGCCAGCATCAGATCATTGACCGGGGCATTGGCAGGCCCTGTGTCAAAGGCCATCAGCGCCCCATGTGCCTCGGGGCCTGACTGACGCGGATCAACCCAAGTGACATTGCCCACGCCGCCCAGATTCAAAAAGGCGACGGGCTGATCAAGTGCCGCCCATCTGGCGCAGGCAAAATGGAAAAACGGCGCAAGCGGCGCCCCCTGCCCACCCATGGTGATGTCATTGCTGCGAAAATCCCAGACCACAGGCAGCCCCAGCACCTCGGCCAGCAGCGCCCCGTTTCCGGCCTGATGCGTGCCGCGACCGCGCGGATCATGCGCCAAGGTCTGGCCGTGAAATCCCACGACCTCTGCCCCGGAAAACCGCGACAACAACTCGGCATGCGCCGTCTCTACCACATCCGCCGCCGCCGCCACGGCCGCATCCCCCGGCCAGGCCCCAAAGGCCGCCCGGATCACCTCTTGCTCGGGTGCGGAATAGGGGCGATAGGCATGGGGGCCAAATTCCAGAATGCTGATGCCATCGGTCAGCACCATGGCCGCATCCACCCCATCCAGCGATGTGCCCGACATCGCCCCCAAAGCCCAAACCGGCCCACCCTTCAACATCTTTCCAAGACCCCGCCGTGGCGCTATACCCGCCCCATTCTATGACATGAGGCCGCAATGACCTACCACCCGAAATCAGATTTCATGCGCGTGATGATGACCCGTGGCTTTCTGGCCGATTGCACGGATTATCAGGCGCTGGACGAGGCCTGTCTGAACGGTGTGGTTCCGGGCTATATCGGCTTTGACGCCACGGCCAAGTCGCTGCATGTCGGATCGCTGATCCAGATCATGATGCTGCGCTGGCTGCAAAAATGCGGCGGCAAGCCGATTGTGCTGATGGGCGGCGGCACCACCAAGATCGGCGATCCCAGCTTTCGTGCCGATGAACGCCCGCTGCTGACCGATGCCCAGATCGACGACAACATCGCCGGCATCAAACGCGCCTTCGCGCCCTATGTCAGCTTTGGCGACGGGCCGACCGATGCCATCATGGTCAACAATGCCGAATGGCTGGACAGCCTGAATTACATCGGTTTCCTGCGCGATATTGGCCGGCACTTCAGCGTCAACCGGATGCTGTCGTTTGAATCGGTGAAGTCACGGCTTGACCGCGAACAATCGCTGTCCTTCCTCGAATTCAACTACATGATCCTGCAAGCCTATGATTTTCTGGAACTGAACCGCCGCTATGGCTGTCTTGTGCAGATGGGCGGATCGGATCAGTGGGGCAATATCGTCAACGGCGTCGATCTGACCCGCCGCGTGATCGACCATCAGGTCTTTGGCCTGACCTCGCCGCTTTTGACCACATCTGATGGCAAGAAGATGGGCAAGTCGCAGAACGGGGCTGTCTGGCTGAATGCCGACATGTATTCGCCCTATGAATTCTGGCAGTTCTGGCGCAACACCACCGATGCCGATGTGGGGCGTTTTCTCAAACTCTACACCGAACTGCCGCTTGAAGATTGCGACCGTCTGCGCGCGCTGCAGGGGTCTGAGATCAACGCTGCGAAGATCATTCTTGCCAATGCCGTGACCACCCTTTTGCATGGGCCCGAGGCGGCACAGGCCGCCGAAGCCACTGCGCGCGAAGTGTTTGAAAAGGGCGGCATCGGCGACGATCTGCCCACCGTCACCATCGCGGCAGACGAAATGGCCGAGGGCCTTGGCATCGTGCAACTGTTCGTGCGGGCGGGGCTTGCGGCCAGTGGCAAGGATGCCAAGCGCCTGATTTCCGAAGGCGGGGCGCGGATCAATGATGAGATCATCACCGATGCCGGCTTGCGCCTTGGCGCGGGCGATCTGGCCGAACCGCTGAAGCTGACGGCCGGCAAAAAGCGCCACGCGCTGGTCACTCTGGGCTAAGGGCCGCGCCCCTTTGTCTTGCAAATGAAAAAGCCCGGCCCCCCTCAGGGGCCGGGCGTGGTTCAAGACCGTGGGGTGCGGGCTTAGCGCGCGCTGGTCACAGCGCGGCCTGTCAGCACCTTGACCAGATTGGCGCGATAGGCGGCCGTTCCGTGCAGATCGCTGATCAGATTGCCCGCATCCACCGTCAACCCCGACAGAACCGAAGGCGAGAAATCCGCAGCCAAGGCCGTTTCCGCTTCGGTCCAGCGGAACACGCCCTCATTTGACGCACCCGTAACGGCCACGCGCACGCCATCTGCATATTTGGCCACGAACACCCCCGTCAGCGCAAAGCGGCTGGCAGGCTGGTTGAACTTTACATAAGCGGCCTTTTGCGGCACCGGGAAGATCACGCTGGTGATGAACTCCCCTTCCTCCAGCGCCGTGGTGAACAGACCCTGAAAGTAGTCATCCGCAGCGATCTTGCGGGTGTTGGTCACCACCGTCGCCCCCGAGGCCAGAACCGCCGACGGATAGCAGGCGGCCGGGTCGTTGTTGGCGACCGATCCGCCAATCGTTCCCCGATTGCGCACAGCAGGATCACCGATGCCACCCGCAAGGCTGGCCAGCGCCGGGTAATGGGCCGCAGCGTCACGCGCCACCACGGCATGGGGGGTCGCGGCGCCGACATGCAGGCCACCATCACCCATGCACACGCCTTGCATCTCGGAAATCCCGGTCAGGCTGACCAGAACTTCGGGGGCTGCAAGCCGCTGCTTCATGGTCGGCAACAGCGTCTGCCCACCCGACAGCGCTTGCGCGCCATCCGATGACAGGGCCTTGGCCGCCTCGGCAATCGACGAGGGTTTGACAAATTCGAAATTATGCATGGTCTTTCCCCCTGATTAACCGTTGATCGCCTGCCAGACACGGCCCGGCGAAACCGGCATGTCGATATGGCTGACATGGCTGATGCCTCCGCGATGCAGGGCATCGAGCACCGCATTCACCACCGCAGGCGGGGTGCCGATGGCCCCGGCCTCGCCGCAGCCCTTGACCCCCAAGGGGTTGTGCGTGCAGGGCGTGCTGCACGAATGATCGACCGTGTAGAACGGCACATCATCGGCGCGTGGCATCGCATAATCCATGAACGATCCGGTCAAAAGCTGGCCGTTTTCATCATAGCTGGTGTTTTCACACAAAGCCTGCCCGATACCCTGGCCCACACCGCCATGCACTTGGCCTTCGACGATCATCGGGTTCATCACATTCCCGAAATCATCTGCAGCGGTGAACCGCACCACATCCACCTTGCCGGTGTCAGGATCCACCTCTACCTCGCAGATATAGGCGCCAGCCGGATAGGTGAAGTTGCCCGGATCATAAAAGGCGGTTTCTTCCAGCCCCGGTTCCAGCGTTTCCAGCGGGTAATTATGCGGCACATAGGCAGAAAACGCGATCTCGCCAAAGGTCTTGGCCTTGTCGGTCCCTGCCACGCTGAACTTGCCATCGTCAAAGGTGATGTCGTCTTCTGACGCCTCCAGCATATGGGCGGCGATCTTCTTGCCCTTGGCCACGATCTTGTCGACGGCCTTGTTCATCGCACTGCCGCACACCGCCAGCGAGCGTGAGCCATAAGAGCCCATGCCAAAGGGGATTTTCGACGTATCGCCATGCACAATCTCAACCGAGGATTCCGGGATGCCCAGACGGTCGGCCACGATCTGGGCAAAGACCGTTTCATGGCCCTGCCCGTGGCTATGTGCCCCGACCATCACGCTGATATTGCCGGTGGCATTCACCCGCACGGTTGCGGCATCGTAAAGACCAACCCGGCTGCCCAGAATGCCGACAAGGTTTGACGGCGCAATGCCACAAGCCTCGATCCAGGTGGAAAGGCCCATGCCGCGCAGCTTGCCCCGCGCCTTTGACTCGACCACGCGGGCGTCAAACCCGGCCACGTCGCCCAGATCCACCGCCTTGTCCAGCGTGGCCTGATAATTGCCGGTGTCATACACCAGACCCACCGGCGTGGTATAGGGGAACTGGTCGGGCGTCAGCAGGTTCTTGCGGCGCACCTCGAACGGGTCAAGGCCCAGCTCGCGGCACATCTTGTCAATCACCCGCTCAAGGCTGTAGGTCGCTTCGGGCCGGCCCGCCCCGCGATAGGCGTCAACCGGGGCGGTGTTGGTAAAGACCGCCTTCACGTTCACATAGACATGCGGCACCTTATAGGGGCCAGCCATCAGCGTGCCATGCAGGAAGGTGGGCGTCGCGGTCGAGAAGTTCGACAGATAGGCGCCGACATTGGCATGGGTTTCGGTGCGGATGGCAAGAATCTCGCCATCTTTGGTGCAGCCAAGTTCGATCCTGGTCACATGGTCACGCCCATGGGCATCCGACAAAAAGCTTTCGGTCCGTTCCGCCGTCCAGCGCACCGGGCGGCCCAGTTTCTTGGCCGCGGCCAGAACCAGCGCTTCTTCGCCATAGTGATAGATCTTCGATCCGAACCCGCCGCCCACATCGGGGGCAACCACCGTCAGCTTGTTTTCCGGAATCCCCATGACAAAGGCCGCGATCAGCAGGCGCGTCAGGTGCGGGTTCTGGCTGGTGGTGGTCAGCTTGTAGTCACCCGTGCCGGTGTTGTATTCGCCGATGCTGGCACGCGGCTCCATCGCGTTCGGCACAAGGCGGTTGTTGGTCAACTCCAGCGTGACAACATGCGGTGCGGCCTTCATCGCGGCATCCACAGCCGCGCGGTTGTCCTCGATCCAGCCCCAGTCAAAGCACAGGTTGTCGGGGATTTCGTCATGAACGCGGTTGCCTGCATCGGCAAGAGCGGCCTTCATATCGACAATCGCGGGCAGTTCCTCGATCTCGGTATCGGCGGCCAGTTGCTCGGCTGCGTCCTTGGCCTGCTGATAGGTTTCGGCAATCACCGCCGCATAGGCATCACCCACATGGCGCACCTTGCCATGCGCCAGCACCGGGCGCTTTGGCTCGCGCATCGGGGTGCCATCACGGCTGTTGATCAGCCAGCCCGCCGGGTTGCCACCAACGGCTGCAAAATCCTCGCCCGTGAACACGGCCAGAACGCCAGGCATCCCTGCAGCGGTGGCCGTGTCGATCGACACGATCCGGCCATGGGCCACATTGGAACGCACCATCACCGCATGGGCCTGGGCGTGCAGGCTAAGATCGTCGGTATAAAGCCCCTTTCCAGTCAGAAAGCGGATGTCTTCGCGGCGCTTTGACGAGGCGCCAATTCCGGTATCTTTCGGCATTTCAACCCCCCTTATTCGGCTGCAACGGCAGGCATGTCTTGCCCGCTGGCGGCCAGAACCGCCTTGACGATGTTATGATAACCCGTGCACCGGCAGATATTGCCCTCAAGATAATGGCGCACTTCGGCTTCGGTCGGCTTGGGGTTTTCGGCCAGCAACGCGGCCGAGGCCATCACCATGCCGGGCGTGCAGAACCCGCATTGCAGGCCGTGATGGTCTTGAAACGCCTGCTGCACCACGCCGAGGCTGCCATCGGCATTCGCCATGCCCTCGATGGTGCGCACATCGGCCCCTTGCAGATCGGCGGCAAAAACCGTGCACGACTTCACGGCCTTGCCATCGACATGCACAACGCAGGCCCCGCATTGCGAGGTGTCGCAGCCGACATGGGTGCCGGTCAGGCCCAACCCCTCACGCAGGTATTGCACCAGCAAGGTGCGGCCTTCCGTTTCGGCCGAAACGGATTTGCCGTTCACGGTCATCGTGACTTTCGTCATGGTTTCCTCCCTTGGAAATTCCCTAGGTCTTTTGTCACAAGGCTTAGCTCAGCATCCGCTTCAGCCAGCCCTTTTTCTTTTCTCCTTCCGCGCCATCCCCGGTCTGGGCGACGGCGTCGGCGGCCTCTTCCTCGGC
This sequence comes from Pseudotabrizicola sp. L79, assembly GCF_036553525.1. Classification (NCBI taxonomy): domain Bacteria; kingdom Pseudomonadati; phylum Pseudomonadota; class Alphaproteobacteria; order Rhodobacterales; family Paracoccaceae; genus Pseudotabrizicola; species Pseudotabrizicola sp. L79. Next base: position 273,388 of record NZ_JAZHDA010000046.1, on the reverse strand, counting down.
AGGCTCGGCAGGGCCTTCGACCACCTGCTGAAACCGCCCAAAAAATTCATCGGCCATTTTCTTGGCCACCCCATCAATGATCCGGCTGCCCAACTGCGCCAGCTTGCCACCGACCGAGGCATCGACATCATAGGTCAGCAACGTGCCCGCGGGCACCGGCTCCAACGTGACGGTCGCCCCGCCCTTGGCAAAGCCCGCAGGCCCGCCCTTGCCTTCGCCCGACAGCGTAACCTTGCGGCCCTCGTCAATATCCGACAGCGTGACCGCGCCTTTGAACGTGGCCTTGACCGGCCCGATCTTTTGCGTGACCGAGGCTTCATAGCCATCCGTCGCGCTGCCCGTTACTTCGGTGCAGCCGGGAATGCATTCCTTCAGCACTTCGGGGTTCAGGATCGCGGCCCAGACGGTTTCTGGGCTGGCCTTGATCTCGCGGCTATCGGACATCTGCATGATGGGGTCTCCCTTAAGGTGGCAGCTTAGGGCGCGTCTTGCGGCCCCGCTATGGAACAAAAGTCGTAGGTCAGCGCTGGGGCGGCAGGAAGCTTGCGCCGAATTCATCATAAAGCGCCTTGATGCGGCCATCGGCAAGCGCCGCGGCCACAGCATCATCCACCGCATAGCCCAGATCGCGGTGCTGGGTATGGACGGCCAGCCCCAGCGTCCAGCGCCCGGCGGCAAAGCCCGGCATCGGCGGGGTATGCACCCCGATGCCTGCATCGGCCCCCGCCTGCAACTGGGTCAGCGGGCCCATCGCGGCCATCACCTCACCCGCCCGCAGGGCCGCCATCGCCGCCGCCATCGTCGGATAGCGCCTGATCTTGTCCGCCAGACCACCGCCCGGCAGGCTGGTCAGGTAAAAATCGGCAATCGAGTCATTCTCGACCGCCACGGTATCAAAGCGGAAAAAGGCCGGCACCGGCGCGCCATCTACCCGGCCGTCACTGTCGGGGGCCACCCCATCCGCATCTGGATAGGCCCCCCGCGCCCAGGCGATGGCGACCCGCTCGTCGGCATATTGCCCGGTGAAGACCACCTGTTCGACCCGGCAGGTGAAGTCGCTGTTATAGGGCACGCGCAGCATCACATTCGACACATGCCCGCCAATCACCGCACCCTTCCAGACATAGTTCATCAGATCCGCGTCCAGCGTCTCTCCTGCCTGCACAAAGCGAAAGCGCGGATTGACGCCCAGACTTTCGGCAATGATCTTGCCGATGCCGATATCAATGCCGCGCGGCTGACTGCCTTCGCTCCAGCTGTAGGGGGGGAAATCCTCGTAGACGGCGAATTCGATCCAGCCCCGGTCGATGATATCATCCAGCGTTGTTCCCATATCCTGCGTCGTGGTGTTTTGCGGGCGCTGGCCGGGCACAAAGCCTTCGCAGCGCGCCTGTGCCACGCCCGGGGCCAAAGCAGCCACCAGCGACAGGCACAGGGTCAGGGCAAGACCGCGCCGCATCGGATCAATGCGCCGCTGACAAGCCGATGGTCAGCATTTCCGACGCGTGCTTTTTCGCCATATCGCTGCCATCCAGCGCCAAAGCCGCCCGCAGCGCCGCTGAATCGGCCTTTGGCGCCCCCGATGCCGTGGCGACTTGGGTGGCAATCTCCATCAACTCGGCTTTCAGCACGGCATCATCGCCCCCGCCTGCCGCCAACTCGTCGCGGATGGCCCCAAGGCGCGCGGCATGGCTGTCCAGCGCCCCGTCTTCGGGCCGCGTCTCGATATAGGTGCGGATCGCCCAGCCCGCCTTTTGGCCTAGGATTTCGCCAAAGGCCGGCATCTTGGTGGTGCCATCCTGCGTGTAGCCGTGCTGGAACCGCTCGACATACCATTCATCGCCGTATTCTTCGGCCTCAAGGAACCGCAGGTCTGGGGCCAGCCCGCCCGACACCACGCCAAGGCCATGGCAGCGCGCGCAGTTCTGGTTATAGCCGGAATCGCCAATCAGCACCGCCTGCCACCAGATTTCCTCGCCAACCGCTTCGGCGCGGTATGGGTTCTCGGTCAACCACTCTTCGCCCACTTCGGGCAGGGCATCGGTGTTCACCGGCTGTGGGGCGACATCGCCATGGGCATTGGCAAGCCCGCCCCAGGCCAACGCGGCCACAAGACCAAGGCCAAGGCTGGAGCGGATCAGCTCAATCTTGCGGAAACGGGTCATCAGGGCTCTCCTCCATCCTGTTCGACGTCAGGGATAGCCGCCGCCACAGATCGGGGCCATTCGACCATGGTGCAGGTCCATGCGCCCGGGGTGTCAGACCATGGTCGTATTTCGCCCGGGCGGCGGAACAGAAAAGCTGTCGGCCAGCGAGAGGATGACAATGACACATTGGCTGACGTTGATGGCCGCAACCGTGCTGGCCCTTGCCCCACAGATTGCCTTGGCCGAAGCACCTGTGGCCATAACCTATCTGCGGGCCGAGGTGGACCGGCCCCCGGTTCTGTCAAACCTTGACCCCATTCCCGAAGACCTTGGCCTTGCCGGGGCCGAGGTGGCGCTGAAAGACAATCAGACCACGGGGCAGTTTCTGGGCCATGACTATCAAATGGCGGTGCACTCTGTCGAACCCGGCGGTGATCTGCTGGCCGCTGCCCGCAGTGCGCTGGCGCAATCGCGGCTGATCCTGATTGATGCGCCCGCGCCCCAGATCCTTGCCGTGGCCGATCTGCCCGAGGCACAGGGCGCGCTTTTGTTCAATGTCGCTTCGGGGGCCGCAGCGTTGCGCAGCGCCGATTGCCGCGCCAACCTGCTGCACACCCTGCCCGAAGACAGCGCCCGCACCGATGCGCTGATGCAGGTGCTGGCCGAAAAACAGTGGCAGCGTCTGGTGATGATCGTGGGGGCAACTGCCGATGATCAGGCCTTTGCCGATCATCTGCGCCGGTCGGCCACCAAATTCGGCCTGTCGATTGACGCCGAAAAGGCCTGGACCTTTGACACCGATCTGCGCGACTCGACCATGCAAGAGATCCCGCGCTTTACCCAAGACTTCCCCGACCACGATGTGATGCTGGTGGCCGACCCGACCGATGATTTCGGCCGCTATGTCGAACACAACACCTGGCTGCCCCGCCCTGTCGCCGGAACCGAAGGCCTGCATCCCGAGGCTTGGGCCCCGGTGATCGAGGCCTGGGGGGCGGTGCAATTGCAAAACCGGTTCGAAGATCATGCCCGCCGCGCGATGCGAGGCCAGGATTATGCCGCTTGGGCCGCCATCCGGGCCATTGGCGAGGCCGTCACCCGCACCAACAGCGCCGATCCGGCCAGCCTGCGCAGCTATATGCTGGGCCCGGACTTCACCCTTGATGGGTTCAAGGGCCGTGCCCTTAGCTTTCGGCACTGGAACGGCCAGTTGCGCCAGCCGATCGCCGTAGTCAATGACCGCGCCCTTGTCACCCTCGCGCCGCTGCCCGCCTTTTTGCACCAACGCAACGAGATGGACAGCCTTGGCCTTGACCAGCCCGAAAGCGCCTGCACGGAGTTTACCGAATGATGCGCCTGCCCCTTGCCCTGTTGCTGTGCGCAACTGCCCTGCCCGCCTTGGGCGAAGAAATCTGGGTGACCAACGAAAAGGATGACACGATCAGCGTGATCGACGTCGCCACGCTGGAAGTGACGCGCACCATCCCCACCGGCGAACGCCCGCGCGGCATCACCTTTTCCAAGGATCACTCGGTGGTCTATATCTGCGCCTCCGACAGCGATGCCGTGCAGGTGATGAACCCCGATACCGGCGAAATCCTGCATGATCTGCCCTCGGGCGAAGATCCGGAACAATTCGTTCTGCACCCTGACAACCGCCATCTTTATATCGCCAACGAAGATGATGCGGTGACGACGGTGGTTGATACCGAAACCCGCAGGGTCGTCAGCCAGATCAACGTGGGGATCGAGCCAGAGGGCATGGGCGTATCGCCGGATGGGCGCATCGTGGTGACCACCTCTGAAACAACCAATATGGCGCATTGGATCGACACCGAAACGAACCAGATCTTCGCCAATACCCTGGTGGATGCCCGCCCCCGGCATGCCGAATTCACCAAGGCCACCAATGAATTGTGGGTCAGTGCCGAAATCGGCGGCACGGTGTCGGTCTTTGACGCCGCAACCCAGACCGAAAAGGCCAAGATCCGCTTTGCCATTCAGGGCGTGAACTCTGATCTGGTGCAACCCGTGGGGTTTGAATTCACCCCTGATGAAAAGACCGTCTTCGTGGCCCTTGGCCCGTCAAACCATGTGGCGGTGATCAATGCCGAAACCTATGAGGTCGAGGATTACATTCTGGTCGGCCGCCGCGTCTGGCACATGGCCTTTTCGAAAGATCATTCCAAACTGTTCACCACCAACGGCGTTTCCGGCGACGTAACGGTGATCGATGTCGCCGCCCGTCAGGCAATCAAATCCATCAAGGTCGGCCGCTTCCCCTGGGGCGCGGCCCTGCGCCCCAGCCCAAAGGAATAATCATGAAGCACCTTTTCACTGCCGCCCTGCTGGCCGCCCTGCCCCTGGCCGCAACCGCCCAGACAGCGGCGCCCGAACTGGGGCTTGCAGGCCTTTTGTCGGCCCAGAACAAGATCGACCTGCCCCCCATCACCCTGTCCGCCGGCCAGCCGTTGGCCCCGGCACCATGGGCCCTGAAGTCGGGCCGGTATTACGAATTCACCATCGAAGGTGATGGCAGCCAGGAACTCGGTCTGGCGGGGGCCGAGTTTTTCCGCGCCATCTGGATTGATGAGATCGTGGTCGAAGGCCTGGAAATCCGCCCGCTTGGACTCGACTCGATCGAATTTGACGAAGCCGGAGAAATGGAAATCGGCTTTATCGCGATCAAGCCCGGCCGCTATGAACTGAAAGTGCCGGGCACCACGGGCGATCTGCAACGGCTGGACATCGTGATCGAGTGACCCTCTCGGTGCATTCCTTGTCGTTTCGCTATGGTGCGAAACAGGCGCTTGATCAGGTCAGCTTTGATCTGTCGCCCGGCTTTACCGCGCTGCTGGGGCCAAATGGCGCAGGGAAATCGACGCTGTTTGGCCTGCTGACACGGCTGTTCACGGCGCCGCAGGGGCAGATCACGGTGGCCGGGCATGATCTGGCGCGCAGCCCCCGCGCGGCGCTGGCCAGCATGGGCGTGGTGTTTCAGCAACCCACGCTTGACCTTGATCTGACGGTGCGGCGCAACCTGCTGTATTTTGCAGCGCTGCATGGCCTTTCCGGCCGCACGGCGGAAACCCGCACGGCAGAAGCGCTGGCCCGCCTTGGCATGGCCGAACGCGCGGCCGAACCCGTGCGCAACCTGAACGGGGGGCATCGGCGGCGCATGGAAATCGCCCGCGCCCTGATCCACCGACCGGCTGTCTTGCTGCTGGACGAACCCACCGTGGGCCTTGACGCGGCCGCCCGCCAATCCATCGTCGCCCATGTGCATGATCTGGCCGCAGACGGGCTGACCGTGCTGTGGGCCACCCATCTGACAGATGAGGTGCGCGCCACCGATCATCTCTTGATCCTGCATCAGGGCCGCCTTTTGGCCGATGCCCGGGCCGAAAGCATCGCCCCCCCGGCCAGCCTGCAACAGGCTTTTCTTGCGCTGACCGCTGCGCCTGTTCACGCCGCACCGGGCGCATCATCATCCCCGCGGGCATCCCCGCAGCCCACACAGGCCCCGACATGATCTGGCTGACCGCGCTGAGGGCCATCCTGCACCGCGAGGCGCTGCGGTTTATAGGCCAGAAAGGCCGGTTGGTTGCCGCCCTTGTGCGCCCCTTGGTGTGGCTGTTCATCTTTGCCGCCGGGTTTCGCGCGGCCCTTGGCCTGTCGATCACCCCGCCCTATGCCACCTATGTCACCTATGACACCTATATCGTGCCGGGGTTGCTGGGGATGATCTGCCTGTTCAATGGCATGCAATCCTCTCTGTCCCTGGTCTATGACCGCGAGATGGGGTCGATGCGGCTGTTGCTGACTGCGCCGTTGCCCCGCTGGTGGCTGCTGTTTGCCAAGCTGTTGGCGGGCACTCTGGTGTCGCTGCTGCAATGCCTTGCCTTTTACGCAACGGCCCTGCTGTGGGGGGTGAACCTGCCCGCCACCGGCATCTTGCTGGCGCTGCCCGCCCTGCTGCTGACCGGTCTGATGCTGGGCGCGCTGGGGTTGCTGTTGTCGTCGCTGGTTCGCCAGCTTGAAAATTTTGCCGGTGTGATGAACTTCGTCATCTTCCCGATGTTCTTTCTGTCCTCGGCCCTTTACCCCTTGTGGAAAATGGCCGAGGCCTCGCCGCATCTGGCCCGCGCCTGCGCGCTTAACCCCTTTACCCAATCGGTCGAACTGATCCGCTTTGCGCTTTATGGCCAGCTAAACCTGCCCGCCTTGGGGTGGACGGGCCTAGCCTTGGCCATTTTCGCCGCGGGTGCGGTCTGGGGGTATGATCCGGCCCGCGGTCAGATGAAGGCCAAGGCCTGACCCCCCCTATGGCAATCGGCTTGGCCCCGGCTCCAGCCCCGCGATCTCGCGCCGAAAGGCGGGGGTGTCGCCCCGATCATCGGTCGTGTCGATCTCTTCGGCAAAGCGTCGTCCGGCATAGGTGGCCCAGGCAATCGGCCCCGGCGCAGCGGCATCGCCGATCAGCTTGACGCTGATCACCCCGGCGGCCTGCCAGTCGGGCTGGCGCGCTTTCAACGCCTGAAACAGCGCATCATGCGGCTGGCGCGCCGTCACCATGACAACGGCATCCGCGGCAATCCTGTGGGTGGCCCCCGTCCAGGTGCAGGCCAGCGTCACCTCTGCCGGACCAATCGCCTCGGGCGCGGTGTTGCACTGCACCCGCACGCCCAAGCCCAGCAATCGGCGCATGATGATGGCCTGTTCCAATGTGTTTTCCGACCATTCGGCCAGTTTCGCCGCGGGCGTGACGAAGTCAACCGTGCAGCCCTGCGCCACCAAGGCTTCGGCAATCACTGACCCCATGTAAAAGTGATCGTCATCATAAAGCATGACCCGCCCACCCGTCGGCCCTTGGCCCGCCATCACATCATCGGGGGTAAAGACTGGCATCCTTGCATCGGTGGGGATGGGGTGCAGATGCAGCCGCGCCACCGCATCGCGCCGCCAGCTTGCCCCGGTGGCAATCGCCACATGCTGCGCGCCCAATCCCAGCACATCCTCGGGCGTCAACGGGCTGTCGCGATAGATCTGCACATTGGTCAGCGGGGCCAACTGGCCGATCCGATAATCCGCCACCCGCCCCCAGGCCGACAGGCCGGGCAAGCCCCGCTCGCGCGCCACCCGCCCGCCCAGGGTCGTGCCCGCTTCGGCCAGCGTCACCTGATACCCACGCCGCGCCGCCTGCAAGGCCGCCTCAAGCCCGGCAGGCCCCGCCCCCACCACCAACACGGTGTCGGACGCCCCCTTGGCGCGCGGGCGTTCGGGGTGCCAGCCCTTGCGCCATTCCTCCATAAAGGCGGTGTTCTGGGTGCAACGGCTGATCGCCCCGGTCATGTCACCCGACACGCAGATGTTGCAGCCAATGCATTCACGGATATCGTCAAACCGGCCTTCCTCGATCTTTTTGGGCAGGAACGGATCGGCAATCGAGGGCCGCGCCGCCCCGATGAAATCAAGCACCCCCGAGGTGATCTGGCGCACCATCGCATCCGCCGAGGTAAAGCGCCCCACCCCCACCACCGGCTTTGACGTCAGCGCCTTGATGCCGCGCACCAGGTCTTCTTGCGCGCCCTCGGCGGCAAAGCGGCTGGTGCCGGAACAGGCCTCCCATGTGCCATGGGCCAGATCCCACAAATCCGGCAGATCGCCGTGCATTTCGATGAAATCGCGCAGTTCGGCATTGGAAAAGCCAAAGCTGCCGGCCTCGTGCAGCGACAGCCGCAGCGTGATGGCCAACTCTCCCTTGGTTTCTTCGCGCGCATCTTCGATGATTTCGCGCAAGAACCGGCTGCGGTTTTCCAGACTGCCGCCATATTCGTCGGTGCGGTGATTGGTGGCGCGTGACAGAAAATGTTGCAAGATGCCAAAGCCATGCGCGCCATAAAGGCAGATCAGATCAAACCCCGCCGCCTGCGACCGGCGAAAGGCCGCCCGGAACCAGCGGCGCAGATCGCGGATGTCTTCACGATCCATCGTGCGGGCTTGAACCGGGTCTGACGTAAAGGTCAGGATCGGCCCCCCCGTCACCGCCAGCGGCACCTCGCGGCTGTAAAGGTTTGGCCCGTTGATGCCGGAATAGGCCAGTTGAATGCCCGCAAGCGCACCATGCGATTTCATCGCCTCGGTCATGGCGGCAAGGGCCGGGATATCCTTATCTTCCCACAGATGCTGCTCGATAAAGGGTGTGATTTCGGAACTGGGGTGGATTTCGGTCTGTTCCGTGAAGATCACCCCCCAACCGCCTTCGGCCTTGGTGCGCCGCATCTCGGCCACGGCCGACGGGTCACGATAGCCGCCCCCGTTGCAATGGGGCACCTGATAAAAGCGGTTCTTGGCCAGCTTGGGGCCGATCCGCATGGGTTCGAACAGAATGTCGTAACGGCTGGTCTGGCTGTCTTTCGCCATGGGTCAGATTTCCCTCAGATCTTTGGCTTGTGTTGAGATCCGGGCCGGATCGGGCAACGGGATTTCGGCCAGCAAAAGCGCCGGAAAGTGCCCGGCCTTGGCCAGAACCTCGCCATGCGGGCCAGCGATCAGACTGCCGCCGACATAGGTCAGATCACCCTCGGCCCCGCAATAATTGGCATAGGCGATGGCCAGACCATGATTTGCGGCCATCGCGGGCACGGTATGGTCTGCCACATGGGTAAAGGGCTGCATATTGGCCGTTGGCACCAAAAGCAGATCCACCCCCATCGCCGCCAGCCGCGCGATATGGGGGGCGAATTCCACATCATAGCAGATCAACATGGCCGCCGTCAGATGCCCCAGGGCAAAGGTCACATATTGGGCCCCGGGCTGATACAGGGCATGTTCGCGCGGGCCATAAAGCTGCAGTTTGCGATAATGCGCCCGCGTCTGACCATCGGCCGCCAGATAGGCCGCCGCATTGAACAAGGCCCCCCCTGCCGTCTCGGCATAGCCGATGACAAGGCCGCAACCGGCCTGTTGCGCCACCGCCGCCAGCCGATCGAACACCGCATCGTCCTGCGCCAAGGCGCGGGCGCGCAGATCGGGTTGATTATAGCCCTGCAACCAGATTTCCGGCAGCACAAGCGCCGATGCCCCCAAGGCCCCCGCCGCCCGCAGGGCTGCCTCTGCCTGGGTGATGGCCGATGTCAGATCAGATGCGGGCGACTGCCCTTGCCAAATGGCGATGCGCATGGTGATGCCCCGCCCCCCCTGAAATTTTTGCCACGGCAAAGGGGCCAGCCGCAACGCTGGCCCCCCAAGGTTACTTCTTGAGGTTGATCCAGATCGCATCATACAGCTTTTGGGTCGCCTCATCACAGACCGCGACAAAGCTGCCGGCGGGGGCATCGGCGGGCGGGTTGTTTTCGGGGCTGGTTCTGATCGCCTCGTCCAGGAACGGCTCTACCCCGGTGACACCTGCCGTATAGGCCGCGTAATTGGTGACGGCTGCGGCGTTTTCGGGTTGCAGCAGGAAATTCATGAAGGCCAGCGCGTTGTCACGGTTGGGGGCGTCTTTCAGCAAGACGACGTTATCCATCCAGACCACATAGCCTTCCTTGGGATAGGCATATTCGACATTGGCCCCTTCGGCCCGGGCCTTGGCAGAAAACCCGTTATAGATCATGCCTGCCGCCGCATCGCCCGAAACAAGCACATCCTTGGCCGTGTCCGACCCAAAGCTGGCCCAATGCGGCTTTGCCGCCACCAGCATATCGGACAGGGCCTTAAGCTGGGTGCGGTCGGTGTTGCATTGCGGCATGCCCAGATACATCGACGCCAGCGCCAAAACCTCGCCCTGACTGTCAAGCACATTGATCTTGCCACTCAATTCGGCAGGCGGATCAAAGATGATCGACAAAGACGAAATATCGCCCTGATAGACATCTCGGTTCACGCTGAACGCAGTGGACCCCCACTGATAAGGGATAGAGGAGCGGCGACCCGGATCAAACGGCACATCCAGCCACTGCGGGGCAATATTGCCAAAATTCGGCAGGTCTTCGGCGGCAAAACTATCCAGCATGCCTTCACCGGCCATGATCTGCACCATGTAATCGGCTGGCACCGCCACATCATACTGGCCCAGTTTGCCGGCCTTCAGGCTGGCCAGCATGGATTCGTTGCTGTCATAGGTGTCGATGGTCACCGTGATCCCGGTTTCTGCGGTGAATTTGTCCACCAACTCTTGCGGGATATATTCGAACCAATGATAGACCTTCAGCTCGCCTTGGGCAAAGGCCGGGCTGGCCATCAACAGGGCCGTGGGGATCAGGAACTTTCTCATCTGCAACACTCCAGGTTGGGGTTATGGGCTTCTGCGGCCCTTTTGGGTCAGGATGTAAGACAGGCTGACGCACAGCACCGAAACGGCCAGCATCAGGGTGGAAATGGCCATGATATTGGGCTTGATGCCCTGTTTGACCGAACCAAAAATCGCCGTCGGCAGCGTTTCCATTCCCGCGCCCTTGACGAAATTGGTGATGATGAAATCATCCAGCGAGATGATGAAGGCCAACAGAAAGCCAGACACCACCCCCGGCGCCATCAGCGGCAACAAGATCAGCCGAAAGGCCTGCCAGCGGCTGGCATAAAGATCACGCGCCGCCTGTTCGTAAGCCGCATCAATCCCCTGCAGCCGGGCCGCGATGGGCAGATAGGCAAAGGGGATGCAAAAGGTGATATGGGCCAGCAGGATCGTCAGATAGCCTGTCGTCAGGCCCAGCAGGGTGAAAAAGATCAGCGTGGCCACGGCGGTCACGATCTCGGGCACCATCAGCGGCAGGTTGATCAGCGCAAAGGTGGCCTGACGCCCGCGAAAGCGCCCGCCGCGCAGCATCGCCACAGCCGCAGCGGTTGCGATCAGGGTGGCTGCGGTGGCGGCCATCGTGGCAATGGTCAGCGAATTCCATGCCGCCTGGGCAAAGCGCGGCGCCTCGGGGCCGGTAAAGACATCGGCATACCACTGCAGCGAAAACCCGCCCCAACTGGTGATGCTGGCCGATCCGTTGAAGGAATAAACCGTCACCACCAGCAGCGGCGCATAGAGCACCAAAAGGCAGATCAGGGTCAGGCCCAGAAAACCGGGGTAATGGCGCAGACCCTTCATTGCCCACCCCCCTTGGCGGCCTGACGTGCATAGACCATCAGCGCCAGCATCACCAAGGCCATCAAGATCATCGAAACCGCCGCGCCAAAGGGCCAGTTGCCAAGGCTGCCCTTGAACTGTTCTTCAATCAGGCTGCCAATCATGAAGGTCTTGGCCCCGCCCAGCAGATCGGGCGCCAGAAAGGCCCCCAGCGAGGGGATGAACACCAGAATGCAGCCCGCCACGATGCCGGGCTTGACGATGGGCAAGACGATCTCGCGCAGCACCACCCAGCGATTGGCGTAAAGATCGGCCGCCGCCTCGGAATAGGCGAAATCATAGCGTTCCACGGCGGCATAGATCGGCAGCACCATGAACGGCAGATAGCTGTAGAACAGCCCCAATTGCACCGCCAGATTGGTGTTGACCAGCGGCAGCGGCCCGTCGATCAGGCCAATGGCCATCAGCGCCTCGTTCAGCGGGCCGTTGTCGCGGATCAGGAATTTCAGGCTGACCGTGCGGATCAACAGGTTGACCCAATAGGGAATGGTGATCAAGAACAGCCACACACCCCGGCTGGCGGGGGGCCGCGTGGCGATGAACCACGCGGCAGGAAAGCCCACCAGCAGGCAGATCAAGGTCGCCAACCCCGCCTGCCAGATCGACCGCCAGAATATCGCGATATAGGTCCATTCCAGGGTCGGGGGCTCATCCCCGAACAGGCCACGGTTCAGAAAGAACTGGTCATAGGCCGCAAGCGAGAATTGCCATTCAACACCGCCCCGGAACTCTTTGGTCAGAAACGAATAAACCGCCATCAGCCCAACCGGCAGCACCAGAAAGATGCCAATCATCACCCAGGTCGGCACCAACAGCGGGCCAACAAGGCCGCGATAGCCTTCGCCCCCCTTGGTGCCCGGATCAATCGCCCCCCCCGCCATCAGTCGGCCAACAGGCGCGCAGCACCTGCCTCGATCATCAGGCCGACGTGGCTGCCGGGGCTGGGAACCTCGGTCCTGGCGGCGTTTTGCAGGCGGATCTGCACCTCCTGCCCGCCCTCCAGCCGCGCCACCAGTTGCAGATCGCTGCCCAGATAAACCACCCGCTGCACCACGGCCTGCACATCGCCCCCGGCCACCAGCGACACCCGCTCGGGCCGGATCGACAGATGATGACGCCCCAGCGCATCGGTGGCAGCCGAGCAGGCCAAGCGGTGCCCCCCCGGCAATGTCACCTGCGCCACCCCGTTCGAGACAGATTGAACATCCACCTCCAACAGATTGGTTTCCCCAATGAAATCGGCAACAAAGCGGTTCACCGGCGCTTCATAGATGTCGCGGGCCGTGCCCACCTGCTGCACGCGGCCCGCACTCATCACCGCGATGCGATCACTCATCGTCAGGGCTTCTTCCTGATCATGGGTGACAAAGATAAAGGTGATGCCCGTGTCTTCCTGCAATTGCTTCAACTCGACCCGCATGGCCTGACGCAATTTCAGATCCAGCGCAGAGAGCGGCTCATCCAGCAGCAGCACCTTTGGTGCGGGCGCAAGGGCGCGGGCCAAGGCCACGCGCTGTTGCTGGCCCCCGGAAAGCTGTGACGGCAGGCGGTCGGCAAAGGCCGACAGATGCACCATTTCCAGCATCTGCCCGGCGCGGGCACGGCGTTCAGGGGCGGACAAGCCCTTCATTTTCAGCCCGAAGGCCACGTTGTCTTGCACCGTCATATGCGGAAACAGCGCATATTGCTGAAACACGGTGTTGACGGGGCGGTGGTTCGGCTCCAGCCCGGCAATGGTCTGGCCAAACAGCAGGATTTCGCCGTCGGTGATCCCCTCAAACCCCGCGATCATCCGCAGCAAGGTGGTCTTGCCACAACCAGATGGCCCCAGCAGGGTAAAGAATTCATTGTCATCAATGGCCAAGGACACCCCGTGCAGGGCAGTGAACGTGCCGTATCGCTTGACGGCAGAGCGGATATCGACAGCAATGCTCATGGCGCGGACCATACCCCCAGTTGACACAAATCCAGCCTAGACCCAGCCCGTTCAGGGGGTATATACCCCCAGAGAGGTATCAACACAGGGGCAGCCCCATGCGAATGGCCCGATGACGCCCTTGCCCAACCTTGCCGAAAGCCAACTGGCGGCGGCGATCCGGCATCAGGGCCAGCCGGGGTTTGAGGCCGCGTTATGGGATCTGTTCCGCGCCATTGCCGCCCCTGACAACCTGATCCTTTTGGCCTATCGCGATGCGGGGCCACCGCAGGTTCTGTATCGGCGCGCCGATACGGCGCAGGTGTTTGCCGCATTGACTGACACCTATCTTGCCGGGGCTTACCGGCTTGATCCGTTTTTTGACCTGCATCTCAGCCGCGCCGCTGCCGGCGCCTACCGGCTGCGTGACATCGCCCCCGATGCCTTTCACCGCAGCCGCTATTTCATCGAGTATTACGAAGCCACCACGCTGACCGATGAAATCACCTTTGTCGCCTATCCGGCATCGGGGGTATCGGTGAACCTGTGCCTTGGGCGCGATGCCGGATCGGGCCAGGGCTTTGGCCCGCGCGACATCGAGGCTTGCCAGCGACTGGCCCCCGTCATCGTGGCTTTGGCCGAGATGCATTGGGCGGGCCTGACACGCGCCAGCGGCCCGGCCGAAGATACCGCCCTGATGTTGGCCCGCGCAGCCGACGCCCGGCACCAGATCAGCCTTTCGCCGCGTCAGGCCGAAGTGGCGCTGCTGATCCTGCGCGGGCATTCCACCGTGTCGATCGGTCTGCGGCTGGGCCTGTCGCCGCAAACGGTCAAGGTGTTTCGCAAACAACTTTACAGCCGTTGCCGGATTTCGTCACAGGCCGAGTTGTTTGCCCTGATGCTGCCCTTGCTGCAATCGCTTGGCGGTTAGGGCTGTATCAACCCCGGCACGCCGGCTGCGATCTGTTGGCGCGCATGATCGGCAAAGGCGCGCACGGTTTGCACCTGCCCTGCGCCTTCGGCCTGCAAAAGCCCGATGCGCAACGGGCGCACCCCGGCCGACAGCGGCACCGTCTTCAGCGGCATCCCATCTGGGGCGCGGTCCGACAGCGGGCGGATATTGGCGATGGAATAGCCAAAGCCATTGCCCACAAGGCTGCGCATCACCTGAATATCGCGCGTGCGTTCGGCAATGATCGGCTTGACCCCGGCGCTGGCAAAAAGCGACAGGAAATAATCGGCGCTGTGCGGCAGATCCAGCAGCACCATGGGAAAGGGCGCAAGATCAGCCGGGGCCAGCGACGCCCGCCCGGCCAAAGGATGATCGGCGGGCAGCACCGCTTGCGGCGGCAGGGTGGCCAAGGCTTCAAACCGCAGATCGGTGGGAATGTTCAGATCATAGGTCAGCACCACATCGAACCGCGCCCGTCGCAGGCCATCGAACAGATCATCCTGATCACCTTCGCTTTGCTGAAACTCGACCTGGGGAAAGCGGGTGACAAAGCCCCGTCGCAGTTGCGGCAAGATCACTTGGGCAAAGGTCAGCAGACAGCCCACCCGCAGACTGCCGCGCACCACGCCGCTGATCTGGCTGGCGATCTCGGTCATCCGGGCGGCTTCCGCCAGAACGACCCGCGCCTGATCCAGCACCTGACGTCCGGCTTGGGTCAGCGAGACGCCCTGCGCATGGCGGCGGATGAACAACGCCAGCCCCAACTGGGCCTCGATCTGGGCGATGGCCACCGAAATCGACGGCGACGACACACCCACCTTCTCGGCCGCCTCGGCAACCGAGCCACAGTCGCCAACGGCGATCAGATATTCCAACTGGCGCAGTGTAAAGCGCAGGGCCATGCTGTTTCCCGTCAGATCCGGGCCGGGTCAGGCATCGCCCGGCACCCCATAGGACGGGGCCTTGGTCGGGTCTTCGGCGCGCTGCACATAGGCCGCCATCTGCGGCCGATACACTGCCCAAGCCTGCGCAAGCGCCGCAACGGGGCCGTGTTCGGCCCAGTCGATGCGCAGATCGACCAAGGGCCACGATAGCCTGTCCGCGATCTTGAGACCGGCCGAATGCACTGGCCCCGCCTCGCCCCCGGCCTGCAAGCCCGCGTGCAGCGCCTGTATCAGGCGATCGCCCAGATGGCCCTTGGCGGCCTCAAAGCTGCGCACCATGGCGGCGGGCACATCGGCATCGCCCAGCAGATTGCCCCCCGCAGCGCAATCTGTGCCCTGCGCCTGCCCCCACAGCCCCAGAACCTGCGCGCCCGAATGAATGGCGGTGCCGCCCTCTGCATCCACCACCAGCAACTGGCGATAGTCGATATGCGCCCGCCCCGTCGTGATCTGCGCCAAGGCCGCTGTCGCCCCCTGACCAGACGCCAGCGCATCCAGCAGCATAGGGCCCAGCGCCGGATCGGTGACATTCTGGCTGGCCACCGCCCCGATCCCGGCCCGAACGTGGGCACAGCGCGCGGCCACCGCGGGCGATGATGACGAAATCACGATGCCGAACTGTCCGGTTTGCGCACAGCGGGCAACAAGGGAAAAGGTCATGGGCGATGCTCCTGTCGCGGGCCGCGGGGTATTCGGGGGGCGTGAAGGCGGTGGCGTCAGTCAGGGATAACGGCAGTGGCGTCTATTTCCACCAGCCAGTCAGGCCGGGCCAGCGCCACAACCGTCAGGCCAGTGCAGACCGGATGCACGCCCTTCAGATATTCGCCCATGGTGCGATAAACCGGTTCGCGATGGCGCACATCTGTCAGATAGACCACCAGCTTGACCAGATGCTCCATCTGCCCGCCGGCCTCTTCGATCAATTGGCGGATGTTCTGCATCACCTTGTGGGTTTGCTCGACCGGGTCGTGGCTGGCCAGATTGACGGCTGTATCCAGGTCTTGCGGGCAGGCACCGCGCATCCACAGGGTGGTGCCCCCCCGCGTGGCGACGACCTGACACAGGTCTGTGTCCAGCTTTTGTTCGGGATAGGTGTCTTTGGTGTTGAAGGGGCGATAGCGTGTGTGGGCCAAGCTAAAATCTCCGATAAGGGTCGCGGCGCGTCAGGCCGGTGTCTGGGTGTTGCGAACGGTGGCAATGTGCTGGGCAAGGTGCTGGGCATCCTGCCAGCACCCCCAGATAAAGCTGGACCCACGCCGTGACAGCCACGGCAGGCCCAGGAAATACAGGCCGGGCAGTCTGGCAATCCCCTTGTGATGATCGGGCCGGCCCTTGGCATCAAAGGTATCAACGCGCAGCCAGCCGAAATCCTGGGTAAAGCCAGTGGCCCAGATGATGCTGCCGATCCCTTCCTTTGCCAGATCAAGGGTCAGGCGCGGTTGGGTTACATCGACCGGGTCGGGGCCGATGTCGCGCGCTGTGGGATCAGACGGCAGGTCAAGCCCCTGCGCTGCGGCAAAGGCATCTGCCTCGTCCAGCAGCGCAAGATAATAGCCATCGCCGCGGTGGATGTTGGTTTTCAGATCCTGTGCCAGCGTCAGCTTGCCATCGGCATAGGCCGTTGTGCGCCCCAACAGCGTGATGCCCTCGGCGGCCAGGGTGCGAAAGTCGATGGTGCGCCCCCCATAGGCACCGCTGACAGCGATGGTCACATGCTCCATCCCCGGCATGGGGGCCTCTAGATCCCATTTGCCAAGCTTTCCCAGCCACCAGACGAAATCCTTGCCGCGATAGCGCCGCATCGGGCGGTCATGCGGCCCGATCGACAGAAAGACGCGGCGGCCTGCGCGGTTCAACTCGTCCGCGATCTGTGTGCCGGACGACCCCGACCCCACCACCAGCACCGCGCCGGGGGGCAGTTGGCCGGGGTTGCGATAGGCGGTGGAATGCATCTGGGTGATCCCGGTGCTGGCGGGCACCACATCGGGCACCACCGGTTTCTGAAACGGGCCCGTTGCCGCCACCACATTGCGCGCTGCAATCTGGCCCTGCGATGTCTCGACCAGAAACCCATGCTCGGCCTTGGTGACCGAGGTCACCTCAACCCCGCAGCGGACCGGGGCCTTGATCTGGGCGGCATAGGCCTCGAAATAGGCGGCCACGTCCTCTTTGCCGGGAAAATCATCGGGGCCGTAGCCGGGGAATTCCAGCCCCGGAAAGCGGTCATGCCAAGCGGGGCCATTGGCCACCAGCGAATCCCACCTCTCACTGCGCCAGCGTTCGGCAATGCGCGACCGTTCCAGCACCAGATGGTCAATCCCGGCGCGGCTCAGGTGCTCGCTCATGGCGATACCGGCCTGCCCTGCCCCGACGATCACCGTATTCACCTGCTCTGCCATGCGGTTTCCCCTGTGCTGTCTGTCCCGCGCAGGATGAGATGCGAAAGGTTAGTTTCAAAGTACGAATTATATCGCCACTGATTATCTTACGCCTAATCAGTAGGAATGAAAGCCAAAAGCCCTTGCCTTGGCGTGGCAAACCATGTCCGCCTTGCCAAAAGGACCGGAGGCCAGATGTCCCTGCTTGATCTTACCGCCAGTGACCTGTCGCGCCTGATCGCAACGCGTGAGGTGAAACCGTCCGAGGTGATGGAGGCGCATCTGGCCCGTGTGGCCCAGCGCAACGGGGCGGTCAATGCCATCATCTCGGCACCCGAGCCTCAGGCGCTGATGGATCAGGCGCGCGCTGCCGATGATGCGCCGCGCAGGGGCTGGCTGCATGGGATGCCGCTGGCCGTGAAAGATCTGGTTGCGGTCAAGGGGCTGCGCACCACCTATGGCTCGCCCCTCTTTGCCGATGCCATCGCCCCGGCGGATGATCTGATCGCGCGGCGGATGCGGGCGGCGGGGGCGATTTTCACCGGCAAGACCAACACCCCCGAATGGGGCCATGGCAGCCACAGTTTCAACCCTGTGTTTGGCGTGACCCGCAACCCCTATGACCTTGCGCGCAGTGCGGGCGGGTCGTCGGGTGGGGCCGCGGCGGCACTGGCCTGCCGGATGGTGCCCTTGGCCGATGGCAGCGACATGATGGGGTCGCTGCGGAACCCCGCGGCGTTTTGCAACGTCTATGGCTTTCGCCCCAGCTGGGGGTTGGTTCCCGCCGATGCCGTGGGCGACACCCATATGGCAACGCTGGCCACCGAAGGCCCGATGGCCCGCAGCATTGAAGATATCGCGCGCTTTCTGTCGGTTCTGGCGGGGGAAAACCCCGAAGTGCCTTTCCCCCGCGCGCCCCAGCCCTATGCCGAGATGCTGACCACCGATCTGCGGGGCAAGCGCATTGGATGGCTGGGCGACTGGGGCGGGGCCTATCCGACCGAGCCCGGGATCTTGCAGCTGTGCGAGGCAGCCTTGGGTGTGTTCACCGATCAAGGCGCAGTGGTCGAGGCCGTTGCACCGCCCTTTCCCGCCGCGCAATTGTGGCAGGCGTGGCTGACCCTGCGCGCGTTTCTGAATGCCGGGGGCAAGGCCGCGCTTTACGACGACCCAAAGACCCGCGCCCAGTTGAAACCCGAAACGCTGTGGGAAATCGAACAGGGCCAGCATGTGACGGCGGCGCAGCTTTATCAGGCCACCACCATCCGGTCGCGCTGGTATGCGCGGGCGGCCAAACTGTTTCGCCACTATGATGCGCTTGTCATGCCCTCGGCGCAGGTCTGGCCCTTTCCGGCTGATTGGCGCTGGCCGCAGGCGATCAATGGGCAAGCCATGGACAGCTATCACCGCTGGATGGAGGTGGTGGTGCCTGTCAGCCTGATCGGCCTGCCCAGCCTTGCCTTGCCCTGCGGCTTTGGCCCCACGGGGGCGGCACCGGGCCGCGCGGCGGGCCTGCCGATGGGGATGCAACTGATCGGCCCGGCGGGCGCGGATGCGCAGATTCTGGCCATGGGACACTGCTATCATCTGGCCACCGACTGGCCAGGCCGACAACCGCCCCCGGCCCCCGACACTTGGGGTAACCGGTGCTGATGCCCGGTCGCAGACCCCAGGGTGAAAAAGGCGCAGTCGCCTTGGGCCTCGGTTCTCAGGAGATCAAGGCAGTATTGCCCAACCCGCAGCAGTGGACGGACTGTCACGATTGCGCTAACAGTGACATGAACAAACACTATCGACAATCAGGAATGCGCCATGACGCCCGCAGAACAGTCCAAAGCCGCCCTGCACATCTGCCAGCTTGCCCCCGTGGTGCCGGTTCTTGTGATTGAAGATCTGGCCCATGCCAAACCCTTGGCGCAGGCCTTGGTGGCAGGTGGCCTGCCCGCGCTGGAAGTCACCTTGCGCACCCCCTGTGCGCTGGATGCGATCCGCGCCATGGCCGAGGTGGAAGGCGGCCATGTTGGGGCCGGCACCTTGCTGACGCGCGCCGACGTCAAGGCCGCGAAAGAGGCGGGGGCCACCTATGGCGTCTCGCCGGGGGCAACGCCCGCGCTGATCGACGCCTGCTGTGAATTCGGCCTGCCCCTGCTGCCCGGCGCTGTTACGGCAAGCGAGATCATGGCCCTGCTGGAAAAGGGCTATACGGTGCAAAAGTTTTTCCCGGCCGAGCAGTCGGGTGGCGCGGCCTTTCTGAAATCGATCGGCTCGCCCTTGCCGCAGGTCAGCTTTTGCCCGACGGGCGGGATCAGCCTGAAAACCGCGCCCGATTACCTGTCGCTGAAGAACATCCTGTGCGTGGGCGGGTCTTGGGTCGCCCCCAAAGAGGCGATGGCCAAGGGCGATTGGGCGGCCATCACCGCCCTTGCCGCCCAAGCCCGCACCCTGCGCTAAGCGCCGCTTACAGCCCCATCCGGGCCGCACGCCCGCCTTTGCGGCGTGGGGCCTCGGCAGGCACCAGCGCGTCTTGCAACACCACACTCATGGGGTGGTCAGGCAGGTCCATCGCGTAATGGGCAATCAGCGAGCGCAGCGCATCGGCCTGATCGGCCCCCACGGGCAGGCTTAGCGCCCAATCAATAAAGATCGAACGGCATTCGCCCGAGGTGATGCCGTCGATCCGATAGCTTTCGCGCACCAGCCCCTTGGGGTCCGCCTCTTCAACCCGCATTGCACGTCTCCCCATGCTTATTCCCCTGTTTCAGGGCCGCCCGACGTTTGCTCCGTCATCTGCCCTGCAATCACCATTTCGGCCCGGCTGACAAGGTCGTCCAGACGGTCGGACAAGGCCCCGCTGCCGTCAACCCCGGTTTCGCGCAACAAAAAGGCCCGCCCACCTTCGCCAAGGCTGTCCATTTCAAGCGGCCCTTCGGTCAACAGGCGCGACCCGCATTGCAGCCGCCACATCAGTCTATAGGCATCGGCCAAGGTCTGAAGATCGGTTTGCGACACCCCAATCTGCTTGCCCGCCGCAATCTGCCGTTCCACCCCGCGTGCGGGGCTGCCTGCGATCAGGGCAAACATCTGGGCGCAAAGTTCGATATCCATCAGACGACCAGGGCCGTTCTTGGCCTCACAACTGCCTTGCGCGGGTTTGGCGGCCTGCAACCTGTCGCGCATGGCGGCGACATCGGCACGCACTGTGGCCCCCTGCCCCTTGCGCGGCAACAGATCCCGGCGGAAATCCTCGATTTCGGCGGCCAGCGTTGCCTCGCCCGCCAGCACCCGCGCCCGCGTCAGCGCCAGATGCTCCCATGTCCAGGCCTCAGACTCCTGATAGTTGGTAAAGCTTTGCAGACTGGTCGCCACCGGCCCCTGCCGACCCGACGGGCGCAGCCGCATGTCCACCTCATAAAGCCGCCCCTCGGGCATTTGCGCCGTCAGCGCCGTGACCAGTGCCTGCGTCAGGCGCGCGTAATAGGGCCGTGCGGCCAAGGGCTTTGGCCCGTCGGACTGATCGACACCGGCGGCATCGTAAATCACGATCAGATCGAGGTCAGACCCGGCATTCAGCCGCGCCGCGCCCAGACTGCCCATCCCCAACACCACCGCCCCACGGCCCGGCGGCGGGCCATAACGGCGGGCAAATTCGCAAACCACGACAGGCCAAATCGCGGCCACCACCGCCTCGGCCAGATCGGCATAGCTTTTCCCGGCCTCGAACGCGTCAATCAACCCACGCAGATGATGCACCCCGACGCGGAAATGCCATTCCTTCATCCACCGCCGGGCGGTATCCAGCTTTTTCTCGTAATCCGGCACCTCGGCCAAGCTGCGCGCCAAATCATCGCGCAGGCCCGCCATGCCGGGCCAAGGCGCCCAGAAACTGCCGCCAATCACCGCATCCAGCACGCCCGCATTGCGCGACAGATACCGGGCAAGCTGGGGCGAGGTGCCAGCGATATCAACGATCAACTCGACCAGCGTCGGGTTGGCCTCGAACAGCGAAAAGATCTGCACCCCGGCAGGCAGGCCCGCCAGAAAACCATCCAACGCCAGCAGCGCCTCATCCGAATGGGCCACCGTCATCAACTGTTTCAGCAGTTGCGGACGCAGGCGGCGAAAGATGGCTTGCGCCCTCTCGCTGCGCAGGGCGGGATAATGCATCCAGCCCTTGACGATCTCGCGCGCCGTTTCCGAAAGTTCGGGGCCGGATTCCGCTTCGGCGGGGGTAAAAAAGCCTTCGGTCAGATGGTCGGTGCGGGCCAACCGTTGCAGCAGACCGGCGCGGAAATCCGCGTCACTCTGCCCACAGAAATCAGCAATCCGCGCCACACCTTCGGCGCTGGTCGGCATGTCATGGGTCTGCGCATCGCCCACCATCTGCAACCGATGCTCGACCTCACGATGCGCGCGATAAAGCGCCGTCAATTCCTCGGCAACCTCGGGCGGCACCCAGCCCTTGGCGGCCAGTGCCGCCAGCCCGCCCACCGTGGTGCGGTCGCGCAAGTCGGGGTCGCGGCCCCCGGCGATCAACTGACGGGTCTGGGTAAAGAACTCGATTTCCCGTATCCCCCCCGCACCCAGCTTCATGTTATGCCCCTCGACCACAATGGGGCCGTGCAGGCCACGATGGTCGCGGATGCGCAGGCGCATGTCATGGGCATCTTGGATGGCGGCAAAATCCAGATGCTTGCGCCAGACGAAGGGCGTCAGCTCCGTCAGAAACCGCGCGCCCGCCGCCAGATCGCCCGCACAGGGGCGTGCCTTGATATAGGCTGCGCGTTCCCATGTGCGGCCCACGCTTTCGTAATAGGCTTCAGCCGCCGCCATCGACAGGCAGACCGGCGTCACGCTGGCATCGGGGCGCAAACGCAGATCGGTGCGAAAGACATAGCCCTCGGATGTCAGATCTTGCAGCATCGCCGTCATCTTGCGGGTGACGCGAATAAAGGCGGCACGGGCCTCTTGTTCTTCGCCGGGATAGCGGGTTTCGTCAAAAAGGCAGATCAGGTCGATGTCGGACGAATAGTTCAACTCGCCCGCGCCCATCTTGCCCATGGCCAGCGCCACCATGCCGCCTGCGGTTTCGGCATCCTCGGCCACGGCCCCCGGCAGTTTGCCGCGCCGGATTTCTTCGGCCACCAGCCGCTTCATCGTCAGATCAACCGCCGTATCCGCCAGCCGCGTCAGCGCACCCGTCACCGCCTCCAGCGGCCAGACGCCGCCCAGATCGGCCAGTGCTGTCAGCAAGGCCAGCCGCCGCTTGGCCCGGCGCAGGCCTGCGCCCAGATCCTCTAGCGCAAGGGCCGAAAGGCTGGCCAACTCGGCCTCTAGCGCCGCTTCGGGCGCGCCTGAAAGGGCCGGGCGCAACCAATCGGCCTCGCGCTGCATCAACCCCCTTAGAAACGGGCTGCACCCTGCCGTGCCCGCCAGCAGGCCCGCAAGTTCGGGGCCCAGATCGGCAAAGCTGGCCCGTGCCTCGTCGGCTGGGCTGGTGTCATGGGGCAAAGGCTGGCGGGTCAGGCGGGTGCGGAAATCTGTCATGATCCTTGCAGATGACCCCAAGCCCGCGCCGGGGTCAATCGTGCGCGCTTGTCGCGCCATTCGGTTTTCGTCACTCTGCCCCTGATACAGGAGCCCGCCATGTCCAAAAGCCTTGCCCGCGTGAATGCAGCCCTGGCCGCTGCCGGCATCGACAGCACACCCATCGAGATCGCAACCGAAACGCGCACCGCCCAGCAGGCAGCCGATGCGGCGGGCTGTGCGCTGGATCAAATCGTCAAATCGATCCTGTTTCAGGGCCAAAGCGGGCAGCTGTATCTGTTCCTGACCGCCGGCGGCAATCAGGTTGATACGGCCAAAGCCTCGGCCCTTGTGGGTGAACCGCTGGCACGGGCAGAAATCGCCACCGTGCGCGCCGTCACCGGCTTTGCCATCGGCGGGGTGGCGCCGATTGGCCACCTGACACCCTGCCCCACATGGATCGACCCGCGCCTGATGGAGTTTGCCACCGTTTGGGCCGCCGCAGGCACCCCGCGCCACATCTTCCCCTGTTCCCCCGCCGCATTGCAGCGGGCCAGTGGCGCGCATCTGGCGGTGTTTACCGAGGGAGAAGGCCGTGCGACCGCCGCACGAAAAGAATGTGAATAAGTTTTACATCACCCCTTGTGCAAGACCCGCACCCGTCCCATCTTGGGTCATGTGAAAGACATTCACATCAACCCTTGAACGGAGTTTCGCCATGAATACCTACTCTGCAACCGCCCCGATAACGGACCGCCCGACCTCGGACCGGCAGGCCGGCGGGTTCTGGGGTGGGATCGCGGCCCGCCTGCGTGGCGCCGAAGCCTGGCTTGACCGCAAAGGGCGCGGGGCCTGGATCGCCGCGATGGTCGTTGGCTTTATCGCCTTCTGGCCGCTGGGCCTGTTCTTCGTCGCCTATATGACCATGACCAACCGTTGGAGCAAAACCATGTTCGGAACCTGCAGCCACCGCCGCCACGCCCGTGATTGGCAAACCGCCCACCGCGTCGGCCGCCCCTCGGGCAACTCGGCCTTTGATGCCTACAAGGCCGATACCCTGCGCCGTCTGGAAGAAGAGCAAGGCGCGTTCGAGGCCTTTCTGGATCGGCTGCGCGCCGCCAAGGACAAATCGGAATTCGACGCCTTTATGGAAGACCGCGCCAAGGGCGTGACATCCGGCACCGATGACACCCCACGCGGCGAAGACAACCGGCGCGGCGAATACTAAGCCCATCGGGTGGCCCCTGTGCGGGCCACCCTTCCCCACAGTCTCAGGATCGGTTCGATGAGCTTTACCATGTATTCCACCCAGCCCGACCCCGAGCGTCACGCCGAATTCTACGACGGCGTTCTGATGAAACGGTTTCTGGCCTGGCTGTTCGATCTTGTTCTGATCGCAATCATCACGGCGATGATCGTGCCGTTTACAGCCTTTACCGCGTTGTTCTTCCTGCCGGTTCTGTTTTTGACGGTGGGGTTCGTCTATCGCTGGCTGACGCTGTCGGGCCGGTCGGCCACCTGGGGCATGCGGTTGGTCAGCATCGAATTTCTGGATCGTCAGGGCAGCCGGTTTGACTCGGCCACAGCTCTTTTGTGGACCATCGGCTATTCTGTATCGATGGCCTTCGTGCTGCCCCAGATCCTGTCAGCGGTGCTGATGATTCTGTCGCCGCGTGTGCAGGGCCTGACCGACCTTGTGGTCGGCTCGGTCGCGATCAACAGCCCGGCCATGCGCTAAGTCTGCCCTGGCCCCACGCTTCCCGGCAGAAAACCGCAATTCGCCCCTGAAGTTGCGGTTTTTCGTTCTTGGCCTGTGGCACGGTCCTTGCTAACCTCATTGGCGTTTGAGCACGGACATTATGCGCCACACCCTTCCCATAGCGCCCCAGTTTTATGTGACGGCCCCGCAGCCCTGCCCCTATCTGGATGGGCGCATGGAACGAAAGCTGTTTACCGCGCTGCAGGGCGATCAGGCGCAGAAGCTGAACGATACCTTGTCAAAGCAGGGCTTTCGGCGCAGCCAGAATGTGCTGTATCGCCCCTCATGCTCGGAATGTTCGGCCTGCCTTTCGGCGCGCATCCGGGTGGCCGATTTCAAACCCAACCGCACCCAGCGCAAGGTGATGAAACGCGCGGCGCATCTGCGCCGCAATGCCACCAGCCCTTGGGCCACCGAAGACCAGTTCGCGCTGTTCCGCCGCTATCTTGACGCCCGCCACGCCGATGGCGGCATGGCCGATATGGATATTTTCGAATTCGCCGCGATGATCGAAGAAACCCCGATCAAAAGCCGCGTCATCGAATATTCCCGCCCGGCCGAGGCGAAAGACCAGACCCGCCCCCTGACAGCCGTCTGCCTGACCGATGTGTTCGACGATGGCCTGTCGATGGTCTACAGCTTTTATGACCCTGATCTGATCGACCTCAGCCTTGGCACCTATGTGATCCTTGATCATATCGCCATCGCGCGCGAGGCGGGCCTGCCCTATGTCTATCTGGGCTATTGGGTGCCGGGCAGCCGCAAGATGGGATACAAGGCCGCATTTTCCGCGCTTGAGATCTATAAGGCCGGGCGTTGGCAGGATATCGGCAACCCCCATGACCATGACGCCGAACTGCATCCCCTGTCGATGGACCCGATCGCCGAACAGGTTGCCCGCATCAACCTGCCCGAAGTGCGGGCCGTGCGTGAGGGCAGTTGACATCACCCGGTCTGGACGCGGCCCCTGCCTTTCCCTATATAATCGGTCAACTTAATATAAGAGGCCGAGATGACCAGCGAAGCGAAAGTCGAGGGCGCCCCCCTGATCAAGCCCTCCAGCACCGACCATCCGCTCTATGAACAGGTGGTTGATGCCTGCCGCACGGTCTTTGACCCGGAAATCCCGGTCAATATCTATGATCTGGGTCTGGTTTACACGATCGAGATCAGCCCCGAAAACGCGGTCGATATCACCATGACGCTGACAGCCCCCGGCTGCCCCGTTGCGGGCGAGATGCCGGGATGGGTGGCCGATGCTGTTGAGCCGCTGCCCGGCGTCAAGCATGTTGAGGTGAAAATGACCTTCGACCCGCCTTGGGGCATGGATATGATGAGCGACGAAGCAAGGCTGGAACTTGGATTCATGTAAATCAACCCCTGCGGCTTGATTTTACGCAATCAAACACTGTGACTTGATTTTTCGGGCAATTCCGCTAAGCTTGCCTGATGTCCCAGCTTTTCTGCATCATGACGGGTGATCTGCTCGGCTCTTCGGGGGCGGCGGATGGCGCTGTTGACGCCACCTTTCGCACCCTGACGCACAGCTTTGCGCAATTTGACCAATGGTGGCCCACATCGGGTGGCGCACGGCTGACGCGCTATCGCGGTGATGGCTGGCAGGCGCTGCTGGCCCAGCCAGACCAAGCCCTGCGCGCAGCCCTGTATCTGCTGGCCCGCCTGCGCGCGCAAGAAAGCAGCCTTGGCAGCCGCATTGCCCTTGGCTTTGGCACCATTGACAGGCTGGGCCCCGACACGCTGGCCGATGCCTCGGGCGCGGCCTTTACCGCCTCGGGCCGCCTGCTTGATGCCCTGCCACGCGGGCAGGTGCTGGCGGTTGCGGGCACTGGCATCACGCCGCTGCATCAGGCGGTGGCCCTGCTGCTGGGGGAACGGGTGCAGAAATGGTCGCCCGAGCAAGCGCAGGCTGTGGCCCTGTCGCTGGATCACAGCACAAGGATTCAGGCCGATGTCGCGGCACGCCTTGGCATTTCGGTGCAGGCGGTGAATGCACGATTGTCGGCTGCGGGCTATCCTGCCATCCTTGGCGCGCTGGATCTGTGGGATCAGGCCAATCGAAAGCTGTGGCATGACTGAAACCTTTGCAGCCCTTTTGCTGGCCCATGTTCTGGCCGATTTCGTCTTTCAGACCAAAAGCATGGCACAGGCCAAGGCTGCCGGGGGGCTGGCCGCCCTGCTGCTGCATCTGGCGCTGGTGGGGGGCCTTGCGCTGGTTGCCCTGCGCCCAACAGATGCATCAGGGCTGATGGCGGTTGCTGGGCTGACGCTGGCCCATGGCCTGATTGATCTGGCCAAGACCCGCGCCCCGCAAGATCGCTTTTGGCCCTTTGCCGCCGATCAGGCCGCGCATCTGGCCAGCCTTGCACTGGTGGCCGCCACGCTGCCCGGCCTGTGGACCGCAGGCTGGGGCACGGGCCTGTTGCCCGCGGCCACCCCCAGCCTTGCCGCCCTTGGGGCCGGGGCCATCCTTGCCACCCGCGCCGGGGGCTTTGCCATCGGCCTGTTCATGCGCCCTTGGGCCGATGTCGCCCTCGAAGGCCTGCCCGGCGGGGGCCGCATCATCGGTCATCTGGAACGGGGGCTGATCTTTCTGCTGGTGCTGGCGGGCACGGCCGAAGGCATCGGCTTTCTGATCGCCGCCAAATCGGTCTTGCGCTTTGGCGCCGTCAAAGAAGAATCGCGGCTGTCAGAATATGTGATCATCGGCACCTTGGCCTCATTCGGCTGGGCCTTTGCGGTCACGCTTGCGACAGTTGCACTGATGTCGGGCCTGCCACCGCTTGGAATTCCCGACCTTTCACCCTAAATATGACTCCAGCACGGAGGTTTTCTCATGTTCGGCATTCCCGGCAAAGCAGCAGTCACCCTGACCCCAGCCGCCACCAGGCAGATTGCAAAGCTGATGGCGCGTGATGGCAGTCAGGGTTTGCGCATCGGCGTCAAGAAAGGCGGCTGCGCGGGCATGGAATATACGATGGACTATGTGAAAGAGGTGAACCCGCTGGACGAAGTGGTCGAGCAGGACGGCGCCCGCGTGCTGATCGCACCCATGGCCCAGATGTTTCTGATCGGCACCGAGATTGATTACGAAGTCGATCTGCTGCATGCGGGCTTCAAGTTCCGCAATCCCAATGTGGCCGAGGCCTGCGGCTGCGGCGAGTCGATCAAGTTCAAGGATGCCCCCGCCGCCTGAACCCAGGGCTGCGACAGAATTCTGCCCCTATAGCCCCGCCATGGCCGTGAATGCCGCTGGCGAGGATTTTGGTTAAAGGCATCAGCCGGGGCTTTCGTTTCGCGGCAGATGGCGCTAGCCATGGGGAAAGCTTTGGGGGAATGAACATGCGCAAATTGGCCGCGGGCAACTGGAAAATGAATGGCACAGGTGAAAGCCTGGCCGAGGTAAGCGCCTTGATGCAGGCCCATCCCGCCCCCGCTTGCGACATGCTGCTGTGCCCGCCTGCCACGCTGGTGGCGCGGATGGCCGATCTGGCCCGGGGCAGCGCCGTGCAGGTCGGCGGGCAGGATTGCCATGCCGCAGCCTCGGGTGCCCATACGGGCGACATCTCGGCCGCCATGCTGGTCGATGCCGGGGCCAGCCATGTGATTTTGGGCCATTCCGAACGCCGCACCGACCATGGCGAACAAGATGCCACCGTTCATGCCAAAACCAAGGCCGCATGGGCTGCGGGGCTGATCGCCGTGGTTTGCCTGGGCGAGACCGAGACCCAACGCGATGCGGGCCAGACGCTGGATGTGATCGGCACCCAACTGGTCGGCTCGTTGCCAGACGGGGCCACGGCCGCGAATACCGTGATCGCTTATGAACCGGTCTGGGCCATCGGCACCGGACGGACCCCGACCTTGGCAGAAATTGCCGAGGTGCATCAGTTTCTGCGCACCCGCCTGACCGCCCGCATCGGGGCCGAGGCTGCGGGGGTGCGGCTGCTGTATGGCGGTTCGGTCAAGCCGTCGAATGCGGCAGAGATCTTTGCCCTGCCACATGTCGATGGCGCATTGGTGGGCGGGGCCAGCCTGAAAGCGGCCGATTTCGGGGCCATCGTCGCGGCCCTGTCGGCCGCCTGACGCCCCCGGCCCGGCAAGGCCCTTGGCCGCACTTGCGCCGCCCCGTCGATCGGCGCTAAGCCTGCGGCATGAAAAGCCTGAGCCAATCCCCGACCGACGCTGCCTTTGTGCAGAACCCCTATCCGTTCTATGAACAGGCCCGCGCACTGGGCCCGTTTTTCCATTGGCAAGACTATGGGCTGATCTGCACGCCCTCGGCAGCCGCCTGCAACGCCATCTTTCGCGACCGCCGCTTTGGCCGCGAGGCCCCGCCCGAAAAGGCCCGGCCCGTCGCGCCGCATACCGCCCCGTTCTACGCGGTCGAGGCCCATTCGATGCTGGAGTTGGAGCCGCCCCGGCACACCCGCCTGCGCAGCCTTGTGCTGCGGGCCTTTACCTCACGCCGCATCGCAGGCATGCAGCCCGAGGTGGCACGACTGGCCCATGATCTGATCGACCGGATGCCCGAGGGCGAGGTTGACCTGATCACCGCCTTTGCCCAGCCGATTCCGGTCATCATCATCGCCCGCCTGTTGGGCGTGCCCGAAGCGATGGCAGATCAGCTGCTGGCCTGGTCGAATGCGATGGTCGGCATGTATCAGGCCCGCCGCACGCATCAGATGGAACTTGATGCCGCCCAGGCCGCCGCCGATTTTTCCGACTTTCTGCGCGGCTATGTCGAACAGCGCCGCGCCCAGCCCGCCGATGATCTGATCACCCAACTGATCGCCGCCGAAGCCGAGGGCGAGCGGTTGTCGACCGATGAGCTGATCACCACCTGCATCCTGCTGCTGAACGCGGGGCATGAGGCGACGGTTCACACCATCGGCAATGGCGTCAAACTGCTGTTACAGACCAAGACACCCGCCGCGATGCTGGAACCCGACCGCATCGAAGGCACAGTGGAAGAGATTTTGCGCCATGATCCGGCGCTGCACATGTTCACCCGCTGGGCCTATGACGAGGTTGAGGTGATGGGCCACAAGTTCCAGCGCGGCGATCAGGTGGCGCTGCTGCTGGCCGCCGCCAACCGCGACCCTGCCCTGTGGGACAGGCCAGATCAGTTCCTGCCTGCGCGCCCCGATCGGGCAAACCTGACCTTTGGGGCGGGCCTGCATTTCTGCGTTGGCGCGCCTTTGGCCCGGCTGGAATTGCAAACCGCCCTGCCGATCCTGTTTCAGCGCCGCCCCGGCCTGCATCTGGTGGGCAAGCCGCGCTATGCCGATCTGTATCATTTTCACGGGTTAGAGCGGTTGATGGTGGCGGGCTAGGCCCGCCGTCACACCGGCAAGACGGTGGTGGATTTGATCTCCTCCATGCTCAGCAAAGCTGTCACGTTGTAAATCTTCACCTCAGAAATCAGGGCCTGATAAAAGCTGTCATAGGCCCGCGCATTCTTGACCCGCACCTTCAGGATGTAATCAATATCGCCTGCAAGGCGATGCGCCTCCAGCACTTCGGGGCGTTCTTGCAAGGTCTTCAGGAACTTGCGCTGCCAATCGGCCTCATGCTCGCTGGTGCGGATCAGCACGAAGAAACAGGCCTCCAGCCCCAAGGCCTCGGCATCCAGAATGGCGGTCTGCCGGGTGATCACGCCCAGATCCTTCATCTTCTTGATGCGGTTCCAGACCGGGGTCTTGGATGACCCCACCTTGCGGGCGATTTCGTCCAGCGACTGGCTGGCATCCTGCTGCAATTCAGCAAGGATTTTCCGATCCAGTTCATCCAGTTGGGCGGCCATTCGCTTTATCCCCTGTTTCACGGAATGAACGCATCATCCCGGCGGCAGATTAGAACAAACGTCCTTATCTGCAAGGGGTCATGGCCAATTCGCAGGAAAATATCCTATATTCAGCGCAAGACAGCACAGGGTTTTGCGATGACCGACCTTCCCGCCTCCAGCCTTTCCCCCGTTACGTTTGTCGGTGCCGGTCCGGGTGCCGCCGATCATCTGACGCTGGGCGCGCTGCGGGCGCTGCAACAGGCCGAAGTGGTGATCCATGATCGTCTGGTCGGCCCCGAGGTTCTGGCCCTGATTCCGCTGACGGTGCAGCGTGTTGATGTCGGCAAAGAGGGGTTTGGCCCCTCGACCACGCAAGAGACCATCAATGCGGCCATTGTCTTTCACGCCCAAAGCGGGCGGCGCGTGGTGCGGCTTAAGGGGGGCGATTGCGGCATTTTCGGCCGTCTGGATGAAGAGATCGACGCGCTGCACGCCGCCGGCATCGGCTTTCGCATCCTGCCCGGCCTGACATCGGCCAGTGTGGCTGCCGCCAACATCGGCCAAAGCCTGACGAAACGTGGCCGCAACGCCAGCCTGCGCATCATCACCGGGCATGACATGGCCGGATTTGCCGAGCAGGATTGGCGTGGCCTTGCCCGCAGCGGCGAGGTGGCGGCCATCTACATGGGCAAGAAATCCAGCCGCTTTTTGCAAGGCCGCCTGCTGATGCACGGGGCCTCGGGGGCCACGCCCGTCACGCTGGTGGAAAACGTCAGCCGCGCCGATCAGCAGATCATCGCCGCCACGCTGGCCACCCTGCCCGAGGCTGCGGCCCGCTGTTCTGGCCCTGCTGTCATCCTTTTCGGCCTTGCCCCGCGCCAGGCTGCCCAAATCCTTCCCGACCAGATCCTTGCAGAATTGAAAGAGGCCCGTCCATGAGCCGCCGCTTCACCCCCAAAGTCGTCACCGCCAACCGTCTGCGCGAAGGTGATGTCGTCTATCTGACCGCCGATGACCGCTGGACGCAGATCCATGCCGAGGCAGAGCTGATCGAGGACGAGGCCCACGCGCAATTGCGCCTGCTGCATGCGGCCGCGCAAAAGCTGTTGGTGGTCGGCCCCTATCTGGCCGATGCCAAACCGGGGACAAAGGGCCCCGAACCTACCCATTTCCGCGAAGAATTCCGCACCCGTGGGCCTTCGAACTATAACCACGGCAAGCAAGCCGATCTGGCAAGCTGAGGGCTGAACCATGTATAAATACAACGACTTCGACGAAGCTTTCGTGCGCGCCCGCGTGGCCCAGTTCAGCCATCAGGTGGACCGCCGCCTTGACGGTTCCCTGACCGAAGAAGAATTCCGCCCGCTGCGCCTGATGAACGGGCTTTATCTGCAGCTGCATGCCTATATGCTGCGGGTCGCTATTCCCTATGGCACGCTGAACCCGCATCAGATGCGGCAACTGGCCTATATCGCCGACACCTGGGACAAGGGCTATGGCCACTTTACCACCCGGCAGAACATTCAGTTCAACTGGCCCAAACTGCCCGATGTGCCCGCCATCCTGTCGGCCTTGGCCGATGTCGAAATGCACGCCATCCAGACCAGCGGCAATTGCGTGCGCAATGTCACCGCCGACCATTTCGCCGGTGCTGCCGCGGATGAGGTGGAAGACCCCCGCCCCTATGCCGAACTCCTCCGCCAATGGTCCACCGACCATCCCGAATTCCAGTTCCTGCCGCGCAAGTTCAAGATCGCGATCACAGGTGCTGCCCATGACCGGGCTGTGACGGCGGCCCATGACATCGGCCTGCGTCTGGTCAAGAACGACAAGGGCGAGACGGGCTTTGCCGTTCTGGTGGGCGGGGGCCTTGGCCGCACGCCGCTGATCGGGCAAGCGGTGCGCGATTTCGTGCCCGTGGCCGATCTGTTGCCCTATGTCGAGGCTGTGCTTAGCGTCTATAACACCTTGGGTCGGCGCGATAACAAGTATAAGGCGCGCATCAAGATCACCCTGCATGAGACGGGAAAGGAAGAACTTTCCCGCATGATCGAAGAGCG
Source organism: Pseudotabrizicola sp. L79 (assembly GCF_036553525.1). NCBI lineage: Bacteria > Pseudomonadati > Pseudomonadota > Alphaproteobacteria > Rhodobacterales > Paracoccaceae > Pseudotabrizicola > Pseudotabrizicola sp. L79. The sequence continues at coordinate 240,768 of NZ_JAZHDA010000046.1, read as the reverse complement.
GTTCGCCGAACTGCGCCCGCTGTTTGGCGGCAATGATCAAAAGCTGCTGGCCGAGATCAAAGAGGCCTTTGCCGCGCCCGCCTTTCGCAACGCCCCGACCGAGGCCTATGACGCCTTTTACAAGGCCGATCCGGTGTTCCGGTCCTGGGCCGATACCAACCTGTCGGCCCATCGCAACGACCAATATGCCATCGTCACCATCAGCATCAAGGCGCATGGCCAGACACCGGGCGACGCCACCAGCGACCAGATGCGCCTGATGGCCGATTTGGCCGAACGCTATGGCCATGGCGAATTGCGCATCAGCCACGAACAGAACGTGATCCTGCCGCATGTCCACAAGTCTGATCTGCCTGCCGTTCATGCGGCGCTGTCGCAGGTGGGCCTTGCTACGGCCAATGTCGGCCTGATCTCTGATATCATCGCCTGCCCCGGCATGGATTATTGCGCCCTGGCCACGGCCCGCTCGATCCCGATTGCCACCCAGATCGCCGAACGCTTCAAGGCGCTGGATCTGGAGCATGAGGTGGGGCCGATGAAGATCAAGATCTCGGGCTGCATCAATGCCTGCGGGCATCACCATGTCGGCCATATCGGTATTCTGGGCCTCGACCGCGCAGGCGTGGAAAACTATCAGATCACGCTGGGCGGCGACGGCACTGAAACCGCCAGCATCGGCGAGAAGATGGGCCCCGGCTTTGCCTATGATGACATCGTGCCCGCCATCGAACGGATCGTGCGCGCCTATCTGGAACTTCGGTCGGAACCTGCCGAAACCTTCCTGCACACTGTCCGCCGCCTTGGGCTGGACCCGTTCAAGGCCGCCCTTTACGGGCAGGAAGGTGCGCGTGATGCCGCGTGACCTGCACCAAGGCGATGTGGCCGAACGTGTGGCGGCGCTGAACGCGCGCTATCGCCACCATTCGGCCACGGCCGTGCTGGAACATGCCTTGCGCGACGATGATCTGGGCCGTGTGGCGCTGGTGTCTTCGTTTGGGGCGGAATCGGTGGTGCTGTTGCATCTGGTGTCGGTGATCGCGCCCGAAACCCCGGTTCTGTTCATCGACACGCGAATGCTGTTCCCCGAAACGCTGGCCTATCAGCGCGAGGTGGCCGAGAAACTGCCCCTGTGCGACATCCGCACCATCCGCGCCGCCCAGCCCCGCGTCGCGTTCGAAGACCCCGACGGCACGTTGCACCAGTTCAACACCGATGCCTGCTGCCATGTGCGCAAGGTAGAACCGCTGGAACGTGCCCTGGCCGGTTTCGATGGCTGGATCACCGGGCGCAAACGCTTTCAGGGGGCCACCCGCGAAGCGGTGAATTTCTTCGAAGCCGAAGGCGATCTGCGGATCAAGGTCAACCCCTTGGCCCATTGGGGCCGCGAAGACCTTGACGACTACATGATCAACAACCGCCTGCCCCGGCATCCGCTGGTAGCCAAGGGCTTTCCCTCTATCGGCTGCGCGCCCTGCACCAGCGCCGTCAAACCCGGCGAAGACCCCAGATCAGGCCGCTGGCGCGGCAGCCAGAAAACCGAATGCGGCATCCATTTCATTGATGGCAAAGCCGTTCGCATCAAAAAGGAGGACGCAGCATGAGCGTCATCGTCACCGATCAGGGCTTTCAGCCCAGCCCCCCCGTCAGCGCCGTTCCGCTGGCCGATCTGGCCGCGCATCAGGGCGTGGTGGATCTGGCCCATACGGATGATCCCACCGCACTGGCCGCGCATCTTGATCAGGTGCAGCTGATCCGAATCTCCTTTCCGGCCTTTTCAGATGGGCGCGCCTTTACCGTCGCGCGCCGTCTGCGGATGATGGGCTATACGGGCGAATTGCGTGCCATGGGGCCGGTGATTGCCGATCAATATGCCATGGCGCGGCGCGTGGGCTTTGATTCGGTCGAGATCTCTGACGATCTGGCCGCCCGCCAACCTGCCCCGCAATGGCAGTTCCGCGCCGACTGGCAGGCCCATCACTATCAGGCCCGCCTGCGCGCCTGACCCGGCTGGAAAAGGCCGACCGCCCTTGGATTGATAGGTCAGGCGGCGCAGTGCCGCCTTTCATCTGATATGGATCAAAGCTACAAAAGGAACACCGGTTTAGGCCGGATGTGCATTCACATGACCGAAGCGAGCCTTATGACCGAAACTGTCGCCGCCAAACCCGCAAAAGCGCATCTGCCCGATGCGGCCATCGTCACCGAAGTCACGCATTGGACCGACCGGCTGTTTTCCTTCCGGGTCGAGCGCCCGCAATCGCTGCGCTTTCGGTCGGGTGAATTCGTGATGATCGGCCTGTTGGGCGACAACGGCAAACCGCTCTTGCGCGCCTATTCCATCGCCTCGCCCAATTGGGACGAAGGGCTGGAGTTCTATTCGATCAAGGTGCCCGACGGCCCGCTGACCAGCCGGCTGCAACACATCAAGGTGGGGGACGAAATCATCCTGCGCCCCAAACCGGTCGGCACCCTGGTGCATGATGCCCTGTTGCCGGGCAAACGCATCTGGTTTCTGGCCACCGGCACCGGCATCGCGCCCTTCGCCAGCCTGATGCGCGACCCCGAGACTTATGAGAAGTATGATCAGGTCATCATGATGCACACCTGCCGCGAGGTGGCCGAGCTGGAATACGGCCGCCAACTGGTGGAAAACCTGCAAAATGATCCGCTGATTGGCGAAATGGTGGCCGGCAAGCTGCTGTATTACCCCACCACCACGCGCGAAGACTTTCCCCATATGGGCCGCGTCACCGACAATCTGTCGTCGGGCAAGGTCTTTGCCGATCTGAATCTGCCGCCGATGAACCCCGAAACCGACCGCGCCATGGTTTGCGGCAGCCTTGCCTTCAACGTCGATGTCAAAGCCATCCTTGAAGGTTTTGGCCTGCGCGAAGGCGCCAATTCAGACCCCAAGGAATATGTGGTCGAAAAGGCCTTTGTCGGCGACGGCATCTAAGACCGCCCGCAAGACCAGCCCGGCAAGACCCAAAACGAAAAGGCCGCACCCGATGGGCGCGGCCTTTGTCATTGGCTCTGCGTCAAGATCACAGGCCAAGCGCGCCCTTCACCTGGGCGATCACACCCTCCAGCAGCAGCGGGTTCGAGGCCGCAGCATCCACCGCCGATTTCAGCGTGGTCTTGGTCGCATCATCCAGCGAGGCGCTGTCGATCAGGCCCTTGACGGCATCGGCGTTGAAATTCGCCGGGTCCAGCAGGGCCGCAGCGCCTTCGGTGGCAGCAGTGGCCGCATCACCTGCGGCAGCTGCCGCATCACCGGCAGCCGCAGCCGCATCGCCCGCAGCCTCGGTCGCGGCATCGGTGGCCGCCGCAGCCGCATCGCCCGCCGCATTGGCGGCATCGGTGGCGGCGGTGGCCGCAGCATCGGCCGCATCTGTCACAGCTTCGGCAGCCGCGGCGGCCGCGGCTTCGGCCTCGGCAGCAGCCGCGGCGGCGGCAGCTTCGGCTTCCTGCGCGGCGGCAGCAGCGGCAGCCTCGGCCTCGGCGGCAGCAGCAGCTTCAGCCTCGGCAGCAGCGGCAGCGGCGGCCTCTTCGGCGGCTTTGGCCTCGGCGGCGGCTGTGGCGGCAGCTTCTTCAGCGGCCTGTTGTGCCGGCAGATAGCTGAACTGGTAATAGCCACCCGCAGCCAGAACCAACACGACGGCGCCAATGATAACCGATTTGTTCATAGTCATACTCCCATCTTCCGGGGGCTCCCCGGTTCTGAACCCGATATGGCAGTCCAGCCCCGCGATGAAAAGGGCCTGCGCTGCTTTCCGGCGATCTCTTGGGGGGGAAAAACCGCCAAACGGGCTCAAAACCGCCGAATTGGACGCAGATTCCCTGTCGGATTGCCATTGAATGCAGGGCCGCGCCCGTCTATCTTGCACCCGCAAGACTTAGCGACAGAAGGACCATCACCATAGCTCGCAGACCTCACAACGCCCCGCCGCAACGCGACACGGGCCCTCGTATCAATGATCGCATCCGCGCCACGGAAATCCGCCTGATTGGCGCCGATGGGGAAAATGTCGGTGTCGTGACTCCGGCCCGCGCCATGGCCATGGCCGAAGAGGCTGGACTTGATCTTGTCGAGATCAGCCCCAATGCGGAGCCTCCGGTCTGCAAGATCATGGACTTCGGCAAATTCAAATATGAAACGCAAAAGCGTGAAGCCGAAGCGCGCAAAAAGCAGAAGATCATCGAGATCAAGGAAATCAAGTTCCGTCCCGGCACGGATACCCATGACTACGAAGTGAAAATGCGCTCGGTCATGAAATTCCTGGAGGAAGGCGACAAGGTGAAAGTCACCCTGCGCTTCCGGGGCCGCGAAATGGCCCACCAGGATCTGGGGTTGGAACTGTTGCACCGCGTTGCCGCTGATGTGGGCGATGCTGGCAAGGTCGAATCGATGCCCAAGCTGGAAGGCCGCCAGATGGTGATGATGATCGCGCCCCGCTAGGCGCGCCCTCACCCCGGCATGACAAAGGCGCGCATTTTGCGCGCCTTTTCTTTTGGCCACTGGCCCCGGCGTTGCGCCTATTCCGCGGCCTCGTCCTGCGCCTGCAATTCGGCGGCGCGCTGTTCCACCAGCCCGACAATGTGATCCACCATCGCCTCATTCGACAGCTTGTGGCTTTGCTTGCCCGCCAGATACACCATGCCCGACCCGGCCCCGCCACCGGTAAAGCCAATGTCTGTCATCAGCGCCTCACCCGGGCCGTTGACCACACAACCGATGATCGACAGGCTCATCGGGGTCTTGATATGCTCCAGCCGCTTTTCCAGCGCCTCGACCGTCTTGATCACGTCAAAGCCCTGCCGCGCACAAGATGGGCAGGAAATGATCTGCACCCCCCGCGTCCGCAGGCCCAAGGATTTCAGGATCTCAAAGCCGACCTTCACCTCTTCCACCGGATCGGCCGACAGTGACACGCGGATCGTATCGCCAATGCCCATCCACAACAAATTGCCAAGCCCGATCGCCGACTTCACCGTGCCCGACATCAGCCCCCCGGCCTCGGTGATGCCCAGATGAATGGGCGCATCGGTGGCATCGGCCAATTGCTGATAGGCCGCCGCGGCCATGAACACATCCGACGCTTTCACGCTGATCTTGTATTCGTGAAAATCGGCGTCTTGCAGCAGCTTGATATGGTCCAGCCCCGACTCGACCATCGCATCGGGACAAGGCTCGCCGTATTTGTCCAACAGATGCTTTTCCAACGATCCGGCATTCACCCCGATCCGAATGCTGCACCCATGATCCTTGGCCGCCCGCACCACTTCGGCCACGCGGCGCGCATCGCCGATATTGCCGGGGTTGATGCGCAAACAGGCCGCCCCTGCCTCGGCCGCCTCGATCGCGCGTTTGTAGTGAAAATGGATATCCGCCACGATCGGCACCGGGCTTTCGGCGCAAATCTCGCGCAGCGCCCGGGTGCTGTCCTCATCCGGGGTTGAAACCCGCACGATATCGGCCCCGGCAATCGCGGCACGCTGAATCTGTTCGATGGTGGCGGCCACATCGGTGGTCAGGGTATTGGTCATGGTCTGCACCGAAATCGGCGCATCCCCCCCCACCAGCACCTTGCCCACACTGATCTGGCGCGACTTGCGGCGCTGGATGTTGCGCCAGGGGCGGATCGGGTTATGGGTCATCGGCGGGTTCCTTCACGCTGTGGCGCATAGATAAAGCGTGACGGCCCATACGGCAATGGCCCCCGCAGCGCGAGGGCCATTGGCATGATCAAACAGCACAGGCTTTAGTCTGTCACCGTCACCGGCACGGCCATTTCGGCCACATTGACGATGGCCGCCAACTCTGGATCAGCCGACAGATCAGCCTCGGCGAACTTTTCGGTCAAGGCCTCGGGCGACAGGGCCACATTCTTGACAACCTGCGCACCGGGGGCGGCAGGGCCAAAGGTCTTGCCATTCACCCCAAAATAGACCGAACCCGAATTGCCGGCACGCAAAACCGGCGGTTCTTCCAACTGCGGCACGGCCCAGCGTTCGCCTGCATCCAGAATCTTTTCAAACAGCACCGTGCCATCGGCGGCCTTGACCTGCACCCAAGACGGGCGCACGGCCAGCAACTCTACCCCCGGCTGGGCCTGTGCCACCACCTGAACCGGCGCTTCTTCCAGCGCCTCGGTCAGGGCGGCGGCGACGGCATTGGTCATATCGCCTGCCAAAGCCCCGGTTTCACGCGGGTTGATCCCGGCAATCGGGCCATCGCGCGACGTCATCACCGGCACATCCAGCGCCTGCGGACGATAGAGACGATCCACCCGTTCCGCCTGGGCTACCGGATCAGACGCGGCCAGATCGGTTTCGCCCAAAGCCTCGGGCGCCGAGCGCACCAAGGGCGCAGACCCCGCCACATTGCCCAAGGGATCAATCTCGGCCACCACTGTGGGGGCCTGATCCACCGGGGCCAATTGCACGCGCTGCACCTCTTGCAACACCGACCAGCCGCCATATCCGATAGCCCCGATCAGGGCCACCAACACGACCAAAGACCCGACAGCCCCCGGCTCAACCCGCGCAAACAGGCTTTCGCCACGCGGCACAAAGGTGGCATTGGGGTTGCCCAGCGGATCGCGGAATTCCTGCGTGCTGCGCGCCCGCGCCACGGCCTTGGTGCTGGACGATGCCGCCGCACTCATCCCGTGGGCGACTTCAAACTTTGCCTCATGGCAAAAGCGCATAAAGGCCCAATCCGGGTCCATGCCCAGATAGCGGGCATAAGACCGCACATAGCCAGCCACGAAGCCTTGGGTTTCAAAGGCGGACACATCGGCATTCTCGATCGCGGCGATATAGGCGGCCTTGATCTTCAACTCCCGCTGCACATCCAGCAGGGATTTGCCCAGCGTGGCACGCTCGCCGCGCATGACATCGCCCAGACGCAAATCATAATCGTCAAACCCCTTGGGTTTGTCGGATTCTGTCGTCGAAGGTTTGTTCCTCCGCCCGATCATACGACCTGCCTCATGTGATCCCCGTGTCCCTCAAGTCGCTTTAGATACGACTCATCTGCCTGCGTTTGAGCCAAGCTGTAACATAGCTCAAGACCTTTTGCACATGCGAGATCGGGTCAAGCGCTCGCTTCGGCGCGATTTAGCGCACATTGCTGCCACAGCTTGTCCATCGCACCGATCAACGCGTCGATTTCCTTGGCATCATGCACGGGCGAGGGCGTAAAGCGCAGCCGTTCGGTGCCGCGCGGCACTGTGGGGAAGTTGATCGGCTGAACGTAGATGCCGTAATGTTCCAGCATCATGTCGGACAGCATCTTGCAATGGATGGGGTTACCGACATGCACAGGCACAATATGCGACCCATGGTCGATGATCGGCAGGCCCAGTCCCTTAAGCCGCATCTTCAGAATCCGGGCGTTCAACTGCTGCGTGTCGCGCAGTTTCTGGCCCTCGGCGGTCTTCAGAAATTTCACGCTGGCGGCCGCACCCGCCGCCACCGCAGGCGGCAGCGAGGTGGTGAAAATGAACCCTGGCGCATAGGATCGCACCGCATCCACCATCTTCGCACTTGCAGCAATATAGCCGCCAAACACGCCATAAGCCTTGGCCAAAGTGGCGTTGATGATGTCGATCCGGTGCATCTGGCCATCCCGCTCGGCCACCCCTGCACCACGCGGCCCATACATGCCCACGGCATGCACCTCGTCGATATAGGTCAGCGCGCCAACCTCTTCGGCAAGGTCGCAAATCTCTTTGATCGGGCCGAAATCGCCATCCATCGAATAGATCGATTCAAAGGCGATCAGCTTGGGGGCCTCGGGGTCATCGGCGGCAATCAGTTCGCGCAGATGGGCCACGTCATTGTGGCGGAAGATGCGCTTCAACCCATTGCCGCGCCGCACGCCTTCGATCATCGAGGCATGGTTCAGCGCGTCGGAATAGATGATCAGGCCGGGGAAAATGGCCCGCAGCACCGACAGGGTGGCATCATTTGCGATATAGGCGCTGGTAAAGACAAGCGCGGCTTCCTTGCCATGCAGATCGGCAATCTCGGCTTCCAGCCGCTTGTGATAGACGGTCGTGCCGCTGATGTTGCGCGTGCCGCCCGACCCTGCGCCGGTGGCCTCCAGCGCCTCATGCATCGCGCCAAGAACGGCAGGATGCTGGCCCATGCCCAGATAATCGTTGCCGCACCAAACCGTGATCGGCTTTTGGCTGCCATCGGGACGCGTCCAGGTGGCATGGGGGAAATGGCCCTTTTGCCGTTCAATATCAATGAACGTGCGATAGCGGCCTTCGTCATGCAGACGCTGCAGGGCGGTGTCGAGGGCGGCATCAAAGTTCATCGTCTTTCTCCTTGGCTTGGCCCGGTGCGTTGCGGGCGCTGCCCGGGTTTGTGGCAGTTAAACCAGAACCAACGCGGGCAGCCTTGACTTGCGTCAATTAAAGATGCGGGGAAAGTAGGCAATTTGCCACCCCCTTTATCTCACATTCACAATATATGAATATGTCGCCCCACTACTGGGCAGGCGCAACTTCCAAGACCACGACACAGGGCTCGCCCCCGGCCTTGGCCTGATCGCAGGCCGCGGTTGCGGCCTTGGATGCCGCCGCCGCATCGGGCAATTCGGCCAGGGCAATGGCCGAGGCCACGGGCTGGCCCTCGCGGATCACGCCCTCGGCCGGGGCGGCGGCAAGGGCGGCAAAGCCATCGGCATTGGGCACGAACAGCGCCAGCGCCTGTTCATTCGTCATCACCAGACGCAGCGTCGTCAGCTCATCAGGTGTCAGAAACGGATGCAGATACAGCCGCACCGTTGCATCCCCCAGCACGGCTTCTTCCACTTCGATGGCCTGCGCCACGGCCACAGCCCCGGTCGCAGCCGCACAGATCAGCCCGATGGCCAACCCCCGCCCCACAGTTTTTGCATATCCTGTCATGACAGCCTCTTTGCGCGTTCAAAAAGTCCCCGGCCCGGCCATACACCACGCGCCGCCCTCTGGACAGTCCCCAACCGCCTGTTAGGGTCACGGCCCAGATCACGAATTATCGAACCCAAAGGGGGTCTCATGTCCTTGTCCTCTGTCCTGAACCGCATTGATGCGGATGTGCCGCAGGCGCTTGATCGGCTGATAGAGCTGTTGCGAATCCCCTCGATCTCAACCGACCCGGCCTTCAAGGCCGATTGCGCCCGCGCCGCCGACTGGCTGGTTGACGATCTGAAATCGCTGGGATTTGACGCCGCCAGCCGCCCCACCCCCGGCCATCCGATGGTGGTGGCCCATGGCGGCGGCGACAAAGACGGGGCCGGGCCGCATCTTCTGTTTTACGGCCACTATGATGTGCAGCCCGTCGATCCGCTGAACCTGTGGCACCGCGATCCGTTTGACCCGCAGGTGCAAGACACCCCCAAGGGCCGCGTGATCCGCGCGCGCGGGGCGTCGGATGACAAAGGCCAGTTGATGACCTTTCTCGAGGCGCTGCGGGCCTGGAAAGCCGAATACGGCACCCTGCCCTGCCGCCTGACGATCTTTCTGGAAGGCGAGGAAGAATCGGGCTCGCCTTCGCTGGTGCCCTTTATGAAAGAGCATGCCGCCGAACTGACCGCCGACATCGCCCTGATCTGCGACACGGGCCTGTTTCAAGACACGGCCCCGGCGATCGTCACCATGCTGCGCGGGCTGCTGGGCGAGGAAATCACCATCACCGGCCCGTCAAAAGACCTGCATTCGGGCATGTATGGCGGTGCAGCGGCCAATCCGATCCGGGTGCTGACGCGCATTCTGGGGCGGATGCACGACGATCAGGGCCGCATCACCATTCCGCAATTCTATGACGGCGTCACCGAATTGCCCGATGCCATCCGCCAGCAATGGCAGGCCCTGGCCTTTGATCATGCGCGCTTTCTGGGCGATGTCGGCCTTTCGGTGCCCGCAGGCGAACAAGACCGCACCCCGCTGGAAATGATCTGGTCGCGCCCCACCGCCGAAATCAACGGCATCTGGGGCGGCTATACGGGCGACGGCTTCAAGACCGTGCTGCCCAGCCAGGCCCATGCAAAGGTCAGCTTCCGCCTTGTCGGCACCCAAGACCCAGAGGCGATCCGCAGCCAGTTTCGCGCCTGGGTGCAGGCGCAACTGCCCGCAGATTGCACCGCCGAATTCCACGGCCACGGCAATTCGCCCGCGGGCATCATGGCCATCGACCACCCCGCCTTTGAGGCCGCCCGCACCGCCTTGACCGAAGAATGGGGCCGCCCCGCCGCCTATGTCGGCTGTGGCGGGTCGATCCCGATTGCGGGCTATTTCCAGACGGTTCTGGGCATGGATGCGATGCTGTTGGGCTTTGGCCGCGACGACGACCAGATCCACAGCCCGAATGAAAAATATGACGTCGAATGTTTCCACAAGGGCATCCGGTCCTGGGCGCGGGTTCTGGCCAAGCTGGCGGGCTGACCCCGCCCCAGCCCAGCCGCGCCCCCCCCTTACCCCGGCCCCCTTCACTCCGGCCCGGTCATGCCCGGTGCCGGTGCCCTGCCCAGACGGGGGGCCAGCCGCGCCCCCGCCCCAAAGGATGCTGCGCATGACGCTGACCATCGCCACCGCAACCGCCGCCGACGAGACGGCCTTTCGCCGCCTGTGGCAGGGCTTTCTGGCCTATTACAATCAGCCCGTGCCCGAATCCACCACCGCCGCCACCTGGGCGCGGATCATCGACCCCACCCACCGGATGACCTGCCGCCTGGCCTTTGATGACGGGCAGGCCTTGGGCTTTGCCATTCATCACCACCATTGCTCGTCCTGGGTGCCGGGCGATGATGTGTATCTCGAAGATCTGTTCGTCGATGCTGCGGCACGGGGGCGGGGCGTGGGCCGGGCCTTGATCAACGATCTGATCGCCATCGGGCGCCAGAACGGCTGGCATCGGCTATATTGGAACACCAATCACGACAATGCCACCGCCCGCAGGCTTTATGACAGCTTTTGCCAGGATGACGGCCATATCCGCTATCGCCTGACGCTTTGACACCAGATCGGGCCGCGCTGACCTTGCGAAAACAGCCCCCCCGGTCTAAGGGGACGGCATTCCCGTAGTGATCCAGAGGTTCAAGATGATCCCGCGCTATTCCCGCCCCGACATGGTTGCCATCTGGTCGCCCGAGACGAAGTTCCGCATCTGGTATGAGATCGAGGCCCATGCCTGCGACGCGCAGGCCATGCTGGGCGTGATCCCCAAGGCCAATGCCGAAGCCGTGTGGAAGGCCAAGGATGTGACCTTTGATGTCGCCCGGATCGACGAGATCGAGGCCGTGACCAAGCATGATGTCATCGCCTTTCTGACCCATCTGGCCGAACATATCGGATCCGAGGATGCACGCTTTGTGCATCAGGGCATGACCAGTTCAGACGTGCTGGACACCACGCTGAACATCCAGCTGGTGCGCGCCGCCGATCTGCTTTTGGCCGGGGTGGACCGGGTTCTGGCCGCCCTCAAGGCCCGCGCCTATGAACACAAGGACACCGTCCGCATCGGCCGCAGCCATGGCATCCACGCCGAGCCGACGACAATGGGCCTGACGCTGGCCCGCTTTTACGCCGAAATGGCCCGTGGCCGCACCCGTCTGCTGGCCGCGCGCGAAGAAATCCGCACCGGCGCCATCTCGGGCGCTGTCGGCACCTTTGCCAATATCGACCCGCGGGTCGAAGAATATGTCTGCGAAAAGCTGGGGCTGGTGCCCGAGACGATCAGCACCCAGGTTATCCCGCGCGACCGTCACGCGATGTTCTTTGCCACCCTTGGCGTGATTGCCAGCAGCATTGAAAATATCGCCATCGAATTCCGCCACATGCAGCGCACCGAGGTGCTGGAGGCCGAAGAATTCTTCAGCCCCGGCCAAAAGGGCAGCAGCGCCATGCCGCACAAGCGCAACCCGGTGCTGACCGAAAACCTGACTGGTCTGGCGCGGCTTGTGCGCATGTCGGTGGTGCCCGCGCTTGAGAATGTGGCGCTGTGGCATGAACGCGACATCAGCCATTCCAGCGTGGAACGTGCGATCGGCCCCGATACCACGATCACGCTCGATTTCGCGCTGCACCGGCTGGCCGGTGTGGTGGAAAAGCTGGTGATCTATCCTGACAACATGCTGCGCAACATGAACAAGTTCAAAGGCTTGGTCATGTCGCAGCGCGTGCTTTTGGCCCTGACACAGGCGGGCGTGTCGCGCGAAGACAGCTATCGTCTGGTGCAGCGCAATGCGATGAAAGTCTGGGAAAAGGGCGCCGATTTCAAGACCGAGCTTCTGGCCGATGACGAGGTGCGCAAGGCCCTGTCGGCCGAAGAGATCGAGGAAAAGTTCGACCTTGGCTATCACACCAAGCATGTCGATACGATCTTTGCCCGCGTTTTCGGCGCCTGATGCATCTGTGATCGGCGGGGCCCTGCTGCCCCGCCTGTTTTTTCCCTTGAAAGCTGGGCAATCGTGCTAGCCTCATTCCTGTATCCGGGAATGAGGTTTTTTCATGCGCTTTGCCCTTGCCGCCGTTCTGTGCGCCCTGCCCCTTGCCGCGTTTGCCGCCGGCAGCGATGACACCGAACCGCCCAAGCCCACCGAAACCACCACGAAATGCACCGACGCGCAGGTCTGGGATGAAAAGACCCAAAGCTGCGTGAATGCGCAGTCGGGCCAGTTGGATGATGACACCCGCTTTCAGGCCGTGCGCGAATTGGCTTGGGCCGGGCAACCCGAACAGGCGCTGATCGTGCTGGCCGCCATGACCGAAGGCGAAACCGACCGGGTGCTGACCTACAAGGGTTTTGCCAACCGCAAGGCCGGCCGTCTGGAACAGGGGCTTGACCATTACGCCCATGCGCTGGAGGTGAACCCCGATAATATCTTGGCCCGCAGCTATCTGGGGCAGATGCTGGTCGAGATGGGCGAAATTGCCATGGCCCGCACCCAGCTTGACGAAATCCGTGCGCGGGGCGGCGCCGGAACCTGGGCCGAGGCCAGCCTGTCACAGGCGGTCGGCACCGGGCAAACGCTCAGCTACTGAACGACACAACCACAGGAAAGGACGACCCATGAAGACCAAAGTCACCGCCGCCGTCATTGCCCTGATGCTGGCCCCCTCGGCCATCTGGGCCATGTGCTCGGCCGGCCAGCATGCCTCGTCTTGCGTCGAAGGCATGGTCTGGGATGATGCCAAGGCCGAATGCGTGGCCAAACCCACGACCTGATGCTGCTAACCCGGCCTTAACCGGGCCGGGCCCACCCTGCCCCTGCTGTCAAAACCAACCGCAGGGGATTCGGATGCCACAAGACGCCAGATCACAACCGCTTGCCCGGATCACCCCGGTGCAACGTGCCGTTGCGGTGCCGCCCGGTCGTGCCATGGCCCGCCCCGACCCCTCGCCCCGCGAAAAGGCCGCCATCATCGTGCGGCTGTTGCTGGCCGAGGGCACGCAGGTGCCGCTGGCGGGCCTGCCCGAACATATGCAGGCCGCGCTGACCGAACAGATGGGCCAGATGCGCCTGATCGACCGCACCACCCTGTCCGCCGTCGTCGAAGAATTCCTGGCCGAGCTGGAGGAGGTGGGCCTGTCCTTTCCCGGTGGGATCGAGGGCGCGCTGACCATGATGGATGGCCATATCAGCCCCAATGCCGCCAGCCGCCTGCGCCGCCTTGCGGGCGCTTCGGCCAAGGCCGACCCCTGGGATCGGCTGACCAAACTGCCCGCCGAACGCCTGCTGCCCGTCTTGCAGGCCGAAAGCACCGAAGTGGCCGCGGTGATGCTGTCGAAAATGCCTGTCACCCGCTCGGCCGAACTTTTGGGCAAGCTGCCGGGTGATCGCGCCCGCCGCGTGGCCTATGCCATGTCGATGACCGCGAATGTCGATCCTGAAACCGTGCGCCGCATCGGCCAGTCGCTTTCGGCCCAGCTTGATGCCCAGCCCCCCCGCGCCTTTGAGGCCGGGCCCGTCGAACGGGTGGGCGCCATCCTCAACATCTCCAGCTCTGCCACCCGCGATGACGTGCTGCAAGGGCTGGAGGCTGAGGATGCCGAATTTGCCGAACTGGTACGCCGCGCCATCTTTACCTTCAAACATATCCCCGCCCGGCTGATGCCGCGCGACGTGCCCAAGGTGCTGCGCATGGTGCCGCAAGATCAGATCGTCACCGCGCTTGCCGCCGCCTTGGCCAACGAAACCTTGGCCGAGGTTGCCGAATTCCTTCTGGCCAACATGTCCCAGCGTCTGGCCCAATCCTTGCGCGAAGAGATCGAGGCCCGTGGCAAGCCCAAGGAAAAAGACGGCGAAGAGGCGATGACCCAGATCATCCTGATGATCCGCCAGCTAGAGGGAGCGGGCGAACTGGCCCTGATCACCGAAGACGACTGACCCCCGTTCCATAATCGCCCCCCAAAAACCGCCCCCTTGCCCCGGACCGCCGCACAGCCTAGCGTCGCGCCGGTCAAGGAGCCGCGCAGATGACCCCCCTTCCCACCGCCTCTGAAACCGCCCGCGGCATCGCGCTGATGCTGTTGGCGATTCTGTGCTTTACCGCCATGGATGCAGCGGCCAAGGGGCTGATCCAGCGCTATCCCGTGCCGCAGGTGGTCTGGGCGCGCTTTCTGGGGCAGGTGCTGATCGTCGGCCTGATCCTGCGGGGCGCGGTCTTTGCCGCGTTGCGCACCCGCTATCCGGTGCAGCATCTGATCCGTTCGGCCTGCCAACTGGGCGCAACGGGCTGCTTTTTCGCCTCGCTGCCCCATATCGGGCTGGCCGAGGCGACGGCGCTGACCGACCTGAACCCTGTGTTCATCACGCTGGGGGCGGCGCTGTTTCTGGGCGAAAAGCTGGGGCCGCGCCGCATTGCCGGGGTGATCGCCGCCATGATCGGCGCGATGATCGTCATTCGCCCCGGTGCCGCTGTCTTTACCCCCGCCGCCCTGCTGCCGCTTTGCGCGGCACTGTTCTACACCGCCAATGCGCTTTACACCCGCCACCTTGGCCCGCGTGAAAGCCATTGGACCCCGATGCTGCTGGCCGCGCTGTTCGGCACGTTGGCGACCTCGACGCTGCAACCCTTTGTCTGGCAGCCCGTCGCCATGGCCGATCTGCCCATTTTCGTGCTGATCGGCATTCTTGGCACCGCCGCGCAACTGTGCCTGATCCGCGCCTTTACCGTGGCCGAGGCTGGCGCGGTTGCCCCCTTTGCCTATGTCGGCATCCTGTTTGCGACGGGCTGGGGCATCGTGCTTTATGACGAATGGCCCGATCTGCCCACGCTGATCGGCGCGCTTGTGATCGTGGCGGCGGGTGTCTATGTCTGGCACCGCGAAACCAAGGGGCGCCAGCCGCAGCCGACAGAATGACAGATGCCACCCCCCCCCGCGGCACGGCCCGCCAATGGCTGTCAAATGCCGCCATCCATAGCCTGCTGGCCGTGCTTTTGGCGCTGCCCTATCGCTGGCGCGTGCCGCTGTGTGGTTGGGTGGTGTCGCGCGTCGTCTCGCCGCTGGCGCGCTGGCCGGGGCGCATCCGCGCCAATCTGGCGTTAACCCTGCCCGCCCTGACCGAAGCCGAAATCCGTCAAATGATCCGCGATGTGCCCGACAACATCGGCCGCACGGTAATCGAGATCTATTCGGGGGCCGAATTCATCGACCGCGCCACCCGCCTGCCGCTGACCGGCCCCGGCGTTCCCGCACTCGAAGCGGCGCTGCGCGACAAGCGCCCCGCCATCCTCGCCACCGGGCATTTCGGCAATTACGATGCTGTGCGTGCGGCCTTGATCGCGCGCGGCTATCCCTTGGGCGCGCTGTATCGGCCGATGTCGAACCCGTGGTTCAACCGCCATTATGTGCGCGCGATCGGCACCATCGGCCAGCCACTGTTTGAACGCGGGCGGCGCGGCATGGCGCAGATGCTGAAACATCTGAAATCGGGGGGCATGCTGGGCATCCTGCCCGATCAGCGCATCAATTCAGGCGTGATGCTGCATTTCTTTGGGGTCGAGGCGAAAACCGCCCTCTCGACCGCTGAAATGGCGCTGAAATATGACGCTGTGCTGATTCCCACCTATGCAATCCGTCAGCCCGATGGCCTGTCGTTTCAGATTGTGGTCGATGCCCCCATTGCGCCCGCCACGCCCGAGGCGATGTCACAGGCGCTGAACGACTCGCTGGAACAGGTGATCCGGCGCAACCCCTCGCAATGGCTTTGGGTGCATCGCCGCTGGCGCTAGGCCCTATTCGGCATGGGCCGCGGCCAGCACCTCGGCCGGGCCGATGCTTTGCACAATCACCACCGCCCGGTCACTGCCCACCACATCGGTTGTCAGTTCAAACGGCGCATCACCCGGCCAGTCCGCCACCGCCTGCCAATCGGTCACGATGTTGCGATAGGTCACCGCCTGGCCCGCATTCTCGCCCCGTTTGATCTCGACCGTGGCCTCGGGCAGATACCGCACCACCTGCACCCGCGCGCCCCGCTTCAGCGGCGGATCAGCGACCGCCCGGATCACCAACCGATCCCCCTGCCGCTGCACCGTCAACGTCACCGGAGAGGTCACCATCATCTGCCGCCGGATGCTGTCGGCCACTTTCATCGGATCATTGCCCTCAACCCGGTCCGCGCCCCCCACGATCATCTGGGGGGTATAGATCGTGCGGCTGCCGATCGCGCGCGCATAGGCCTTTTGCCGCTTGGTGAACTGGGGGTCGGCAAAGGTATCTTTCCAGCCGATGTAATCCCAGTAATCCACATGCAGCGACAGCGCGATCACATTGGGGTCTTGCGCCAGTTGCGCCATGAAGTCATCGGCAGGCGGGCAAGACGAACACCCCTGCGAGGTGTAAAGCTCGACCACCACGGGTTGGGTCTGCGCCTGAACCGCCCCGGCCAAGCCCAATACCAGGCCGCAGGCGGCGCTGACCAAATGTCGCATCATGGTATTCCCGTTCCCCTTCGTCTTCCCTTGGTTCTACAAAAGCCCCCCCTCCTGTGCCAATCAAGGTTTTGAGAGTGTTCTGACATGTTGCACAATGCACCACGCTCGGCCACTGTCGGCACCAGCAGCCGCCAGCGCGGCGCGACAATTTTGATCCAAAGGGGGGCTGGATTTTTGGCATACAATTGCATACAACGCCCTCGACTCTCCGGTCCCGGCGCCTTGGCCAGCGCCCGACCCCTATAGACAGCCACCAGCCCAGGAGCGCCAGATGACCGTCACCGTCGGACATGACAGCCAGAAAACCAAGCAGACCCTGACCGCAGGCGGCCAGACCGTCAGCTATTACTCGATCCCCGCCGCTCAGGCCGCCGGTCTGGGCGATTTCTCGCGCCTTCCCGCCGCGCTCAAGGTTGTTCTTGAAAACATGCTGCGCTTCGAAGACGGCAAGACCGTCAGCGTCGAAGACATCAAGGCCTTTGCCGAATGGGCCAAACTCGGCGGCCAGAACCCGCGCGAAATCGCCTATCGCCCCGCCCGCGTGCTGATGCAGGATTTCACCGGCGTGCCCGCCGTGGTCGATCTTGCCGCCATGCGCGACGGCATCAAGGGCCTTGGCGGCGACGCCCAGAAAATCAACCCGCTCAGCCCGGTTGATCTGGTCATCGACCACTCGGTGATGATCGACGAATTCGGCACGCCTCGCGCCTTTCAGGCCAATGTCGATCGCGAATATGAACGCAACATGGAACGCTATGTCTTCCTGAAATGGGGTCAGAACGCGTTCAACAACTTCCGTGTCGTGCCGCCCGGCACCGGCATCTGCCACCAGGTCAACCTGGAATACCTGGCCCAGACCGTCTGGACAGATACCGACCAGCACGGCAATGTCGTGGCCTATCCTGACACGCTCGTCGGCACCGACAGCCACACCACCATGGTCAACGGCCTTGCCGTTCTGGGCTGGGGCGTCGGCGGGATCGAGGCCGAGGCCGCGATGCTGGGCCAGCCCGTCTCGATGCTGATCCCCGAAGTCGTCGGCTTCAAGCTGACGGGCGAGATGATGGAAGGCACCACCGCCACCGACCTTGTGCTGAAAGTCGTGCAAATGCTGCGCAAGCACGGCGTTGTCGGCAAATTCGTCGAATTCTATGGTGAAGGCCTTGACCGCCTGCCGCTGGCCGACCGCGCAACAATCGCCAACATGGCCCCCGAATATGGCGCCACCTGCGGCTTCTTCCCGATCGATGGCGAAACCATCCGCTACCTGCGCGGCACCGGCCGCGAAGAAAGCCGCATCGCACTGGTCGAGGCCTATGCCAAGGCCAATGGCATGTGGCGCGATGAAAACTATGATCCGGTCTATACCAGCACCCTGCATCTGGACATGGGCACCATCGTTCCGGCCATCTCGGGCCCCAAGCGCCCGCAAGATTACCTGCCGCTGACCGATGCCAAGGCCTCGTTCGCGCGCGAAATGGACGCCACCTTCAAGCGTCCGCAGGGCAAGGAAGTGCCGGTCGAAGGCGAAGATTACACCATGTCCTCGGGCAAGGTCGTGATCGCCTCGATCACCTCCTGCACCAATACCTCGAACCCTTATGTTCTGATCGGGGCTGGCCTGGTGGCCCGCAAGGCCCGCGCGCTTGGCCTGAACCGCAAGCCTTGGGTCAAGACCTCGCTGGCACCGGGGTCGCAAGTGGTGTCGGAATATCTTGAGGCCGCAGGCCTGCAAGAAGACCTTGATGCCGTCGGCTTCAACCTTGTCGGCTATGGCTGCACCACCTGCATCGGCAACTCGGGCCCGCTGCAACCCGAGATTTCCAAGGCCATCAACGAAGGTGATCTGGTGGCCACCGCCGTGCTGTCGGGCAACCGCAATTTTGAGGGCCGGATTTCGCCCGATGTGCGCGCCAACTACCTCGCCTCGCCGCCGCTGGTTGTGGCCTATGCGCTGGCAGGCGATATGAACATCGACCTGACCAGCGAACCGCTCGGCATTTCCAAGGATGGCAAGCCGGTGTTCCTGAAAGACATCTGGCCCAGCAACAAGGAAATCGCCGATCTGGTGCATCAGGTCGTCACCCGCGAGGCGTTCCAGAAGAAATACGCCGACGTGTTCAAGGGCGATGCCAAGTGGCAGGGCGTCAAGGTCACCGATTCCGAAACCTACGACTGGCCGGCCACCTCGACCTACATCCAGAACCCGCCCTATTTCAAAGGCATGGCCAAGACCAAGGGCGCGATCAAGAACATCGAAGGCGCCCGCGTTCTGGCCCTGCTTGGCGACATGATCACCACCGATCACATCTCGCCCGCAGGCAGCTTCAAGGCCACCACCCCGGCCGGCAAATACCTGACCGACCGTCAGGTGCCCGTGTCCGAGTTCAACTCTTACGGCGCCCGGCGCGGCAACCACGAAGTGATGATGCGCGGCACCTTTGCCAATATCCGCATCAAGAACGAAATGCTGGATGGGGTCGAAGGCGGCTATACCAAAGGCCCCGATGGCCAGCAGACCTCGATCTTTGACGCCTCGATGGCCTATCAGGACCAGGGCACCCCGCTGGTCATCTTTGGCGGCATCGAATATGGCGCAGGCTCCAGCCGTGACTGGGCGGCCAAGGGCACGGCCCTTCTGGGCGTCAAGGCGGTCATCGCCGAATCGTTCGAACGTATCCACCGCTCGAACCTGGTTGGTATGGGCGTGATCCCGTTCGAATTCACGGGCGGTGACACCCGCAAATCGCTGGGCCTGACCGGTGACGAAGTGGTGGCCATCGAAGGTCTGGAAGGCGATCTCAAGCCGCTCTCGACCGTGCCCTGCCACATCACCTATGCCGATGGCACGGTGAAAACGATCCAGATCAAGTGCCGGATCGATACGGCGATCGAAATCGAATATGTCGAAAACGGCGGCGTGCTGCACTATGTGCTGCGCGACCTCGCCTCGGCCTGATCACCAGCGCCGCGCGGAAAGAACGGCCAGCCTTGCGGGGCTGGCCGTTTTTCTTTGCCCCGGCAGGCCCATCCGGCACCACAGCCCGGCCCGCCCCCAATCCATGCAAAACGCCCCCGTCTCCGGGGGCGTGCAAACCTTGGCAATTCCTTAAAATGGCCCGCCAAGCCCTTGATTTTTCTTGCAGCTCAGGCTGTCTCTGGCAGCGATGGCTATTGCCCGGCCAAGGCTGCCTCTAGCGCCGGCTTGAACCGGTTTTCATAATCACTGCCCACCAGCGGCCCGATGAATTTGAACGCCACCGTCCCATCCCCCCGGATGATGAAGGTCTCCGGCGGCGCCGTCACCCCCCACTCTACCCGATTGCGTCCCTGCGGATCGGCGGCAATCGCGAAGAACGGGTTGCCATCCTCTTTCAGATAGTTCAGCGCCTTGGCCTCATCATCCATCATGTTGATGCCCGCAACGCGAATGCCCTGCTCTGCCATCGCCTTCAACACCGGATGCTCGGCCCGGCACGGCGGGCACCAGCTGGCCCAGAAGTTGACCACCGTCACCTCGCCCGTCACCAGATCCGCCGCCGTCAACAGCGGCAGGTCACCCAAGGCCGTCGTCGGCAGCACCGGCGCGGGCCGGTCAATGAAAACCGAAGGGATGTCGCTGGGGTTGTCGCGCTGCATCCCCCACATGAACATCGCCGCTAGCCCCGCAAACAACAGCGGCGGCAAAATCATCAGCCATTTAGACATTGGTTTTCCCCTGACGTGCCTCAACCTCGGCCAACTGCCGCTTGACCCGCCGCCCGCGCAGCACCGACAGCGCCACCAAAAGCAGGATCAGCAGGATCGAGGCCGCATAAGAGCCCAGCACTGCGGTTGCGTATTTTCCAAGATCGGGGATCATGCCAACCGCTCCCGCGCCAGCAGCGCCTGCAAGCGCCGCGCCCGAATTTCCGTCCGCGTCCGCATCAAGACCAGCGTCACGAACAACAAGACAAACCCGGCGATACAGACCAGCAGCGGGAACCAGAAGACGTCAGACACATTCTCTTCCTTGTCCAGCGACAGCGACGCCCCCTGATGCAGCCCCTGATTCCAGAAGTTGACCGCATAGCGCGACAGCAGCGCAAAGACCGAGCCGACCATGCACAGAACGCTGGTCAGATCGGCTGCCGTGTCGGGGTCGTCAATCGCCTGCCACAGCGCGATATAGCCCAGATAGAACAGCGCAAGGATCAGGAACGAGGTCAGGCGCGGATCCCAAGCCCACCAGGTGCCCCACATCGGCTGGCCCCACAGCGCGCCAGTCACCAGCGCAATCGCGGTGAAGGTCAGCCCGATGGGGGCCGCCGCGCGGGCCGCCAGCGCCGAGACATGATGCCGCCTCACCAGCCAGATCAGGCTGGCGACCAGCATCATCACCCAAGCGTTGATGGCCATCATCGCACTGGGCACATGCAGATAGATGATCTTGACGGTCGATCCCTGTTTGTAATCATCGGGCGTGAAGAAAAAGCCCCAGATCAGACCGGCGATCAGACACAGGACAGACAGCCCGGTCAGCCACGGCAAAGCCCAGGCTGAAGTCTGCATGAACTTCTTTGGATTTGCATATTCCCAGATCGACATGGGCGTTCGCTAGCCTCTCTTTTTCCTTGGCTCAAGTCACTATCATGTCATGGCCTAGCGCAGGTTGACGCGGATTGCCGCAGCCGCCGCAAAGGGCAACAGCGCCAGTGATCCGGCGGTTATTCCCGCCAGCAACAGCAAAGGCGTGCCGACTTGCAGGCCCAAGGCCCCCCGCTTGACCACCTCGGCCCCGAAAATCAGGGTTGGCACATAAAGCGGCAACACCAGCAGCGACAGCAGCAGACCGCCGCGCTTGACCCCCACAGTCAGCGCCGCGCCAAAGGCACCGATCACCGACAGCGCCGGAGTGCCCGCCGCAAGCGACACAACCAGCCACAGATACCCGTCCACCGGCAGGTTCATCAGCACCGCCAAAACCGGCGCCACCAATGTCAGCGCAAGCCCCGTCACCACCCAATGCGCCAGCGCCTTGATCGCCACCACGCCCTCAAGCGGGATCGGCGAGGTGGCGAGCAGATCAAGCGAGCCATCTTCGAAATCCAGCGCAAAGATGCGGTCCAGCGACAGCAGGCACGCCAGCAGCGCCCCAACCCACAAGATGCCCGGCGCGATCTTGGCCAGGGTCGCCCCCTCGGGGCCGACGCCAAGCGGCACCAGAACCGCCACCAGCAGGAAGAACGCAAGGCCAAGGCCAAAGCCCCCTCCGGCGCGAAAGGCCAGACGCAAATCCCGGATCAGCAGCGCGATCATGCAAATGCCTCGTCAAAGCCGCCGCCACCCGCCATCAGGGGCGACTTGGCCTTGAAGGGGGCCAGATCCAGCATCTGCGCCTCGGGCAGGCCCAGATCGATATGGGTGGCCAGCAAGGCCAGCCCCCCGCCAGCCAGATGCGCGCGCACAACGCCCGCAAACAGCGCCACACTGGCCATATCCAGCGAGACTGTGGGTTCATCCAGCACCCAGATCGGGCGGCCCGTGACCAGCAGGCGGGCCAGCCCAAGACGGCGCTTTTGCCCGGCCGAGAGGTTCGCGGCGCGGCGGTCTTGCAACTCGGTCAGGTTCATCGCGGCCATGGCAGCGGCCACATCGCCCCCGCCATGGATCGCGGCCCAGAAATCCAGGTTTTCGCGCACGGTCAGCACGGCCTTTAGCCCATCGGCATGGGCACCATAGGTCAGGCTTTCGGGGGGCGCGCTGATCTGGCCCTGAACGGCGGGCTGCAATCCGGCAAGGGTGCGCAACAACGTGGTCTTACCCACGCCATTGGGGCCGCGCAGCACCAATGCCTGCCCCGCGGCAAGGGCAAAGCCCACGCCCTCGAGCACGGTCAGGCCGCCGCGTTGCACCGCCAGATCTGTGACACGCAATTCCATGGGTCTTGCCTAGCCGATCGGGCGCTGCGGGGAAAGAGGGTGCGGCACATGGCGCCCGATGCCCTGCCCCGTCGCACGCGGCGCAGCCTGCCTTGGGGCCTGCACCATCAGACGGGCAGCAGGGCCGCCGCGATGCGCCGCCCTTCGGACAGCAACACGTTATAGGTGCGGCAGGCGGCGGGCGAATTCATCACCTCCAGCCCGATCCCTGCCTCTTCAAGCGTGGCCCGAAAGGCTTTGGGCGCATGGGCAATATCTTTGCCCATGCCCAGAAACAGAACGTCGATCTTGCCGCCAAGCGACAAGGGCGTTTCCGTATCAGTCAGCCCGCCCCACAGCCCTGCATCCCATGGGGTGATCAGGCAGGGGCCGCGCAGCACATGGCCGCCGACCCGAAAGAAACCGGGGCCGTAGGATTCGATCGGTTGAGCCGTGCCATAGCTGATTTCGGTCAGGCGCATCGCTGTCACGCGTCGATATTGGCGAATTCATCCGGGGTGCCGGATTTCTTCTTTTCGCTGCGGTCCAGCCCGATCATCAGCACCATGTTCTTGGCCACATAGACCGAAGAATAGGTGCCCAGAACGATGCCCACGGTGATGGCAAAGACAAAGCCACGGATCACATCGCCGCCAAAGACCAACATGGCGATCAGGGCGATCAGCGTGGTGCCCGAGGTCATCAGCGTGCGGCTGAGCGTTTCGTTGACCGTCAGGTTCATCACATCGCGCAGCGGCATGGTCTTGTATTTCATCAGGTTTTCACGAAGCCTGTCGAAAACCACCACCGTATCGTTGATCGAATAACCCAAGATCGTCAGCAAGGCAGCGATCACTGTCAGGTCAAACTTGATCTGAAACACCGCAAAGATGCCGATGGTGATGAACACGTCATGCACCAGTGCCGCGACCGCGCCCACCGAATACTGCCATTCGAACCGCAGCCAGATGTAGATCAGGATACAGCCCGTCGCCGCCACCATCGACAGCACCGCCGCCCAGATCAACTCGCCCGAGACTTTGGGCCCCACCGATTCGACGGATGCGATGGTCAGGGCCGGATCATGTGCCTTCAGCGCCGCCTCGACCGCCGTGATGGTTTCGGGTGTGATCGCTTCGCTGCCCTCTTGGGCCGAAATGCGCACCATGGCGACATTCTGATCATCGCCAAAGGTGGGGTCGAACACTTCGGTAATGACCACATCGCCCAACGGCAGGCCTTCAAGTGCCGCGCGATAGCCGCCGACATCCACCGCTTGGGTGGATTCAGTGCGGATCGTGGTGCCGCCCTTGAAGTCGATGCCGAAATTCAGGCCCATGAAGACCCAGGCGATGATCGCCACGACCGACAGGAACATCGAGCCGCCGAAGGTCAGCCATTGCCAGCGGAAAAAGTCGATATTGGTTGTTTCGGGAACCAGCCGAAGACGCCAAGCCATGATGGGTTTCCCTATACCGTGATGGTCTTCGGACGGGCGCGGTTGAACCACAGCTCGACGAAGATGCGCGTAACAAACAGCGCGGTGAAGACCGAAGTGATAATACCGATGCCCAGAGTGATGGCAAAGCCGCGC
Organism: Pseudotabrizicola sp. L79; assembly: GCF_036553525.1. NCBI lineage: Bacteria > Pseudomonadati > Pseudomonadota > Alphaproteobacteria > Rhodobacterales > Paracoccaceae > Pseudotabrizicola > Pseudotabrizicola sp. L79. The sequence goes on along the minus strand of NZ_JAZHDA010000046.1, from coordinate 216,337 downwards.
ACCGGGCCGGTGCCGACAGCAAACAGCACGACGGCGGTGATAAAGGTGGTAATGTTGGCATCGACGATGGCCGATTTGGCCTTTTCATAGCCAAGCTCGATAGCACGACCGGCCGACCGGGCCGATCGCAGCTCCTCACGGATGCGTTCGAACACCAGCACATTGGCATCGACAGCCATACCGATGGTCAGCACGATACCCGCGATACCCGGCAGGGTCAGCGTGCCGCCAACGGTGGACAAAGCTCCGAAGATCAGCGCCATGTTGATCGCAAGCGCAATATTCGCAAAGAAGCCAAACAGGCCATAGCTTGCCCACATGAAGAACACGACCGCGCACATCGAGATGATGGCGGCAATCTTGCCTGCATCAATCGAATCCTGTCCCAGTTCGGGTCCGATGGTCCGCTCTTCCAGAAAGTTCATCTCGGCAGGCAAGGCACCGGCGCGCAGCAGCACGGCAAGCTGGGTCGATTCTTCGACACTGAACGACCCGGTGATGATGCCCGAACCGCCGGGGATATGGCTTTGAATGACCGGGGCACTGATCACCTCATCATCCAGCACGATGGCGAAGGGCGCTCCGATATTTGCCGCGGTGTAATCACCAAATTTGCGCGCGCCCGATGGGTTGAAGCGGAAGTTCACAGCCGGACGGTTGTTCTGATCAAAGGCGGGTTGCGCATCGGTCAGCTCTTCCCCCGTCACAACCGGGGTTTCCTCGATGATGTAATACACGCCCGGCTCGCCCATTGCGGGCAATAGCTGGTTGCGGGCACCGGGGTTGGCGCCTGCATCCGTGGTGCGGCCGACGACCGGGTTGAAGGTCAGTTTTGCCGTGGTGCCGATCAGCGCCTTGAGTTCGGCAGCCGAGCCAATGCCCGGCACCTGAATCAGCACGCGGTCTTCGCCCTGACGCTGAATGGTCGGCTCTCGTGTACCCACCTCATCAACGCGGCGGCGGATGATTTCGAGTGATTGCTGAATCGTGCGGTTGTCGGTTGCGGTCTTTTCGGCATCAGACAACTGGATCACAATTTCTTCGCCTTCCACCGACACGGCCAGATCGTTCTGGCCCACGCCGGTCAGGCTGACCACCGGGGTGGCAAGGTCGTTGATCGCATCCAGCGCCGCCGTCAGACCAGCGGGATTGGAAATCGCGACGCGCAGGGTGCCTTCGGGGCTGGGCTGGCGGCGCACATTGCCAACCTGATCACGCAGGTCGCGCAGGGCATCGCGCACTTCGGGCCACAGCGCATCCATCCGGGCCTTGTAGACATCTTCAACCCGGACTTCGGCCAAAAGATGCGCCCCACCCCGCAGGTCAAGCCCAAGATTGACAAGATTTGACGGCAGGAAGTTGGGCCACAGCGCCAGATCAGCGGATTGTTCAGCAGTGGCCGTGCCGCCAGCCGCGTCAATCGCGGTGGCGGCATCATTGTGTTTCTCAACATTGGTGTAGTTGAGATTGGGAACAGCAGCGATGATTCCCCATGCACAAACGAGAAGAATGAGGACACGCTTCCACAGCGGCATCGGGTTCATCGCACCAATCCTTACGAGGCTGCCGGTTCGGTCTTGTTCATGACCTGAGCAACGGTCTGCTTCACGATCTTGACCTTAACGCCATCAGCGATTTCCACCAGAACGGTGTTGTCTTCGTTGACATGCGTTACCTTGCCGATGATGCCGCCTTGGGTCAGCACCTGATCGCCACGCCGCAGCGCCTCGACCATCGCTTTGTGTTCTTTCAGCTTTTTCTGCTGCGGGCGGATCAAAAGGAAGTACATGATCCCGAAGATCAGGATCAGCGGCACAAAGCTGGTAAAGGCGGCGGCACCGCCACCTGCGGCGGCCTGTGCATAGGCGGGGGTAACGAACATGGGCGTCCTCTCACTGTCTCAGCGGGGGCTTCGCCCCGGTTTTCTTCGGCGCGCACCCTATAGGCGGGGCGATGGCGAGGCAAGCCGCCCCACACCACCCGCCAAAGGCATGCTTGCGCCGCATATATGGCCGCCAACCCGCGAATGGTAGGGCTATGACCTGTCTTTTCGCCCACCCTTTTCCCTTTCGATCAAATCGGGCATAAGCCGCAGGACAATTGCCAAGGATTTTCCCAATGCACGACATCAAAGCCATCCGCGAAAACCCAGCCGCCTTTGACCAAGGCTTGGCCCGCCGGGGATTGTCGGGCCTGTCGTCGGAAATTCTGGCGCTGGATGCCGATCGCCGGGCCAAGATCGCCGCAGCCGAAGCCGCACAGGCCGAACAGAACCGCGCCAGCAAGGAAGTGGGCGCCGCCAAGGCCAAGGGCGATGACGCCGAGTTCGAACGCCTGCGCGCACTGGTGGCCGAGAAAAAGGCCGAAGTTGCCAAGTTGCAGGCCGAAGCCGCCGCCGAAGACGTTGCCTTGCGTGATATGTTGATGGGCATTCCAAACCTGCCGCTCGACGCAGTGCCCGAGGGCCGCGATGAGAATGACAATGTCGAGGTGCGCAAATGGGGCACCCCACGCAGCTTTGATTTCACCCCGGTCGAGCATTTTGACATCGCCGGTGTGAAGCCGGGGATGGATTTTGAAACCGCTGCCAAGCTTTCCGGCAGCCGCTTTGTGGTGCTGAAAGGCGCTGTGGTACGTCTGCACCGTGCGCTGGCCCAGTTCATGCTGGACATCCATGTGAACGACCATGATCTGACCGAGATGTGGACTCCGGTGCTGGTCAAGGATGAGGCGATGTATGGCACCAACCAATTGCCGAAATTCGCCGAAGACAGCTATCAGACCACCAATGGCTGGTGGTTGGTTCCCACATCAGAGGTGACGCTGACCAACACCGTGGCCGGCGATGTGCTGGACGAGTCCACCTTGCCGCTGCGCATGACCGCCCACACCCAGTGTTTCCGGTCCGAGGCGGGTTCGGCAGGCAAGGACACCACCGGCATGTTGCGCCAGCACCAATTCGAAAAAGTCGAGATGGTGACGATCTGCACGCCCGAGACACATCTGGACGAACAGGCGCGCATGGTAAATTGTGCGCAGGCCATTCTGGAAAAGCTGGGCCTGCCCTATCGCACTGTGGTTCTGTGCACGGGTGACATGGGCTTTGGCGCACAGCGCACCTATGATCTGGAGGTCTGGTTGCCCGGCCAGAACCGCTATCGCGAGATTTCTTCGGTCTCGACCTGTGGGCAGTTTCAGGCCCGCCGGATGAATGCCCGCTATCGTCCTGCGGGGGGTAAGCCTGAATTCGTGGCCACGCTGAACGGGTCGGGCCTTGCCGTGGGGCGCTGCCTGATTGCGGTGCTTGAAAACGGCCAGCAGGCCGATGGCTCGGTTGACCTTCCGGCGGTTCTGCACCCATATCTGGGCGGCAAGACCCGGATTTCGGCCCAAGGTGGTCTGGAATGAACCCGAACCGGGATTGGAGCGTTGCACAATCATGACCCTGCGATCCCTGCTTGTTTTGCTCTTGACCCTGACCTTTGCGGCGGCGCCCTTTGTGACGCCGCCCTTTACCGGCTATCCCGCTGACACCTTTCCCGTGCTGATCGACCAGCCCGCGATTCAACCGATGGGCTATGCGTTTTCGATCTGGGGGGTGATTTACCTGTGGCTGGTGGCCCATGCGATTGTGGGGTTTTGGCGGCGCGCAAAAAGTATTGATTGGGATGGCACCCGCCTGCCCCTTGCCACCTCGCTGGGCCTTGGCACGCTTTGGCTGTGGATCGCGCCGAATTATCCGTTGATTGCCACTGTGGTGATCTTTGTGATGCTGGTGGCGGCGCTTGCAGCCTTTTTCGCCGCCGACGAATTTTATGACCGCTGGATCCTCTCGGCCCCGCTGGCGGTCTATGCGGGGTGGCTGTCGGCTGCGGCCTCGGTTTCGGTGGGAATCGTTCTGGCCGGGCATGGTATTTTGTCCAATACCGATGCGGCCTATCTGATGCTGGTGGTGATCCTTGGAGTGGCAAGCCTTGTGCAATATTTGCGCCCCGAAATGCCGGCCTATGGCATCACCGTGATCTGGGCCCTGATCGGGATCACCTTGGCCAATCTGCAAAGCCATTTCTTTGTGGCCTGTGCCGCTGGCGGCGCAATCTTTGCTCTGGGGTCGCTGTTGGCGTGGCAATGGCGCACACAGCGCAAGCTGCACCCCCATTGACGCCGCCCGCGGCTTCGGCCATGCCCTTGGCCCATGTTGCGCATTGAAAACATCACCTACGCCGTCGAAGGCCGCCCCTTGTTCGAAGGGGCTTCGGCCACCATTCCCACCGGCCACAAGGTTGGCCTTGTCGGGCGCAATGGGGCGGGCAAGACCACCCTGTTCCGCATCATCCGGGGCGAATTGGCGCTCGAGGGGGGCGATATTTCGCTGCCGTCGCGCGCGCGGATCGGGGGCGTGGCGCAAGAGGTGCCCTCGTCCGACACGTCGCTGATCGAGACGGTGTTGCAGGCCGATACCGAACGCAACGCCCTGCTGGCCGAGGCAGAAACGGCCACCGACCCGGCCCGGATCGCCGAAATTCAGGCCCGTCTGGCCGATATCGGCGCGTGGAGCGCCGAAGCCCGCGCCAGTGCCATTCTGCGCGGCCTTGGCTTTGACGCCGAGGCGCAACTGCGCCCCTGTTCCGATTTCTCGGGCGGCTGGCGCATGCGGGTCGCCCTTGCGGGTGTGCTGTTCTCTGCGCCCGATCTTTTGCTGTTGGACGAACCGACCAACTATCTTGATCTGGAAGGCGCGCTTTGGCTGGAAAGTTACCTGGCCAAATATCCGCATACGGTCATCATCATCAGCCACGACCGTGGCCTTTTGAACCGCGCTGTCGGATCGATCCTGCATCTTGATAACCGCAAGCTGACGCTGTGGACCGGCCCCTATGATCAGTTCGCGCGCCAGATGGCCGAACGCCGCGCCGTGCAGGCTGCCGAGGCGAAGAAGGTTGAGGCCCGCCGCGCCCATCTGCAAAGCTTTGTCGATCGCTTCAAGGCCAAGGCATCCAAGGCCGTGCAGGCCCAAAGCCGCGTGAAGATGCTGGAAAAGCTGCAACCGATCACCGCGCCCGAAGAGGCAAAGAAGGTTGTCTTCACCTTCCCCGAGCCCGAGGAACTGTCGCCCCCGATCATCAATCTGGACGGGGCCGCAGTGGGCTATGGCGGCCCGCCTGTGCTGAAACGGCTGTCGCTGCGCATTGATCAGGATGACCGCATCGCCCTGTTGGGCCGCAACGGAGAGGGCAAATCGACCCTGTCAAAACTGCTGGCCGGCAAATTGCCCGCCTGTGACGGCAAGATGTCACGGTCATCCAAGTTGCGCATCGGCTATTTCGCCCAGCATCAGGTTGATGAGTTGAACCTGAACGAAACCCCGCTGCAACATCTGCTGGCGCTGCGCCCCGACGAAGGCCAGGTCAAACTGCGGGCGCGGCTGGCGGGCTTTGGCCTTTTGGCGGAACAGGCCGAAACTGTGGTGGGCCGCTTGTCGGGCGGGCAAAAGGCCCGGCTGTCATTGCTGTTGGCCACGCTGGACGCCCCGCATCTTCTGATTCTGGATGAACCGACCAACCACCTCGATATCGAAAGCCGCGAAGCGCTGGTCGAGGCGCTGAATGACTATACCGGCGCGGTGATCCTTGTCAGCCATGACATGCATCTTCTGGGTCTGGTGGCCGACCGGCTGTGGCTGGTCAAGGGCGGCGCGGTCACCCCCTTTGCCGACGATCTGGATGCCTATCGCCGCATGCTGCTTAGCAGTGACGACGACACCAAGCCTGCGCCGGTCAAACTGGCCGAAAAGCCCAAGAAAGCGGGCCGGGATGAACTGCTTGCCCTGCGCGCCGATCTGCGCAAATGCGAAGATCGGCTGGCAAAACTGGCCGAGATGCGGGCCAAGCTTTCCGCCATCCTTGCCGACCCGGCGCTTTATGAAGACGCCCGGATCAACGAATTGGAAAGCTGGACGCGCAAATTTGCCGAGCTGGAAGAGGCCGAACACAAGGCCGAAGCCCTGTGGCTGGAGGCACAGGAAAAGCTCGACACCGCAGAAGGCTAGGACACGCACCCCTCTGCCCCTTCATCTGTTTCCAAATATCCCGGGGGTTGGCGCTTTCGCTCAGGCGAAAGCGCAAGGGGGCAGCGCCCCCTTTCTTCTTGCACGAGGCCGCCACCCCGCGTAACGCTTGGCCCATGGAAACCGCCTTTCTGATCACCGCTTTTGCCACGCTGTTCGTGGTGATCGACCCGCCCGGTCTGGTGCCCTTGTTCATTGCGCTGACCCAAGGCATGTCCGCCGAGAGGCGTCGGGCCATGGCGATGCGGGCCTGCCTGATTGCGGCGTTTCTGCTGACGCTCTTTGGCCTTGCGGGCGAGGCGATCCTTGGGTTTGTCGGGATCTCGATGCCCGCGTTTCGCATTGCGGGCGGCATATTGCTGTTTCTGACCGCGCTGGACATGCTGTTTGAACGGCGCACGCAGCGGCGCGAAGGCCAGCATGCCGACCCCGACCATGATCCTTCGGTCTTTCCGCTTGCCACCCCGCTGATTGCGGGGCCCGGTGCGATTGCCTCGATCATTCTGCTGATTGGTCAGGGGGGCGGGGATTGGGCGGCCACCTTCATGGTCCTTGCCCTCACCTGGGCGATGATGCTGGTCACCTTTCTGTTCCTCCTCGCCTCGCCCCCGCTTGAGCGGTTGCTGGGCCGCACCGGCACCATCGTCATCACCCGCCTGTTGGGGATGCTTTTGGCCGCACTTTCGGTGCAATTCGTGATTGATGGTGTGCGCCAGACCGGGCTGATCTAGCCCCGCTCTCTTGATGCCCTGCGCTCGGGTGCCTACCTTTGGGTCAGCAAAGGAATGCCACCATGGATGCCGAAACCCTTCCCCGCCTTGCCTATCTGGGCCTGTTGCTGGCGGCCCTGGCCGGCTGGCTGCTGGTAGAGTTTCGGGGCCGCATGGGCCTTGCCCTGCGCACGGGCTTTGCCTGGGGCATGATCTTTATCGGTGTGATGGCGGGCTATGGCCTGTGGCAAGACATCTCGCTGGATTTGCGACCACAGGTTCAGGTGATGGAAAGCGGCGATATTCGCATTCCGCGCGCCGAAGACGGGCATTATTATCTGCAACTGATGGTCAACGGGGTGCCGGTGGACTTTATGGCCGATACCGGGGCCACGAACATCGTGCTGACCAAAGATGATGCGCAAAAGCTGGGGTTTGATCCGCAGGCGCTGACCTATATGGGGAAGGCCCGCACCGCCAATGGCACGGTGCCGATTGCCCATGTCAAGCTGGACGATATGGCGCTTGGCCCGTTTCACGATCAGCGCCTGTCGGCGTGGGTGAATGGCGGAGAGATGGATATCTCGCTTTTGGGCATGGATTATCTGGGCAATTTCCGCATTGAAATCGACCGCAATGAAATGATCTTGCGGCGCTAACCCTTTTCCGCCTTCTTTTCCCACCGCCCGCTTTCTTCTGACCAGTATTGCGCGGCCAATCCCGCATCTGTCACCCGTTTCCACAAGGCGCGGGCCGCGCCCAAGCGGTCAGGATCGGCGCCGTCAAAGATCACCCAGACCCGTTCCAGATCGCGCGCTTCGTCCAGTGTGGTGTCGGCCCCGTCCAGCAGCATCAGGCCGCGCGCGCCATTGCGCACCGGCCCCTGCCCCAACAAGACGGGCTGGTCGGCATCATGTGGCCCGCCCTCGATCCCATGCGGCACAAAGCCGTCTTCGGGGTGCAGCCACAGCCTTTCGTCCAGCCGGTTCAACTGCGCAGCCTCACCCGAGCGGATCATGATGCGCCACCCCTGCCCCAAGGCGCGGTCCAAGAGCAGGCGCAGGGTCTGCTCAGATCCCGACCGGGTCAGGTGGTAAAACATCACAATGCCCATCGGGGCTTACTTCGCCTCATAAAGGTCGCGGATCAGCCGGTTCAGCGCCATCACACCCCAGCCCGTCGCCCCCTTGGGCGCAAGGGTCGAGTCCGCCTTGAGCAGTGCCGTTCCGGCGATATCCAGATGGCACCAAGGCATCCCCGGCTTGACGAACCGTTGCAGGAACTGTGCCGCCGTGATCGCACCACCATCGCGCCCGCCGACATTCATCATATCGGCGATCCGGGATTTCAGCTTGGCGTCATAGGCATCGCCCATCGGCATCCGCCATGCGCCCTCACCCTCGGCCTGAGCGGCCTTGAGCATGGCATTGCACAAAGCATCGTCATTGGAAAAGACGCCCGTATGTTCATGGCCCAAGGCAATGATGATGGCCCCGGTCAGGGTGGCAAGGTCGATCATGCCCTTCGGCGCAAAGCGATCTTGCGCATACCAAAGCACATCGGCCAGCACCAGACGGCCCTCGGCATCGGTGTTGATCACCTCGATCGTGTCGCCCTTCATCGAGCGGACCACATCGCCGGGCCGCTGTGCGCGACCGTCTGGCATGTTTTCAACCAGACCGACCAGACCCACGACATTGGCCTTGGCCTTGCGCAGGGCCAGGGCGCGCATCACGCCCGCCACCGTGCCCGCGCCGCCCATATCCATCGTCATCTCTTCCATCCCGCCCGCAGGCTTGATCGAGATGCCGCCGGTGTCGAAGACAACGCCCTTGCCGATCAGGGCAAAGGGTGCCTCGCCCTTGGGGCCGCCATTCCACTGCATCACCACCACTTTCGACGGGCTTTCCGACCCCTGGCCCACGCCAAGCAGCGCCCCCATGCCCAGTTTGGCCAGCTCGGCCTCTTCAAGGATCTCGACCTCCAGCCCCAGTTCCTGCATGGCGGCAAGGCGGGCTGCAAAGTCATCGGTGGTCAGCACATTGGCAGGCTCGTTCACCAGATCGCGGGTGAAGAACACACCTTCCACCACAGCCGCCCCCGGCGCCGCCGCGGCAGCCACCGCTTCGGGCTTGGCCACCATCATGGTGACGGCACCCGCCGGTTTGCGGTCCGCGGTCTTGTGCGGGGTAAACTCATAGGCCCGCATCGCCAGACCAAAGGCGATTTCCGGCGCTTGCGGATGCGCCTCGGCCAGAACCAGAGCAGGCGCCGGACCATGCGCCTTGCCGATTGCGGCCCCGGCCTTGCGCGCTTCGGCGACGCTGGCCTTTTTGGGCAGGCGCACCAGTTGCACGGCATCGGCCTCTAGCCCCGCCGGAAAGGACAGATCCAGCGCCTCACCCGGTTTCATCCGCGAGAACGCCTCGGACGCAAGGGCGCGCCCGATACCGCCGCGCATGATCCGGTCCAACCGCCGACCCGCCGCAGAAAGCGCCTGCCCCGCATCGGCCAGCAGCACAATACGGCCCTTTGCGGTGGCCAGAACATCGGTATCGGTTTCAACAAAGCGGATCTGAACGGGATCGGTCATCTGGCCCTCGGGGTTTTTGAATTGGGCAAAGGCTAGCCCGTGGCCCGGGAATTGACCAGATAGGAGTTTCCTTCCCCCGCCGATATGCGATAGGTTGGACCACAGTTGCGTGAGGAGTGTGCGGGGCCGTGTCAAGATTCGACAGATATCTGCTGTCGCAATTTCTTGCGCTGTTCGGATTCTTTTCGCTATTGCTTGTGTCTGTCTATTGGGTCAACCGCGCCGTCGGCCTGTTCGACCAATTGATCGGTGATGGGCAATCGGCGCTGGTTTTCGTCGAATTTTCACTGCTGACCCTTCCCAATGTGATCCGGCTTGTCTTGCCGATCTCGGCCTTTGCGGCGGCTTTGTTCGTGACCAATCGGCTGACCAATGAAAGCGAGTTGGTCGTGATGCAGGCCACCGGATTTTCGGCCTTTCGGCTGGCGCGACCGGTGATCTATTTCGGGCTGGTCGTAGGGCTGATGCTGGCGGTGCTGACCCATGTTCTTGTGCCCGCCAGCCGCGCCATTCTGGCCGAACGCAGTGTCGAGATTTCGCAGAATGTGACCGCCCGCTTTTTGCGTGACGGCCAGTTCATCCACCCGACTGACGGGGTAACGCTGTATATTCGCGAACTGACGCAGACCGGCGAATTGCGCGATCTGTTCTTGTCAGACGAACGCGGGCAAGGCAGCGTCATCACCTATACCGCGCGCCGCGCCTTTCTGGCCCGCAGTGACGACGGGCCAAAATTGTTGCTGTTTGATGGCATGACCCAGACCCTTGACCAAAAGACCGGGCGGCTGTCGGTGACACGTTTTGCCGATGTGACCTATGATCTTGCCGACATGCTCTCGCCGCAAGAGGCGGATGGCCGCTCGATCTACGAAGTCTCGACGCCCGAACTGTTGCGCGCCTCGCCCGAGTTGGCGGCCGAAGTCAGGCAATCCCGCGCGGCGCTGCTGGAAGAGGGCCATTCGCGCATTGCACAGCCCTTGCTGGGGCTGGTAACTGCCCTGATCGGCTTTTCGACACTGCTGCTTGGGGCGTTTTCACGGTTTGGGCTGTGGCGGCAGATCATCGGGGCGATTGTCTTGCTGGTAATCTTGCAGATGTTGATCACACAGGCTTCGGCCCTTGCGCTTGAAAGTGCGGCGGCTTGGCCGTTGATTTATCTTGCGCCCGGCGTTGGCATCCTGGCCAGCGTGCTGATCTTGTGGCTGGCGCAACGCCCCCGTCGCATTCGATCGGGCACCATTGATCTTGGCGGGGTGCCCCAATGATCTTGTCGCGCTACATCGCCCGGCGTTTTCTGTGGGTTTTCCTGCAAGTCCTGGGTGTATTCTGGGCGATCATGCTGATGATCGACGCCATTGAACAGCTACGCCGGTTTTCGGATCAGGGCATCAGCCTGACCGGCGCGCTGTATCTGGCGCTGATGAATACCCCCGCCAGCATCTATCAGATTTTGCCGCTGATCATGATCCTTGCTGCGATTGCGCTGTTTCTTGCCCTGGCGCGTTCTTCGGAACTGGTGGTTGTGCGCGCGGCGGGCCGGTCGGGGGTGCGCTTTGTCTTGGCGCCCGTGACTGTGACACTGGCAATCGGCGCCTTGTCGGTTGCGGTCTTCAACCCCTTGGTTGCGGCCACGCAAAAGGAATATGCCCGCCTTTTGGCCGTAACGGCCAATGGGGCCGACAGCACGCTGTCAATTTCGTCCAGCGGGTTGTGGCTGCGTCAGGGGCTAGAGGACGGCCAGACCGTCATTCATGCCCTGCGCGCCAATACCGATGCCACCGAACTGTTTGACGTCAGCTTTGTGGTCTTTGGCACCGATGCCCAGCCTGTTGAACGGATTGTGGCAGACAAGGCGGTTCTTGTGCCGGGGGCCTGGGCTTTGACCGGGGCCAAGCGGTGGGATCTGGCGTCAGACAATCCCGAACGCTCGGCCACCACGTTGCAAGACGGGGCCAAACTTGTGTCGAACCTGACACGCGAAGGCATTCGCAACAGCTTTGGCGATCCGTCGTCGGTGCCATTCTGGGATCTGCCCACCTATATTCAAGGGCTAGAGGCCGCCGGCTTTTCTGCCACGGCGCATCGGTTGTGGTATCAGATGGAACTGGCGCAGCCGCTGTTGCTGGCGGCCATGGTGCTGATCGCTGCGGGCTTTACCATGCGCCACACGCGATTCGGGGGTACGGGAATGCTGGTTCTGTTGGCGGTCTTGGGCGGGTTTTTCATCTTTTTCCTGCGCAACTTTGCCCAGGTTCTGGGGCAGAACGGGCAAGTGCCCATTCTTCTGGCCGCATGGGCCGCCCCGGTCGCCGCCGTTCTGCTGGCCCTCGGCCTGCTTTTGCATGTAGAGGATGGCTGATGTTGCGTCGCGTCCTGATCCTTCTTCTTTGCTCGGTCGTCCTTGGCGTCAGCCTGGGATCGCCCGGCATGTCACAAGACCGTGCAGCCTTGGTGGCGGATGCGGTCAGTGTTGACCCGTCGGGCAGGTTGGTTGCCAGCGGCGGGGTCGAGGTGTTTTACCAAGGCCGCCGCTTGCGGGCCACGCGCATCGTCTATGACCGCGCCGATGACAGCCTGCTGATCGAAGGCCCGATCGTGCTGGTTGACGGCACCGACACCATTCTGATTGCCAGTCAGGCCGAGCTTTCGGCCGATCTGAACGAAGGCATCCTGACCAGTGCGCGGCTGGTTCTGAACCGCGAATTGCAGATGGCGGCCACCCAGATCCAACGGATCGGCGGGCGCTATATGCAACTGGATAATGTTGTCGCGTCATCCTGCAAGGTGTGTGAGGGCGATCCGACACCTTTGTGGGAAATTCGCGCCCGCAAAGTGGTGCATGACCAGCAAGAGCGGCAGATCTATTTCGATCAGGCGCAGTTCCGGGTGGCTGGCCTGCCCGTTGCATGGTTCCCGCGCCTGCGGATGCCAGACCCCACACTCAAGCGCGCGACGGGCGTTTTGATGCCCAGTTTCCGCACGACAACCAGTTTGGGCACAGGCATCAAACTGCCTTACTTCATCACGCTTGGCCCGCATCGCGACCTGACCGTGACACCATATTTTTCCACGAAATCCGGCCGGACGGTCGAGCTGCGCTATCGCCAGGCCTTTGCCAGTGGCACGGTCGAATTGAACGGCGCCGTGTCGCGCGATGAAATCGTGCCGGGTGAGACGCGTTATTACCTGACAGCCGAGGGTGAGTTCGCCCTGCCGCGTGATTTCACCCTGACCTTTGATGGGGTGATTGTCAGCGATGCGGGCTATCTTTTGGATTACGGACTGGGCGACGAAGATCGTCTGGAAAGCCGGATGGACGTCAGCCGCACCAGCCGCAACGAATATATCTCGGGCCGGTTGGTCGGCATTCGATCCATTCGTGAGGGCGAGACGAATTCGACCCTGCCCACCATCATCAGCGACTTCACCTTTCACCGCCGTTTCTCGGGTGGCCCCTTGGGGGGCGAGGCCGGGCTGAAGTTCCAAACCCACAGCCATTACCGCAGTTCGGACGATGGCAGCACCGACAGCGATGGCGATGGCATCAGCGACGGGCGCGATGTGGCACGGGCCTCGCTGCGGCTGGATTGGCGGCGGAACTGGCAATTGCCCATGGGCATGGTCGGCACCGTTCTGGGCGAGGTGCGGGCCGATGCCTATCGCATTTCGCAAGACGACACCTATGGCGGCGGTACGACACGCCTGCACGGCGGGCTTGGCGCAGAGTTGCGCTGGCCCTGGCAGAAAACCGGGGCCAGCGGTGTGTCGCATGTGATCGAACCCGTCGCCCAGTTTGTCTGGGCCCCCAAAGGCGTTGAAAGCCTGCCGAACGAAGATTCGCGTCTTGTCGAATTCGACGAAAGCAGCCTGTTCAGCCTGAACCGTTTTCCGGGCAGCGATGCAGTGGAACGCGGCGGGCACCTGAATCTCGGGGTGACCTATACCCGCTATGATCCTGCTGGCTGGACACTTTCAACCACTTTGGGCCGTGTCTTCCGTGATTCCGATCTGGGGCAGTTCAGCCAAGCCTCAGGGCTGGATGGGCAACAATCAGACTGGCTGGCCACGCTGCAACTGTCTTTGCCGCAGGGCCTCAGCTTTGGTCACCGTATGCTGATCGACGACACCTCCAGCCTGAACAAGGCTGAATCGCAGATCTCGCTGCAACGCGATCGCTATAGCCTGACCGGGTCGTATGTCTGGATCATTGCCGATACGGATGAGGACCGCCCAGACCCGATTTCCGAGCTGCTGCTTGATGGCAGTTACAAGCTGACCGACAACTGGACGGCTTTCGGGCAAACCCGCTATGATTTTGAAGCTGACCGTGCAAACCGCGCATCGGTTGGGCTTCAGTTCCGCAATGAATGCGTTTCCGTTGATCTTTCTCTCTCGCGCCGCTTCACATCCTCGACTAGTGTAACCCCGACCACAGATTTCGGTCTTGCGGTTGATCTCGTTGGGCTGGGAAGTGGCATTTCGGCAGGCCCGTCGCGGGCATGTCGTCGCTAGACGGCATCAGAGAATGAGATCGGACGACAGTCGAAGAAAGGCTTGAGGCAAGTGACGGCAGAAGGCATGACGCAGCGCAGCATTTCCAACGCAAACCGCAAGGGCCGTGCCCGAGCAGGTCTGAAAACCCTCAGCGTTGCCGCTTTTGTCGGCTTGGCGGCGATGACGGCCGGCACAAGCGTTCTGGCGCAGCAAGGGTCGCCGTTTTCTACGGTTCTCAAGATCAATGATGCCGTGATCACGCAGTATGAACTGGATCAGCGCATCCGGTTCCTGACGCTGTTGCGCATTCCCGGCGACCCGGTCGAGAGCGCCATGAAAGGGCTGACGAACGACAGACTTGCCGCGATTGAGGCCAAACGCGTGAATCTGCGCCTGACAAACGAGCAAATCGAAGCAGGCATGTCTGAATTTGCGGCCCGCGCCAACCTTTCAGCCGAGCAGTTCGTCGCCGCCATCAGCGAAGGTGGCGTGGCCGCCGAGAGTTTTCGCGATTTCGTCGCCAATGGCCTGCTGTGGCGTGAACTTGTTCGCGCAAAATATGGGTCTTCGATCTCGATCACTGAAGCCGAAATTGACCGAGCCATCGCCACGGGAACGCGCCGGTTGGACATGCAATTGTTGCTGTCAGAGATCGTGATCCCGGTTGAGGGCGATCCCAGTAATGCCTTGGCACTTGCCAACCAGTTGCGCCGTGACATCACCACCGAAGCCGGGTTTGCCAGCGCAGCACGCCGCTATTCAGCCTCACCTTCAGCCGGTCGTGGTGGGCGTATGGACTGGGTGCCAACGTCCGAGATTCCTGCCCAACTGGTTCAATTGGTGCTGGCACTTGGCCCCGGCCAAGTCTCGCCCCCTGTGCAACTGCCCAATGCCGTTGCCGTTTTCCAATTGCGCGATGTGATCGAGGATACAACAGCGAAACCTCCGGCCGTAAGCGTGGAATACGCACAATTAATGTTGCCGAACACGCCATCGGTCTTTGCCGAGGCGGAGACTTTGGCAAACCGGATCGATAGCTGCAAAGACCTTGCCGCCGAAGCTCGGGGTCTGCCGCAAGACCGGTTTGTGACAGAAAAGAAACCCGTGGCCGCCGTGCCGCAGGATATTGCGCTGGAATTGGCGCAGTTGGATCCAGGCGAATACTCTGCAGCCCTGACACGCGGCGGATACCGTGTGTTCCTGATGCTGTGCGCCCGAGAGCCCCAGCTTGAGAGCGAAGGGCAAGCGATCAATCGTGACGCGGTACGGGCGCAATTGCAATCGCTTGAGCTGGAAGCGCAAGCTGGGGTCTGGCTGGAAGAGTTGCGCTCGGAAGCCATCATCACGACACCGTGACCCAGATCTTGGCCCGGCCCCTGCCCCTGATCATGACCTGCGGTGAACCCGCGGGTATCGGGCCGGAACTGGCGTGGCCCGCGCGGCAGGCTTTGGGCGCGGAGGTGCCCTTTGTGTGGTTGGGTGATCCGGCGCATTTGCCCCCAGACACCCCGGTGCAACGGGTTGATACCCCCGCACAGGCCGCCGATGTGGCGCCGAACCTGTTGCCGGTGCTGCCCCACCCTTTTGCCGCGCCCGCCACCCCCGGGGTGCCCCATCCCGACAACGCGGCGGGCGTGATAGAGGTGATTTCGCGCGCCGTTGATCTTGCGCTGCGGGGCCAAACGGGCGGCATCGTCACTGCGCCAATCCACAAGAAGGCGCTGAAAGATGGGGCAGGCTTTGCCTTTCCCGGCCATACCGAGTTTTTGGCGCATCTGGCCGGTGACGTGCCCGTTGCCATGATGCTGGCCTCTCCGCTGTTGCGGGTGGTGCCTGCAACCATTCACATCGCCCTTTCAGAGGTGCCCGCCGCTCTGACGCCCGAAGTCTTGGAGCAGGCCATCCGCATCACCCATGCGGGCCTGTGCGATCTGTTTGCCATCGCACGGCCCCGGATTGCCGTGGCCGGCCTGAACCCCCATGCGGGCGAAGGCGGTGCCATGGGCTGGGAAGATCATCGCGTGATGGCCCCAGTGATCGCGCGCCTGCGGGCTGAAGGCATGGATCTGCGCGGCCCCCTGCCCGCCGATACGATGTTTCATGCCCGCGCCCGCGCCCAATATGATGCGGCGGTTTGCGCCTATCACGATCAGGCGCTGATCCCGATCAAGACACTTGATTTCGATGGCGGCGTGAATGTGACCCTGGGCCTGCCTTTTGTGCGCACCTCGCCCGATCATGGCACGGCCTTTGATATTGCCGGCAAGGGCATGGCCCTGCCCGACAGCACGGTTGCAGCGGCGCGGATGGCGTGGCAGATGGCACGCCAAAGGCTGGCCCTGCGCGGGACGTAAGTTCGGCACCGGGGGCCAGCCCCCGGACCCCCGGGATATTTATGAACAGATGAAAGGGCGGATTTTGGGCACGATTGATGGTTTGCCGCCCCTGCGCGATGTGATCCGCGACCATGATCTGGTGGCGAAAAAGCAGTTGGGGCAGAATTTCCTGCTGGATCTGAACCTGACCGCCAAGATTGCACGTCTGGCGGGCGATCTGTCGGCCTGTGATGTGCTGGAGGTCGGCCCCGGCCCGGGCGGCCTGACACGCGGGCTGCTCGCCGAAGGCGCACGCAGGGTTCTGGCGGTCGAGAAAGACCCACGCTGCATCCCCGCATTGGATGAGATTGCAGCCGCCTATCCCGGCAAGCTGGAGATCGTGAACGGCGATGCGCTGGAGGTGGATGTTCTGGCGCATCTGGTGCCGCCCATCCGCATCGTTGCCAACCTGCCCTATAATGTTGGCACGGAATTGTTGATCCGCTGGCTGTCGCCCGCAATGTGGCCCCCGGTCTGGGACAGCCTGACCTTGATGTTCCAAAAAGAGGTGGCCGAGCGGATCGTGGCAAAGCCGCGCGGCAACCATTACGGGCGGCTTGCCATTCTGTCGCAATGGCGCACCGATGCAAAGATCGTGATGCACCTGCCACCCGAAGCCTTTACCCCCGCCCCAAAGGTGCATTCGGCTGTGGTGCATCTTAAGCGTCTGGACGAGCCACGCTATCCTGCCGATCCGGCAGTGCTGTCGCGCGTGACGGCCATGGCCTTCAACCAGCGCCGCAAGATGCTGCGGTCCAGCCTTAAAGGCCTTGGCGGCGATGTTGAGGCCCTGTTGAACTCTGTGGGCATTGTGCCAACGGCGCGGGCCGAAGAAATCGGGATCGAGGCGTTTTGCGCCCTTGCCCGCGCCGTTGCCGCCCGCTGATGAAAAAGGCGCGGCCTGATGGACCGCGCCTGTTCAACTATCCGCCTGCCTGACTTATTCGGCGGCTTCGGGTGTGCTGTCATCTGACGGCGCAGCGTCGGCCTTGGGCTTTTTGGGGCTGCGGGCGCGGCGCGGCTTGGCCTCGGCATTCTGCTCGCCCTGCCCTTCGGGGCCTGGGGCCACCGCTTCGGCGCGGGGCTTTGCCTTTGGCCGTTCGGCCGCATGTTCGGGGCCGGGTGACACGGCATCAACCACGGGTTCAGCCGGGGCCTCGGTGCGACCATCATCGCCCGATCTTTCCGGGCGCGGGCCACGGTCGCGACGATCCCGGCGGCCTGCATTGCGGTCGGTGTTACGATCATCGCGGCGCGGGCGGTCTTCGCGGCGGCCACCTTCGGCCTGTGCGTCGGGGCTGCGGGCCTCGGGCGTCTCGACCAAGGTTGAAGACACGTCGTCTGTCGTGTCGATCACAGGGGGCAGATCGGGCTGGTCGCCTGCGCCCGGATCGGTGTTGCGGTCGTCGCGCCAGCGATTATCCCGGCCATCGCGGTTGTCCCGCTGGCCACGGTTGTCGCGATAGTCACGATCGCGGTTGTCAGACGAGGGGGCGTTCTGATTGCCAGACCCGCCATTGCCAGATTGCTGATAATTCTGCTGGCGCGCCTCTTGTTCGGCGGCCATTTCACGCTGCGCTTCGGCCAGCATGCGGGTGTAATGCTCGGCATGCTGCAAAAAGTTTTCGGCGGCCACGCGGTCATTCGACAACTGCGCATCGCGGGCGAGAACCTGATATTTTTCAATAATCTGCTGCGGCGTGCCACGCACCTTGCCCTCGGGGCCCGAGCTGTCAAAGACCCGGTTGATGATGTTGCCGAGAGAGCGGGGACGGTTCTGCTTGGAACGCGAGCGGGACTTGGAAGAACGCATCTTTTCCTTTGATCCAGATGTTCCGACTTGCCTTTCATGCTGCGCGTTTTGGCGCGCCACCCACAGCGGGAGAAGTCAGGCAAGGTCGGGTTTCAGCGCAGGGGGGAAAAACAAAGCTTCACCACCCACAGGCGCAATCAAGGCTGAGTAAACATGCTGTGCCCGCTGTGACAAGCCGATTCTGAACAATAAGGCGGGAATTCGTGCTTTTTTGCCAAGGCGGACGCCAAAATCCGGCCCAAGCCCGCCTTTGCCCTAGCGGGCATGGCCGACCACAATGCGGTCGCGCCCATCCATATCGGCCAAGATCTGAACGCCCAACAATCCCGCCGCGGCAAAGAAACCCGCCACAGCCTGGCCCTGACTGGGGCCGATTTCCACCAACAGCCGCCCCCCTGGTGCCAGATGCCCAAGCGCCCCCGCAGCAAGAATGCGATAGGCCGTCAGGCCATCTGCCTCATCTGTCAGGGCCATGCGCGGCTCGTGCAGGGCCACTTCGGGGGCAAGCCCAGCCATTTCGGCTTGCGCGATATAGGGCGGGTTGGAAATGATCAGATCAAAGCGCCCGGTCACCGGATCAAACCAACTGCCCTGCCGCAGATCGGCGCGGGCTTGCACCCCCAACGTCGCGGCGTTGACGGTGGCCACCGCAAGCGCCTTGGCCGACAGATCGACCCCCACCCCCGTTGCATCGGGGCATTCGGCCAGCAAGGTCAGCAAGATACAGCCAGAACCAAGGCCAAGATCCAGCACCCGCGCAAAGGGGCGGTCCAGTGCCGCGGCGATCAGCCCTTCGGTTTCGGGCCGTGGGTCCAGCACTGCGGGGGTGACGGCAAAGCTGCGCCCCCAGAACAGGCGCTGGCCAATCAGGTGCGAGACAGGTTCGCGCGCGGCCCGACGGGCGATCAGGCCCTGAAAGCGCAGCACGGCGTCTTGCGGGGCGGGGTCGGCCAGATGCAGCGTCAGGCGATCAGGGCTGACACCCGCAGCATGGGCCAACAGCAGGCGCGCATCGCGGGCCGGATCGGCCACACCTGCGGCGCGCAGGGCCTGAACGGCGGGCACCAGATGCTGCGCCCACGGTGTCACATCCCCGCCTCGGCCAGTTTTCTGGCCTGATCATCGGCTTGCAGGGCGTCGATGATCTCACTCAACTCGCCCGCCATGATCTGTGGCAGCGCATAAAGGGTCAGGTTGATGCGGTGATCGGTCATCCGGCCCTGTGGGAAGTTATAGGTGCGGATGCGTTCGCTGCGGTCACCGCTGCCCACCTGCGCCTTGCGGTCGGCGGAACGGGCGCTGTCGATCCGCTCACGCTCTGCCTCATACAGACGGGCGCGCAAGACCTGCATGGCAATGGCGCGGTTCTGGTGCTGCGACTTTTCTGACGAGGTGACGACAATACCCGACGGGATATGGGTGATCCGCACCGCCGAGTCTGTGGTGTTGACATGCTGCCCGCCTGCGCCCGAAGACCGCATCGTATCAATGCGGATGTCGCTGGCCGGAATGTCGATATCCACCTCTTCTGCCTCGGGCAGAACGGCGACAGTGGCCGCTGATGTATGGATGCGGCCCCCCGCCTCAGTCTCGGGCACGCGCTGCACGCGGTGCACACCGGATTCGTATTTCAGCCGGGCAAAGACGCCATCGCCTTGCACATGGGCGGTCACCTCTTTGATGCCGCCCAAATCGGAAAACTGTTGTTCCAGAATATCAAAGCGCCACCCCATCTTTTCGGCATGGCGCTGATACATGCGCAACAGATCGGCGGCAAAAAGGCTGGCTTCGTCCCCCCCCGTGCCGGGGCGAATTTCCAGGATAGCAGGCCGGGCATCAGCCGCATCCTTGGGCAGCAGGGCAACCCGCAGCGCCTGTTCCATCTCGGGGATCCGCGCCCTGAGCCGGGGCAGCTCTTCTTCGGCCAAGGCCTTCATTTCGGGGTCAGAAAGCCAGCCTTCGGCCTCGTCCAGATCGTGCAGCGCCGTGCGATAGGCGGTGATCTGGTCGCACACGGGCTTCAGATCGGAATATTCGCGGCTGAGTTTGGCAATTTCGGCCGGTGGCGCGCCCGCGTTCAGACGCGCTTCGAGATATTCGAAGCGTTCGGTGATCTGGGCAAGTTTGTCGAGTGGAACCATGGCTGCGGTGTGGCTGGATTGGCGCGCGCGGTCAAGAGAAACTGCGCAAGGGCCAGGCCCCAAGGCGCCGCCCCAGGGTCTGGCATTTTTCGGCAAGCGGATCGGTCAGAGGCGTTGTTGCCAATCTGCCAGACGGGCCGCGTTCACGCCAAGATCGCTTTTGCCAAAGCGCAAGCGGGCATGCAGCACAAGGCCCTGCCGGGTGATCTGGGCGGTGGTGTAATCGGGAAAGCCCCAAAGCGCGCTGCGGGTGACCCAGGTGATGCGCCCCTCGGGGACCGAGCCTGCAAGCCGGGTGGTGCGATCCGACGCCAATGCGATCGCATCAAGGCGTTGCAAGCTGGCCTGCGACTGCGCCGCATCACCGGGCACCAGAAGAAACGCCCCGCCTTCCTGACGCAGCACAAGCCCCGCGCTGATCTCTGCGGGCAAGGCTTCCGACGGATCGACATGCCAGGTGGCCGGATCAGAGGGCGCAAGTCGGATCAGGGCCATCAGGCCAAGCAAGGCGATAAGGGCAAAGGCGACGATCATTGCCATGCTGCGAAATGTCCTTTTCATGATGGCTGGCGCGCCCAATGGTAAAGGCAGATCAACTCATGCGCGACATGGGCGCCCGCAATGGCGGTGGCGCCCGTCGTGTCATAGGCGGGCGACACCTCGACAATATCACCACCAACCATGTTGATGCCCGCCAGTTCGCGCAACGCGGCGGCGGCCTGCCAGCTGTGCAAGCCCCCCCAGACCGGGGTGCCAGTGCCCGGCGCACAGGACGGGTCAAGGCAGTCGATGTCGAAGGTCACATAGGTGGGGTGGTTGCCGACAATGGCCTTGGCGCGGGCGACGGCATGGGCCACGCCTTTTTCATGCACCGTGCGGGCGTCGATATATTCGACCCCAAGGTAATCATCGCAATGGGTGCGGATGCCGATTTGCACCGAACGGGCCGGGTCAATCACCCCGGTTTTCACCGCTTTGTAAAAGAAGGTGCCGTGGTCGATCCGGTCCATATCGTCATCTTGCCACAGGTCGGAATGGGCATCGAAATGGATCACCGACATGGGCCCGTATTTTTCGGCATAGGCCCGCAGGATGGGCAGGGTGATGAAGTGATCGCCCCCCAGCGTGATTGTGCCCACATTCGCCGCCAGAATGGTGCGGATGTGATCGGTCAGCAGCCCCGGAAAGCTGGGCGTATGGGCGTAGTCAAACGCCAGATCGCCGTAGTCGATGATGTTCATGTCTTCCAGCGGATTGGTCGGCCAGCCATAGGGCGGATCAAAGGGCTGAAGGCTGGACGCCTCGCGGATGGCGCGGGGGCCAAAGCGTGTGCCGGTGCGATGTGTGACCGCTTGGTCAAAGGGCACACCTGTGATCGCCAGATCAACCCCGGTCAGATCCTTGGTATAAGTTCGGCGCAAAAAGCTGGTGGCGCCAGCAAAGGCATTTTCAAAAGCAAGGCCTTTCAGCCCCTGACGGGTAAAGGCGGTGTCGATCTGTTTTTTGGCGTCTTCAAGGGCCATGGGGTCACCTGCGGAAACTGGAATGCGCCGTCGTGGGCCCCCCCCGCGACGCCCCGGATACGGGGGGGGGGGCCCAGCCCCTGCCGGGTAACGGCGGTGTCTATCTTTTTTTTGGCGTCTTCATGGGCCAGGGGGTCACCTGCGGAAACTGGAATGCGCCGTCGTTCGCCCACCCGGAGACGCCGCGTATCCGGGTGGGCGGACCCTGCCCTTGCCACCACAGGCTGTCAAGGCCCGGAGAGACTGGCGAAAAACTGGCGAAAGATCGGGGTGAGTCAGGGCGCGTCAGCCGATGCGCCAGCCTTCTTTCGTCAGCTGGTCGGTCACCTGACAGATCGCCTTGTGCAGGGTTTCTGCCACGAAATCGGCGTCATCGCGCGTCATGATCAGGGGCGGCGACATCACATTCAGGTGCCCCATCGGCCGCACCATCAGCCCCATGGCCTCGCAGGCATCGGCGATGCGCTTGGCCTCGTTCGCGGCTTCGGGCAAAGGCTCTTTGGTGTCTTTTGACGCCACGCTTTCCACGCAAACCATCAGACGCCGCCCCCGCACCTGCCCGATCAGCGGCAGATCTTGCAGCGCCATCAGCCGATCAAGGAAATAGTCGCCCACCTCGGCGGCATTGCCAAGCAGCGCCTCGCGTTCAATGATTTCAAGGTTTTTCAACGCCGCAGCACAAGATACCGGATGGCCTGAATAGGTAAAGCCCGAGGTGAACCAACGATCGCCTTCCGACGCCATGGCCTGCCACACCCGATCCGAAAAGATCACCGCCCCAAGCGGCAGATAGCCCGATGTCAGGCCCTTGGCGCAGGTGATGATGTCAGGCGTCACCCCATATTCGGCATCCGAGGCGAACCAATGGCCAAGGCGGCCAAAAGCTGTCACCACCTCATCGGCGATGAACAGAATGTCGTGCTGCTGGCAGATCTGCCAGATCCGGCGCAGATACTCCCTGGGCGGAACGATCACCCCGCCCGAGGCCTGAATCGGTTCGGCAATAAAGGCCCCGACCCGATCTGCGCCCAGATCATCGATCTTTGCCTGAAACTCGGCCACCAGAAAGTCGGTAAAGGCGGCCTCGTCCATGCCATCCGGGGCACGGTAGGGGTTGGGCGGCGTCAGGTGGTGAATGCCGGCTTCCTTATACAAGAACTCGGGCACACGGTCGCCGGGGCGGCGGCCAAGGGATTGGCCGATGTAGGTTGATCCGTGATAACTCATGTCGCGGGCAATGATCTGCACCTTGTCAAGATTGCCCTTGGCGCGGTGATAGAACTGCACCATGCGAAAGGCGGAATCGACCGCCGTGGACCCGCAGGTGGTGAAATGCACGCGGTTCAGATCACCCGGCGCAAGGCTGGCCAACTTGGCCGCAAGCTGGGCAGAGGGCACGTTTGAGGCATCGACAAAGGTGTTGGAAAAGGCCAACCGTTGCGCCTGATCGGCAATGGCCTGCGCCATCTCGGCCCGGCCAAGGCCGATATTGGTGCACCACATACCGCCAACCGCATCGAAATAGCGTTTGCCCGCCGTATCCCACAGCCAACACCCCTGCCCCCGATCAAAGACCAGCGACCCATCGCGTTCAAAGGGGCCGAATTGCGTCCATGGATGCAGAATGTGCCTGCGATCCATTTCCCAGATGGCGTCAGAAGTGGTCAGGGGGGTGGCGGTTGCAGTGGTCATGCCGTGCTCCGGTTGGTTTCACACCGGTGCAGGATAGCATTTTGATCAAATTCTGGCCAGCACCATAGGTTGCGACCCAACCAGATATGGTGGGCAAAGGTTGATTTGGCCCATCATCCGGCCCCGCCCACCCTTGCCCAGCCGAATCAGCCCGCCAGTGGCTGCGCGCGTTCGACCAAACGGGCGAAAAAGCTGGCACCGATGGGGGCTGCATCATCGTTGAAATCATAGGCCGGATGGTGCAGGCCCGCCCCCGGACCGATGCCCATGAACAGATAGGCGCCGGGCCGGGCCTCAAGCATGTAAGAGAAATCTTCTGACCCCATTTCGCGCCCCGCGCGCGCATTCACCGCCGCCTCGCCCGACACTTCGCGCGCCACCTCGGCGGCGAAATCGGCCTGCTCGGGGTGGTTCACCGTGGCCGGATAACCCCAATCATAGTCGATCTCGGCGGTTACATTATAGGCTGCGGCATGGCCTGCGACGATTTCGTGAAAGCGGCGCTTCAGCAGTTCACGCACCTCGGGCTTGAACGACCGGATCGTGGCGCAAAAGGTGGCCTCTTCGGGGATGATGTTGCTGGCCGTGCCGCTATGAATCTGGGTGACGGAAATCACCGCCTCGTCCATGGCATAGACATTGCGCGGGATGATCGTCTGGATGGCCCCGACCATACCCACCACGGCCACGACCGGATCAATGCAATCATGCGGGGTGGCCCCATGGCCGCCCTTGCCGGTGATCTTGACCCAAGCGGTATCAACACTGGCCATCAGCGGGCCGGGCGTTGTCTGGAAATGGCCCAAGGGGATGTTGGGTGCATTGTGGATGCCATAGACCTGCGCGATGCCAAACCGGTCCATCACGCCTTCTTGCACCATCACATTGCCGCCACCGCCCTCTTCCTCGGCGGGTTGGAACAGGAACGCCACCTTGCCGCTGAAATTGCGCGTCTCGGCCAGATATTTCGCCGCCCCCAGGGCCATTGTCACATGGCCGTCATGGCCGCAGGCATGCATCTTGCCCGGCACGGTCGATTTATACTCGGCCCCCGTCAATTCCTCGATCGGCAGCGCATCCATATCGGCGCGGATGCCGATGGTCGGCCCCGTGCCCTGCCCGTTGATGATGGCCACCACGCCTGATGTGGCAATGCCCGGATGGATCTCATCCACGCCCATTTCTTGCAACCGCGCGACGATAAAGGCCGCGGTCTGGTGGCAGTCAAACTCCAGCTCGGGGTTTGCGTGAAGATGCCGACGCCAGCCCTTCATTTCCTCTGCATAAGAGGCGATACGGTTCAGGACGGGCATAGGTCTCTCCTTTGGCTGATGTCTTTGATCAAATCTGAAAACGGAAGGAACCGCAATGGCCCCTGCCCCTCTGCCCCGCCCCCAGAGCGACCGGTTGGTGAATGATCCCGACGGCGGCCTGCCCCGCCTGCGCGAGATCATGGCGCGTTTGCGCGATCCGCAAGACGGCTGCCCCTGGGATGTGCAGCAAGACTTTGCGACCATTGCCCCCTATACGATCGAAGAGGCGCATGAGGTGGCCGATGCCATCGAGCGTCAGGCCTGGGATGACTTGCAGGGCGAATTGGGCGACCTGCTGTTCCAGTCTGTCTATCATGCGCAAATGGCCGATGAAGCCGGGCTGTTTGATCTGGATGATGTGATCCGCACCATTTCCGACAAGATGCTGGTCCGCCACCCGCATGTCTTTGGCGACGAGAGCAATCAGAAAAGCCCCGAACAGCAAACCGCCGACTGGGAGGCGCAAAAAGCGCGAGAGCGTGGCCCGGCGCGGGTGCTGGATGGGGTGGCCCTTGGCCTGCCGGCCCTGACCCGTGCGGTCAAGTTGCAAAAGCGGGCGGCACGGGTGGGGTTTGACTGGCCCTCCACTGATGAGGTGGTGGCCAAGATCGCTGAAGAAGCCGCCGAACTGGTCGAGGCCCGCGATCACCTGACCGAAGCCGAGGTGGCCGAGGAGTTCGGCGACCTGCTGTTCGTCATGGCCAATCTGGCGCGGCATCTGAAGGTTGACCCCGAAGCTGCCCTGCGCGCAGCCAACAGCAAATTCACCCGCCGCTTTCAGCGGATCGAGGACTGGCTGGCCGAGGCGGGCAAGCGGCCCGATCAATCGGATTTGGCCGAAATGGATGCGTTGTGGAACCGGGCCAAGGCGGAAGAGAAGCGCAAAAAATAACCGACAAACACAGTCAGGTATTGACCAGACAAAAAGACTCGGGTTTAACGGCGGCATGAATTCTGACTAAAGGACTCAGTCATGCATCTGCGCCACAGCCTTCTCGCCCTTGCCCTGACCTCGGTGGCCCTGCCTGCCGTCGCGCAAGAGGTGAATGTCTATTCCCATCGCCAGCCCGAACTGATCCAGCCTCTGGTTGATGCCTTTACCGCCGAAACCGGCATCAAGGTGAATGTGGCCTTTGTTGATAAGGGCATGGCCGAACGCCTGACCGCCGAAGGCAGCCGCTCGGCCGCTGATCTGGTGCTGACGGTCGATGTGGCCCGGCTGAAACAGATCGTCGATGCGGGCGTCATTCAACCCGTTCAATCCGATGTGCTCGAGGCGAATATTCCCGAAGCCATGCGCGATGCCAATGATCAATGGTTCGGCCTGACCACCCGCGCCCGCATCGTCTATGCCAGCAAGGACCGCGTGGCCGACGGCGAAGTGACCACCTATGAAGATCTGGTCAGCGACAAGTGGAAAGGCCGCATTTGCATCCGTTCGGGGCTGAATGACTATAACGTGGCCCTTGTGTCGGCCATGATCGCCCATCACGGCGAAGAGGCGACCAAGACCTGGCTGGAAGGCGTGAAAGCCAATCTGGCGCGCAAGCCCGAAGGCGGCGACCGTGATCAGGTCAAGGCAATCGCCGCGGGCCAGTGCGATATCGGCATCGGCAACACCTATTACATCGGCCAGATGCTGGCCGACCCCGAGCAGCGCGCCGACGCCGAGTCTGTCCGCATCATCTTCCCGACCTTTGAAGGCGATGGCGCACATGTCAACGTCTCGGGCGTGGCGATGACCAAGGCCGCCCCGAACAAGGAAAACGCCTTGGCCTTCATGGAATGGCTGTCCAGCGACGAGGCACAGCGCATCTATGCCGAAACCAACAACGAATTCCCTGTGAAGCCCGGTGTCGCAAAATCAGAGCTGGTGGCAAGCTGGGGTGAGTTCACCGCAGACTCGATCCCGCTGACCGAAATCGCCGACCTGCGCCCGGCGGCCGTGAAGTTGATCGAAGAAGTGAACTTCGACGGCTAAGTTTCAGTAACGGAATGAAAATATCAGCATCCCCCGAGCATGCGCCGGGGGATGCTTTTTTACTGCATCACCTCGACGCAGAGAATTGTGGGAAGATGCCGTGCCGCCTCGTCCCAGGTTGCCCCCTCATCGGTGCTGGCAAAAACACTGCCCGAATTGGTGCCGAAATAAACGCCTGCGGGTGTTGCGCGATCCACCGACATGGCTTGGCGCAAGACGGTGAAGAAACATGCCTTTTGCGGCAAGCCGCTGCGCATCGCGGCCCAGGCCTCACCGCCGTCCTGCGATCGCCAGACCGCTGCCGCAGCGCCCTCGGGATAGCGCCCCTCGCTGTCTCCGTTCAGCGGAAAGGTCCAGATCACATCGGCGTTGCGCGGATGCGCGCCAATGGGAAAGCCAAAGGTCGAAGGAAGGCCAGCGGTGATCTCTTCCCAGATCTGGCCCCCATCGCGGCTGCGATAGACGCCCTGATGATTTTGCATGTAGATCAGGCCGGGTGCGGCCCCAAAAGTCATGTTGTGCACGCAGGAAAAGATTTCATCTTCGGCACGCACCTCTACCCCGTCCCCAAAATCGCGGGGCAAGGCCCCGGCAGGGCCTGGCCGATTGCCGCGCCGGTTGCGCGCCTGCCAGCTTGCCCCGCCATCGGGGCTGAAAAACACGCCAGCCGCCGAGATGCCAACCCAAAGACCGCCGCTGCCATCGCAAAGAATGGTGTGCAGCGTCAGCCCGGCGGCACCGGGCATCCAGTGTTGCGCGCCGGGGATCTGGTTCAAGGCTGGCAACAGCTGCCATGTCACCCCGTTATCCTTGCTTTCATACAGGGCTGCAGGCTTGGTGCCTGCCAGCAAACGCTGCCCATCCCTGATCACAGACCAGACCGACTGCACGCCCTGGTCAAAACCATCTGCCGAAAAGGCCCAATGGTCACCATCGTATCGCCAGACACCCGCAGGATACCAGCCGCCGCCACCTGCGGCCCAGATCTGCCCGGTGGTTGGATCGGCAGAGGCATGATTGATGGGCATCCCATCGCACAGCGGCCCCTCAACCTCCCAGCCAGATCGGTTGCCTTTGTCCCTCCGGATGAACAGCCCCTTGGTCGAGCCCACCAGCAAATCGACAGTCATCGGCATAGCGCCCCCCGCTCGCTTACACCGCCAGTCTACCACCAGTGCCGTCATCTGATGCAGAAACTTTTCCGGCCATCTGGACAAATCTTTCCATTGACGGTTCCCTTTGCCGCAACAGGAGATCGCCATGACCAAACACCCCCGCAAGATCATCATCGACACCGACCCCGGCCAAGATGATGCCGTCGCCATTCTGCTGGCCCTGGCCAGCCCCGAAGACATTGACGTTCTGGGGGTTGTCGCGGTGGCGGGCAATGTGCCGCTGCCGCTGACTCAGCGCAATGCGCGCATCGTCTGCGAATTGGCGGGCAAGCCCGAAACGCGGGTCTTTGCCGGCAGCGACGCGCCCTTGCAACGCCCCTTGGTCACGGCAGAATATGTGCATGGCAAGACCGGGCTTGATGGCCCGCAACTGGCCGATCCCGTCATGCCCCTGCAAGATCAGCATGGCGTGGACTTCATCATCGAAACCCTGCGCCGCGAACCTGCGCATAGCGTGACATTGTGCCCCTTGGGGCCGCTGACCAATATCGCCCGGGCCATGCAGCAGGCACCCGATATCATCCCGCGCATTCAGCAGATCGTGCTGATGGGCGGCGCCTATTTTGAGGTGGGAAATGTCACGCCCGCGGCCGAATTCAACATTTATGTCGATCCACAAGCTGCTGATATCGTGTTCAAATCTGGCGTGTCGATTGTGGTGATGCCGCTGGATGTGACCCATAAGGTGCTGACCAACCGCCAGCGGATAGAAGCATTTCGCGCCCTTGGCACCGAGCCGGGGCGGATGGTTGCAGAATGGACCGATTTCTTTGAACGCTTTGACATGCAGAAATATGGCAGCGAAGGCGCCCCCCTGCATGACCCCTGCGTGATCGCCTATCTGATTGATCCGTCGCTGTTTCAGGGCCGGCATGTGAATGTCGAGATCGAAACGCAATCGGAACTGACCATGGGCATGACCGTGGCCGATTGGTGGGGGGTGACGAACCGCCCGGCCAATGCGCTGTTTATCAAAGACGTGGATGCCGACCGGTTCTTTGCCCTGCTGACCGACCGGATCGGGCGACTTTAATCCAGCGGCAAGATCACCGAAAAGCTGCTGCCTTGGCCGGGTGCGCTGGCAATCGCCAGCCGCCCGCGATGGCGCTGCACGATATGCTTGACGATGGCCAGCCCAAGGCCGGTGCCCCCTTTTTCGCGCGACCGATGACCATCGACGCGGTAGAACCGCTCGGTCAGGCGGGGAATGTGAACCGGATCAATGCCTTCGCCCCGGTCGATCACATCAACCCGCAGGGCAGCCGCCTTTGGCAGTTGCGCAAGCGACAGCCGGATCGTCACCGCCCCCCCTGCGCCACCATATTTGATCGCATTCTCGATCAGGTTCTGAAACACCTGCACCAACTGATCAGGATCGCCGGGCAGAACATGCGGTGTGTCCTCTCCCTCGATTGTCACCGCGACCTTGGCCGCTTCACTCAGCGGGCGCAGGGTCACGACGGTGCTGCGCAACAGATCCAGCAGGTTGACACGCTGCGTCGGGCGCACCCGCTCTTCGGCCTCGACCCGGCTGAGATGCAGCAGATCATGGATCAGGCGGTTCATGCGTCCGGCCTCGCGTTCCATCACCGCCAGAAAGCGGTCGCGCGCCACGGGATCATCCTTGGCCGCACCCCGAAGGGTTTCGATAAACCCCAGCAGCGCCGTCAGCGGAGAACGCAATTCGTGACTGACATTGGCGACGAATTCGCGCCGCATCTGCCCCATCTGCTCTTCTGCGGTCAGATCCTCGAAAACGCACAAGACACCAAGGCCTTCCGCCAAGGGCGTCACCGTCACGCGGTATACGACATCCGGCCCCGGGCCTGTGATCACATGCCGGGCCACCCCCGGCTTGCCTTGGCTGATCGCGGCGGCGATCGTGGCCTGAATTTCGGGCTGGCGCAGGCTAAGGGCGTGATGGCGCCCTTTGGCCGCCCCACCCAGCAACGCTTCGGCCCCGGCATTCATCGCCAGCATGCGATCATCCATGCCAATGATCAGGGCGGGCAAGGGGATGCCCGACAAAATACTCAAGAACGTCTGCTGCATCCGCCTGCCCCACCCCGCCGGGTTGCCCGCCCCCGCGTTTTCATAGTTTTTTCCGTCGCACCAAATAGACAGGGTTGAACTTGACACAATCCCAGCTAATGAAAAACTGTACCAAGGTTTTTGTACATCGCTGTGAATGTTTAACCACCAAGAATTCCAAATACAGCCGTTAAGGACAGACTTTGGTTGTAAAATTCCCTTTAAGCGCGGCCCCGTCGGCCGCAGAACTGGCCCCTGCGCCTGATGGGGCCGTCTTTGTTTCCGTGGGCTTGCCCGCACAACTGGCACGGGAATTGGCGGGCCAATATCCGGTGGTCGAATTGCTGGCAGAGGAGCTGAGCGTGGCCACGCTCTCTGCGCAGTCTATCATGCTGATCGGCTGCCCCCTGTTCAGCGCCAGCTTTGACGCCATGCAGATCGCCGAATCCTTGGTGGCAGCAGGGTTCACGGGCCGCTTGCTGGTGGTGGCCCCGGCGCTGCCCAATGTCGCCATGGTCGAGCGTGAGCTGCAAGCCATGGCCTCGACACTGACCATCAGCCTGATCACGCCTTGACGACAAGCCCCGCCCGAAACCGCCGGGCATTGGCGCGATAGCCTTCGGCCGATTTCAAAAGGCGGGCCTGCGCTTCGGCATCAAGGCTGCGGATGATCTTGCCCGGGCTGCCCATCACCAGACTGCCATCCGCAATATCCTTGCCCTCGGTGATCAGCGCCCCGGCACCGATCAGGCATCCCTTGCCGATTGTCGCCCCGTTCAGAATGATGGCCCCCATGCCGATCAGGCTGCCGTCACCAATGGTGCAGCCATGCAGCATGACCTTGTGGCCGATGGTGCAATTCGCCCCGATCGTCAGCGGATAGCCGATATCGGTGTGAAACACGCAGTTTTCCTGCACATTTGAACCTTGGCCTACCCGAATTTCTTCGTTATCCCCGCGGATCGTGGTGCCAAACCAGACCGAGCTTTCGGCCATCAGCACCACCTTGCCGATCAGATTGGCATCAGGGGCAACCCAAGCGCTTGGGTCGATCTGTGGCTCTGTTCCATCCAGCGCATAGATCATCTGGTTTCGAACTCCTTATTCAGGCCGCGCACGAAATCGCTAAGCTGCGGCTGGCGGTCGCGGCGCATCCGTTCGCTTTGCAGAATGGTCAGCAGATTGCCAAAGGTCGTGTCCAGATCATCGTTGATCAACACATAATCATATTCCGCCCAGTGGCTGATCTCATCGCGGCTTTTCGCCATACGCCCGGCGATCACCTCGTCACTGTCTTGCGCGCGGCTGCGCAGGCGGCTTTCCAGCGCGGCGATCGACGGCGGCAGAATGAAGATCGACACCACATCACGCCCCAGGGCCGAATTGCGGATCTGCTGGCCGCCCTGCCAGTCTATGTCAAACAGCGTATCGCGCCCGTCGCGCATCGCCGTTTCCACCGGGCCGCGCGGGCTGCCGTAGAAATTGCCAAAGACCTCGGCATGTTCCAGCATCTCGCCCGTCGCCACCATGGTTTCAAATTCGGCGCGCGACTTGAAGTAATACTCGCGCCCGTCCTCTTCACCGGGGCGCGGCGCGCGGGTGGTGGCGCTGACCGAAAAGCGCACCGTCGGATCCCATGCCATCAACCGCTTGGCCAGCGTCGATTTTCCCGCCCCCGAAGGAGAGGACAAGATAAGAAGAAGCCCGCGCCGATCCGCCATATCAGGTTATTCCACGTTTTGAACTTGTTCGCGCAATTGGTCGATCACGGTCTTAAGGTCAAGCCCGATCCGCGTCAGGGCCAGCGACTGCGCCTTGGAGCACAGCGTATTGGCCTCGCGCATGAACTCTTGCATCAGAAAATCGAATTTGCGCCCCACGGGCCCCGGCTCACCCAGCAACAGCCGTGCGGCATCGACATGGGCCCCCAAACGATCCAGCTCTTCGGTGACGTCATTTTTGACCGCAATCAGCGCCAGTTCCTGCGTCAGCCGGGTTTCATCAACGCTGTCAATGCTGTCCATAACACGCGCCAAAGCCTCGGCCAGACTGGCGCGCGCCTCCTCGCGCCGTGCCCCGGCCTGTGCCTTGGCATCGGCCGTCAAGCTGGCGATCTGGTCAAGCTGGCCCGCAATCACCCCCTTCAGCGCCGCACCTTCGGCGGCGCGCATGGTGGCAAAGTCGGCCATCAGCGGGGCAAAATCCTGCATCAACGCAGCGCGCAAGGCGGTGGTGTCGTCGCTTTGGCTGCTGGTTTCCAGCACCCCGCGCAAAGACAGCAAATCGGCCGCCGTGGCCTGGCCCAAGGTAACACCCGAAGCCATGGCTGCGGCCTCGATCTCTTGCAGCGCCGTCAGAACTGTGGGCAGCACCGCCATGTTGACGCGCAAGCCGCCCTCGCCGGTTTCGTCGCGGGCCACCTTCAGCGACAGCGATACATTGCCCCGGCCAAGCGCCTTTTGCATCTCGGCCCGCAAAAGGGCCTCTAGCCCATCAATCCAGTCGGGCACCCGCAGCCGCAGATCCAGCCCTTTGCCATTGACCGATCGCACATCCCACGCCCAGCTGTAACCCGCCCCCTGCCCTTTTCGCGCGGCAAAGCCTGTCATCGAAACCGTCATGCGCTGCTCTCCCTTGCCGAACCGGCATTTACCATTTGTTCAGTTTTCCACCAAACCGCCGCGCAGATGATGTAGCTTAACCCAACGGTAATCATTCTGAACGCGATGTTAACCAGTCAGATCAGCCTTGGCGCAAGCTGCTGCGCGAATACCATGGCTTGGCTGGTGCAAGCAACCAAAGGGGACGGCGCCCGATCTTGGCGCCAGCGAAAAGGTGTGGTGATGGTCATTCGGTATTTCAACGGCTTGGGGCAGAACCGCGCATGGCACGATCAGGGCAAGATCGCCGAGGTGCGCGCCTATTGGGAGGCGTTGCGTCAGGACGGGCAATTGCCGCACCGCCAACAGATTGATCCGCGTGGCATCGCAGGCGCGCTGGACCACACCTTTCTGATCGAACGCATCGGCACGGGCCTTGCGCAGGTGCGCATCGCGGGCATGGTGTTTCACGATCTTATGGGGATGGATCTGTGCGGCATGCCCCTGTCAGCGATGTTTCTGGCCGAGGCGCGCTTGCAATTGCAAATGGCGCTAGAGCGCATGTTTCACGGCCCCGCCTGCCTCAGCCTCACTTTACGCTCGCCCGCAAGTATGGGGCGCGAGGCTTTGAAGGCGCGTATGATTGCCTTGCCCCTGCGGGGGGCGTCTGGCCTTGGCCTTGGGCAGAACGGGGGCAGCACCATGGCCTTGGGTTGTCTTGAGGTGGCGGGCACCATCGCCCGGCAACCACGCCGTTTCATGATCGACACCACCGATGTCACCCGGATTGCAGTGCCAGATGATCAGCCAGATGATCTTGTGGTGCCGACTGGGGCCTTGGCACCTGTGCCAGCACAACCCGCAACGCACCCAGCCCCACATCCCTATTTGCGGCTGGTGCATTCGGCCCCTTGATCTTGCGCAAGGCTGTGCCCGCCCGGCCACGATAAACTGGCAACAGGTTCGGGCGGGGGGGTGCGATGACGCTGATCGTTGTTTTGCTGGCTGCTGGGTTTGCCGCTGTGGTCGGGCTGGTCTTGCTGCGCCTCTATGATCAACGGGTGGACCGTGTGACGTGGCAATGGCTGGCGCGGCGGCAAGCTGAAACACCGCAGCCTTTTGATCCGGGCATGATCGCAGACCTGCCCGAACCTGCCCGACGCTATCTGGGTTATGCGATCCTTCCCGGCGCGCCGCTGTGGACGGTGGCCGAAATTGACATGACCGGCACCTTTGCCCTTGGCGACCAAGCCACCCCCAAAGAGCAACCGATGAAAGCCCGGCAAATCCTTGCCCTGCCTTACGGATTCATCTGGGCAATGCAGGCCGGCCCCATCGGTGGGTCTGACGGCTTTGGGGCCAAAGGGTCATGGACACGGTTTCGCCTGTTTGGCGTGCTGCCTGTCGCGCGCAGCGGCGGGTCAGAGGATCATCTCCGCTCGGCCTTTGCCCGTCTGGTGGCCGAAGCGGTGTTCTGGACACCCGCCGCCGTGCTGCCCGGCCCCGGCATTCACTGGGAAAGCGCGGGCCCCGATACCGCGCGGCTGACAGTGACCCAAGGCAAGCTTTGCCAATCGGTTGATCTGACCCTTGCCGCAGATGGCAGGCCGCTGTCGATGGTGATGCCGCGATGGTCGAACGCCAACCCCGAGAAACGCTGGCAGATTCAGTCCTTTGGCGCGGTATTTGGCGATCACCGCCCGGTTGGCGGCTTTCGGCTGCCCTTTGACGTGCAGGCAGGCAATCTCTTTGGCACCGCTGACTGGTTTGCCTTTTTCAAGGCCCGCGTCAGCGCCATTCGTTTCGCCAAATGAAAAGGGCGGGCCGTGAAGGGCCCGCCCGATCGTCACTGACAGCGCCTTACAGGGCGATGCGCTTGCCTTCGTCGCGCAGGCTTAGCAATTCTTCCGCCACAAGGAAGGCCAGTTCCAGCGACTGGCTTGCGTTCAGGCGCGGGTCACAGGCGGTGTGATAGCGATCGGCCAGATTTTCATCCGACACAGCGCGCAAACCGCCGGTGCATTCGGTCACGTCCTGGCCCGTCATTTCAAAATGAACACCGCCCGGAATGGTGCCCTCGGCCTTGTGGATGGCAAAGAACTCGCGCACTTCGCGCAACACGCTGTCGAACGGTCGGGTTTTATAGCCCGATTGCGCCTTGATCGTGTTGCCATGCATCGGATCGCACGACCAGACAACATTGGCGCCCTCGGCCTGCACCGTCTTGATCAGGCGCGGCAAATGCTCGCCCACCTTGCCCGCACCGAACCGCGCGATCAGCGTCAGGCGACCCGGCTCGTTTTCCGGGTTCAGCTTGGCCATCAGCACCTTGAGGTCTTCGGTAGTGGTTGACGGGCCGCATTTCAGGCCAATCGGGTTCAGCACGCCCCGGCAGAATTCGACATGTGCGCCATCGGGCTGACGGGTGCGGTCGCCGATCCAGATCATATGGCCAGAACCCGCCACCGGCTTGCCCGAGATGGAATCGACGCGGCACAGGGCTTCTTCATATTCCAGCAGCAAGGCTTCGTGGCTGGTGTAGAAATCCACCGCATGCAGGGTATGGGCGGTATCGGAATTCACCCCGGCCGCCGTCATGAAATCAAGTGCATCGGCGATACGGTTTGACAGTTCACGATAGCGCTCGGCCTTGTCATGCTCGGCAAAGCCAAGGGTCCAGCTGTGCACGCGGTGAATATCGGCAAACCCCCCGGTCGAGAAGGCGCGCAGCAGGTTCAGGCTGGCCGCCGCCTGCGTATAGGCCTGCAGCATCCGGTTCGGATCGGGGATGCGCGATTCCGGCGTCGGATCAAAGCCATTGATGATGTCGCCCTTGTAGCTGGGCAGCTCGACACCGTTGATCACCTCGGTCGGGGCGCTGCGCGGCTTGGCAAACTGGCCAGCCATGCGACCCACCTTGATGACCGGCACCTTGGCCCCATAGGTCAGCACCACCGCCATTTGCAGCATGACGCGAAAGGTGTCGCGAATGTTGTCAGCGGAAAATTCGGCAAAACTTTCGGCGCAATCGCCGCCCTGCAACAAGAAGGCCTTGCCTTCGGCCGCAGCGGCGAGTTGCTTTTTCAGCTTGCGGGCCTCACCGGCGAAGACCAGCGGCGGATACTTCGCAAGCTGCGCCTCGACAGCGTGCAGCGCGGCAGCGTCAGGGTAATCGGGCATCTGGATCCGCGGCTTTGCGCGCCAGTCCGATTTCGTCCAGCCCTTGGTCATGGCCATCCTCCGGGTCTTCAGTGTCGTTAGCGTTAGCGGCGCATATACTGTCGTGGGCAGCGGAATGCAAAGGGCGAATGCTGTCACTCTTGCGTCACGGGCTCTTGCGGTTCAGCGCCGAATGCTGTCTGACTGTCGTAATACCGACACGAACAGGTCGCAAGATGTCAGCCTCGCCCACCCGCGCCCGATCCACAGCAACTGCTGGCAGCAGGCAGTTCATTTTTGTGCTGCTCGACAACTTTACCATGCTGTCGTTTTCCTGCGCGATCGAGCCTTTGCGGCTGGCCAATTATGTGGCGGGAAAGCCGCTTTATACATGGAAGCTAGCGGGCGAGAACGGGCGCGAGGCCACCTGCTCGAATGGGGCCACCTTCAAGCTGGACATGGGGCTAGAGGAAGTGGACCGCGAAGACGTGATCCTGGTCTGCGGTGGCATCGAGGTTCAGAAAGCCACGACCAAACCTGTGCTGAACTGGCTGCGGCGCGAAGCCCGGCGCGGCAATATCATCGGCGGGATGTGCACCGGGGCCTATGCCTTGGCCCGTGCTGGCCTGCTGGATGGCAAGAAGGCGACGATCCACTGGGAAAACCAGGACGGGTTCCTTGAGGAATTCGAGCATGTCAAGCTGACGAAATCGGTCTTTGTCATGGATGGCAACCGCCTGACCACGGCGGGCGGCACATCGTCGATTGACCTGATCCTGAAGATCATCGCCGCCGATCACGGCAGCGATCTGGCCAATAACGTGGCCGATCTGCTGATCTATTCCACGATCCGCACCGATCAGGATACACAGCGCCTGTCGATCCCTACCCGCATCGGGGTGCGCCACCCCAAGCTAAGCCAGGTGATCCAGATGATGGAGGCCAATATCGAAGACCCGCTGTCGCCTGCCGATCTGGCCGATCAGGTGGGGATGAGCACGCGCCAGCTGGAACGGCTGTTCCGCCGCTATCTGAACCGCAGCCCCAAGCGGTATTACATGGAACTGC
This sequence comes from Pseudotabrizicola sp. L79, assembly GCF_036553525.1. Lineage (NCBI taxonomy): Bacteria > Pseudomonadati > Pseudomonadota > Alphaproteobacteria > Rhodobacterales > Paracoccaceae > Pseudotabrizicola > Pseudotabrizicola sp. L79. The sequence continues at coordinate 179,602 of NZ_JAZHDA010000046.1, read as the reverse complement.
GCCTGCAAAAGGCCCGCAACCTGCTGATGCAAACCGATATGAGTGTGATCAACGTGGCGCTTGCCTGTGGCTTTGCCTCGCCCTCGCATTTCTCGAAATGCTATCGGTCGCATTACAACACCACCCCCTACCGTGAACGCGGCACCCAAGGCCCGGCCCTTGGGCCTGCGACGCGCCTGTCGATCTGACACCGCGCTTGCCCAAAGCCGCTTTGCCGTGCAAACCTTGGGCAAAACGGGGGTGTGTTGCGGTGAAACGGCTTTTGCTTTGGGCCATGCTGTGCGTCAGCCTTGCCTGTGCTGCACAGGCGCAAACCCGGCTGGGGTTGGTGGTCGGCAATGACCGCTATGAAAATCTGCCCTCTTTGCAAAAGGCAGGGAACGATGCCCGCGCGATTGCCGCAACTCTGGAACAATTGGGCTTTGCCACCACCCTTTTGCAAGATGCAGACCGCCGCGGCATGACGCGGGCGCTGTCAGATCTGGCCAATGCGATCACGCCGGGCGATGAGGTCTTGTTCTACTACGCCGGGCATGGGGTAGAGGTGTCGGGGCGCAACTATCTGCTGCCCACCGATGCGCCAGCCGCCCATCCGGGGGATGAGGCCTTTGTCACGGCGGAAAGCGTGGCGGTGGATGATGTGCTGTTCACCTTGCAATCGCGTGGGGCGCGGGTGACGGTGCTGATCCTTGATGCCTGCCGCGACAACCCCTTTCCCCGGCAGGGCACCCGGTCCGCCGGGGGCGCGCGGGGGCTGGCCCCGATCAGCGCGCCCGAAGGGGCGTTCATCCTGTTTTCGGCGGGCACGGGCCAATCGGCGCTTGATGGGCTGGGGGCGGCAGATGCCAACCCCAATTCGGTCTTTACCCGTGCGCTGCTGCCGCTGTTGACAGCGCCCGGCCTGCCCCTGCAGCAGATCGCCCGCGCGCTGAAGGCCGAGGTCGAGGCGACGGCGCAAAGCGTGAACCACAAACAGCGCTCGGCCTATTATGATGAATTGACCGGGGATTTCGTGCTGAACGCCAATGCCACACGCGGGGCCACCGCGCTAGAGGGCCGTGCGCCAGCAGCCCCGGTGATGGCCGCGCCCGACCCCTGTGACGCCGCCGCGCGGGATTGGCAGGCTGTGGCCGGGCTGGATGATCCGGCTGTCCTGCGGTCTTTTTCGCAAACCCATCAGGACTGCGCGGTTTTTGCCACCGCGGCGCGCGAACGCGCACAGGCCATCGACATTGCCCGCGGCGGGGGCGGTGCGGGCATCGGGATCGGGGTCGCGCCGGGTGGGGCGGGCATCGCAGCGCCGGCCCAGCCCGCCAAACCCGCGCCAGCCGTGCAGACATGGCGGGTCAAGCGCGGCGTGTCCGAAGGGCATATGAACGCCCGCTCTGGCCCCGGAACGGGCTATCCGATCTTGTTCCAGATCCCCGAAGGCACCGGCGGATTGCTGGTGCAGGATTGCCGCAAACCCGATGCCGGCGGCGGCACCAAGGATGTTTGCTTGACCACATGGGGCAACCGGCAGGGCTGGGTTTCGATCGGCGGGCTGGAACGCGAATGATCCGCGCGGCGGTTTTGCTGGCCCTTTGCGTCGCGGCGGCCCCGGCCCTGGCAACAGATTTGCCGTCCGGCTTTGTGCGGCTTGCAGATCTTGCGCCCCATATTGCCCAAGACATCCGCTATGCCCGCGCCTTCAATTTCACCGGCGCGCCCGTGCCCGGTTATGATCGCGAAAGCTGTATTCTGACCGAAACAACGGCCCGCGCGTTGATCCGGGTCGAGACGCAGTTGGCACAGCAGGGTTATGGGCTGGTGGTGTTTGATTGCTATCGCCCGATCCGGTCGGTGCTGGTCTTCGCCGATTGGGCGGCGCAATCGCCCGCGCCGCCGGGGGGGCCGCCCAGCCAGCAGACCTTTTTCCCCGATCTGGCGCGCGGTGATCTGATCCCCTTGGGCTATATCGCCCGCCAATCGGGTCATTCGGTAGGTCATACCGTGGATGTGGGGCTGCGCCGCGCCGATCAGCCCCCGGCCCGCCCGGATTGGGCCGATGCCACTGCCTGCACCGCCGCCTTTGACCAGCGCTATGCGGAAACCGGGCTTGATCTGGGCACAGGCTTTGATTGCTTTTCCCCCCTGTCTGCCGTTGCGGCCGATGTCACGCCCGAGGCCCGCAAGAACCGCCGCATCCTGACGCGCGCCATGCAGGCACAGGGCTTTACGGGCTATGCAGCCGAGTGGTGGCACTTTCGCAACAGCGCCGATCCTGCCCGCGACAGGCAGGATTTCCCGGTGAACTAGGTATCACTGCGCCGGGGCCAGCCGATAGATCGTGCCATCATAGACCGATGCAAACCAGATCGCACCATCGGGGGCCTCAACCACATCGCGCACGCGCCCAGTCTCGGGGGCCGAAATCCGTTCTTCGGCAAAGCCGGTGGGGCCGGGTTGATCCGGGTCAAGACGGCCAAGAAAGTCGCTGTTCAGGCTGCCAAAAAAGATGTCGCCTTGCCAATCTGGCACCAGTTTGCCCGAATAGACGACCATCCCCGATGGCGCGATCGAGGGATCCCAGTAATGCATCGGCTGTTCCATGCCGGGGCCGCTTGTCCCCTCGCCGATCTTGCCGCCGCCATAGTTTTCCCCGTAGCTGATGACCGGCCACCCATAGTTGCGCCCTTCGGTCACGCGGTTCAGTTCATCCCCGCCCTGCGCGCCATGTTCAACCAGCCAAAGCGCCCCATCCGCCCCCAGATCAGCCCCTTGGGCATTGCGGTGGCCAAGCGAATAGACACCGGGCCGCCATCCATCAACCTGCGTGGCGGGGGTGCCGTCGCGGTTCAGGTGAATGACCTTGCCCTCAACCAAGGCCGGGTCTTGTGACTGCATCCCGCCCGGCCCCGTGCCGCGGTCGCCCGTTGTCAGGAAAACGGTGCCATCTGCATGTTCCACAAGGCGCGATCCAAAGTGCCGCCCGCCCGAGCGCCCTTCCCCGACATACAGTGTCTGGAACCCTTCCAGCTTGCGGCCATCCTCAGACAACCGCCCCTTTCCCACAGCCGTTGCCGCACCGCCCGGCACAGGGGCTGCGAAACTTAGCCAGACCTCACGGCTTTGGGAAAAATCGCGCGGGATCATCACATCCAGCAACCCGCCTTGGCCTTGTGCGAAAACCTCTGGCACCCCAGAGATCGGGGCAATCGCCCCATCCCGCGAAAGCAGCAAACGGCCATCGCGCTCGGTGACCAGAACGTCGCCATCGGGCAAAAAGCCAAGGGCCCAGGGTTCGTCCAGCCCGGTGATGACTGGGGAAATCACCATTGGCCCGGCTTGGGTTTCCACCTGAGTCTGGGCCTGGGCTGGCAGGGAAAGCATCGCCATCGCGGCGGTTTGCACAAGGATCCGGGGGGTCATCTGCACCTCTCTCGGTTGATCATTGCGATTGATGTAGGACACCCAAGGGCAAATGGCAGCCTGCTCACACCGGTTTTATCCTGTGTCATGGCCCAAGGCCGCACAAAGCCCGCGCCAAGCGCGCGGTGCCCTTAAGGCAATGCAGGAAGGTGCTTGTCGTTTTCAAAACCGCCCACTACGGTCTGACCAGGACAATGATCCAATAAGGGAGACAAAAATGAAAAAACTTCTGCTCGCCTCGGCTGCGACCGCGCTTTTTGCCGGGGCTGCTTCGGCTGAAGATATCAAGATCGGTGTGATCCTTGGCTTTACCGGCCCGCTGGAATCGATCACGCCGAACATGGCCGCCGGAGCTGAAATGGCGATGAGCGAAGTGAACGCTTCGGGCAAGTTCAGCCTTGGCACGCTGGTGTCGGTGCGCGCGGACTCGACCTGTGTTGACGCTGCCGCCGCAACTGCCGCCGCCGAACGTCTGGTGACCGCCGAAGGCATCAAGGCGATCATGGGGGCCGATTGCTCGGGCGTGACCGGGGCGATCTTGCAAAACGTGGCGCGTCCGAATGGCGTGGGCATGATTTCGCCCTCGGCCACCTCGCCTGCGCTGTCGACCGCCGATGATGACGGCCTGTTCTTCCGCACCGCCCCGTCGGATGCGCGTCAGGGCGTAGTCATGACCGACATCATCAAGGAACGCGGCTTTACCAGCGTTGCGCTGACCTACACCAACAATGACTATGGCAAGGGTCTGGCCGACAGCTTCCAGCAAGCGTTCGAAGCCGCCGGTGGCACCGTCACGATCAGCGTCCCGCATGAAGACGGCAAGGGCGATTATTCGGCCGAAGTCGCCTCGCTGGCCTCGGCTGGCGGTGAAATCCTTGTTGTGGCCGGCTATACCGACCAAGGCGGCAAGGGCATCATTCAGGCCTCGCTCGACTCGGGCGCGTTTGAAACCTTTGTGCTGCCCGACGGCATGGTAGGCCAGCAGATCGCGACCGATTTGGGCGCGGGCCTGAACACCTCGTTCGGCCAGTATCCGGGCACCGACTCGGCTGGGGCCGAGATGTATCAGGGCATGGCGACAGCGGCGGGCTATGATGGCACCTCGGCCTTCTCGTCCGAAAGCTATGACGCCGCCGCGCTGATCGCGCTTGCGATGGCAGCCGCGGGTTCGACCGAGTCGAAAGACTGGTCCACCAAGGTGATGGATCTGGCCAACGCACCGGGCGAGCCGATTTTGCCGGGTGAGCTGGGCAAGGCGCTGGAGTTGATCGCCGCAGGCCAGGACATCGACTATGTCGGCGCCACGGCTGTCGAACTGATCGGCGCGGGCGAAAGCGCCGGCAACTACCGTGAAGTGCAATTCAAGGATGGCGAAGTCGTCACCGTCAAATTCCGCTGATATGCTGATGATCGGCTGATTTTGCGGCCCGGGCCATTGACCCGGGCCGCAATTCTAACCATAAGCCGCGCCGCCCGAGATGGGAAAACCCATCCGACCCATATGGCCCGCGCAAACAGGGGAAGCTTGGATGATCGAGGTGATTGACCTCCACCGTCATTTCGGCGGATTTCATGCCGTTGATGGCGCCTCATTGAGGATTGCCACCGGATCGATCACGGGGTTGATCGGGCCGAATGGGGCTGGAAAGACCACATTGTTCAACGTCATCGCAGGCCGCCTGCCGCCCACCAGCGGCACAGTGCGGATGGATGGCGAAGACATCACCGGCCTGCCCCCGCATCAATTGTTTCACAAGGGCCTGCTGCGCACGTTTCAGATCGCGCATGAATTCGGCTCGATGACCTGCCTTGAAAATCTGATGATGGTTCCGGCCAACCAGTCGGGCGAAACGCTGTGGAACGCCTGGTTCAGCCGCTCGGCCATCAAGGCAGAAGAAGAACGCCTGCGCGACAAGGCGCATGACGTGCTGAAATTCCTGACCGTCGATCATCTGGCCGACCAGAAGGCCAGCCAGATCTCGGGTGGGCAGAAAAAGCTGCTGGAACTGGGCCGGACGATGATGGTGGATGCCAAGATCGTGTTTCTGGACGAGGTGGGCGCCGGGGTGAACCGCACGCTGCTGAACACCATCGGCGATGCCATCGTGCGGCTGAACGAAGAACGCGGCTATACCTTCTGTGTGATCGAGCATGACATGGATTTCATCGCCCGCTTGTGCAACCCGGTGATCTGCATGGCCGAGGGCAAGGTTCTGGCCGAGGGCACGGTGGACGAGGTCAAGAACGACGAACGGGTGATCGAGGCCTATCTGGGCACCGGGTTGAAGAACAAGATGAAAGAGGAGCACGCCCATGGCTGAGCCGTTTCTGATCGGGGATGCCATGACCGGGGGCTATGGCGGCGCCGACATTCTGCACGATTGCACCATCGCCGTGGACAAGGGCCAGATTGCCGTGATCGTCGGGCCGAATGGCGCCGGCAAATCAACGGCGATGAAGGCTGTGTTCGGCATGCTGAACGTGCGCAAGGGGGCGGTGCGGTTGCAGGGCGAGGATATCACCGCCCTGTCGCCGCAAGCGCGCGTGGCAAAGGGCATGGCCTTTGTGCCGCAAACCCACAACATTTTCACTTCGATGAGCGTCGAGGAAAACCTTGAGATGGGGGCCTTTCTGCGCCGCGACGACATTCGCGAGACGATGGAGCAGGTCTATCACCTGTTCCCGATCCTGCGCGACAAGCGGCATCAGGCAGCGGGCGAATTGTCGGGCGGGCAGCGACAGCAGGTTGCTGTCGGACGGGCGCTGATGACCAAGCCTTCGGTGCTGATGCTGGATGAACCCACGGCAGGTGTGTCACCCATCGTGATGGATGAATTGTTCGACCGCATCATCGAAGTGGCGCGCACCGGCATTTCCATTCTGATGGTCGAGCAGAACGCCCGCCAGGCGCTGGAAATCGCGGATCGCGGCTATGTTCTGGTGCAGGGGGCGAACCGCTTTACCGATACCGGAAAGGCGCTGTTGGCCGATCCCGAAGTTCGCCGCAGCTTTCTTGGGGGATGAAGGACGATGCACGGCGTTTCGTTCTTCATGCGGCGGCCTTTCTGGTGGTGGCCGCGGTGATGGTGGTGGTCAACAGCCTTGATTTTGGCCCAACTGCCCGGCCTGCGGGCCATGGCCCCGAAGACCTGCCCTTTGCCTGCGATCTGACGCGCGTGGGTGCGGGGCCCGATGACATGCAGGCCCGGATCACGCTGCAGTTCGACCATGCCGGGTCCGACGCCTTTCCCCATTGCGCCACACTGACGCGGGGCACCGCGCTGCGGCCGCGACCGGGGACCGAGACGCTGTGTTTTGCCCACCGGGCCGCCACACCGCAAGATCTGTGGGTGGATGCCGCCGGGGGGCAGTTGCGCATCTTTGGCACCGATGGCGCCAAGTATGTGAAACGCGAACGTGCCCCCGGGGTCGATGCCTTTGGCCCCGTCAGTGACATCACCTATACCGGAAGCTGTGGAGGCTGATCCCAGATGGATATTCTGAACGCCCTGGTGGCCTTTCTGAACTTTGTCTTCGTGCCCGGCCTTGCCTATGGGGCCCAACTGGCGTTGGGGGCCTTGGGGGCCACCCTGATTTACGGCATACTGCGGTTTTCCAACTTTGCCCATGGCGATACGATGGCCTTTGGCACCATGGCGGTGATCCTGTTCACCTGGTGGTTCCAGTCGATGGGCATCAGCTTTGGCCCCTTGCCAACCGCCCTGTTGGCGCTGCCCTTTGGCATCGCGGTGACAGCGGCACTGTTGTTGGGCACAGACAAGGCAGTGTATCGCTATTACCGCAGGGTCAAGGCGCCGCCGGTCATTCTGGTGATCGTCTCGCTGGGCGTGATGTTCATCATGAATGGCGTCACGCGCTTTATCATCGGGGTGCAGGACATCAACTTTGCCGATGGCGCCCGGTTCATCATCACGGCGGGCGAGTTCAAAACCATGACCGGCCTGCAAGAGGGGCTGGCGATCAAGGCGACCCAAGGGGTGACCGTGGGCGTGGCGATCATCGCTGTGGCGGCCTTGTTCTGGTTCTTGCAAAAGACGCGGACGGGCAAATCCATGCGGGCCTTTGCCGATAACGAAGATCTGGCGCTGCTGTCGGGCATCAACCCCGACCGCGTCGTGGCCGTGACATGGATCATCGCGGCGGCCTTGGCCACCACGGCGGGCACGCTGTATGGGCTGGACAAGTCGTTCAAGGCCTTCACCTATTTTCAGTTGCTGTTGCCGATCTTTGCCGCCGCCATCGTGGGCGGGCTTGGCAACCCGTTGGGGGCCATTGCCGGGGGCTTTGTCATCGCCTTTTCCGAAGTGATGGTGACCTATGCCTGGAAAAAGGTGGTGACCTATCTGTTGCCCGCCGATGCAGCACCCGAAGGCCTGCTGCAACTTATGTCCACCGACTATAAATTCGCCGTCAGCTTCGCGATTCTGATCATCGTGCTTCTGTTCATGCCGACGGGTCTGTTCAAGGGGAAATCGGTATGAGCAGCGCACAGATGACAGCCCAGACCACGGCCAACAGCCCCACCAAGAATGTGATGCTGTTCGTGGCTGTTGCGGCTCTTTTCGTTCTGACAGGCATCTTCCAAAGCTGGAACCTGACACTGGCCATTCTGAACATGTCGTTGATCTCGGCGATCATGGCTTTGGGTGTGAACATGCAATGGGGTTATGCCGGTCTGTTCTCGACCGGCACCATGGGCTTTACCGCACTTGGCGGGCTGGCGGTGGTCTTGGTGTCCTCGTCTCCTGTGCCTGGGGCCTGGGCCTTGGGCGGGGTTGGCATCGTGATGGGGCTGATCCTGGGGGCCATGACCATTGCCGCCGCGATCTTTGCCTATCGCCGTCTGCCCAAGGGCCGCGCCCGCAATCTGGGCACTGCGGCGGTGCTGATCGTGGGGTTCTTTCTGTTCCGCGCCGTGTTTGACCCGGCGGTTCAGGCGGTCGAGGCGAACAATCCGGCCACGGCGGGCAATCTGGGCGGCCTGGGCCTGCCGGTGTTGCTGGCCTGGCCTGCGGGCGGGGTGCTGGCGGCGGCGGTGGCCTGGGCCATTGGCAAGACAGCCCTTGGCCTGCGGTCGGATTATCTGGCCATTGCCACGCTGGGCATTGCCGAAATCATCATCGCAGTGCTGAAAAACGAAGACTGGCTGGGCCGCGGGGTCAAGAACGTGATCTCGCTGCCGCGCCCGTTGGTCGTGCCCTATGAGGTGGAATTGCAGCAACAGGCGGGCTTTGTGCAATGGGCGGCCAACTGGGGCTTTGACCCGGCGACGGCGTCGTCGATCATCGTCAAGCTGATCTATTGCGCGCTGTTCACCGTGGTGCTGCTGGCCGTGGTCTGGCTGTCGCAGGCGGCGCTGAACAGCCCCTGGGGCCGCATGATGCGCGCCATTCGCGACAATGAAGTGGCGGCCGAGGCGATGGGGAAAGACGTGACCCGGCGCCATTTGCAGATCTTCATTCTGGGGTCGGCCGTGATCGGCATGGCCGGGGCCATGATGACAACGCTGGACAGCCAGTTGACACCCGGCACCTATAACCCGCTGCGCTTTACCTTTCTGATCTGGGTGATGGTGATCGTGGGCGGGTCTGGCAACAACTGGGGCTCGGTCCTTGGGGGCTTTTTGATCTGGTGGCTGTGGGTCATGGTCGAGCCGATGGGCCTGTGGCTGATGAACACGATCACTGCGCCGATGGCCGAGGGCTGGCTGAAGTCGCATCTGTTGGACAGTGCGGCCCATATGCGGCTGTTGACGATGGGTATGGTTCTGCTGCTGGTGCTGCGGTTTTCCCCCAAGGGGCTGATGCCCGAAAAATAGGGCCCACGCAGGCAGATCTGACCGATGGAAAAAAGCGGCCTTGCAGTTCCCTGCAAGGCCGCGTTTCCTATGTATGACGCGAACCCTCTGGGCGGTTACGCCAGGCTGGCTTTCGACTTTGGAATGCGCAGCACGAAGACCGATCCGCGATCTTCCTCTGACGTAAAGGTCAGGGTGCATCCCAAAACCGCGGCAAGGCGTTGGCTGATGGTCAGCCCCAAGCCTATGCCCGAAATCACACCGTTTTCACGCCCCAGCCGATCAAACGGATCAAACAGGCGGTCCTGCACATCGGCTGAAATGCCATAACCCGTATCCGCAATCACCAGTTCCAGCCAGTCGGCATGGGCTTGCCGCACCGAGATGCTGACACTGCCGTCGGGGCGGTTATAGCGCACCGCATTGCCCAGAATATGGCCCACGATGCGTGACAGCAGGCTGGGGTCTGTCCAGACCGACAGGGGCTGATCCGGCAGATCCGCCTTGATGGTTACATTGGTTTTCAACGCCTCGGGGCGCTGATCTTCAACCGCTTCGGCCAGCAGCGGCGCCAGTGGAACGTCGCGCATCTTGTCGGACACCTGCCCCCGCTCGATCGCACTCATATCCATCACCTGCTCGACAATGCCCAGCAGATCGCGACCGGCCTTGGCCATGCCATCGACATGGCGCATCCGGTCGCCATCCAGCGGCTTGCCCGCCGACAGGCGCAGCAACTGGCTGTGGCCAAAGATGGCATTCAGGGGGGTGCGCAACTCATGGCTGACCGCCGACAGAAATGCAGCCTTGCTGCGGGCGGCGGCATCCAGTTGGGCCGCCATCTCCATCAGGTGATCATTGGCGCGCTGCACCTCTGTCACGTCTGATCGTTGCAAGGGCAAGGCCGTCTCGCCGCCGGCAATGCGCATCATGCGTTCTTCCAGATCGGCAAGCGGGCGGGCCATCACCTCGCTCATGGCGTTTGACCGCCGCCGCAGCACGGCAAAGAAACCCAGGTAAAAGATCACCAGCCCCACCAGCATGATCTGGTTAATATTCCACAAGGTTGTCCGCAGGCTGTAGGTTTCGGCCAGCAGGCTGGATTGGCTGGCCAAAGCGATCAGATGCCAATCGGTGCCCGCAACCGTGGACCATGACGCAATCATGGGCCGCCCCAGATCCACCCCGATCCCCCCCGTCGCCTCGGCCTCCATCGCCAAGGCCAGCGCGCTTAGATCGGCGCGCCGGAACAGGTTGAATTCACTTGGCTTGAACGTGTCTTCCAGAATGGCATGTTCATAGCTGTGTTCGATCAGCTCGGTCAGGCCCAGATCCCCCTCGGCCTGCGGTGGCAGCGCCAACAGCGTGCCATCGCGGCCAACCAGCATCGCATAGCCATCGCCCTCTAGTGCGATATTCAAAACCTCGGTGACGATGGCGCCAATGGTGACATCAATGCCCACCACGGCTTCAAGCTTTTCAGGCCCCATCACCGGCGCAATGGAAGACACCATCCACCCTGCCCCGGCCGGATCGATATAGGCATCTGTCCAGACAACCTTGCCCTCGGGGTTGTGTTCTGGGTCGGCCTCATAGTAGAAATTATACGTCGGAATATCCATTTTCGGCGGATAGGTCTGCATCACGTCGAAATAGGGATAGATCCGGTTCATACTGTCAAAGGTGTTCAGATACACCTGCTGAACCAACGGCTCGGCCTTGACGATGGCCGCCATGATCGGGTCCAGACGTTCGGTGCGTCGAACCTTTTCGATCTCGGCCTCGCCCACCGGAACAATGCCGCTGTAATACAGGGCAGCACCGCCATCATCTCGCGTCGTGTGAAACACCCCATCGGCAGACATGGCATAGCGATCCATCACCTCTGGGCCAACATCGGCCGGGCTTGCCAAGGCCCGCTGCGTTTCAGAGGCAAAAACATCGGTCAGCGACGCAACAGCTTGCAGCCGGGCCGAGATCGTTTCGGCCTCTCTTTGGGTGGCATCGGTCAACGCCTGGGTCGCAAGGCCCGTCACCGCCTCGGCACCCTTTTTGAACACCAATTCGCTGGTGCCCCAATAAATCGCCAGAAAGCCCACCTCGATCAGCAGCAGCGGCACAAGCGCCGCGCTGAAATAGGATTTCCACAGCCACTGCTTCAGCGGGCGTGGCCGATGGCCATCAAGGGATTTGTCGAAATAAGGCAAAAGGGGCACCCGCGTCTGAACTACTTCCTGTAACTAACAGGAATACCGACAAAAGAAACTTATCCGATTGAATAGCTTGGCCATGAGGGGCGATGTGCCACAGCCCGTTTCCGACATATTCTGTCGCGCGGTGACATGCCTTGCCCCGCCACTGGCGCGACTGTGGGGCAAAATCATGCAAGGGAGAGCCCCGTGAAAACCCATACCCGCGTGGTCGTCATTGGTGGCGGCGTTGTTGGCTGTTCGGTTCTGTATCACCTGACCAAGCTGGGCTGGTCGGATGTGATGCTGATCGAACGATCAGAGCTGACCTCTGGTTCAACGTGGCACGCGGCGGGTGGGTTTCACACGCTGAACGGCGACACCAACATGGCCGCCCTGCAAGGCTATACCATCCGCCTGTATAAAGAGCTGGAGGCGATCACCGGCATGTCTTGCGGTCTGCATCATGTCGGCGGCATCACCTTGGCCGACAATCAGGCCCGGTTCGAGATGCTAAAGGCCGAACGCGCCAAGCATCGCTATATGGGGCTGGATACCGAAATTCTGGGGCCGGAGGAAATTCACAAGCTGACCGACGGCATGGTCAATCTCGAAGGCATCATCGGCGCGCTTTATGACCCGCTGGATGGCCATCTGGACCCGTCGGGCACCACCCATGCCTATGCCAAGGCGGCACGGATGGGCGGCGCGGAAATCGTTTTGCACAACCGTGTTCTAGAAACCAACCCTACCAAAGACGGCTGGGAAGTGGTGACCGAAAAGGGCACCGTCACCTGCGAACATCTGGTCAATGCCGGCGGCCTGTGGGCGCGTGAAATCGGGGCGATGGCCGGGGTTTACCTGCCACTTCTGCCGATGGCGCACCAATATCTGGTTACCGACGACATCCCCGAGATCATGGACATCCTGAAATCGGGCCGCGAGTTCCCGCATGTGATGGACCCCGGCGGCGAAAGCTATCTGCGCCAGGAAGGCCGCGGCCTGTGCATCGGCTTTTATGAAAAGCCCTGCGAGCCGTGGTCGGTCGATGGCACGCCGTGGGATTTCGGGCATGAGCTGTTGAATGAACAGTTCGACAAGATCGAAGACAGCGTCAATTTCGCCTATCGCCGCTTTCCGGTGCTGGAACGCTCGGGCGTCAAGCGTGTGATCCATGGCCCCTTTACCTTTGCCCCGGACGGCAACCCGCTGATCGGCCCGGTGCCGGGCCTGCGAAACTATTGGTCGGCCTGCGCGGTGATGGCCGGGTTCAGCCAGGGGGGCGGCATGGGCCTTGCCTTGGCGCAATGGATGATCGAGGGCGAGGTTGAGCGTGACCCGCGCGGCTTTGACGTCGCCCGCTTCGGCAACTGGACAAGCCCCGGCTATACCGTGCCCAAGGTCATCGAAAACTATCAGATGCGCTTTTCGGTCAGCTATCCCAATGAGGAACGCCCCGCCGCGCGCCCCTTCCGCACCACCCCGATGTATCAGGTGTTTGATGGCATGAACGCCGTCTGGGGCCAGCAATATGGGCTGGAGGTGGTCAACTACTTCGCCCTGCCCGGCGAGCCGCGCTATGAAGAGCCCAGCTTCAAACGCTCGAACGCGTGGGAGGCAACCCGGCAAGAGGTGCATGCCCTGCGCACCGGCGTGGGCATCAACGAATTGCAGAATTTCGGAAAATACCGCGTCACCGGCCCCAATGCCCGCGCCTGGCTGGACCGTATCATGGCGGGCCGCATCCCCAAACCGGGCCGCCTGTCACTGACGCCGATGCTGGCCCATTCCGGCAAGATCATCGGGGATTTCACCGTGTCTTGCCTGTCGGAAACCGAATTCATGCTGACCGCCAGCTATGGGGCGCAGGGCTGGCATGGTCGCTGGTTTGAACAGAATGCCGCCGAGGGGGTGACGGTTGAAAACATCTCGGACGCGCGGTCGGGCTTTACCATCGCCGGGCCAAAGGCGCGCGAGTTGCTGGCCCGCGTCACCCGGTCGGATGTGTCGGCAGAGGCCTTCCGCTTCATGGATGTCAAACGCCTGACGGTGGGCATGGCCAATTGCATTGTGCAGCGCGTCAGCTACACCGCCGATCTGGGCTATGAAATCTTTTGCGACCAGATGTCGGTGCGTCACCTGTGGGATATGCTGATGGCGGCCGGGGCCGACCTTGGCATCCGCCCCTTTGGCATGCGTGCCATGATGAGCTTGCGGCTGGACAAATGGTTTGGCAGCTGGGGCCGCGAATTCAGCCCCGATTACACCCCCGCCGAAACCGGCCTTGATAAGTTCATCAACTGGACCAAGGATTTCATCGGAAAATCCGCGGCCGAGGCGGAAAAGGCCACTGGCCCGAAACGTCGCCTTGTTTCCTTTGTGGTTGATGCCGCGGATGCCGATGTCGTGGCGTGGGAGCCGATCTGGCTGGACGGTGCGGTTGTCGGCTATTGCACCAGCGGCGGGTTCAGCCACTGGGCTGGCAAGTCGGCCGCCTTGGGCTTTCTGCCCGCCGACAAGGTGCAAGATGGCCTGACGTGTGAGATCGAAATTCTGGGCGAGCGCAGAAAGGCCACGGTGCATCTGGCCCCCCTGTGGGATGATCAGGGGCGCATGCGGGCCTGATCGGCCCCTTGCACAGGCATCACGATCATCTGCGGTGAAAGGGGGGCAAAGGCCCCCCTTTTTCCGGTTCGCCTATTCCGCCGCCAAGGCACCCGGGGCCCCACCGGCCCGCAATGCCGCCAACAACGCCTCGCGCCGCTTTGCGGCCTTGCGCTGATTGGCCTCTTTCACCGGGCCAAACCCGCGGATCGTCAGCGGCAGTTCGGCCAGTTCGATCACGATGGCACGCGTCTCGGGGGTCAGCCTTGTCAGTGCCTCGGCCATGTCGGCTTCATATTCCGCGATCAGGGCCCGTTCCATCCGCCGCTCGGCAGTGCGGCCAAAGGGATCAAAGATCGTCCCGCGCAAGTGCCTGAGCCGCGCCAGAAGCCGCAGCAGCGGCAGACTGCGCTCGCCAAAGCGGCGTTTCATCGGCCGACCGTCAGACCCGGTCCTGGCCAACAACGGCGGGGCGAGATGGAAGGTCATGGCAAAGCCGTCTTCAAAGGTCTCGGCCGCCTTGTCGCGCGTGGTCAGCAACAGCCGGGCCACTTCATATTCATCCTTATAGGCCAACAGCTTGTGATAGCCCTTGGCCACCGCCAGCCGCAGGTCGCCGTCCTGGATCGGGGCAAGCATCGCCTGATATTTCCGGGCCAGCCCCGGCCCCTGATAGGCAACCAGATGCGCAACCCGCAGCGCCACCGGGTCTGGCGCCGGGGCCGTGGCCGCCTTGCCCGCCACCAGGTCTTGCGCCTGATCGGGGTGCACCATGGCCCAGCGCCCCAGATCAAAGGCCCGCAAGTTACGCTCGACCGCCGCGCCGTTCAATCTGATCGCCTGCCGGATCGAGCCCAGCCCCAAGGGCACCAGCCCCCGTTGCCATGCCGCGCCGAACACCATCATATTGGAATAGATCGCATCGCCCATCGCCACCCGCGCCAGTTCTGACGCATCAAACAGCGCCACATCCCCTTGCAACCGGGCCTGCACCGCAAGGGTCAGCCGATCCATCGGCAAAGTGAATTCGGTATTGCGGGTAAAGTCGCCGGTGATGATCTCATGGCTGTTCACCACCCCTTTGGTGCGCCCCGCACGGGTCAGGCCCAGCGTCTTGGCCCCGGCGCTGACCACCAGATCGCCGCCGATCAGGGCGTCGGCCTCTCCGGTGGCAACGCGCACGGCGGTGATATCCTCGGGCCGGTTTGCCAGACGGCAGTGGATATGCACGGCCCCGCCCTTTTGGGCCAGCCCCGCCATTTCCATCATGCCAGCACCCTTGCCATCAAGCTGGGCCGCCTGCGCCATGATCGCGCCCAGCGTCACAACCCCGGTGCCCCCGACCCCGGTGATCACCACATTCCAGGTGCCCGTGATCTGCGGCAGTTCGGCCAAAGGCAGATCGGGCAGATCCAGTGTCGCCGTAGGGGATTTGCGCAGCTTTGCGCCCGAAAGCGTGACGAAAGACGGGCAAAAGCCCTTAAGGCACGAGAAATCCTTGTTGCAACTGGATTGGTCGATGGCCCGTTTGCGCCCCAGGTCGGTTTCCACCGGCACGATCGAAACGCAATTCGACTGCACCCCGCAATCGCCACAGCCTTCGCAGACATCGGTATTGATGAACACCCGCTGATCGGGATCAGGAAAGCTGCCCCGCTTGCGGCGACGACGCTTTTCCGCGGCACAGGTCTGGATATACAGCAGCACCGATACCCCCGGCAGTTCGGTGCATTTCTGCTGGGCCTGCGCCAGATCGGCGCGTTCATAGAAAACCGCGCCGGGGGGAAAGCGGGTCAGATCGACCTCTTCCTTGGCATCATGCACCACCACGATATGCTTGACCCCAAAGGCCCGCACTTCGGCAGCAATGCGATATGCGGTCAGCGCGCCTTCATTAGGCTGGCCGCCCGTCATGGCCACGGCGTCGTTGAACAAGATCTTATAGGTGATGTTCACATCCGAGGCGAGCGCCGCGCGGATCGCCTGAAGACCGGAATGGTTATAGGTGCCGTCGCCTAGGTTCTGAAACACATGGCTGCGCGTCGAAAACGGGGCTTCGCCGATCCAGTTGGCGCCTTCGCCCCCCATATGGGTATAGCCGCTGGTGCCCCGGTCCATCCACATCGCCATGATATGGCAGCCAATGCCGGCATAGGCGCGGCTGCCCTCGGGCAAGCGGGTTGAGCTGTTGTGCGGGCAGCCCGAGCAGAAATAGGGCGTGCGGCTGGCGATTTCCTTGGCGTTGTCGCCGGCGCGGGCCTCTTGCAGGCTGGCAAGGCCGGCCCTTATGGCGTCAGTGCCCCGGCCCTCTTCGATCAGGATTTCGCCGATCTTTTCGGCCACCATCACCGGGTCCAGCGCGCCGCGCGTGGGGAACAATTCTTCGCGGTGCATGCCCCCCGCCCCGCCCTTATACCAGCCATAGACACGGCGGCCCCGGCGATCATCGAACAGCGCCTCTTTGATCTGCACCTCAATCAGCTTGCGCTTTTCCTCGACCACCACGATCAGGTCCAACCCCTCGGCCCAGTCGTGAAAGCCCTGCATATCCATCGGAAAGGTCTGGCCGATCTTGTAGGTGGTGATCCCCAACCTGTCGGCGGCAGCGGCGTCGATATGCAGCAGGCGCAGCGCATGTTCCAGATCCAGCCAGTTCTTTCCGGCGGCAACAAAGCCGATCTTTGCCCCAGACCGCCCCCAGACCCGCCGATCCATGCCATTGGCTCGCGAAAAGGCCTCGGCCGCAAAGCGTTTGTGGTCGATCATCCGCGCCTCTTGCGGCACCCAATGGTCATTCAGGCGGATGTTCAGCCCACCTTCAGGCATCGCGAAATCAGGCGTGACAAAGCGCATACGGTCGGGGTGGCCATCGACGATGCTGGTCACCTCGACCGTATCCTTCATCGTTTTCAGCCCAACCCAAAGGCCAGAAAACCGCGACAGCGCAAAGCCATAAAGGCCAAAGTCCAAGATCTCTTGCACCCCGGCCGGCGACAGCACCGGCATATAGGCATCCACCATCGCCCAATCCGACTGGTGGCACACGGTCGAGCTTTCGCCCGTATGGTCATCGCCCATGGCCATGATCACCCCACCATGGCGCGATGATCCGGCCATATTGGCATGGCGCATCACATCGCCCGAACGGTCCACCCCCGGCCCCTTGCCATACCACAGGCCAAAGACGCCATCATAGCGCCCCTCGCCCCGCAATTCGGCCTGCTGGGTGCCCCACAGGGCCGTGGCGGCAAGATCTTCGTTCAGGCCTTCGTGAAAGGTGATGTCGTTGGCAGATAAAATCTTTTCCGCCCGGTGCATCTGCTGATCCACCGCCCCAAGGGGCGAGCCGCGATAGCCGGTGACATAGCCCGCCGTGTTCAGGCCCGCTGCGCGGTCGCGCGCCTTTTGCATCAGCATCAAGCGCACCAGCGCCTGTGTGCCGTTCAGCAAAACGGGCGACACCTCAAGATCGAACTTGTCGTGCAGCGACACCTCTCGCTTTGTCATCTCGCGTCCTCCCCCCGCTGGATAAGGCCCTTGGCGCCCTGCGCTGCCGGGTCTGTCGCGGCCATGTTAGGTCATAAAGATTGACCTATAAAGCGCAGAGTTCAAGTTTAGCAAAAATACTGCCGCCGCGCGGCCTGCGCTGTTCACAATGGTGTTGGCCCCCCCTATCCGGCGTCAGCCCACTGCACCCATTGCCCGTGAAAGCCCGCCCGCCCCAAGGGCATGCACTGACCATCGGGCCACAGGGTCAGGGTCAGGCCAGCCCCCGGCTCGGCCCCGTCTGCCTCCATCCCGACCCAAGCCAAGGGGCTGTCAGGGCGGGCCAGTGCCCCGGCTTGCTGCATCGCCGTGGCGATCCGGGCCTGCGTCGCCGCGGGGAAATACTGATGCGCCACCGTATGAAACACCATATGGCACACCCCCGGCATCGGCTGGGCCAAGCGCTGTTCCAGCCACGGGGCCGCATCGCCGCAATCGACGACAGCGGGCGCTGCCCTGGCGATGTCCAGCGCGCCGGCCAGACGCTGCATCCGCGCCGGTTGATCTGGCCAGACATAGGCCATCAGCCGCGCCCCGTCTTGCGCCGGGTTCAGCGGGTTCAGATCAACGCCCCGGCGTTCCACAACCCGCACATCAGCACGCGGCGGCAGCGGCCCTGTCCATTCAGGCGCCAGATCAACGCCCCGGTCGGGGCCAGACTGCGCCTGCCCCAGATGCAGGCGGTAGTGATCAAAATTCAGGTTCAGCCCGGCACTGGCCCCCAATTCCGACAACCGCAACGGCAGGCCCGTCTTTGCGGTCAGCGCGCGGGCCGCGGCGATCAGCACCGCACTGCGCCCCACCTCGTTCGTCTGGGGTGGCAGGCGCACCCAATCGCACAGCCAGTCATCCCAATCGCGCAAGACGATGGCCACCTGCCGCGCCAGACCGTCGCCCCCATGCGGCGGATAGCAGGCGGCAAGTGCGGGCACATGGCCGGACCGCACCAGCGCATGCAAGCCCCCGGCCAGGCGCAGGGGCAGCGACGCGCCTTCGGGGCCGACCGCGCCTTGCCAGGCGTCATACAGCGCCGCCAGCCGGGGGGCCTGCGCCAGATGGGTGGGCAGGATCTGCATCAGATCGGCCATGAAGGCCGACCCCAACCCCGCGCAAGCCTGGGCTTGCCGTCCAAATGCCTGAAGCAATGCTGTGTTCATGCTGCACCTCTGCCCGTCAGAGTGCAGCCAGCCCGAAGATCGGTCAATCGACAAGATGCCTTGTGCTTTCAGCTTGCCCCAACGAACAAGCTGCGCCACGCTGGCCCCCGATCTGTTGGAGTGACCATGCCCCCTGCCTTGCAAATCCTTGTTCTTGCAGCCGGAAGTTCATCGCGCATGGCGCCGCGCGACAAATTGCTGGAAACGGTTGACGGACGGCCCCTGCTGGAACGGATCACCCGGTTTGCCGTTGAAACCGGCGCTTTGGTGACAGTCGTCTTGCCGCCCGACCGACCCTTGCGCCGCGCGGCACTGAGCCGCATGCCGGTCAGAAAGGTGATCGCACAGACCGCCGCTGAAGGCATGGCCGAAAGCCTGAAGGCCGGGTTGGCCGAGATGCCCACGGGGGGGGGCGTGATGCTGCTGCTGGCTGACATGCCCGAACTGACAAGCGAAGATCTGAAAACCATGATAGACGCCGCACGGGCCAACCCCGATGCCATTTTGCGCGCCACCTCGGACCAAGGCCAACCGGGGCATCCGGTGATCTTTCCGGCCAGCCTGCGCGACAGCCTGATGCAGATCACGGGCGATCAAGGCGCCCGCGATCTGATTTCTGCCCATCAGGACAGGCTGATCCTTGTGCCCCTGCCTGCGCAACATGCCGTTACCGATCTGGACACCCCCGAGGCATGGTCGCAATGGCGCCAGACCCGCAGGCCCCCTGCCGGGGCAAGCTAGGGCGGGCAGCCGGCCCGTCAGGAAACACCCCTCAGGCCGACAACATCACCTTTGCCTCATAGGCGCGCAAACTGGGGCGGGCCGCAGGATAGCTGTGGGGATTGGCACCCAGTTCCGGGAACAGTTCCAGCACTTCGTCGCGTTGCGCATCCTGCATGCCCGACAGCACCGTGGCCCCCGGCTGAAAGCTTTCGGTCCAGCAGCCGTCGGAATGGACGATTTCGTGCTGATCAAACATCAGATGCACATAGGTGATGCCCTTGGTCAGCAGTTGCTGAACGCCCGGCATCGCTTCCAGATGGCCAGCGGCCACCAGCACCTCACGCTCGCCAAACAACATCTCGGGTTTCGCGCCTTCGATCAGCAGGCGGTGCTGGGGGGAAACCAGCATATCACGATTTGGCATGCCCGGCCCCAAAGCGCCCTTCGCGATTCGGACGGGGCGCAGGTTCGGGCGGATCACCAATTCCGCCAGGCTGAGGGTGCGGCTGCCCACCCAACGCACAGGTTGCATCCCATTGTCACGGGTCAGAACCAGATCACCAACTTGCAAATCTTCAACCCGGCAGGGGCCCAGAGGCGTCAGGATCATCGTGCCGGGGGTAAAGCAGGGCACAACCGTCTCGATGTCGGTAAAGGTCATCGTGCCGATGACATTGCCAAAGCTGTCCAGAAACTCGACCGTGCCGTTCTCACGGTTGTTCGGATCAAAGATGATGTTGGTGTTGGCCTTGCCCCAGGCCGTCAGATCCAGCACATCTTCGTCAGTGCCGCCACTGCCACCGGTGACGGTGTCACCGATGCCGCCAAAGATCGTGTCCTGATCGGCGCCACCATCCAGAAAGTCTGGCCCGTCGCCGCCGTCCAGAATGTCGCGGCCCGCGCCGCCCAGCAGGGTATCGCTGCCCGCCCCGCCATAAAGCAGGTCGTCATTGTCGCCGCCGTCCAGCGTGTCATTGCCCAAACCGCCATACAGGCTGTCATTCCCGGCATCGCCGAACAGGCTGTCATTGCCATCGTCGCCCGAGAGAGAGTCGGCCCCGGCCCCGCCATACATCGTGTCGGCATCAGCGCCGCCGAACAGGATGTCGTTTCCACCTTCTCCCCACAGCAGGTCGGCCCCGGTGCCACCATAAAGGGTGTCATTGTCGGCCCCGGAAAAGATCGTGTCGTTGCCAGCATCGCCAAAGATCAGGTTCTCGCCCGACAGCGTGCCGCCGATCTGATCGTCGATGAAATCATCGCCATTGCCGCCATAGACAGTGTCATTGCCAAGACCCATCTCGATGGTGTCGTTTCCGTCGCCACCATAGATTTGATCGGCGCCGTCACCGCCTGTCAGGCTGTCATTGCCCGCCCCACCAAAAAGGCTGTCATTCCCGGTGCCGCCATCCAGCGTGTCATTGCCTGCGCCGCCATCCAGCGAGTCGGCCCCATCGCCACCCGAAAGGCTATCGGCCCCGTCACCGCCCAACAGCGTGTCATTGCCCAGACCGCCATCCAGCGTGTCATTGCCGAGGCCACCATCCAGCAGGTCGGCCCCATCGCCCCCCGACAGGCTGTCATTGCCATCCCCACCGCGCAGCGTGTCGTTGCCGATGCCCCCATCCAGCGTGTCGTTGCCCGCGCCCCCATCCAGCGAGTCATTGCCCGAACCGCCGAACAGGACATCGTTGCCGATCCCGGTCGAGATCGTGTCGTCACCATCGCCGCCGTCAACGACATCTTCATCCGTCGCCACCGCTTCAAAGCGGATGTCCGATACCTGGATAAGCTGGCCGTTGGTAAAGCCGTTGTCATACTCGATGGTGATCCGTGCCACCGGGCCGGGGATCGTGACAAGAACCGACCCTTCGGCATCGGTGGATGAATTGTTGCCCTCGGCGGCAATGACGGTATTGCCACTGACCGTATCAGACCCTGCGGGCGTCAGAATGACGGTGATTTCGTTGCCGTTGGCGTCATAGGCGCGCACGGTGACACGGTCTTCCCAAGACCCATTCACCCTATCTATGTCGGCAAGCCGGAACGAAACATTCTCTACAGTATTGGCGAAACCAGACCCGGGAACCGAGGCAAAATCGATCGTTGTGGTCGAGTTGTCATTCGCGCCTTGACCATAGATGAAGAGGCTTGAGGTCGGATTGAACGTCTCACCCGAGGCAACATAAATCGAGGACGAGGACTCAACTGAAAACTCGGTCGCCGCCCCGTCATTGACGAAACCGACAGAGACCTGAATGCCGCCGGTATCCTGCACGACGCCGCCAGCGATATTGGCCTCGTCTGCGCCGGCCAGTGACCAGTTGAAATCAAGCGAGGTGTTCGCAGGTTGCGACGACACACCTGCATCAATGCTGTCATTGCCAGCACCGCCCAAGACGGTATCACTGCCCGCCCCGGCGCTGATCGTGTCATTGCCGGCACCGCCGTTGATCAGGTTGTCCCCGGTGTTGCCCGTCAGATTGTCGTTAAAGGCGCTGCCGGTGATGTTCTCGACCTGGCTGATGGTATCTGTGCCAGTGGCTGTGCCCGTGGCCGAGCCCGTGGCAAGGTTTACCGTAACGGCCGAGGTCGAATCCGAATAATCGACGGTATCGACCCCATCACCCCCAATGATCGTGTCATTGCCAGCACCGCCATTCAGCAGGTCGTTACCCGCCCCGCCCTCGAGAGAGTCGTTGTCGGCCCCGCCATAAAGGCTGTCGTTGCCATCGCCCCCGAACAGACGATCGGCGCCCGCCTCGCCGTAGATCAGGTCGTTGCCGCCTTCGCCCAACAGGCTGTCATTTCCGTTGCCGCCGAAAACGGTATCATTCCCGGTGCCGGCACGAACCGTATCATTGCCGCCGTTGGCATAAATATCGTCGTCCGCCGACGTTCCCGTCAGAGTATTGGCGCTGTTGTTACCTGTAATCGTCGCCATTCTGGCGTCACCCTCGAAACAATCCTTGCATCAGCGGGGTACTGTTCGAAGGCGGCACATCTTTGGCAGATGATGGCCGGAAGGTGGCCAGAACAGGGTAAGTTTCTGTTTGGGCATCAGTCGCGTCGGGCAGGCCACTGCCGCAAACCCGCAAAAGCCCCTGCAAAGGCCACAGTCGCCAAGCCGTTGACCTGGCCACCCCAACCAATGACAAAGGGGCCCTTGCGGGCCCCTTTACCAACGGATCAGGCGCTTTTGGCACCAACCCGTGCTGCATAACTCTTTGTCAGCGCAACAGAAGTCGTGCTTCGTGTTTCTTCAGCGTCTTGCGGGCAGCCTGATACGACCCCAAGCCAGCCTCGGTCTTCAATTCGGGGAACAATTCAAAGATCTCGGTCCTTTGAGCATTGCCCAAGCCCTTGAGCGAATAATCCCCCGGCTGGAAACTTTCCGTCCAAGCCCCGTTCGACAGAACCACTTCGTGCTGGTCAAACATGAAGTGGACATAGGTCGTGCCGACCGACTCCACCTGATGCACGCCTTTGCCGCCGATCAAGTGCTTGGCGGCCACCAGAACCTCATGTTCATCGAAATACAGCGCCGTGCGGTCGTTCGCGACCAGAACCCGGTGGTTCGGCGACAGCATCATGTCGCGCTCGGGCAGACCATTGCCAAGGCTGCCCGCCTTGACCATCACAGGCCGCAGATGCGGGTTGGCCGCAAAGTCATGCCAGCCCATCTGCCGCGCCCCCGCCCAACGGATTTCCTGAATGCCGTTGTCGCGGGTGATCACCTTGTCGCCGACGCGCAGGTTTTCAACCGGCACTTCGCCACGCGGTGTGGCAATCATGGTGCCGGGCGTAAAGCAGATGATGTTTTCGATATTGGTAAAGGTTGCCGTGCCAATGACATTGCCTGCGCCATCCAGATATTGCACCGTGCCATCAAAGCCGTTGCCATCACTGTCGGCCACCCGATCAACGATCCGATGCGGACCCGAGTTGCGCAGATCCAGCACATCCTGGTCAGAGCCTTCGCCATTGCCGCCGCCATAGACGGTATCGCCAATGCCCACACCGGTGATCGTATCTTCGTCGAACCCGCCATAGGCCACATCGGCCACCCCATCGGGTGTGCCGTCGGTGCCCAGATCGAGCAGGTCGCGGCCAAAGTCGCCAACCAGGGAATCCGCACCGTCGCCGCCCAGCAGCGTGTCGTTGTTCACGCCCCCGTCCAGCGTATCATTGCCCAAGCCACCGGTCAGCAGATCATCGCCATCGGCGCCTGCAAGCACATCATCGCCGGTGCCGCCATCCAGCGTATCATCACCCAGACCACCGTCCAGGCTGTCATTGCCAGCACCACCGAACATCAGATCGTCGCCGGTGTTGCCTTCCAGCATGTCGTTGCCATCGTCGCCGTGCAGCGTGTCATCGCCATCGGCCCCCAGCAACTGGTCATTGTCCACACCGCCAAAGATCAGGTCGTCGCCCTGATCCCCGCTGATCGTGTCGTCATCATCCATGCCATAGATGGTGTCATTGCCAAAACCACCCACGATGCTGTCGGCATTGTTGGCAGGGCGCAGATCACCCCCATCGTTCGGAATGTTGATCACATCGGGGAAGGTCAGATCCAACCCGCCATAGATCAGGTCATCACCGCGCCCACCGTCGATATAATCATTGCCTTCCGAGCCGATGATCGTGTCAAAGCCCGAGTTGCCATACAGCGAGTCATTGTCGAACCCACCGTCGATGTAGTCATTGCCGTTGCGGCCAAACACCCGGTCGGCATCGTCGCCGGTAAAGATCGTGTCGTTGCCATCGCCGCCATAGACGGTATCCAGATCGTTCAGCGGATCGGTATCCGCGCCATACAGCCCCGGATAATCAATGTCGGGCAGCGGGTTGGGCCCACGGGTGTCGATATAATCATCGCCATCTTCGCCAAAGACAATGTCCTGGCCGTCGCCCGTCAGGATCGTGTCATCACCCGCGCCGCCATGCACGCTTTCAGACCCGTCGCCGCCAAACACCTCATCATCGCCTGAACCGGCAAAGATCGTGTCATCGTCGCGGCCGGCAAGGATGGTGTCATTGCCATCGCCTGCCACGATGCTGTCGGCATCGGGGCTACTGCCCGGCAGAATGGCATCACTGGCATCTACCTGATCGCCATCCGTCGGATCGACATAGCTTTCGTCGATCAGATCATCGCCGGCAGTTCCGCTGACAACGCCGTCGCGGCCAAGGCCACCCACGGTGACAACGACCTGGGCATCATCCGTCACGGTGCCGTCGGTCATCGTGTAGGTGATCACGGCCGAGCCCACGAAGCCTGCCGTCGGGGTAAAGGTCAGTGACCCATCGGGGTTGACCGCAACCGTGCCGTTGGGGGACGTCGGAGTGCCGACGATCGACAGGGTATCGCCATCGATATCCATGTCATTGCCCAGCACATCAATCACCACCGGCGTATCCAGCGGCGTTGCTGCGGCATCATCCACAGCCTCGGGCGCATCGTTGACCGGGTTCACCGTCACGGCCACCGTGGTGGTCGAGGTATTCCCGTCTGGATCGGTGACGGTGTAGGTGATGGTATCGGGGCCGTTGAAATGCATATAGGGCGAGTAGGTGATCGTCCCGTCCGAGTTGATCGTGACTTCGCCATTCTCGGCCGTGGCCGAAGTGACCGTCAGCGGCTGATCGGTCGGATCGGTGTCATTGGCCAGAACGTCAATGGTCGGGTCCGTGTCCTCATCAGTCACCAGCGTGTCGGGGTTTGCCGTCGGGCCTTCGCCCTCGGGGACCAGCACGTTTTCGATTTCGACAAAGGTCATGGTGCCGGTCACGGCCCCCAGATCGTCCAGAAACTCGACCGTTCCGTTTTCATTGTTCAGCGGATCAAAGGTCACACGCAGCGGGCCTGCGCCGCGCAGATCAAGCGTGTCGAAATCGTCGCCGGTCTCGCCCCCCTCGATCACATCACCTGCGCTGCCGCCAACGAACACGTCGCGGTCACCACCGCCATACAGGCTATCGGCCCCATGGCCACCGATGATCACATCATTACCGGCATCCCCCATGATGATGTCATCATCAATGCCGCCATCCAGCAGATCATCGCCCAACCCGCCCGAGAGTGTATCGGCATCGTCACCGCCATAAACGGTGTCATTGCCCATGCCACCCGCCAGCAGATCGCGGTTGTTGTCGGCATCGGGGTCGATATCGTCGGTCAGATGGGTCGGATCGGTGGCATCCTCGCGGGTGCCGCCATAGATGACGTCATTGCCCAAATCGCCCGTGACTGTGTCATTGCCTTCGCCGGCTTGGATGGTGTCATCACCATCATTGCCCTGCACGCTGTCGTCATCATCGCCGGCATGCACAAAGTCATTGCCGCCGCCTGAAACGATCACGTCATTATCGTCACCGGTAAAGATCGTGTCGGCCCCTGCCCCGGCATCCACAGTATCGCGGTCGTCGGTTGGGTTGGTATCGGCGGTGTAAAGGCCCGGAAAACTACGGTCGGGCGACGAGTCGTCACCCGGCGCGCGGGTGTCGATATAGTCATTGCCCAAGCCAGCGTTGACCGAGTCATTGCCCGCGCCAGCATTGATCACATCATTGCCATCAAGACCTTCCAGCGTGTCGTTGCCGGTTCCGCCATCCAGCACATCGTCACCAAGGCCGCCGTTCAACAGATCGTTGCCCGCCCCCCCGAACAGGGTGTCTTGGTCGGCGCCACCGGCCAGCGTGTCATCGCCAGCATCGCCATGCAGAATGTCGCGCCCGCCGTCGCCCGTGGCCACATCGTTGCCATCACCGCCATAGACCAGATCATCCCCGGCAGCGCCGGTGATGTCGTCATTGCCAGCCAAAGCAACCACGGTGTCATTGCCCGCACCGGCCAGAACGATGTCGTCCTGCGGGGCCTCGCCTGGCAGCAGCGCGTCAGAATTGTCGATGCGGTCGCCCTCGGGGTCGCCCAGATAGGCCAGATCAATCAGATCATCGCCCGAGGTGCCTTCAACCAGACCATCGCCCACAGGGTCGGTCGGTGTGTTGTCAACCGTGTCAGAGATCGAGAAATACTCGACCGCCCCTTGGAAATGGCTATCGATATTTGCCAGCGTTCCGGCAGGCGAATTCGCCTGATCGGCTCCGATAATCCAGTTGCGACTGTTGTCGCCCATATCCATCGTCAGGGTATTGGGCACATCATCGGTGTAGTTGGTTCCGGTCGTCAGGTTTTCAATCTGAACCGTCCCTCCCTCGCCGCCGAAATCCCATGAATACGAGACGTTGATTTCGTCGCCTGGTGTGTAAAAACCTACATCAGTTGAGAAAACCTCTGACCCTGTCGCCGTTTCATGCGTGATCTGGATCACCCCGTCAGGCAACACTTCAATCCGATAACCGCCTTGGGTCGCCCCGGCGCTGTCGCGCGACAGAACGGTGCGCGTCACATCAAGGTTAGTAGCAGGGTCCAGCGTGAACTGGATTTCCAGCGTGCCACGGTCCAACTGGAACACCGGGTCGTTGATGAATTTTACAATATCGTCCAAACCATCCAGCACAGCCTGATTGCCGTCAGAAATTGCGCCGTTGTAATAAACGCCATTCTGCGCGCCATCGGCTGATGCACTGTCAACGGCTACGGTCGTTGGGTCATTCAAGTTATAAAGCGCGAACACAGGCATCTTCAATTCCTTACAGCAGCAGAGACGCGCCAAAACGCACCCCGGAACACTGCCCCGGCCCCCCATGGACCAGAGCCACACGCTCGTTCCGGCATTCTCTGCGACCGGAGCTTCGCGCTACCCGGCCCGCCGCTTGAAAGACAAAGGATCTTGCCCGCCGCCCCAAGGGCGCCAGTCAAATAAACGTCAGCGCCCGGGGAAACCCCCGGCCAGCCAAAAATCCCTGTCCTGGTGCTTGGCAGCACACTGTCACAAGACGACCGCCCCCACGGCCAAATGTCTTACTCAGTTAGACGCCTTAGCTTTACCCCCGCTTAAGCTTGATAGGAAGTGAAATCCGGCAGAAAAGTGGCCGCCGCAGCGTCAGATGTGTCTGATTGCACAAGAAAATCTGACAAGGTGTTCACCCATCCCTTGGCATTCGTTCTCGGATTGGAAACACGGAACAAACCCTGAAAAACGGCTTGTCTTCAATGAAAACAGGCTGAATCCGCCGACTTTCGGAATGCCAACAAGGCAACGCTGCCACAGCCACACGCCCTAATTCGGAAACAATCCAAGACGGCTACCAGCACGTTAACCATGAGCACGAAATCGCCATAGTTCTGCCTCTTTGGGGCAAGCCATGTTCCCGATCCCGCACCAATCAGCGATGAAAAGGGCCTTTGTCCAAGAATTGACAAGATGGCATCCAGAATCAAACGAATCGAACCCCCGGCCCGGGGGCCAAGAATAACTTGATTCTTCAAAAGGTTCGGGGCTTTGGTACCCAAGGTCGGACTCGAACCGACAAGCCTTGCGGCGGCGGATTTTGAATCCGCTGCGTCTACCATTCCGCCACTTGGGCCCACGAAGCGCGGTTTATCCGCAGCGATGCGGCGCGTCAACTACCCTGCTGCACGCTTTACAAATTGTCTGCAGAAAAGGTGTCGCAATCCCCGATCTGGCCCGACCCCAGCCCTGTCAGAAACCAGCGTGACCGCTGCTCGGCACTGCCATGGGTAAAGGTGTGGGGCATGGGACGCTGGCCTGCGGCGCGCTGCAAGGTGTCGTCCCCGATCTGGCGCGCGGCTGTCACCGCCTCTTCGATATCGCCGCGATCAATCGTGCCAAACATCTGCGAGGCGTGACGCGCCCAGACACCCGACAGGCAATCAGCCTGCAATTCCACCCGCACCGACAGCGCATTGCTGTCTTGCGGGCTGGCACTGGCGCGCAGTTGATTGACCCGGCCCAGAATGCCCAGTTCGTTCTGAACATGATGGGCGATTTCATGGGCCACCACATAGGCTGCCGCAAAATCACCCTGCGCGCCCAAACGCCGCTCTAGCGTCACGAAGAAATCGGTATCCAGATAGGCCTTGCGATCCGATGGGCAGTAAAACGGCCCCGTCGCCCCATTGGCGCCCCCACAAGGGCTTTGCGTCGCCCCGCTGAACAAAACCAGCGTCGCCGGACGATAGGCCCGGCCCAACTGGCTTTGAAACAGCTCGGCCCAAACCTCTTCGGTGTCGGCCAGCGTTACCGAGACAAACGCAGCAGCCGCCTGATCTTCGGCGCTCAGCTCGCGCGGTTGGCTGGATTGGGGGCTGGACACATCTTGCAACAGCGGCGTGACATCAATGCCCAGAACATAGCCAATCAGCACCACCGCCAAAACGCCCAAGCCCCCAACGGCTGCGCCCCCGCGCGCAGGTTGGCCGCGGCGATCCTCGATGTTGCGGCTGCCCCGCCGTCCACGCCATTGCATCTGCTTACCCCTCACGCTGCACCGTCACCCCATAAAACCTATCGTGAAGCGTT
Organism: Pseudotabrizicola sp. L79; assembly: GCF_036553525.1. Taxonomy (NCBI): domain Bacteria; kingdom Pseudomonadati; phylum Pseudomonadota; class Alphaproteobacteria; order Rhodobacterales; family Paracoccaceae; genus Pseudotabrizicola; species Pseudotabrizicola sp. L79. Next base: position 150,699 of record NZ_JAZHDA010000046.1, on the reverse strand, counting down.
TGGTTCCGCCAGCATCCTTGACCTTGCACCGTGCCCATGATGCAAGAGGCCAAATTCGAGGCTAAGGAAAACAGGCATGATCCGCGCCCTCTATGACTGGACCATCCGTCTGGCCGAACATCCCCGGGCGCTTTGGGCCCTGGCCGTGGTCGCCTTTATCGAAAGCTCGTTCTTTCCGATCCCGCCCGACATCCTGATGATCCCATTGATCCTGGCGGCACCCCACCGGGCCTTTCTGATTGCGGCCGTGGCCACTGCGGCCTCTGTGCTGGGGGGGGCCTTTGGCTATTGGATCGGGGCCGAGTTGTTCCAGCAGGTTGGCCTGCCCGTTCTGGAATTCTACGGAAAGACCGACAGCTTTGATACCTTCCGCCAGACCTATAATGACTGGGGGGCCTGGGCTGTGCTGATCGCCGGGGTCACGCCCTTTCCGTATAAGGTCGTCACCATCCTGTCGGGCAGCACAGGGCTTGATTTCTGGGTGTTCACAGTGGCCTCGGTTATGGCGCGGGGGCTGCGGTTCTTTATCGTCGCGGCCCTGCTGTGGAAATTCGGCGCGCCGATCCGCGATTTTATCGAGCGTCGCTTGGGGCTTGTGTTCACCGTCTTTATCGTGCTGCTGTTGGGCGGCTTTGTCCTGCTGAGGTATCTGTGATGCTGAACCTGACCGCGCGCCACCTGTCGTTGCTGGCTGGCCTTGGGTCAGCCGCCGTGCTGGCCGGGGCTTTCGGCTTTCAATATATCGGCGGCCTTGCCCCTTGCACCCTGTGCCTGTGGCAACGCTGGCCGCATGCCGCCGCCATCGTGATCATGCTGGCCGTGCTGGCCACGCGCCCCAGCCGCGGCTTGGCCCTGCTTGGCGCGGTGGCGGCCCTTGCCACGGCGGGAATCGGCATCTTTCACGTCGGCGTCGAACAGGGCCTGTGGGAGGGGTTGGCTTCTTGCAGCGGCGGCTCGATCGCAGGAATTGCGGTGGAGGATCTGCTGAACCCCAATGCCAATGTCGCGGCCCCCGTGCGCTGCGACGAAATTCCCTGGTCATTGCTGGGGATTTCGATGGCGGGCTGGAATGTTCTTGCCTCGCTTGGCTTTGCTGGCCTTTGGGCAATGGCCGCCTTCGCGCCAGCGCGCCAAGCCTGACGGTAGATCTGCCCCTAGGCCACGCTGCCCAACAAGGGCAGCGTAAACGAAAACGTGGTCCCCTGCCCCGGCTTGCTGCGATAGTCGATGCGGCCCCGGTGCGCCTCGACGATTTGCTTGGTGATGCTCAGTCCAAGGCCTGTGCCCCCAACCTTGCGGCTGTCGCTGGAGTCGAGTTGGGTAAAGGGTGCAAACACCCTGTCTTTTGACTTCTCATCCAACCCTTCGCCCTGGTCGCTGACCTCAATCACGGCTTGGCCCTGGTCAGATACCAGCCGCACGACGACTTCGGTGCCAGAAGGCGAGAATTTGGCCGCGTTGGATACCAGATTGCTTAGGGCCTGCTTGATCCGTGTCCGGTCAACCGGGGCCATAACAACACCATCGGGTTTGTCGAAACGAAGGACGCTCCCCAGTTTGCCAACATAGGGCTCGTTCACCTCGACTGCTTCCTGCACAAGACTGGTCAAATCCGTCTCGCTGCACTCAAGGCTCAGGTGACCTGCACTCGCCTTTTGCAGATCAAGCACCTGATCAATCAGCGTCTTCAATGTGCCCGAATTCCTCTGCGCGATCTCCAGCACCTTTTTCGGGCCTGTATCGACAGCCCCCAGCTTGCCCGACAGCGCAAGGTCCAGCGATGCACTGATCGAGGTCAGAGGCGTGCGCAACTCGTGGCTCATGGTGGACAGAAACGCAGACTTGGCGGCCAAGGCGGCCTCAACCTTGCGGTTTTGCTCTTCCAACTCTTTCAGCCTGTTCACGCCCTTGCGATACATGCTGAGGAAGATGCGCGCGCAATCCACGATGAAATAGGCAACAAAGACACTTGCAAACAACTGCACCCAGAGTTCCGACTGAATATCAGCGCCCGTCAGCACGATGTCCCGGATCGGGATGAACAGGAACGTCACGCCATAAATGCCCAACCGAATGGCCAACACCGAGACGATATAATGGTTGTTCATGGCTGCAAACACGCCCGCTGCGAACAAAAAGAACAGCGGCATGAAGTGCGAGCTTTGTCCCTGCAGAATGGAAATCCAGATCGCAAAGAAGCTGATGGTTCCGGCACTTGCAATTGTTCCGATGACAACAGCCCAGAAATGGCCAAGCTCAAGGCGCTGACCCGAACGCTTTTGCGTCAAGATGCTCCGAAACACCCAGCCGTCATACATCTCGGTAATCACGACCAGCAGCAGGTTCAGAAAGGCCAAGGGCAGACTGTAGTAGAAAGCCGCCAGCAGCAATGCGACGCCAAAGATGGTCTGGCGCTGCCAAAAGAGGCGTTGGCCGATTTCGGCATAATCTACAAGCTGCCCCTCGATGCAGTCATCCGTCTCAAACCAGACCCTGCCCTTGGCAAAGGCCAACCGAGCGCATCTCCCGACTGAGGCGCCTTGGCACTGGCCTTGTGGTCCGTTCGCCTGGATCTCTGTCACGGCAGATTGCTCCAATCTTAGGCTTATTAGTCACAACGTATGATTGTGCGCGCGAAAAAGGGAAAAATTGTGGCAAAACTCGCCACATGCGTGCATGAGTAATAAAAAGTTAAGATTCGAGCGAGGCAGCCATGCAACAAGTAAAGCCTCCGGTCCCAAGCCGGGCAGAGATGGTGTTTCCTGCAATACGGCCCGAAGGTACCCCTGCTCAGTCAATCAGAGCGGCCGACATGTCCGCCGACAGATTCACCCAGCGTGACCGCGAAAGCAGCATCGAAGCCACGGCTGACCGGGTGCTCAAGGCCACAACGCTGACCTTCATGAACCTGCACAAGCATGGTGATTTATTTGTTGATTTCATGCGCATGCGGCATGAAGTCTTCATCAAGGGCAAAGGCTGGGATCTGCCCACGATCGACGGTCTGGAGTTCGACCAATACGACACGGCCCAAGCAAAATGGATTGCCATTCACGGCTATGGAGAAGTGCTGGCCGGCATCCGCCTGCTGCCGACAACGTCCAAGGTCGGGTTGCACAGCTATATGCTGCGCGATGCCCAGCTTGGTCTGCTCGACAGCCTGCCGCGCGATATGCTGTTTTTTGACGCGCCGGTTTCGCCACTGATCTGGGAGGCAACGCGGCTGTTCATCAACCCGGACGTGCCGGCAAAACTGCGTTCGCAGATCCAGATCAAGCTGATGACTGAAATGGCCAGAGTCGCCCGCGAAGCAGGCGCAACCCATGTCATCGGCATCGTACCATCTGTTTTCCGGCGCTGGATGGCGCGCATCGGCATGACGGCCTCGCCGGTTGGGGCCGAGCAGGTGATCGACGGTGATAAGGTTTGTGCAGCCCTGTTCCCCGTCGCAGAGTTCGCTCACTAGGCCCGCCACGACAGGCGAAGAGATTCCCCGGCAAGGCACAACAATCAGGCTGCGGCGTTCATGGCATGGGCTTGCCACAATGCAACAACCTGTTCACCCAGCAGCATTGCGTCAAACGGTTTCGTGATCGTGCCGATCACTCCCGGCCCATCCAGTTCCTTCAGCTCTTTTTGGGTGGCCTTTGCCGTCAGAAAGATCGCCGGCGTCGAGGCGAACTTGGGAATCGCGCGCAGACGCTCAAAGGTTTGCGGGCCAGTCAGGCCCGGCATCATCACATCCAGCAAGAACACATCCGCTTCGGCGAATTCGGCTTCTTTGACAGCGTCTTCTCCACTTTCAAACTGCACCAGAACCAGCCCAGCGACAGTTTCAAGCGCAATCTGCACAAGCATGCGAATGTCTTGGCAATCATCGACATGAATGATCCTTGGTTGCTTCATTTCCGTGCGCCTTCTTTTTTCCTGAGATCCGGGCGGACGTAACCTCCGCCCGACACACTGGTCACACAACTAAGATTTTACCATCCAGGGTTGTTGTGGCGATATCATGGCATGACTGCCACGAGAGTATGATCTTTTCAGGCAACCTGACCGGCGCGGTATCTGTCCGACGCGCCAACTGGCAAGAAGAACTCTTCTGCGCCAGGGCCCTATCCATAAAGATCGAAAGACTTTTTTTCGCCTTGAGTCCGGCCAAGTTTCGTCGCGGTTCACTGGTGAGTTACATGGACAGCGATCAACTTGAGGAAGAAATGCCAAGCGACATCCCGACAGCCATGCCCTTTCTGGCCGCGCCACTACCACGCGCCGCCGTCTTGGCCAGAGGTTGCGGCAAGGCGCATCTTCGGATCAGCGACGATTGTTTAGCCATTAAATGCCAGCGTGCTGGTGCCGATTGAAAACCAAAGAGAGGATTTGCAATGCGCATCCTTGCCGTTGACGACGATCATGTAGTGCTGGATCTCTTGCGGGTGGTCCTTGAAGTGGCCAACGGCGCCGACTTGTGCCTGTTTGACACGCCAATGGACGCCTTGAATGTGCTGAATCGGCGGATTGCCAAATATGACTGCATCCTCCTCGACATCTCGATGCCCGAGATGGATGGGATATCCCTGTGCGAAAAGATCCGGTCGAACCCACGCTACAAAGACACACCGATCATCATGTTGACGGCAAAATCCGACATCTCCAGCATCAAGGCGGCCTTTGCTGCGGGGGCAACAGACTTTATCCAAAAGCCATTTGAAATCAATGCGCTGATGGCAAGAATTCGCATCGCAAACCAACTGAATGCCTCAAGAAACGAATTGCGCGCTCTGCAATACCGGACCAAGTTTGAACGCCGCAAACTGTCGGATTGGCAGACCGGAACGCTGAACCCGATCGCCCTGCGCCCAAACGGCGTGCATCTTGCGCCGGATCACGCGGCCCCCAAGACATCGGCCAAAGACAGCCAAGGCAAGTCCGTGTCACATTTGACACGAACTGGTCTGGTCAAACTGTTTTCCCAAGATCTTTCCGAATTGTCCGAACATCATCTGCACCGCGTGCGCAAACGGTCCTGACAAGCCAAAGAGACCAAAGGTCAAGCATAGGTTGGCGCCACCTCTCGGATTGAGTTGACCGAAGTTCAGACGCTGATATGGCCCCCACCGCTCTTTGGCATTGTCCGGACCGGCAGTTTGGCCTTTGTCATATGAATACAGCCGGTCGCAAGCCCGATCATACTATGCCTTACGGCCAAGTTGACGGGTGAACTGCAAGAGCAGAGTGGCAACGGGGAAAAGCATTCCTTGCCTCGTCATGCCCCCCGCGCAGACAGATTTCCCCGCAGGCCGGCGACACGATGGCGCCACGCCACTGGTCGCAAGCAGCGCCGGATCAATGCTCGGTGGCCGCTAGAAATTCACGCGATCTCCACCTTTCAGCGCAAGAATATCGCGGGCCTCATCTGGGGTCGCAACAGTGCAGCCCAGATCTTCGACGATGCGTCGGATCTTGGCAACTTGTTGCGCATTGCTTTCGGCAAGCTTGCCGCGACTGATGAACAAGCTGTCTTCCAAGCCCACGCGAATATTGCCGCCCATCTGGCTTGCGCTGGTTGCCAATGACATCTGCGCCCCGCCCGCCCCCAAGACGGACCAGCGGTAGTTATCTCCAAAAAGCCGGTCCGCAGTCCGCTTCATGAAGATAAGGTTGTCAATCTCGGGACCGATGCCGCCAAGGATGCCAAAAATGAACTGGATGAAGATAGGGGCCTTGAACAGCCCTGTGTCCATGCAGAACTTCAGGTTGTAAAGATGCCCAACGTCATAACATTCATGCTCGAACTTGATGTCATGCGGGGCAAGGGTTTCTGCCGCCTCACGAATATCGCGAAAGGTGTTGCGAAAGATATTGCCTTCCGACCCTTCGACATAAGCCTTTTCCCAATCGAACTTCCAATCCTCATAGCGTTTGGCCAAGGGATGAAACGAGAAATTCATCGACCCCATATTCAAACTGCACATCTCGGGTGAGAATATTGTCGCAGGTTTGACGCGGTCAGCGATAGACAACGTCAGGCTTCCGCCGGTCGAGATATTCACCACCGCATCCGTCGCCTGCTTGATCCGCGGCAGAAAGGCCGCGAAATCGTCAGTATCGACCGACACTCCGCCATCATGGGCGCGGCGCGCATGAAGATGCAGGATCGAAGCCCCCGCTTCGGCGGCATCCACCGCTTGTTGTGCAATGTCATCCGGCGTGTAGGGCAGCGCGTCTGACATGGTGGGGGTGTGGATCGCACCGGTGATGGCACAGGTGATGATGGTCCTTTGTTGTCTGGCCATGCTCAGACGCCTTTCTTTGGGTCGGGGGCGACAACGCGGTAGCCCAAGGGAAACAGTTGAAGATCGAAACGTGCGCGGATCAGGCCCCAGATGCCCTTGGGCGCCTTGAGCATGATGACGATCGCGACAAAGCCAAGGATGATCAGATAAGCGGTGCCCAGATCTGCCAGTGTCTCGCGCAGCGCAAAGAACACCAGCGTGCCAATGATCGGGCCTTCGATCGTGCCGATCCCACCGATGACCACGATAAAGATCATAAAAGCCGTCCAGTCATTGACGCTAAAGGCGGCATCTGGCGAAATTCGCAGCTTTTGCAGGAAAATCAACGCACCAACGGCCGAGGTCAGGGCCGCTGTGACCACATAAACCACGAACTTCGCACGCCAAATGTCGATGCCAAGCGAACGTGCCGCCAGTTCATTGTCGCGGATCGCGGTCAGGGCCAACCCTTTGCGAGAGCGCAAGAACAGATAAACCGCCGCAACCACCAGCACCGCAGCACCAAGAGCGAGCCAATAGCTGATCGCCTCGCGCCCGTCCTTGTTGGCCGCCAGCGATTTGACCACCGACACCGGCAGCGACGAGCCAGAGCCACCGCCCAATGAAGAAATCTGAGCAAATGACAACCTAAACACCTCGGCGATCACCCAAGTGCCAATGGCGAAATAGGCCCCGCGCAGGCGAAAGATCAGCAAGGCCGTCGGCACTGCGATCAAAGCGCCCAAGACCCCCGCAGCCCCAATGGCTGCAAGCGGTGACAATCCCGCAGAGATGGTCAAGGCAAACAGCATATAGCCGCCAAAGCCGACATAGGCTTGTTGCCCGACAGAAACGAGGCCTGCATAGCCTGCCATCAGGTTCCACAAACTGGCCAGTGCGAGATACAGGCAAATCTCACCGATCAGCCGCAGATCGGCGCTGCCAGCCCACCAAGGGGCCGCTATCAGCGTAAGCACGATGGCTGCGGCGCCCCCACCTGCGATCCGCGCGGCGTTGGAACTGCGTGTGACGGTATGGGTCATGCCGAAATCCTTGGAAACAGGCCGTTCGGGCGGAGGGCAAGAATGATCAGAAAGGTGATATGACCAGCCAAAAGCTGCCATCCGGGATCGACCTTGGCGCCAAGTGTCTGCGCCACCCCCAGGATAACACCGCCTGCGAGAGTGCCCCACAGATTGCCAAGCCCGCCAATGATCACCGCCTCAAAGCCGAAAATCAGCCGCCCGCCGCCAATGGAAGGGTCAAAGCTGGTGCGGATACCCAGCAAAATCCCCGCTAAAGCCGTCACTGCCAAGGCCAACGCCATTGCCAACCCGAAAATATGGCGACGGTTCAGGCCCATAAGCTGCGCAATGTCCTGATTGTCTGACACCGCGCGAAAAGCACGACCAAGGGCGGTGTGATAAAACACCCATTGCAGGCCCCAGATCACAGCAATCGCCACGCAAAAGGTCAACAAGGGCAAAACCCCCAGCGACAGGCCCGCCACCGACACACTTGCCGTCTCTAGCGGGCCTGCATTGATCTTTTGTGGGTCGGCCGTATAGATAGCAAGCAGGCCGTTTTGCAGGATCACTGAAAGCCCAAATGTGACCAGCAGCGGCGGCAGCAGGTCGTCGCCCAGCGTGCGGTTCAGCACAACCCGTTGCAGCACATAGCCAAACAGCGCCATCACAGGCACAACAACCAGAAGTGCCAGCAATGGATGCAGGCCAAGCACCGACACCACAGTCAGCCCCAGATAGGCCGCCAGCACGATCAGATCTCCATGCGCGATATTGACCAATCGCATCACACCAAAGATCAGCGACAGACCGGCCGCAAACAGCGCATAAAGCCCGCCCAGCAAGGTGCCTTGCACGACAGCATTTGCCCATTCCATACTTATTCCATTCCAAAATAGGCGCGGGAAATTTCGGCCCGCGACACGGCCCCCGACACACCTTCCAAAGACACGCGGCCTTCTTGCAGGCAGTAAAGCCGGTTCGAGACCGAAAGCGCCTTGGTGATGTCTTGCTCGACAATCAGCGCGCTCATCCCCTCACCGATGATGCCAGGAAGGGCCGCGTATATGTCTTTGATGATGATCGGCGCGAGGCCAAGGCTGATCTCGTCAAACAAGATCAGGTCCGGATTTGCCATCAACGCACGGCCAATAGCCACCATCTGCTGCTGCCCGCCCGACAGCGATGTTGCAGGCACGGCGCGGCGCTCGGCCAAGATCGGGAACAGCTTGAACACAGCTTGCACATTCCACGGGCCTTTGCGCCCGATTTGCCCTCCAATGATCAGGTTTTCCTCGACCGACAACGAGCGGAACAGCTGCCGCCCTTCTGGCACCAAGGCGATCCCCGTCGCGGCCACTTGATCCGCGCGCAATCCGCTGATGTCGTTGCCGCGATAGCGGATCTGCCCCGCGCCGTTCGCCATCAGCCCAGAGATCGAGCGCATGAGAGTGGTTTTACCTGCCCCGTTCGCGCCGATAATGGCCAGAACTTCGCCCGCCGCAACGGTCATATCCACACCGTAAAGCGCCTGAAAGTCGCGGTAGTGGGCATTCAAGCCTTTGATTTCCAGAATGGTTTCAGGCATCGGCTTCGATCCCCAGATAGATTTCCTGCACCTGTGGGCTAGCCATGATCTCCTTAGGCTCGCCCTCGGCGATCTTTTTTCCAAAGTCGATGACGATCAGACGATCCACTACCGCCAAAAGCGCATGCACCACATGCTCGATCCAGATGATCGAGACGCCCGTGGCATGAATTTCCTTGATCGTCTGCACCAGCGACCGGCATTCGCCTTCGGTCAGCCCACCGGCGATTTCATCCAGCATCAACAACTTGGGCTTGGCACAAAGCGCGCGGGTCAACTCCAGCCGCTTGCGTTCCAGCAAGGTCAGCCCCCCAGCCTGCACATTGGCCTTGGGCAACATCTGGGTCTGCTCCAGCACCTCAAGGCACAGACGTTCTGCCGCGCGTCCCGTCAGCCCAGCCGCCTGCGTCGCGGCAACCATAGCGTTTTCATAGACGCTCATGCCCGAGAACGGTTGCGGCACTTGAAAACTGCGTGCCATTCCCGCACGGCACCGGGCCGCCGCCGAAAGCTTGGTTACATCACGGCCATCAAAGACCACCCGTCCCGAGTTCGGCGCCAAGGTGCCCGTAACCAGATTGAACATAGAGGTCTTGCCGGCCCCGTTCGGCCCGATCACCCCAAGGGCTTCGCCCCGGTGCAAGCTATAGCCTAGCCCATCGGCCACCGTGATCGAGCCAAAGGATTTGGTCAGGTTATCAAGCTGCAAGAACGCAGTCACATCTGCTTCCCTTCAGAAAAGAGCGAGGATGGGCGGCGCGGTTGCACGCCGCCCTCACGGATCACAGCAAGATCAACTCGCCCGTCTTCGGGATGTCGGGAGCTGCAGAATTGGCCACGATCTTCAGATCGAACTTGTCGCCTTCACGTTGCCACTGGCCCGCGACCAAAGGCGTTTTGGTGACGTTATTGATCGGACCATTAGACCAATCGACCGGCCCCACGATGGTATTCAGCTTGGTCGAGGCGATCGCGGCCACGATAGAGCTTGCATCCTCTAGGTCTTCAGCACGCTTGACCACATCCGAGACGACTTCGAACAGCGCGTGTTTGAAGCCGATGGGTTGTGTCCAGGGCCGCCCTGTCGCAGCGACATAGCCTTCAGCCAGATCTTTGGCGCTGGCTCCGGTCAGCGAGGACGAGAACGGATGGTTCGGTGACCACCAGACCTCTGAGCTTAGCCCATTGCCGCGTTCCCCAAGCGACTCGATCACCGAAGGGAACAGCAGCGCCTTGCCGATGGTGACGATCTTGGGCGCAAATCCCTGTTGTGCTGCCTGCGCCCAGAAGGTCGCGAAATCGGGCGCGATCATATTGCCCGTCACAATTTCGCAGCCCGCCGCCTTGAAAGCCGCGATCTGGTTGGAGAAGTCATCCGACAGCGGCTGATAACGGCCCGGATCTGTCAGCGTATAGCCTGCCGCCGCCAAGGGTTTGGGCAGCCCCAATTCCGCGTCGCCCCAAGCGTTGCCATCTGCGTCGTTGGGGAACAGCCCCCCGACGTTCTTGGTCACGCCCGAACCGCCCCACATGTCAAGAAAGGCGCCAATCACATCTTCCAGCCCCCAGAAGAAATGATAGGTGGATTGGAACCCCTGCCCCGGAACGCCGTTGCGACCGAAGAAATAGGGCTGCCATGGGCAATCCGTGGTGATACATGGAATTTCGTTGATTTCGGCCTGATCCGCTACCGGGTTCACCGTGTCAGGGGTCGAGGCAGCAAGGATGATGTCCACCTCGTCGCTCAGGATCAGGTCGGCGGCGACTTCTGCCGCGCGGTTGGGGTTGGACTGGCTGTCTTTGGCAATGATTTCAATGGCCCAAGACTTGCCGTTGTTCTCGATCCCTCCCGCAAAGGCCTGATTGATCGCGGCCAGAACATGGTCGTCCGCCTCGGAAAAGCTGGCCAGCGGGCCAGTGCGTGGGCTGACAAGACCGACCCTAAGGGTCGGTGTCGCCGCATAGGCGCGCGTGGCCCGCAACAGAGCGGGAGCGGCCAAACTCGCGGCCCCCGCCATCATAAAGCCGCGCCGCGAAGTTATGGTTTTCATAGCGTAGTCCTCCCGTTTATCGCTCAGCCTCCCTGCCAAGCAATTGCTCTAGTCCATCAAGATCCCGTCGAGTCGTTTAAGGTGACGCGCAACCCGCAATCGCACGTCATTCGCCTGGACATCGGTCCATTTGCGAAAGCCTTCCCCAGTCTTCATGCCAAGCTTGCCGTCGGACACCAGCTGCTTCAGATACGGTGACGGGCCTTTGCGGCTTTCAAGATCGAAAAGCACGTTTTCGTGGATATCCAGTGTCAGATCTGTGCCAACCAAATCCGCATTCTCCAGCGGCCCCAGCACCGCAAGCCTGCGCCCGAAGCTGGCCTTGATCACGGTATCGACCGCTTCGGCATCGCAGATGCCGTTTTCGACCAAACTGATTGCCTCGCGCCACAGCGCATGTTGCAAACGGTTGCCGATAAATCCCGGCACATCCTTGGCCACCAGAACCGGCGTTTTTCCCGCGTCGGACAGCAGATCCATCATGTCGGCCGCGACACTCGCTTCGGTCCATTCGGTCTTCACCACTTCGACCAGCGGGATCAGGTGCGGCGGGTTCCACCAATGCGTCCCAAGTGCGCGGGCCTTAAGCCGCAGGTTCGCCATGATTTCAGTGATCGGCATCACCGAGGTATTTGACGCCAGAATGCAGGCTTCAGGCGCATGCGCTTCGATCTCGGCAAAGATCTTGCGCTTGAGATCCAGCTTCTCCGGGGCGGCCTCGAACACCACCTCGGCCGCACGAACGGCCCCGGCAGTCGTATCAAAAATCTCTATTCTTTTCAGTGCGCGGGCGATTTCAGCCTCACTCAGGCCCATTGCCGACATGCTGGAACGAATGCGGGCCGGAGCAGAAGTGCGCGCCTCTGGAAAGGGGTCGGTCAGAGCAACATATTGGCCGGCACGGGCCAGCGTCAGGGCGATTCCGTGACCCATCAACCCAGCACCAATCACAGCAATCTGGCGATTTTTGGCTGTCATATCATCACCCTGCGGTATAGCCGCCATCGGCATAGAGGATATGCCCGGTGTAAAAATCAGACGCTTTGGAGGCGAGGAACAGAAGCGGCCCGGCAAGGTCTTCCGGCTCACCAAGGCGGCCCTTGGGCACGCGGGACAAAAAGCCAGCGCGCACCGCTTTGGCCTTTTCGGTATCTTCGAACATCCACGCCGTCAGAGGCGAGCGGAACACCGTCGGCGCAATGGCATTGACTGTGATACCGGTCGGGCCAAGCTCGCAACCCAGCGCCTTGACGATACCGTCAGTTGCCGACTTTGACGCGCAATAAGCGGTGTAGCCAGCCGGATGTCCCAACAGCCCGCGAGCCGAGGAGACAAGCACGATCTTGCCGCCCAGATGTGTGCCCGCGGCGACTTGGGCCTTCATCTGACCCGCGGCAGCACGCGCCATAAGCCAGCTTTGTGTGACGTTGGCATCCATCACGGCTGTAAACGTCTCTGGTGCCATATCGTTGATCAGGGCGACCTTGTTCATCCCCGAGGCAACGACAAGAATGTCCAGACCACCATAGGCCCGAACCGCCTCGGCCACGAGGCTGTCGCACGCGGTTTCGTCGCTGGGCCGGGTGTTGATCGCCGTAACTTCCGCCCCCATCTCGCGGCACTCGGTAGCAATCGCGTCGAGGGCGTCCTGGTTGCCAGCAGCCAATACCAACTTGCATCCAGCGCCCGCCAGTACCCGTGCCGCAACCATACCAAAGGCGCCCGATGCCCCGGTGATCAGCGCGATTTGGCCCGAGACATCAAACATCTTCGCGGGATGGGAAAGGGTCATGGCTTTGCCTCTGGGGGATAGGGGATCACGACAAGCATCTTGGCGGTGTGATTGGATCGGTTTTCAAGCTTGCGCACTTCATGCGCGGGGATGGTGCAGCTGTCGTAGCGGTGCAGCACAGTCTCGACGCCGTCGATGATGACTGTCATCTCGCCCTCCAGAACAACATAGACCTTCTCAAAGGGTGTTGCGTCTGGCCCTGCGCCCCCTTGTGGCAAGAACTGGCTGAACCCAATCCATTGATTGGTCGGCCCACCCGCCTCGAACCCTTGCAACCGCAAACCGTGACAGCCAAAATGATTGGGGGCCACATAGGGCTGCGCGTCGTCGAAACGCTTGATATGCATAGACTCCTCCCCAGGAATATGCGGTGACGGCGCGCCTTTTGCGGCGCGCCGAAAACGGGTCAGAATTCAGCGCCGTCGTCGATGCGGAAGTTCTGACTTTTGTCGATCATTGCCACCAGACGGATGATACATCCGTCGCCGCGATCCCAATTCCACGGGAAGAAGGCAAAGGTGCAGCGTTTGCCGGTCACCGCATCCAGATCACCACCGACGTTCTCGATGCCCAAAATACCGTTCTTGAACAGGATCTGGTGAACGGGTTCCCAATCGGGGAAGTCATCCTTCCAATCGCGCCCGCCAGACCATTCCTTGTATTCCTGTTCCAGATGCGGCAACAACGGCCCGTTGCGCTGTGGGCCGATGGCCGTCGCCAGCGGGTGGTCGTTCGCTTGGGTGTCGTGGCCCACGACCTTGACACCCTTTTCCACCATCCAATGCCCAGCCGAGGCAACAAAGCCCGGGCAATAGGCAAAGTAATCGCCGTCCTCATAATCGTGATGCCAACCGGTGTTGATGATCAGCACATCGCCCTTGCGGATCACATGGCCGCAGGCTTTTTCCAGGTCTTCACCCGTGATCGGTTCCCACTTCTTCTTGGGCAGCGACACCACGATGCCCGTTCCAAAGAAATGCGGCAGCGGCACTTCGTCAATAAATGGGGTGCCTTGCACCACATGCGCGGGCGCATCGATATGGGTCGTGGCATGCATCGTGGTGGTGATGCGCTGGCTCAGCACACCTGATTTCGCCATATAATGGATGCGCTCAATCTTGGTGTCTTGAAAATACGGCCAATTGGGGTTTTGGAACCCGAAACGGTGGCTCAGGTTGTAAAACTCCAACCCCATATCGTTATCAAGATTACCTTGAAATTCGATACCTCGAACCTTCACCATTTGACAAACCTCCTCCGATCATCGGCGCACCGATGTTGTTGCTTGAACTGTCAGGGCTTCCTCCACCTGTCCTACATAGAGATGCATATGTATCACTATGCGGTCAAATGATTTCTTTGGGTTTCAATACTACTGTATCGCATTGCGGTTTCTGTTCGCCGCACTAATATCAGTTGAACCGGATTGACCTTTCATAAAGTTGAAGTCACAAATGACTGAAAAAGAAGACAAATCTGAACGGGGCGGCATTCAGGTGATTGCTCGCGCCGCAGCTGTTTTACGGGCCTTGCGCGACAATCCAACCGGAATGAGCTTGGGCCAGATCGCCGAACGTGTGGGTCTGGCCCGCTCTACGGTGCAGCGAATCGTCGCGGCTTTGCAAACCGAACGGCTGGTGATCAGCGATGCAAACGGCGGCGGCTTGCGACTTGGCCCAGAGTTGCATGCCCTGGCCGAAGCCGCGCAATATAACATTGTCGAACATTGCCGGTTGCTGCTGACAGAACTGACCCAGAAAACCGGAGAGACCGCGGACCTGTCCGTCTTGCGCGGCGCCGGGATGATCTTTCTGGATCAGGTGCCCGGCACGCACCGCTTGCGCACTGTATCTTCCGTCGGCGAGGTCTTCCCCCTGACGACCACCGCGAATGGTCGTGCCTGCCTTGCGCAGATGCCCGAAGACAAAGCCTCACAGCTTATTCAGAACGAATGGGACCGAAATGGCATAGAAGGCAACATGGTCGCGCTGCAGCAAGAGCTTGCGACCATTCGCAAGACCGGACTGGCCTACGACCTTGCGGAACACACCTCGGGCATTTGCGCAATCGGTTTGGCGTTTCGTGATTGGGCCGGAGATCTGCACGCCATTTCCGTGCCTGTGCCCTCTACGCGGTTCGAGCAAACAAAACCGGTGGTTGAAGCGGCCCTGTTGAAAACCGCAAGAAACATAGAGAAAATGATCGGCGTTGGCGAAAGATAATTGCGAGCCTTGCAACCAGACCGCGGCGCCATGAAAACGCCCCGATCTTTTCATTCCTTGCGACAAACTGCGATCAGTGCCCCACTCGACGCTGACACCTTGCCCGCACACAAGAAAGCCCAAGCCAAATCGCAGACACCACGGGCCCACATACGCCGATCATCACGACAGGGACCTGAACAAGAAAATCGGCCAAGTGCCTTCCAGCCTTGGTTCAATGCACACCTTGTTGCGCCCAAACACTTACTGGCGGCGGACCGAGATGATCAGCCCAAGGGATAAGACGCGAGATCTGCTAAAAAGAACCCAAGGTTTCTTGGCGGACAGTGAGGGATTCGAACCCTCGAGACGGTTCCCCGCCTACACACTTTCCAGGCGTGCGCCTTCGACCACTCGGCCAACTGTCCGTGACCGCCTCTTAATCGCGACTGGCGCAAAGATGCAAGAGGGGATTTCCCTTGTTTGCGGCAGGTTGCGCTACGCCCCCCGTTGAACACAGCGAAAGTTGTGGGGGTGGCGTCGGCGTATTGCCCCGGCCCTGCTGGATGCTGAGGGGCAAGTCAGGGGCCATTTGGGCGGCAATCAGGTGGATGTCGCGACACTTGCGCTCACGCCCGGCCTCCTCGGCCACAAAGGCCACGCAATCTCCGACGGCAATCTCGACCATCGGGTTGCGCCAACTGGTCGGCCCGGTTGCAAAGGCCAAGGCCCCCGAATCCTCGCACCAAATAAGCGCTTTGAAATCCACCCGAGAATACCAGATCACAACCCCACATATCATGATGTGCCTACTCCTTGTCTCAAGTCGGGCAAGAGCCATCCGCCCCATATACAGAGTTTATGTGCCTCAACCTATGGACAATAGCCCTTGTTCTGTATCATTCTGTAGCTACATGGCGTCAGATATGTCTCGAAACTGATGCGGTTAAGCGTCAGATTTCATTGAAACAGTCACAAAGGTCGGTCATGTCCGCCTCAGCTCCGAACCCGGCCGAATTGCGCATGATTCTCGCGCGCAACCTTCAACAACTGATGGCAGATACCGGAAATGTCTCGGAATTATGCCGCCAGATCGGCGTAAACCGCACTCAGTTCAACCGCTATCTGGCCGGAACGGCCTTTCCCCGGCCCGATGTGCTGCACCGCATTTGCCGCCATTTCAAAGTTGATGCGAATATCCTGCTTGACCCGCTGGCCCCCCCCCGGGCCGCAGAACGTCTTGCTGAACGGCCGCAGTCGCAGGCCGAGATTTGGGCGCCGCCGTCAACCCGCCCCTTTGACCACTATCTGATGCCCGATGGGCTGTATCGCTATTGGCGCAAATCCTTTCGCCAGCCCCAACGCGCCTATCTTGGCATGGCGCTGATCACCACCAAAGGCGATACCAAGCTGTGGAAAGGGTATGATCTGCACGATCAGCCGATGCGCAGCGGCGGGGTGCGCTTTGCCCGCAGCTCTCGCTATGACGGGCAGTTGATCCAGCAGTTCGATGGCGTCACCCTTGTGTCAAAAACACCCTATTCCGATGTGATGAACCTGACCTATTTCGAATATGGATTGGACGGGTTGATGGATTATTTCAGCGGCATTTCCTTCATCACCCGCCGCCGCCTGCCCGACAGCAACCGCTTTTCCGCAATTGTGCTGCAAAAGCTGCCGCGCAGCACCAAGGCAGTGCTGGCCTGTGCGCGGCGCTGCGGCAGCCATGACATGAAAGATCTGCTGCCCGTGATCCAGAACGCGCTAAACCGCGTGCCCGACTTCATCTAGCGCACGCCGATGCGGGCCCACAGTTCGGGCCAACAGTTCAGCCGCGCAGCCCATCCAGCAGCGACAGCACCACGCGCCGGTTCTGACGGCCCTTCTTTTCGATCTTGGTGATTTCCACCTGCCCGATTTCACCGGTGCGTGCGACATGCGTGCCCCCACAGGGCTGCAAATCCACTTGCCGGCCCTCGGTGCCGATCCGCACCAGCCGCACCCGGCCCTGCCCCATTGGCGGCATCACCGACATGGTCTTGACCAACCCGGGGTTCTCCATCAGCTCGGCATCGGTGATCCAGCTGTCTGTCACCTGCAAATCCTGCTCGATCAGGCGGTTCAGCCTGTCGCTTAACAGCGTCACATCCTCGGGCGGCTCTGGCATGTCGAAATCCAGCCGCCCCCGGTCGGTGCCGATCTGCCCGCCCGTCACCGGCAGCGGGATCACCACCGACAGAAGATGCAGCGCCGTATGCACCCGCATGTGGCGGTGGCGGCGCGTCCAATCCAGCTTTTGCACCACCGGCGTGCCAACCCCCGGCATCGCCACCGGCTCGGCCGGAACCAGCGCCACACGCGCGCCTTCCACCTTGACGGCGGTGGCAATGGACAGCCGCTTGCCGCCCCATTCGATCACCCCGGAATCGCCGGGCTGACCACCCCCCGTGGGGTAAAAGATCGTGCGGTCCAGCAACAGCCCACCCTCGGGCGTATGGCCCACAACCACCGCATCGGCCTGCGACAGATAGGCATCGTCGCGAAACAAAAGATCCGTGCTCACCTCAGCGTCCCTTCCGGCCCTTCGCCGTCATCCTCATCCGTATCCTTCTGCGTCAGACCTTCGCCCGGCACATAATCGCGCGCCATCATGCGCGGGCCGTCCGGGGCCTCGGCCACCGGCTTTGGGTCATCATCCTCGCCCCGAAAGGCGCGGGCCACTTCGCGCGCGTTGCGCAGATTGATGTCGCGCTGCGCAAAGGGCACTTCGATGCCTTCCTCGGCAAAGCGCTTTGCGATCTGATGGTTGATCTCGCTGCGCACCGAAATCGAGAAGTTCACGTCGCGCAAGATCACCCTGATCTCGAAATTCAGCGAATCCGCCCCGAAACTCATGAAGGCCACCGTCGGCGCCGGGTTCAGCAGGGCCAGGGGCTGCGCCTCGGCGATCTCTCTCAGCACCCGTTCCACCTTGCGGGTGTCGGTGCCATAGGCCACGCCCACCGGCACGATCAACCGCCCCGTCAGGTTGAACCGCGTCCAGTTCGTCACCTGCCCCGCCACCAGATCGGTGTTCGGCACGATCACATCCGTGCGGTCAAAGGTCTGTATCCGGGTCGAGCGCACCGAGATCGACTTGACCACCCCCTGCACACCGCCAACCTCGATCCAGTCCCCCTCGCTGACCGGGCGCTCGATCAGCAGGATGATGCCCGAAACGAAATTCGACACGATATTCTGCAAACCAAAACCGATGCCGACCGACAGGGCACCTGCCACGATGGCCAGCCCCGACAGATCCAGCCCCGCGGTGTTGATGGCGATCAACCCGGCCAGAAAGATCCCGACATAGCCAATGCCCGAAATCACCGCATTTCGCGCGCCCTGATCCATCTTGGTGCGCGGCAGGATCGTGCCCTTCAACGCCCCCTGAAACAGCCGGGTCAGCGTAAAGCCGATGGCAAACACCACGGCAAACACCAGAAAATCGGTCGGCGAAATCCGCGTTTCGCCGATCTGAAAGCCCTCGCGCAGCCGCGTCCAGACCTCGGTGATGTCGGACAGCCGCGCCCCCCAGATCAGCGCAAACAGCGGGATCGAGGCCAGCACCAGCCCAAAACCCAACAGCACCGGCACCAGAGCCGTCTTGGCATCATCCTCTCGCCGGGTGATCAGCACATAAACATCGGTGATCAGAACCTGAAACACATACAGCATCCCGATCACGCCCAGCGACGTGGCCGCCGGATAGATCAGGGCCGAGGCCGCCGCGATATAGCCCACCGCCCCCAGCAAAGGGCCGACAAAGCCCACCAGCACCGCCAACCGGCCCAACAGGCCCAGGGTGCCCGCCCGGAAATTGGCGCCAACCTCATCCGTGCCTTCGGTCACCGCTTTTGATGCCCGCCGCAGCAAGCGCCCCGCCCGCCACAACACCACAGCCGCCATCACCAGCACCGGGAAATCCAGCACCGACCGCGCGGCATCGGTCAGCGATTGCTGATCCAGCGCCGCCCGCAGCAGAATGTTGATGCCCAGAATCAGGCCAAAGACTGTGCTCAGAAACCGGCCTTCGGCCCGCGCATCGGCCGGCAGATCCAAAGGCACCCAATGTTCGGCCTTGGGGAACACCCGCCCCCCCAGCCAGTGCAGCGCAAACACCATAAAGCCCGCCGCCGGCAAGACATCGGCCACAACCGTGCCGACAATGCCAATCATGCCCGACAGCTTAAGCGCCTCGGCCAGGGCCACGGTGCCAATGGTCGGAATGATGATCTGGCCCAACGACAGGATCAGCGCCGAAATCCGCAGGCCCCGCGCCGTTGATCGCGCCACCAAACGGCCAACCCCCGCCTCAACCAAGGCCCGCCCACGCCAGATCAGCCCCAGGGCCAGCGCCAGCAGCGTCACGATCAGCGGCAGGTTATCGACCAGTTGTTGCCGCGATGTCGGCAAGGCCCAGCGCATCGTCGCCTCGCGCAGCAAAACCCCCGTGGCCCCCGCCAGCGCCTTCCAGGCTTCGGGCCAGTTCGCGGGGTTCACGGGCGACGGCAGCAGCTTCAGCAATTCATCGGCCTGCCGCTCGCGCACCACCCGGTCAATCTCGCGGATCAACCCGTCGGCGCGGCGATAGGCTTCTTCGGCCGCAATGCCGGGGGCCTGAAAGGCCACCAGTTGCGCATTCAATTCGGCCCGCCGCGCGGCAATCTCATCGGCCTCGGTCTCGCCTTCGGCAGGGGCCGGGCCCAGCGCGGCAATCTGTTCGCGCAATGTGGTAATGCGCGAGGAATTGGTATTCTGCGCCACCAGAAAGGCCTCGCGCCAATCCACCAGTTGCGCGCGCAGCAGTTCCAGCGCCACAGACGAGCTTTCGGTGTTTTCCAGCGCCCTTTCGGCCCGTTCGGCCACCGTCGCCCATTCGGCATAGTCCAGCTCACTGGCCGGAACCGCCGCCGAGGCCGGGGCCCCGGCTTCCAGCGTGACCATCTCGCCCGTTGGGGCCGTGTCATCGGCAACAATGGGCGGCGCGGTGCCGGTGGTCGGCGCATCCTGCGCCATGACCCCCAGCCCCGACAGTGCCAGAACCAACCCGCCCAACAGGGCGGCGCGAAGGGCGTTCAGGCGGCTCATGCGTCTTCGTAGACCGCTGGCAAGGCCTGTGGCGCCCGATCCAGCCATGCCGGAACCGGCAGGCCCTTTTCCTTCAGGAAGACCGGATTGAACAGCTTGGATTGATAGCGGTTGCCATAGTCGCACAGGATGGTGACGATGGTATGCCCCGGCCCCATCTCGCGCGCCATCCGCATCGCCCCGGCGATATTGATGCCAGACGATCCGCCCAGACACAGCCCTTCTTCTGACAGCATGTCAAACACCAGCGGCAGCGCCTCGGCATCGGGGATGCGATAGCTGAAATCGGGCTTGAACCCTTCCAGATTGGCCGTGATCCGGCCCTGTCCGATGCCTTCGGTGATCGATGTGCCCGGCGAGGCAAATTCGCCCGTCGTGTAAAAGGCATGCAGGGCAGCGCCCTCGGGATCGGCCAGACCGATCTTCACGCCCTTGGGCTGCAAGGCCATGCCAACACCGGCCAGCGTGCCGCCCGAGCCGACAGCGCAGATGAACCCATCCACCTTGCCATCGGTCTGCGCCCAGATCTCGGGGCCCGTCATCTCGATATGCGCCTGCCGGTTCGCCACATTGTCGAACTGATTGGCCCAGATCGCGCCATTCGGTTCAGTCCGCGCCAAAGCCTCGGCCAGACGGCCCGAGTAGCGCACATAGTTGTTGGGGTTCTTGTAGGGCGCTGCCGGCACCTGAACCAATTCGGCCCCCGCCAGCCGCAGC
Source organism: Pseudotabrizicola sp. L79 (assembly GCF_036553525.1). Taxonomy (NCBI): domain Bacteria; kingdom Pseudomonadati; phylum Pseudomonadota; class Alphaproteobacteria; order Rhodobacterales; family Paracoccaceae; genus Pseudotabrizicola; species Pseudotabrizicola sp. L79. The sequence continues at coordinate 129,920 of NZ_JAZHDA010000046.1, read as the reverse complement.
ATGTCTTTCTTTTCCTGACTCTGCGTCTCGGGGATCACGATCACGGTCTTGAACCCCATGCTTGCCCCCACCAGCGCAAGGCCGATGCCGGTATTGCCCGCCGTGCCCTCGACAATCGTGCCGCCCGGCTTCAGCAGGCCCTTCGCCACCGCATCCTTGATGATATACAGCGCGGCCCGGTCCTTGACCGACTGGCCGGGGTTCAGGAACTCACATTTGCCCAGAATGGTGCAGCCGGTGATCTCTGACGCCTTTTTCAGCTTGATCAGCGGTGTGTTCCCGATGGCATGGGCCAGATCGTCTTGAATGCGCATGGCGATGTCCTTCTTGTCCTTGGCTCAAGGTGTATGTGCCTTGCCGCCCAAACTCAAGGCGATGCACACAGATAGGAACGTCGGTCCGCCCCATCCGGCCCGCACGAAACAGCCGCCCAAGGCCCCGCGATACGCCACGACAACCGTCCCCTGATCGCACGAAAATCGCCACGGAACCAAGGGCCAGAAACAGAAACGGCGCTCCGGAAAGCGCCGTTTCGATCCCCCTCTCAGGCGTTCTGCTGCGCGGCAACTGTCGCCGCGTGCTTGTCGCGCAATCCGTCGCGGTATAGGGCCTTGATCAGAGAGGCACACATCAGCGCCATGACCATGGTGAACGGCAGCGCCCCGATGATCATGGCGCTCTTCAGCGCCTCCATCGGATCAGACCCCGACCCGTTCTTTCCCGCCACCAGCAACGTGCCAATCACCAGCGTCAGGATCAAGCCCCAGACAATGCGATGCTTGTTGTCGGTGTCTTCCGCGCCCCCCGACATGATCGTGTTCATCACCAGAATGCCCGAGTCTGCCGAGGTGACAAGGAAGGTCAGAATCAGGACAACACTCATCACCGTCATCGCCGTCAGAAACCCGCCCGAGATCATCTCGCCCAGTGTCACGAACAGCTTGGCAGTATTCGACGCCCCCAGAATGGCCCCATTGGCCCCACCGGTCAGTTCCAGATCAATGGCTGTCGCCCCCAGAATGGTCATCCAGGCAAAGCACACCATCGCAGGCGCAAAGACGCAGCCGATGATGAATTCACGCACTGTGCGCCCCTTCGAGATGCGTGCCAGAAACAGCCCCACAAAGGGTGAAAACGCGATCCACCACGCCCAATAGAACGTCGTCCAGCCCGCTTGCCATCCAAACAGACGACCCTTTGTCCCAGCGGCATAGACGGCTTGCTGAACATCCACTGGCAACGCGGCGGCGGCGGCGCTCAAACCGCCTTGAAATGCCTCGAACGATCCCCAGGCATTGGTGGCACCGGCATAAAGATCCCCTGCCAAAGGCACAGCCTCAGGCGGCAGGGCCGCGGCAAAGGCCGTTTCCGACAAGGGCAGATGCGGCCCAAAGCTGAGCTGCGTGAAGTGCAGAATATAATCGACAAAGGCCGATCCATAGGTCGTCAGCGCAAAACTGAACGATCCGAAAACGACAAAGACCGACAGCAGGATCAACGACAGCACAAGGTTCAGGTTCGACAGGTATTTCACCCCGCGCCCCACGCCCGACACCGCCGACAGGATCGACATCCCCATGATGACAACCAGCCCCGCGATCAGCCCAACCGAACCCGGCGCAGGCGCATCCCCGGCCATATCCATCATCCATTCCATCCCGGTAATGGCATAGACCCCATCAATGAACTGGCTGACCCCGAACCCGATTGTGACCGACACCCCAAGGATCGTGGCGACAATGCCCAAAATATCAACGACATGCCCAAGGGGGCCGTTCACATATTTTCCGAACAGCGGCGTCAATGCTGAACGGATCGTCAGCGGCATGTCGCGCGTGTAAGCGTAATAGGCCAGACTCAAACCCGTGACGACATAGATCGCCCAAGCGTGAAACCCATAGTGCAAGAACGTATAGCGGTAGCCCGATTGCAGGGCATCGGCCGTGTTGGGCGCAACATTGCCCTTCAGGATTTCCGGGTTAGACCCCCAAAGTCCCAACGGCTCTGCCGTTGCAAAGACCATCAAGCCAACCCCCAGCCCAGCCCCGAACATCATCGAGAACCAGGAAAAGTTGGAAAACTCGGGCGCTTCGCCCACCTTGCCCATCACCCGCTTGCCCGTCTGCGGCAAGGCCGCAACGACCAGCAGGAAAAAAGCGAAAAAACCAACTATGATGATGTAAAAGGCGTTGAAATCCTCCAGCAGCCGCCAGTTCAGACTTCCCAGAACCCCATTCGCATTCGCAGGCCAGACCAGTGCCCAAATGACCAAAAGCGCCATCGACATTTTTGAAATCAGCGCGATTGGCAGGCTGTAACCTTCGTAAAATCCCGATGGTGACTTACGGATATCGATATCCGTGAAGGGGGGCTTGATGCTCATTGGCGCTCCTTTTCTTCCTGTTATGCGGGCAAGACGTCCAGGGCAGCCGCTGGCGCGGACTGCCTAACCGCCGCACCCGTTGGGCCAAAGGTAACAGCTTCGTGAAATGGTGCGGGCGAAATGCGACCCTTCATGGCATCAGACACGACGACTGCCCGTGCCAACGGGCCAGCCCACATCACCCGAGGCGCACCAGCCCCGCCCCCCGTGGCGGGGCGGTTCAGCGCAGATCCGCCGCCAGATCATGGATCACTGCCATGATCCGCTGCACCCTGGCGCGCGGGGCCTGCCCTTTATGGCAAATCGACCACAGGTCGCGATAGCGCCGTTCGGGCAAGGGCGCGATCCGCAACCGATCTGCCCCGGCAAAGGCCGCTAGGCCACTGCGCGGCAACAAGGTATAGCCCACCCCTTGCGCCACCGGCGCGGGGATCTGCCCGATCTGGTTTACATAGGTCCGCACTCTCAACCTGTCTGCGCCTGCGAACTCGCCCGGAAAATTCAGCCCGAACAGATCATCGGCATAGCTGTAGACATCCGGATGCGCGACAAGCCCCAGTGCCTCCAGCGCCTGAAACGTCACCGGACCGTCAAAATCCGCAGGCAGCACCAGACACAATTCCTCATGCCCGATGGGCCGCGCCGTGATGCGGGGGTGGCGTGGGTCTTCGGCCACCACGCCCAGATCGAACTGCCCGTCTAACACCCCGGCAAGAACACGCGCCTGCGGGGCGGCCTCTACCTGAATGCCCAGACGGGGCGATTGCTGCATCAGCGCGATGGCCCGCGGATAAAACAGCAGGGCAAAACTGCCCGAACAGGCCACCCGCACCTCTCCGGCATCCGGCTCGTCGCGCGCGATCCCATCGCGCAGCGCACGCTCTTGCGCGCGGCGCGACAGGCCCAGCGCCCGCACCGTCTCACCCGCCGCCGTCAGGCTGAAGCTTTTGCCATCCTGCGCGATCAGCTTTTGCCCAAGCTGCTGCTCCAGCTTGCGCAGATGCTGCGACACGCCGGGTTGCGTCATGTTCAGCCGCGCCGCGGCACGGGTGAACTGGCCTTCTTCGGCCAGCACGGTAAAGGTTTCGATCCATGTGGCATTCAACATCATGCCATAAGGTTTCGTTTGCATAATGATGTCAAACGATAATTTTCTATTCATCTCCTGACGGATTAGCCTGCCCGGCATCACCAGACAGGAGATCATCATGGTCACGACCCCCCGCACCTTTTCGCATATCGGCCTTTCGGTCCCCGACCTTGAGGCAGCGGTAGAGTTTTATTCAACCGTCATGGGCTTTTACGTTCTGATGCCCCCCAGCAAAATCGTCGAAGACACCAGCGCCATCGGCCAGATGTGCACTGATGTCTTCGGCCCCGGTTGGGAACACCTGCGGATTGCCCATCTGTCCACCGGTGACGGCATCGGGATCGAGCTTTTTGAATTCGCCGGGAACCACACCCCCGACGACAACTTTGCCTTCCGTCGGCATGGAACCTTTCATTTCGCGATCCAAGACCCCGATTTGGAGGGCCTTCTGGCAAAAATCGTCGCGGCGGGCGGCAAGCAGCGCATGCCCGTGCGCGCGTATTTTCCGGGCGAAAAGCCCTATCGTATGGTCTATGTCGAAGACCCGTTCGGCAATATCTTCGAGCTGTATAGCCACAGCTATGAGCTGACCTATTCCGCAGGCGCCTACGCCTGACGCCCCAAGCAAAAGGGCCACCCGATCGGGTGGCCCAAAGGTTAAAGCTTGGTCAATTCGGCTGCCCAAGCCCCTGATACTGTTGCGGCCCCAAGCTGACTTTGCCAGAGGCAGTTGGCCTCAGTCGGCCTTTTCCACCATCAGCCCATCATCCAGCAGGCCCTGATAGCATTCATCCAGGCTTTTGCGGGCGCGATCCATCAGGATATCGATCTCATCGGTGGTGATCACCAACGGCGGCGCGATGATCATCCGATCCCCCACATGCCGCATGATCAGATTGTTCGCAAAGCACCGCTCGCGGCAGCGCAGCCCAACCGTGCCCTCTTCGCTGGCAAACTTGGCCCGCTTGGCCTTGTTCGGCGTCAGAACGATCGACCCCATCAGCCCCACCAGCTTGGCCTCTCCGACCAAGGGATGCTCTGCCAGCTTGTCCCACTGCGCCTTGAGATGCGGATGGGCCACGTCGCGCACATGCTCGACCACCCCTTCCTCCTGCATGATACGCAGGTTCTCCAGTGCCACAGCCGCCGCCACCGGATGGCCCGAATAGGTGTAGCCGTGGAAGAACTCTCCCGCCGACCCGACAACCTCGGCCACCTCGTCACAGATGATCGAGCCCCCAATCGGCGCATAGCCCGAGGACAGCCCCTTGGCGATCGTGATGATATGCGGCTTGATCCCGAAGGTGGTCGAACCGAACCAGTTGCCGGTGCGCCCAAAGCCGGTGATGACCTCGTCGGCAATCAACAGGATGCCATATTTGTCGCAGATCCGCTGGATCTCGGGCCAATAGGTTGCCGGTGGAATGATCACCCCACCCGCCCCCTGGATCGGCTCGCCGATAAAGGCGGCCACCTTTTCGGGCCCCAGCTCAAGGATCTTTGCCTCCAGCTGCTGCGCACGGGCCAGGCCGAAGTCGTCCTCGCTCATGTCGCTGCCCTCACCCCACCAATAGGGCTGGTCGATATGTTCGATCCCGGCGATCTTGCCGCCATGCGCGTGGATCGGCTTCATCCCGCCCAGGCTGCCGCCGCCCATGGTCGAACCGTGATAGCCGTTCCAGCGCGAGATGATCACATCCCGCTCGGGCTGGCCCTTGACCTGCCAATAGCGCCGCACCAGACGGATGTTGGTGTCATTCGCCTCGGACCCAGACCCAGCGAAGAACACATGGTTCAGCCCCTCGGGGGCCAGTTCGGCGATCTTGGCGGCCAGCGCAATGGCGGGCACATGGGTCGTCTGGAAAAACGTGTTGTAATAGGCCAGCTCGTCCATCTGACGCGCCGCGACACGGCCCATTTCCTTGCGGCCATAGCCGATGTTCACACACCACAGCCCAGCCATCCCGTCGATGATCCGCTGACCTTCGCTGTCGGTCAGCCACACGCCTTCGCCGCGCGTGATCACCCGAGCGCCCTTGGCGGCAAGGCCGGCCTTGTCGGTAAAGGGGTGAAAGTGATGCGCGGCATCCAGCGCCTGCAACTCGGCGGTCGGCATGTGATTGGTGATTGGCTTGTTCATCGCATCCCCTTTCGGAATCGGCAGGGCGCGCCGCCCCGTCTTTGGCCTGAGGATAGTGACAATGATCGGCGGATTCAAGGAATTTGATCAAATTCCTGACGGCAGCGGCAAGGGCTAGATTTCACCCTGCTCCAAGGCCGCGCGCACCTGCTCGATCCCTTGCTCGATATCGCTTGCAACTGCCAGCCGCAGGGCCGCCGCATCGCCGGCCTGCATGGCGGCCAAAGCCTCGGAATGCCGGTCGGGCAAGGCGTTGCGGCCAAACCGGGCGCAGACCACCCGCAGCGCAGGCCCAAAGCGCAGCCACATCGAGCGCGCCATATCAACAAGAACAGGCGCCTCAGAGGCCTCGTAGAGGCAGAAGTGAAAGGCGTGGTTCGATTCCAGATAGCCCGGAATATCCCCGGCCCGCACGGTCTGATCGACGCGGTTGTCGATCCGCCGCAGCGTATCAATCAGATCGGGGGTCAAATGCCCCGCCGCAAGCTCGGCCAGCTTGGGTTCGATGGTCACACGGGCAAAGGCCACCTGATCAAGAATGGCCGCCGTCATCTTGGGCACGACGATCCGGCGATTGCCCTGGGCTTCCAGCGCGCCTTCGGCCGACAGGCGACGGATCGCTTCGCGCACGGGGGTCATTCCGGCATCCAGCAACGGGATAAGACCCTGAATGGTGACGGCGGCACCCGGTTCAAGATGTCCGAACAGGATCATATCCCTTAGGCGGGCATAGGTGACCTCGTGGGTCGGGATCTTGCGGGCCTCGGACTGCATGACTTTTCCCTTGTCTGGCCCAACAGTCTTAGCGGGTTAAGCCGATCATTCAAGATCTGATCAAATCCCGCCGCACCCTGGCGACCCAGTGGCCGGGGACGTTAAGCCCCGCAGAACGCAGGCTGACGGCGGATCTGGTATTATCTTGGCCCCACCTTGGGCATGGCGCATTTGCGGCCCTTGCGACGGAACAGGGGTTCCACAGCGCCGCCGCCCGTGGATAGTGTGAACGGATGAAGAAGGGACGGTCGGTCATGGCAAACACCTTAGCTTACACGGCACGCCCCCCGCGACTGCGGCTGGGCATGGTCGGGGGCGGGCATGGGGCCTTTATCGGGTCGGTGCACCGGATCGCCGCGCGGCTGGATGATCACTATGATCTGGTGGCAGGGTGCTTTTCGGCCAACAGCGATCGGGCACTGGCCTCGGCGGCAGACCTGGGGGTGGCGCGGGCCTATACCAGTTTTGCCGATATGGCGGCGCGCGAAGCACGGCGCAAAGACGGGATCGAGGTGGTGGCGATCGTCACGCCGAACCATCTGCATGCACCCGTGGCGATGCAATTCCTGCGCCGTGGCATTCATGTGATCTGCGACAAGCCCCTGACCCACAGCCTGCCCGAGGCCAAGCGACTGGCCAAGGCCGCTGCCGCGCGCGGGGTGATCTTTGCCGTCACCCATAACTACACCGGCTATCCGATGGTGCGGCAAGCCAAGGCCATGGTCGAGGACGGCATCTTGGGCGACATCCGTCTGGTGCAGGTGGAATATGCGCAAGACTGGCTGGCGGCACCTGTGGAAAGCAGCGGGCACAAACAGGCTGCGTGGCGCACCGACCCGGCACAGTCAGGCGCGGGCGGCGCGACGGGGGATATTGGCACCCATGCCTATCATCTTGCGCGCTTCACCTCGGGGCTGGAGTTGGACTGTCTGGCCGCCGATGTGCAAGCTTTTGTGCCGGGGCGGCGTGTTGATGACAACGCCCATGTCTTGATGCGGTTCAAGGGCGGGGCGCGGGGCATGCTGTGGTGCAGTCAGGTGGCGGCGGGCAGCGAGAACGGCTTGCGGCTGCGCATCTTTGGCACCAAAGCCGGGTTGGACTGGTCGCAAGAAGAACCGAACCATCTTTACCTTACCCCTTTGGCAGGAGAGCGGCGGCGGATCAGCCGGGGCGTTGGCGGTGCCGGGCCAGAAGCCGCACGGATGACGCGCCTGCCGCCGGGCCATCCCGAAGGTTATCTGGAAGGGTTTGCCAACATCTATTCCGAAGTGGCGCAGGCCATTCTGGCACGGCGCACAGGCAGCCCCCCCGACCCGGCAGTGCAGTTCCCCGGCTTGGCCGACGGGCTGGAGGGCGTGGCCTTTGTCGATGCCTGCGTGCGGTCAAGCGCGCGCAATGCAGCTTGGGTCACGCTGAACCTATAGCCCCTGCGCCCCGGCCTCGGCCCGCAGCCGGGGCCTTTCGCGTTGCAGCCAAAGCGCGGTCAGCACCAGCGGGCCATTGGCGATCTCGCCGCTGCTGACAAGCTGCATCATTCGGGCAAAAGGGATCAAATGGCCCCGGATGTCTTCGGCCTCCTCCCCCATCCCGAACACGCCCTGCACACCCTCGGGCAGATCGGTCAGCGCCAGGAAAGAATACAGAAATTCCGTCTTGGCCCCCGGCGAGGGGTAGTAATTGGCAATCGGCAGCAGGGTTTGCAGGGTCAGCCCGGCCTCCTCTTGCGCCTCACGCCGCGCGCAGTCCTCGGCGCTTTCTCCGGCGTCGATCCGGCCTGCAATCGCCTCAAGCGACCATGGGTTCTGATCGCCCCGCGCAAAGGGTGCGGCGCGAAACTGCTCGACCAGCAACACATGATCGCGGCGGGCATCATAGGGCAGCACCGTTACCGCATCGCCAGAAATAAAGGTGGCGCGATTGACCGGGGGGCTAAGGGAGCCATCAAAGCGGCGAAAGCGCAGGTCATATTCCTCGACCGCAAAGAAATGGGCATAGGGCTGCTGAAAGCGGTCGATCACAATGTCGCCCGGCACCACTTGGCGTCGCACTGTGGCAGGGCATGCATCGTGCATGGCCCGCACCCGGCCACCTGCGCGCACCAGCATCAGGTTCAGGCGGGCGTTTATCGCGGTGGCGGGCACTTCGCCGATCAGGCGCAGCATATCGGCAGCGGCGGCTGTCATTTCGGCCCCGTGCTGCTTTGCCCAGTCTGTCAAGGACCATTGCGCGGCTGGCCCCTTCCCCTCGGCCACCGGGCAGAACAGCTGTGTGCGGATCGCCCCCCGATCCGTGACCACTTCCCTTTCAACGCGCTTAAGCCCCAGACAGGCGGCAAAAAAGTCAAGGCGGTCTTGTTCTGATGGCGTCAGCCCCCGCAGAACGGTGCCCTGCACCTGGGCCAAGGGGGCGACGACAAGGGCGGGGCTGTGGTGCCCCTGCCCTAAAACGGCCCGCCAGCCCGGCAGATGCGCCATCTCGCCTGCAACCGACCGGCCCAGAACCAACTGCAACAAGGGCGGGTGGCACAGAATGCCGTAAAGAAAAATGTCTTGTGTCATGACCGCCTTTTCGCCGCGCCGATTACTTCCAGCGGGTCGAGGCAAAATGCGCGCAGGCCCCCCCCAGAATGCCACCCACCAACAAGACCCCCAACACGCCCGGGGTGAACACCGGTTGGCCCAGAACCAACAGGCGGGCGAAGACATCAAGAACGGAGTCGAGCGGGCTGCGATACCGGCCATCTACAGCGCGCCCCAGAACATCCCAGATGGCATAGGCCATCACCAAGACAAACGCCAAAGTCACCGAGGTGCGCATGCCCGTCCCGGCAGCCTCGACAAAACTGCGCGGTTTTCTGAAAAAGCCGCCAAGAATGAACCAGCCGCACAACACGCCGACCACTGCCGATATTTCACGGATCACACCTGCGGGTCGCCCCCCCGGAATGACATTGGCATATTGATCTGCAGCAAGAAACGCGACGAGGGCAAAACAAAGTCCAGCAACAAGTTTGGCTGCGGTTGGCATCGTTTTTTACCCCATGCTTAGATCGTGCCCTGACTATGAGGGGCGTGTGACTGTAAATTGCGTTACATCACAGTTTCCGCCGCGAAACGCGCCTGCGCAAGAGGTAAGGTAAAAGTTCCACATCCGCCGAAAGCGATCATCAAACCCCATGGCCGCAATTTCGGGCCAGCGCGCATTGAACACATCGTGCCACCGCCGCAGCGTCTGGCTATAGCTTTCGCCAAATTCAAACGAGCCCTGCACTTTCAATCCCGCGCGCCCTGCCTCCTCGTGCAGGCGGAACGGCGCGGGCAGCATCCCGCCCGGAAAGATATATTTCTGAATGAAATCAACGCCCCGACGATAGGTTTCCCAGCGATGATCGGGCACGGTGATGATTTGCAGCGTGGCTTGCTTGCCCGGCTTCAGGCAGGCGCGCAGTGTTTCAAAATAGGTCGGCCAGTATTTTTCACCGACGGCTTCGAACATCTCGATGCTGGCGATGCCGTCATATTGGCCGCGTTCATCGCGATAATCTTGCAACTTGATCTGCACCTGATCTGATAGGCCGGCGCGGGCAATTCGGGCAACGGCATAGTCATGCTGAGCCTGCGAAATGGTCAGAGCCGTGACTTTAAGCCCGCGTTTTGCGGCCGCATATTCGGCGAATCCACCCCAGCCGCATCCGATTTCAAGCACATGATCGCCGGGCTGGGCACCGATCAGATCGACCATGTTGGCGTATTTCTGCTCTTGCGCCTGTTCAAGACTTTCCTGCCCGGTGCGAAACAGCGCACTGGAATAGGTCATGCTGTCATCCAGCCACAGGGCGTAGAAATCATTGCCCAGATCATAGTGATGGCGGATGTTCTTTTTCGCCTGGCGCTTGGAGTTCGACTGCATCCAGAAGCGCAGTTTTTCATAGGCCCGCAACAAGCCCATGCCCGGAAAACCATCGTTGACCACATTGTTGGCCGGAATCTGGATCAGATCGAGAAAGGCTTGCAGATCGGGGGTGGACCACCAGCCTTCCAGATAGGCGTCGCAAAAGCCCAGATCGCCTTCGCGGATCAGGCGGGCGAACAGATCGGTATTGTGAATGACAATCTCGGCCACCACACCCGGCCGCGCGCCGTTCAGGCGGAACCGACGCCCATCCGGCAGCACGAAATCAAGCCGCCCTTCGCCCAGATTGTTCGCCACGCCAAAAGCATGGGCGAAATAGCGTGGCAGACCGCTTTGGCCTTTGGTGCTGGTCAAGATGTCCACGTCATGTCCTGTCATTGTGCCGTTCATCTCGTCAGTTACGCGCCAATCTTTCAAGAGTTTCGTCCTCCATAGGCCTCTAGGGCGCGTTTTCTTCCGTCTGACAAGTCGATCAAGGGTTCGGGATAGGGCCGCTTTGCGTCTAGGGCCCAAGATCGGGGGGCCGCCTGAAAAAAGGCCAAGGCATCTGCGCCGGGTTTTGCTGACAACTCGGCCACAAAGCGTTGGCGATAGACCGCCTTTGGGTCGAACTTTTCGGCCTGAGTGGCCGGGTTGAACACGCGAAAGAACGGGGCCGCATCTGGCCCTGAACCCGCAACCCATTGCCAGCCCATGGCATTTGCCGCCGGGTCCCAGTCGATCAGGCAATCGGCAAACCAGTCAAGCCCGATTTTCCAATGGGTCAACAGATGCTTGGTCAGATAGCTGCCCACGATCATCCGCACCCGGTTGTGCATGCGGCCTGTCACATAAAGCTCGCGCATGCCGGCATCGACAAAAGACTGCCCGGTCAGGCCGCGGCGCCAGTATTCGGCCTCTTTGCTGTCACCGCGCCACGGAAAGGTATCCCAGTCGGGCTTCCAGTTGGTTGTGGTGATCTGCGGCGAATTGTGCATCAGATGATAGGCAAATTCGCGCCAGACCAGTTCTTTCAAAAACGTCTCGGCCCCTCTGGCGCCGGATTCCAGTGCGCGCCACCCCGCAAACCAAATGCGCCTTGGCCCGATTTCCCCCCAAGCCAGGTTTTCCGACAGGCCCGATGTCACATCGCGGGCGGGAAAATCGCGGTAATCGGCATAGGCCTCGATCTTTTCATCCACAAAGCGCCCCAAGCGCGCCTGCGCCTTTGCCTCACCCACATGAACATGCTGGGCCACGACTGCCGCGCCCCGCTGCATGGCCGCCCCCATCGCCCAATCCGTCAGATTGTCACTGGCGGGCCAGGTTTCGGGCGGGCGCATCTGGCCGGGGGCGGGTTCGGGGGCGGGCAGATCGCGGTCGCGCACGGATTTCCAGAACGGGGTATAGACACGGTAAAAGCCGCCCTGCCCTGTCTCCACGCTCCACGGCTCGAACAGCAAATGGCCTGCAAAGCTGCGGGCCTCGATACCCTTGGCCTTAAGCCCCGCCTTGACGGCGGTATCGCGCGCCACGGCCGCAGGGTCATATTGACGCCCCCACCAGACGCCAGCAGCCCCGGTTTCGGCCAGCACGGCCTCAATCACCTTGGCCGCCGGGCCGCGCCGCAAGATCAGCCGCAGGCCCATTTTGGCCAGTGTGTCGCCGAAGGCCGCCAGCCCCAGCCCCAAGCGCCATTTCGGCGCGGCACCCAACGCCTCGGTCTCGGGGTCAAGGATGAACAGCGGAAGGATGGGGCGGCCTGATCGGGCCGCCTCGGCCACCATCGGGTTGTCGTCCAGACGCAAATCGCGGCGAAACCAAAGGATCAGTGGGGCGTCAGGCATATATTCTCACAAGCTGTTAGAGGGGTTACGCGCCAGACCATGGGGCGGATCACCCTTATGTGAGGAAATCTTAAGCGCGTTCCATTTTGAAACGGGCGGCAGGCCCCTGCCCGCCGCCCTTTGGCGCTATAGCACCCGGTCCAGCGCCACGATCAGGCGATCAACCTCGGCGGGGCTGGTGTAATGCGTGGCACTCATCCGCAAGACCCCCCTTTCAAGGTTGATCCCCAAGGCTGTCAGGGGGCGAACGGCATAAAAATCACCCGCCCAACAGGCGATGCCCTGCCGCCCCAACGCCTCTGACACTGGCTCGGCCGCGACGTTCAGTTCAACAGCCACGGTGGGCGCGCGCCGGGCGGGATCAGTTGGCCCCAACAGCCGCAGATCATTGCGGTTGCCCAGATAGTCAAGCAAGGGGGTGATCACGGCCACTTCTTGCGCGCGCATCAGATCATGCACCGCGCGGTTCTGTGCGGCGGCATCGCCCCCGATCCCATGCGCCGCCGCCAAGGCGCCGATGTAATCGACCATCCCTGCACAGGCGGCAACCTGGGCGTGGTCGGGGCCCGCGGGGGTGTGGCGCTTATACAAAGTGCCCTGATTGAAATAATGCGCCTGCCCCGGCAGTTCCATCCCCCAGTCAGACCGCAGCACCATGATGCCCTGATGCGGCCCATAGGTTTTATAGGCCGAAAACAGATAGACATCGCAGCCCAGGGCCGGAACATCGGGAAAGCCATGCGGGGCATAAGACACCCCATCCACCACCGTGCGCACCCCATGCGCCTTGGCGATGGCGCAAATGCGCGCCACGTCATTGATCTCGGCAATGACGTTCGAGCAATGCGGGAAGGCCATCATCCGCACCCGGCCATCGTCCATCAGGGCTGGCAGATCTTCGGGGTTCAGGCTGCCGGTGCCGGGGTCAACCCGCCATTCGCGCACCTCTATGCCTTCATCGGCCAGACGCCGCCACACGCCGGAATTCGCCTCATGGTCCTGATCTGTGACGATGATGGCCGCATTTTGCCCCCGCAGCCATTGCCGCACGGCTTGGGCCAGAACATAGGTGTTCGCACTGGTCGAAGGGCCAAAGCTGACTTCTTCTTGCGCGACGCCCATCAGCCCGGCAAGCCCGGTCCGGGCCTCATCCATCTCGGCCCCACCCGCCTGCGCCCCCGGATAGGGGCCATAGGGCTGCACCTTGCGGTCAAGGTAAAAGCGGTGCAGGCGATCCACCACCTGCTGACACGGATAGCTGCCGCCTGCATTTTCGAAAAAGGCATGCGACGACAACACCGGCGACTGAAACGCCGGGAATTGAGAGCGGACGAAATCAAGGTTCAGGGCCATTTTGCGCACCATATCTGCGCCGCCGCCCTGTGCCCCCACAGCCGGGGAACCCCAGGACTGCGGCAGGTCTTCCAGCCAGACCGGCGCGCAAGCGGGGCACCGGCCAGACCCCGCACGCGCAGGATCAGGCCCAAGGGATAGCGGGCGTTGCAGCCCGCCGCAAGCCTTAGCGCGTCACATCGACAACGACACGGCCCTGCACATTGCCCTTCAGGATGGCCGCCCCCAATTCGGGCAGATCGGCCAGTCCCGCGGGGTGAATCATCGCCTCCAGCTTATCCATCGGCAGGTCTGTCGCGATCCGATCCCAGGCGCGGACGCGATCCGCATAGGGGCGCATGACCGAGTCGATGCCCAGCAGATTGACGCCCCGCAACAGGAACGGAATCACCGTGGCAGGCAGGCCCGAGCCACCGGCCAGCCCAACCGCCGCGACTGACGCGCCATATTTCATCTGCCCCAACACCCGCGCCAGCATGGCCCCGCCCACGGCATCGACACAGCCTGCCCAGGTCTCGGTCTCCAGCGGGCGCTTGACCGTTTCGGCCAGATCAGCGCGCGCCACGATCCGGCTGGCGCCAAGCCCGGTCAGGTAGTCGGCCGTTTCAGGCCGGCCCGTCACCGCCGCAACCTGATAGCCAAGGCGGGCCAGAATCGCCACAGCGACCGACCCCACGCCACCCGCGGCCCCTGTCACCAGCACCTCGCCCTTGTCGGGCGTCAGGCCGTGATCCTCCAGCGCCATCACGGCCAGCATTGCGGTAAAGCCCGCGGTGCCTACAGCCATCGCCGCCCGCGCCGTCAGCCCATCGGGCAGCGGCACCAGCCAGTCTGCCTTGACCCGCGCCTTTTCTGCAAAGCCGCCCCAATGCACCTCGCCCACGCGCCAGCCCGTCAGCACCACCCGGTCACCGGGTTGATAGCGCGCATCCTCTGACGCCTCGACCACACCGGCGAAATCAATGCCCGGCACATGCGGATAGGTCCGCACCAGCCCCCCGCCCGACGGCGACAGGCACAAGCCATCCTTATAGTTCAGGTTCGAGAATTCGACCCGCACAAGCACATCGCCTGCCGGCAACTGATCTTCGGTCAGCTCGGCGATGCGGGCCTTGGCCTGCCCGTCTTCGCCCTTTTCCATCACCAATGCGCGCATGTCTTTCCTCCGGCTTTCTGTCTTCCGTTCGTCGGGTCTGGCCGCCCAAAACAGCGGCCCATTGCCTGACTTTGCAACAGGCCCGTCCCTGCGACCAAGGTCAAGCAAGAAAGCACAGGGCCCTGACCTTGCAAAATTTGATCAAATTTTATACTATCCAGCGGCAAGCGATCAGTTTTTGCAGGTCTTCAACTTGTTACTGGCGAAAACCTGCACTAACTTTTTGATGGCAAAGCCAAGGCAAATGGGGAAACCATTGGCAGCAAGTCCAACAGACAGGAGCGTAATCTTGATGATCAAAACCACTCTTTTCGCCGGTGCCGTTTCGGCACTGACACTGGCCTCGGTCGCGCAGGCTGCAGATGCTGATCTGTTGGTCTTTGATTGGGCCGGATGGGAAATCGAAGGTGTCCTGACCGAATACACCGCGAAACACGGGCAGCACCCGACCTATTCCTTCTTTGGCGACGATGACGAAGCCTTTCAGAAAGTCTCGTCCGGCTTTAAGGCCGATGTCGGCCACCCCTGCGTGGCGTCGCTGCCGCGCTATCGCGACGCTGGCCTGATCGAGCCGTGGGACACCGCCAAGATCCCGGAATTTGGCAATATCGCGCCGAACCTGCTGAAATCCAGCCTGATCACCGATGATCAGGGCGTCTGGTTCATTCCGACCGACTATGCCTATACCGCCACCGCCTATAACAAGGATCAGGTGCCGGCCGAGGATGTGGCCACGCTGAACGTCTTTACCAACCCGAAATATGCGGGCCGCATTTCCTTGCCCGACTCGTCGGATGACATCTGGTCGCTGGCCTTTCTTGCCACCGGCGTCACCGACTGGAGCGATGTAACCGACGAGCAATTCACCGCCGCCGCCACCTGGCTGCGCGAGGCGCATAAAAACGTGCGCGCCTATTGGTCGGACCCGGCAGAAATGTCGCAACTGATGGCCACGGGCGAAGTGCTGGTGGCCTGGTCGTGGAACGATGGCGTTGCGCTGTTGCAGGCCGAAGGCTTCCCGATTGGCTTTGAGCGCGCCCCTGCCGAGGGATCGTCCACCTGGTTCTGCGGCTTTGTGAATTTCAAGGATGCGCCGGGCAGCGAAGACAAAGCCTATGATTTCATCAATTCACTGCTGGCCCATGGCTCTGCCAAGGCGCTTCTGGATGAACTGGGCTATGCCCATGCCAACAACGCGGCGATGGCGACCATTTCAGAAGACGAAATGAAAGCCGCCTTTGTTGACCCGATCAGCACCACGGTTCTGGCCCAGACCCCGGTTTCGGCAGAATTCCGCGAAAAGATGATCAACGAATTTGAACTGATCAAATCGGGCTTCTGATCCGTCGTTACCGATTGCACTGTGAACCGCCCAAGGGAAACCTTGGGCGTTTTGCATTGCGGTGCTTGTGAAGCCAGCCAGTGCCACCTATATTGGTCGTGTTCGGGTTCGCCCGGACTATGGCGATAAACGCACCTGTAATAGACGGCTCGGACCCGGGGGCGGTACCCGGCGGCTCCACCATTCCACCCGTTCGTTTCGGGGGTTCGGGGCCGAAATAGGATCGACGAACGTTCAAAGAGGCCAGCTTTCGCTCGGTGAGGTACTACCGTTATCGGTCCAAATGTACAGTTGCAAACGACAACCGTGCTCCGATGGCTCTGGCTGCGTAAGCAGTTCGAACATCGAAACTTAAGCCCTTGCGCTTAGCCGCGTAAGGCGGGGTTCGCAGGTACCTGGCAACAGAAACCTGCACTTCCCCCCCCTTTAGCTGCGCAAAACGGCCCCCGGATTCATGATGCCCAAGGGGTCGAGTGCGGCCTTGATCGCGCGCATCGCCGCCAGTTTGGCCGGATCGCCGTATTTCTCCAGATCCGCCACTTTCAGCCGCCCGACACCATGTTCGGCACTGACCGAGCCGCCCATGGCATCAACCAGATCATGCACACAGGTCTTGATCGCCTCGCGCTGGTGTTCGTGGTCTTTGCGGGTTTTTCCGGGCATGGGAAAGACGTTGAAATGCAGGTTTCCATCTCCCAGATGCCCAAAGCAGTTGATGCGGAACTGGCCGATCTGGGCCAAGGCCGCCGTCGCGGTTGGAATAAAGGCCGCAATGTGTGACAGCGGCAGGCTGATGTCATGGCTGGACACCGCCCCGATCTTGCGGTTGGCCTGCGGCAGCATTTCGCGGATCCGCCACAGGCTGGCGCGCTGCGCCTCGCTGGTGGCGATCACCCCATCGCTGACCAGACCGGCGTCTTCGGCCTCGGCATAAAGCGTGGCAAAGGCCTCATCAGCCTCTATCTGGCGGGGCAGGCCAAGGTCGATCAGAACCGACCATTCGGGCAGCGGCGACAGCGGCACCGTTACCTCGGGCAGGGTTTGCGCGATGAAATCATAGCCCGTGCGGTGGATCAGTTCGAAAGCCGAGATCATGCCCGACAAGCGCCCTTCGGCCAAGGCCAGCAACTGCAACGCCGCTTCGGGCGAGGGCACAGCCAACAGCCCCGTCACCTGTGCCGCCGGGCGCGGAAACAGACGCAGGCTGGCTGCGGTGATGATGCCCAGCGTGCCTTCGGACCCGATCAGCAGATGGCGCAGATCATAGCCCGTGTTGTCTTTGCGCAGCCGTTTCAGCCCGTGAAACACCGATCCGTCCGGCATCACTGCCTCGACCCCCAGCACCAGATCGCGCGTGTTGCCATAGCGCAGCACGTTCACGCCGCCCGCATTGGCCGCCAAATTGCCGCCAATGCGCGCCGACCCTTCCGAGGCCAGTGACAAGGGGAACAGACGGCTCAGCCGCGCGGCCTCATCCTGCACCTGTTGCAAGATCATGCCAGCCTCGACCACCAGCACGTTTTCGTCGGGAAAGGCCGCGCGCAGGCCCGCCATCCGTTCCAAACTTACCAACAGCGGCTCGGGGCCATCGGGGGCAACCTGCCCACCTACAAGGCCCGTGCCACCGCCAAGGGGCACGATGCCAATCCGCGCCGCCGCACAGGCCCGCACGACCTGCGCCACCTCATCTGTGGTGCGCGGCGCGGCCACGGCCCGGCTTTGGCCCGTCCACCGCCCCCGAGGGTCTTCGACATCACGCGGGGCTGCGTCGCGCAGACAGCCGGGCACCTGCGCGGCCAGATCGGCCAGAAAATCGGGGGAAACAGAGTTCAGCATCGGCGGCTCCTTTCGCCCTGCTTATGACAGCCGCCACGGCGAAACAACTCAGTCGATGGCCTCAGGCTCCAGCACCATGATCGTGGGCTGGCGGGGCAGATCTTGCAGCGAAAGTTCGATGTCGGAAATACCGGGCCGCACCACATCAAAGGCGCCGTCCATGTCATCCAGAAACACCTCTAGCGATGATCCCGAGAACCAGTGCATCGGAATCACCACGGATGAGCGGAACCGTTTCACCACCTCGGCCATTTCCGCCGTGGCCATGGTATAACCGCCATCCACCGGCACCATGACCACATCCAATCGCCCGATACTGGCATATTGGGCATCATCGGGCGGATGGTGCAAATGGCCCAAATGCCCGATGCACAGGCCTGCGGCTTCGAACACGAACACCGAATTGCCATTGGCCCGCACCCCGCCCGACCGAGAGCGCACATCGGTATGGGTGTTGCGGATCAGCATTTCGCCCAAATCCAGTTCATGCTGCATCAGCTTGTCCCCCTCGGCCCAGCCTTGCAGCACATGGGGAATCCGCTGATCAGGAAAGGGCGACCAATGCGTGGTATGGGCGTTGTTCATCGTCACCACATCGGGCACCCAATCGGCCCTGCCGGTATAGCCGCTGTAATCGGTCACCGCCGTCACCCCGCCCGGCGTTTCAATGACGAAACTGGCATGGTCGATAAAGCGGATGCGCACATGATCGGGGTCAAGCGGCGCGCCAAAACTGGCCTTCATGATCCGTTCGGGCCCCTGTGCCACGGCATGGCAATGGCTGGGAATCCGCTCTTGCGCCATGACCGGCAGCGCAAAAAATATCGCAGGCAGAATGGTCAGTCGCATCTGGCACCCCCATTGATCTGCAAGAAAGGGTAGCACGGTTTTCGCAGCTGTCAGCCGGGGCAAGCGATCACGGATGCGTCAGCCGATATCCGTCTTGCCGCGCCGGTCGCCACGCAGGGCCGCATACAGCACATGGTTCCGCCAACGGCCATTGATCTGCAAATAACTTTGCGCGACGCCTTCGTATTTGAACCCGGATTTTTCCAGCACCCCCCGGCTTGCCGCATTTTCCGGCAGGCAGGCGGCCTCGACCCGGCTTAGATCAAGCCCGGTAAAAGCGTGATGCACCAGCGCCTGAATCGCCTCTCGCATATAGCCACGGCGGCTGAACCTTTCGCCGATCCAATAGCCAATCGTGCCGCATTGCGCCGGACCGCGCCGGATGTTGTCCAGCGTGATGGCCCCCAGAACCTGCTGATCGTCACGACGGATCAGCAAAAGCGGCAGTGCGGTGCCCTGCGCCTCGGCCCGCTGCGCCCAGTAAACCCGGTTGGTAAAGGCCCGGCGCGTCAGATGATCAGCCGCCCATGTCGGTTCCCACGGGGTCAGGAACTTCGCGCTTTCCTCTCGCAGCTCGGCCCAGACCCGCCAGTCATGGTGCTGCGGCAGGCGCAGCGTCATGCGCTCGGTCTCCAGCTTGGGGCGGCGGCGAAAGGGCAGCATCAGGCCGCCAGCCGGTCGCGAATGGCCTCCAGCCCCTTGGCCTTGCCGATGGGGCCATACAGCGCCAGGGCCGAACGTGAGCCGACCAGTTTGGCCGCAAAGGCGCGCACATCCTGCATCGACACAGCATCAATCCTGGACACGGCTTCCACCGGATCAGGCACCCTGCCCCATACCGACAGCATCCGCGCATTGCGCTCGGCCCGGTTCGACGGGCTTTCCAGCCCCATCAGCAACCCAGCCTTCAACTGCGCCCGCGCCCGCGCGACCTCGGCCTCTGACATATCATCGGCCGCGCGTTTCAATTCATCGACCGTCAATTGCGTCAGATCGCTGATTTCCTCTTTGGAGGTGCCCGCATAAAGGGTAATCGAGCCGGTATCTTCATAGGCCCCGGCCTGTGCAAAGATCGAATAGCACAGACCCCGCTCCTCGCGGATTTTCTGGAACAGGCGGCTGGACATGCCGCCCCCCATCGCCATCGCATAAACCTGGGCGGCATAGACATCAGGGTCGCGAAAACCGGGGGCTTCAAGTGACATGGCGAAATGCACCTGCTCCAGCTTTTTCACCACATGACGCTCCCCCCCCACGAAATGCGCGCGGGGCATGGTGTTGGCCCCCACCGGTTTCAGTGCGCCAAAAATCTCACGCGCCTGATGCACGATGGCTTCGTGGTTCACCCCCCCCGAGGCTGACAGGATGATCTGGTCAGGCCCGTAATGCGCCCCGACGAAATCCACAAAATCTTGCCGCGTAAAGCTGCCGACCCTCTCGGCCGGGCCAAGGATGGTGCGGCCAAAGGGCTGGTCGGGATAGCTGACTTCCTGCAACCAATCAAAGATGATGTCATCCGGCGTATCCAGCGCCTGCCCGATTTCCTGCAAGATCACATGGCGTTCGGTTTCGATCTCTTTGGGGTCGAACACCGGATTCAGCACGATATCGGCAATCACATCCAGCGCCAACGGCACATCCGCCGTCAGGCACCGGGCGTAATAGGCCGTCATTTCCTTAGAAGTGTAGGCGTTGATATAGCCGCCCACGTCCTCGATCTCTTCGGCGATCTGCAAGGATGTGCGCCGCGTCGTGCCCTTAAAGGCCATATGCTCCAGAAAATGGGCAATCCCGTTCTGCTCGGGCCGCTCATGCCGGCCACCGGCCTGCACCCACAACCCGATCGAGGCCGATTGCAGCCCCGGCATGTTTTCCGTCACGATCCGCAGGCCATTCGGCAGGGTCGAAATCATCAGGCTCAACGCGCGATCCTTTCGCGGACAAGGGCTTGCAACGCCCCAAGATCATTGGGCACACGGGTAACCCGTTCGGCCCGGTCAAACAGATCGGCCATCCGCGCAGGCAGCGCGGGGCGATCGCCAATGGCGCTTTCAACCGCATCGGGGAACTTGGCCGGATGGGCCGTGGCCAGCGTGATCATCGGGGTTGCGCCCAGATGTTTCTCGGCCACTTTGACACCAACAGCGGAATGCGGGCACAAGACTTCGGCCGTGGCCGCATATTGCGCGCGAATGGTGGCACGGGTTTCGTCTTCCGAGCAGCGGCCCGAGGCAAAAGTCGCCCGCAGCATCTGCAACGCGCCCTGACTGATCGAAAAGCCGCCCTCTTTCAGTTCGGCCATCAATTGCGTAACGGCAGCGCCATCGCGGCCATACGCATCAAACAGCGCGCGTTCAAAATTCGATGAGACCTGAATATCCATCGACGGGCTGATCGACGGCTTGACGCCATCGGTCTTGTAATCGCCCTGCGACAGCGCCCGGTGCAGAATGTCATTCTGGTTCGTTGCCACCACCAACTGGTCAATCGGCAGGCCCATCTTCTTGGCGATATAGCCGGCGAAGATGTCACCGAAATTGCCCGTGGGCACAGTAAAGCTGACAGGGCGAAGCGGCGCGCCCAGCGACACTGCGCTGGAGAAATAGTAAACAACCTGCGCCAGAACCCGCGCCCAGTTGATGCTGTTCACCCCCGCCAGACGCACACCATCGCGAAAGCCAAAATCGTTGAACATGTCTTTCACGCGGGCTTGGCAATCGTCGAAATCACCATCCATCGCCAAGGCATGCACATTCGTCTCGACAGGCGTCGTCATCTGGCGGCGCTGCACTTCCGACACTCGGCCATGCGGGAACAGAATGAACACATCCACATTCGACAACCCGCGGAACGCCTCGATAGCGGCCGATCCGGTATCGCCCGAGGTGGCGCCGACAATCGTGATGCGCTCTCCGGTCTTGGCAAGGGCGGCCTGCATCATCTGGCCAATCAACTGCATGGCAAAGTCTTTGAAGGCCAGCGTCGGACCATGAAACAGTTCCAGCAAGAAATGATTTGGGCCCAGTTGCACCAAAGGCGCGCGCGCGGCATGGCCAAAGCCCGCATAGGCCTTGGTGATCAGCCCCTTGAATTCATCATCGCTGAAGGTATCGCCCATGAAGGGCCTCATCACCCGAAAGGCGATGTCTTCATAGCTCAGCCCGGCAAAGTCGGCGATCTGGTCGGGCGTCAGCACCGGAATGCTGTCTGGCACATACAGGCCGCCGTCGCGGGCAAGGCCCGTCATCATCGCCTCGCCAAAGCCCAAGATCGGGGCCGTGCCACGGGTAGAAATGTATTGCATCCGAGTCTCGCCTTCACACCGTTCGGCGTCTGATACGCCACAGAAGATAGCCTGTCATCCCCAACCACACCAAGGCCAGCCCAAACCACTGGATTGCATAGCCCAAATGATCATTCGGAAGGTCTGAACCATCGACAGGCATCGCCTCGATTCCGGGGCCGGTGTCTTCGCGTGCCACGATCAACACCGGTTCAGTCCCCAAGGCCTGCGCCATGGCTGGCAGGTCGCGGGCGAACCAAAGGCCGGTCCGCGCATCTGGCGGCGGGGTAAAACTGTCCACCTCAATCGGCCAGTGCAGATTGCCCACCACCCTGCCCCCGCCCTGATCGCGCGGATCAGATCGGTTTGCATCAGGGATGAACCCGCGATCCACCAGCAGACGCCGCCCCCCGGTTTCAAACACCTCGATCACCCGCACCCCCGCGCCAATCTGTTTGCGGCTGACCAGCACATCCAGATGCTCGCCCGTAAAGCGGCCCTCGGCCATCACCGGCAGGTATTTGTCAGCCACGGGGTCAGGGGTGGCGGGCACGGTGACCGGGGCCGATTGTATCCGGGCCTCGATTTCGGCCAGGATCGCCTCTTTCCAGGCCAGGCGCTGCAACTGCCACACACCCAGCGACAGCAGAACAGCAGCGCCGAAAAGGCCAAGAAGCAGGGGGAAAATCATGCGTTTCGTCATAGTCATCCTTGAACGGCGATCATCCGTGAATGGCAAAGGCGCGGACCGAATGGCCCGCGCCCTGCGCTGTGTCAACCGGCGCGAGGCGCCTGATCGTCTTATTGGCCCCAGACGTAGATCGAGGCGAACAGGAACAGCCAGACCACATCGACAAAGTGCCAATACCAGGCAGCCGCCTCAAACCCGATGTGCTTTTCCGGGGTGAAATGCCCCTTCAAAGCGCGGATCAGGCAGACGCCCAGAAAAATGGTGCCGATAACGACGTGAAAGCCGTGGAACCCCGTCGCCATGAAGAAGTTGGCGCCATAGATGTTGCCAGCAAAGCCAAAGGCCGCGTGGCTGTATTCATAGACCTGAAGAATGGTGAAGAACACGCCCAGCAGGATCGACAGGATCAGGCCATTGACCAGATCCTTGCGGTTGTTTTCATGCACCAGCGCATGGTGGGCCCAAGTGGCCGCAGCGCCCGAGCACAACAGGATCAGCGTGTTGATCAGCGGCAGGTGCCAGGGGTCAAAGGTTTCAATCCCCGCAGGCGGCCAGACGCCATCCACGGCGGGCGACATCGGCCCCATCGGATACAAGGCATGCTTGAAGAACGACCAGAACCATGCGGCAAAGAACATGACTTCGGACATGATGAACATGATAAAGCCATAGCGCAGGCCGATGCGCACCACAGGGGTGTGGTCGCCAACCTGGCTTTCCTTGATCACATCGGCCCACCAGGCGCCCATGACATAAAGCACGCCGACAAAGCCGATCAGCCCCAACCAGGGGCCCGAGCCATGCATCCAGAGCACTGCCCCAAACAGCATGACAAAGGCCGCAAGGGCGGACAAAAACGGCCAGATCGACGGCGGCAGAATATGATAATCGTGGTTCTTGGCGTGGGCCATCTTGGTTCCCTCGGTTCTTCTTTGTTCAGTTTACAATGCCGTCGTCGGCCGCTTTCAGCGCAGCTTGTTCTTCGGGCAAGGCAGTCTCGTAGAAAGTATAGGAAAGCGTGATTTCCTTCACGAATTTTCCTTCGCGATCCTTGACGATTTCAGGATCGACGAAAAAGCTGACGGGCATTTCCACCCGCTCACCCGGTTGCAGAACCTGTTCGGTAAAGCAGAAACAGGCGATTTTCGAGAAAAAGCCCCCCGCAGCATCCGGTGTCACGTTATAGCTGGCCGTGCCGCCCACAACGCGGTCGGTCGGATTATACGCCTCATAGAAGGCAAGGGCGTTTTCGCCGATCCGCACGGTCATGGTGCGCTGCATGGGCTTGAATTCCCACGGCATGCCAACCTCGGTCGAGGCGTCGAAGCGGATCTGGATCGTCTGATCCAGAATTTCCGACGGCGCCTCGGTCGCGACAAGCGTCGTGCCGCCAAATCCGGTCACGCGGCAGAACCAGTCGTAAAACGGCACCGCAGCAAACGACAGCCCGGCCATCACGACAACGACGCCGGCAAGTTTGGCCGCAGTCTTGTTGGTGTTGTTCATTCTCCAGCCTCCTGCGGTTTGACCAATTCCATTTCGGGGCGCACGACGTGGTCAAAGGCTTGCATCGGATCGCCGCGGGTCACCTTGACCACCGTCAGGGCAAAGACCAAGCCCACAAAGGCAACCAGCGTCAGCCCCAGACCAAGGTTGCGCGAAAAGCGGCGGCGGTGCAGTTCGTGATCGGGCCGAAAGCTCATCTTACCACCCACCGATGCCATAGGTTTTCAAAGCGGCTTCTACCAGAAACGCCGCGAAATGCAGGAACAGATAGGCCAGCGAGAAGGTAAACACCTTTTTCTCGACGGCGTATTTATCAGCCTCGGCCATCTCCTCATCGCGGCGGAAGATATCCCAAGCCCCTTTCAGGAAGATCGCGTTCAACACCACCGCAGTGGCCAGGGTGAACGGCCCGCCGATCGAGGTCAGCGCCGCCCAGATCGCGACGGGCACCAGCAAAATCGTATAGATCAAAACATGGCGGCGCGTTTCCCGGCGGCCATGCGTCACCGTCAGCATCGGGACGCCAGCCTTGGAATAGTCGTCTTTCATGAACAGGGCCAAGGCCCAGAAATGCGGCGGAGTCCACATGAAGATCAGGGCAAACATCAACACCGCCTCGACCGAAATGCTGCCCGTGGCCGCAACCCAGCCGATCATCGGCGGAAAGGCCCCGGCGGCCCCGCCGATCACGATGTTCTGCGGGGTCGAGCGCTTGAGCCAGACCGAATAGACCACGACATAGAAGAAGATCGTAAAGGCCAGCAGCGCCGCAGCCATCAGGTTTGAGGCAAGCCCCAGCATGACAACGGAAATCCCTGACAGCGCCAGACCAATGGCCAGGGCCTCGCCCGCCTCGACCTTGCCAGCCGGAATGGGGCGGCCTTTGGTCCGCTTCATCACGCTGTCAATATCGGCGTCCCACCACATGTTCAGCGCACCCGAGGCACCCCCCCCCAGGGCGATGAACAAGATGATCGCAAAGCCTTCGACCGGATGCACCGCGACGGGGGCCACCAAAAGGCCCACCAAAGCCGTGAAAACGACCAACGACATGACACGCGGTTTCAACAGTTGGACGTAATCGCCAAACTGTGCCTCACGGGTCGTGTCATAGCTTTGAATATCGCTCATTCATCCATTCCCGGCTTTGGAAAAGGCCCCGATCCCTCGGGGCCATCCTGGCGCATGATGCGCGGCGATCAGTTGCTGGCAGCAACCTTGACGGCCGAATAGGCCTCGACATCGGCAGCCGACAGAACCACGTCACCCGCTTTGGCCGCTTCCAGCCACTGGGCATAGACTTCTTCCGACACGACCTTGATGGTGATCGGCATATAGGCATGCGCGATGCCACACAGCTCCGAGCACTGGCCGAAATAGATGCCTTCCCGCTCGGCCGCGAACCACAGATGCGCCAGGCGACCGGGAACCGCGTCTTGCTTGACGCCGAAGGCCGGGATCGTCCACGAGTGGATAACATCCGCCCCCGTGACCTGCATCACGACGGTCTTGCCAACCGGCACAACCACAGCCGTATCTGTCGCCAAAAGGAATTCGTCATCCGTGTAGCCCGCTTCGGCCAGCTGCGCCGAAACCTCTGGCGTCAGGCGGTTGTCGCCCCCCGTGGCCGGCGCGCCGATCATGTAGCTGTCAAACGCCACTGTTTCGGCGGTTTCGTCGGTGGTGATGCCATCATCGACATATTCATAGCCCCAATACCACTGGTAGCCCGTCACCTTGATGGTGATGTCGCCCTGCGGAATTTCCTGCTGCTTGAACAGAACCGGCAGCGAGAAGGCCCCGATGAACACCAGGATCAGGATCGGCACGATCGTCCATGCAACTTCAAGCGGCGAATTGTGGGTAAAGGTGGCCGGCTTTGCATTGCGCTTTTCGTGGAAGCGGAAGGCCACCCACAGCAACAGCGACGTCACAAACACGGTGATCACGGCGATGATGATCAGGATCATGTGATCCAGGCCCTGCAGATCGCGGGCCAGCTCGGTGGCCGCGGGCTGAAAGCCCGTCATCTTGTCTTGCGGACGACCCACGAGTTCCAGACCCTGCGCCATGGCGGCGCTGCCCATACCCAAGGCCACAACACCAGCGGCATAACCGCCCAAGGAAGTCAGAAGACGCATATTCAATTCCCGTTCAGCTCTGCGGCTTTACGCCGCTTTTCAGGCAGACCCGACCATGATTGCAGCGCAAAGGCCAGAATCCCGTTGTTTCCACCCTCTCTGAAACCATATTGTGCGTCACGCTACAAGCAAAACCGTTGCGACAAAGCAGCGCCGTTTGACACAGATCAAGGACAGCATTCATGACCGATCAGCCCTTCCGGCCCTTTGAGTCTCATCTCGATGAAGCGGCGGCCCTGCGCATTCTGCGCGCGGCCACTGCAGGGGCCGAGGATGGAGAGCTGTTTCTGGAACGTCGCCGGTCCGAGGCCATCGTGCTGGATGATGGCCGCATCAAGACGGCCTCTTATGACGCCTCTGAAGGCTTTGGCCTGCGCGCCGTGCAAGGCGAGGTCGCAGGCTATGCCCATTCGACCGAAATCAGCGAAAAGGCCCTGCTGCGCGCCAGTGAAACCGCGCGGCTTGCCGTTGGGGCGGGCGGTGGCATTCTGGCCGACGCCCCCAAGGGCACCAATGTCAAGTTGTATGGTGATGCCGATCCGATGGCCGATGCCACCTTTGCCGTCAAGATCGACATGCTGCGCGAGATTGATGCCTATGCCCGCGCTCTTGACCCACGGGTGGTGCAGGTTTCGGCCACCATCTCGGCCTCGTATCAAGAGGTCGAGATCTTGCGCCCCGAAGGCCTGCGCCTGACCGATATCCGCCCGATGGCGCGGCTGAATGTCAGCGTGATCGTCGAGGAAAATGGCCGCCGCGAACAGGGCGGCATGGGCGGCGGCGGGCGCTTTGGCCTTGCCGGGTTGATGCAGCCCGACCACTGGAAGCCGATGGTGGCCGAGGCCCTGCGCATCGCCACCGTGAACCTGCGGGCCGAGGCAGCCCCGGCTGGGATCATGGATGTGGTGCTTGGCCCCGGCTGGCCTGGCATCTTGCTGCACGAAGCCATCGGCCACGGGCTGGAAGGCGATTTCAACCGCAAGAAAACCTCGGCCTTTGCCGGGTTGATGGGCCAGCAGATCGCGGCCCGTGGGGTGACAGTGCTGGATGACGGCACCATCCCAGACCGGCGCGGCAGCATCAGCGTCGATGACGAGGGCACGCCCTCGGGCAAGAATGTGCTGATCGAAGACGGTGTGCTGGTGGGCTATATGCAAGACCGCCAGAATGCCCGCCTGATGGGGGTGGCTGCCACCGGCAATGGGCGGCGCGAAAGTTTTGCCCATATCCCGATGCCACGCATGACCAACACCTATATGCTGGCGGGCCAGGACAACCCCGCCGATATTCTGGCCGGGCTGAAAGATGGCATCTATGCCGTCGGCTTTGGCGGGGGGCAGGTGGATATCACCAACGGCAAATTCGTGTTTTCCTGCACCGAGGCGTATCGCGTCAGGAACGGCCAGGTCGGCGCGCCGGTCAAGGGGGCCACGCTGATCGGCGATGGCGCAACCGCGCTGAAACAGATCCGTGCCATCGGCAACGATCTGAAGCTGGATCCCGGCATCGGCAATTGCGGCAAGGCCGGGCAATGGGTGCCGGTGGGGGTGGGCCAACCCACCCTGATGATCGGCGGGCTGACGGTCGGTGGTTCAGCGGCATGAGCCTGATCCACTCTGTGCCGCAGCAAAAGACGCCGTGGCGCGATCTGCTGACTGCGGCCTTCGCGGCATTGGTGCTGCCTGCGCTGTTGGGGGCGGTCATGCTGGGGGTGTTTTACCTGATCGGGGCGAAACTGCCGGGCGACAGCGGCCTGCTGCTGTGGGCCGGGGGGATGATGCTGCTGCTGTCACCCATGCTGGCTGCGGCAGGCATGGTGCTGGCCGTGCCGGTGGCGTCGCTGTTGCTGCGGTTAGGATGGTTCGGCTGGGCCCCCGCCGCCGTAACCGGCCTGTCCATCGGTGCGGTGATGGCCGGCATGCTCAGCTATGAACTGGCCGCGCCTTTCGGCATGGGCAGCCTGCTGATCTTGCGCGCCGTGCTGGGGCGGTTGCGCCCCATGGCCGTCTAGGGCGCCCGCCTAACCAAAGCACCAACGCGCCCTGAAACCGCCCCTCAGGGCGTCAGCAAAGCCGAAATCGGGGCGATGGCCACGGTCGAGGCCCGGCCTTCGATCGACCATTCCAACAGGCCCGCCACCGTTTCGGGGCGCAACTCGCCGATCACCACCACTTTGCCTTCTTGCGCGGCCTTGAACACCGCGCGATCCAGATACCGCTTCACAGCCGGGCCGCTGGCATTGTCCAGATCAAAGCGGCGGAACACCGTGACAGCGGCAAGCCCCTCTCGCCGGGCCACCTGATCAGCGGCATTCAGGCCCTGATCAAAGGTCACCAGGCCCCGGCCTTGCTCGGCCAGAATCGGCACGATCTGCGCGGCAACAATCCGGTTGTTCTGAAAATCGCTGCCCGTGCCATCAATCACCGCCACAGATTGCGGCAAACGCGAGGCCAACGCCTGAAAGATCTGCTCCAGATCGCCCGGCGTCGCCCCTTCTGGCAGGCCCTCGGCCGACAAGACCACCTCTTGCCCCGCCGCGCGCCAGATCGCGGCTCGATCGGCCGCGCCTTCGGCAAGTGGATCAATCACCACCGTCAACGGCAGATCCATCGCCGCCAATTCGGCCCGATTCACATCGGCCCCGGTGTCTTGCAGCAAGATCGCGAACAGCGGCTTCTGGTCGGGGTTGTCAAAGGCACGGGCATAGCGTTGCAAGGGCGGCAGGCTTTCATCCTGCGCCGGATCATAGGCCGGATCGGCCTCGGCCACCGGTTCGGGCTGGGTCTGGGGCGCATCCCCGATGCGCGGCAGACGGCCGGTGATCACCCCTTCGGCGGTATCAGACAGGCCGGGGGCGGGCGGCACGCGGCTTTCTGTGGGCGCAACGGGCGTGGTCGGGGTTGGGCTTGTCGCGGCGGGGCTTGCCTCGGCCGAGGGTTGCAGCAAGGCTTCTTCGACCGGGGTCAGCGGAGGCGGAGGCGGAGGCGGAGGCGGCAGTTCAGCCATCGCCGGGGCCGATTCTGCGGCTGGCCCGCTGGGCGGGGCCGGAGGAGACGCCTGCGGCACATCGCTGACCAATGCCGGCACGCCACCCGCATCCGCATCGGGCTGGACGCTGTCGGCCAGTTCGGTTTCGGGCGCCAAACTGGGCGGCGGAACCGGGGCCTCTTGCGCAGGCATGGGCGGCACAGCCGCGGCATCCGCCCCGGCAGGCTCGGCCATCGTCGCCGCGGCCGGGGTTTCAGGCGCCACGGCTTCGGCCACCTGCGGTTCGGGTGCAACGGCTTGAGGCGGCTCTACCGCCTGTGCGGCGGGGGCCGCATCGTCCACCTGCGGCGGATCAAGGCTGGCCACCGGGTCGGGCACATCCGTGGGTTCACCTGCGGGTGCGGGGTTTGGCGCAGGCGGCGCGGCAGGCTCTGCCCCGCTGTCGGGTGCGGTCGGCAGGTTTGCAACCTCGGCAGTCGGCTGATCGTCTTGCCCCAAAGGCGATGGCGGCAACACCTGCGACACCACAACCAATCCACCCACGGCAACGACACTGCCCCAAAGGATACCCCTGATAAACCCAGCCAACGACAACCCCCTTCTCGCAGACAGTCATTGCCTTTCGGCCTTGACGCCCCTTTTCCGGTCTGACCATGTATAACGCGGCCCGACAAGGGCTTCATCCCCTATAAGGCGGGTCCAAGCAAGATGCTGCTTCTGATCGACAACTACGACAGCTTTACCTACAACCTTGTTCATTACTTTGGCGAACTGGGCGCGGATGTCGTCGTGCGCCGGAATGATGCGCTGAATGTGCAGGATGTGCTGGCCATGAAGCCACAGGCCATCATCCTGTCGCCAGGCCCCTGTGATCCGGCCCAGGCCGGTATCTGCCTGCCGCTGACCACCGCCGCCTATGAGGCCAAGATCCCCCTGATGGGGGTGTGCCTTGGCCACCAGACCATTGGCGAGGCGTTCGGCGGCAAGGTCATTCGCTGCCACGAGATCGTTCACGGCAAGATGGGCACGATGCATCATTCGGGCAAAGGCATGTTCCGCGGCCTGCCCTCGCCCTTCCTTGCCACCCGCTACCATTCGCTGATCGTCGAGCGCGCGACCCTGCCCGATTGCCTTGAGGTCACGGCCTGGCTGGAAGATGGCACCATCATGGGCCTGCGGCACAAATCCGCCCTGATCGAGGGCGTGCAGTTCCACCCCGAAAGCATCGCCAGCGAACATGGCCACCAGTTGCTGCGCAATTTTCTAGAAGAAGCCGAGGTAAAGGTCACCGCATGAGCGATATTCTAAAGCCCCTGATCGGGATCGCAGCCACCCGCCCCCTGACCCGCGCCGAGGCCGATACCGCCTTTGCCGCGCTGTTCGAAGGCCAAGGCACGCCCGCGCAGATGGGGGGCTTTCTGATGGCGCTGCGCACTCGCGGCGAAACCGTCGATGAATATGCCGCAGCCGCCAGCGCCATGCGCGCCAAATGCAACCCCGTGCGCGCGCCCGAAGGCGCGATGGACATCGTCGGCACCGGGGGCGATGGCAAGGGCACGCTGAACATCTCGACCGCGACCGCCTTTGTTGTCGCCGGCGCGGGGGTGGTCGTGGCCAAACATGGCAACCGCAACCTGTCGTCCAAATCGGGGGCTGCCGATGCGCTGACCGAAATGGGCCTGAACGTCATGGTTGGCCCCGACGTGGTGGAAAAATGCCTGGCCGAGGCCGGGATCGGCTTTATGATGGCCCCGATGCACCACCCGGCCACCCGCCATGTCATGCCGGTGCGGCAGGAACTGGGCACCCGCACCATTTTCAACATCCTTGGCCCGCTGACCAACCCCGCCGGGGTGCGCCGCCAGCTGACCGGCGCCTTCAGTGACGCGCTGATCCGCCCCATGGCCGAAACCCTGCTGGCCCTTGGCACCATCAAGGCCTGGCTTGTCCATGGCGGCGACGGCACCGATGAGATTTCGATCGCCGCCCCCACCAAGGTGGCCGCAGTCGAACACGGGGCCGTGCGTGAATTCACCCTGCATCCCGAAGATGCGGGGCTGCCCTACCATCCGTTCGAAAAGATCATGGGCGGCAGCCCGGCCGAAAACGCCCAAGCCTTCCGCGCCCTGCTGGATGGCGAAACCGGGGCCTATCGCGATGCCGTGCTGCTGAATGCAGCCGCCGCACTTGTGGTCGCGGACAAGGCCGCCCATCTGCGCGAAGGCGTAGAGATGGCGCGCGCCAGCATCGATTCCGGGGCTGCCAAGGCCAAGGTCACGGCACTGGCCCGCCTGACCAACGCGTAAGGGGCCATGCAGCGCCCCGAACCGCCCGCCTCATGGGGTGATCTGCCGTTTTTCCATGACACCTGGCCCGCGCTTTGGGCCAGATTGGCCGCCCTGCCCGACTGGCAACCCGCCCCAGACCAGATCTTCCGCGCCCTGCACCTGACGCCGCGCAACCGCGTGCGGGTCGTGATCCTGGGCCAAGACCCCTATCCCACCCGGGGCCGAGCCACCGGGCTGGCCTTTTCCTTTCCACCCGGCACGCCCCCCCGCGATTCCCTGAAAAACATCCTGACCGAAGTCGCCGCCGATACCGGCCAGCCCACATCGTGCGGCGATTTGTCGGGCTGGGCGCGGCAGGGGGTGTTACTCCTCAACACCGTTCTGACCGTGCCCGTGGGCCAGGCGCATGGCCACAAGACCCTTGGCTGGGCGCCCCTGATCCGCCAGATCCTGCACGCCACCGCCCATGATGGCCCCCGGGCATTTCTGCTCTGGGGCGGGCCCGCACAAAAACTTTGCGCGCGCCTTCCGCGTGATGGCCACCTCTTTCTTGAAACCCCGCATCCGTCGCCCCTGTCGGCCTATCGCGGTTTTTTCGGATCTCGCCCGTTCAGCCAGATCAACACATGGCTGCAAACCCACCACCAAAGCCCCATAGACTGGACGACCTGACGCCCTTTCCTTCCCCCCCTGCTCGGGCTAGACCAAAGCCAGCCAAGCCCTTACCTTGGACCAGATATCCCACGGACCGGGCCAATATGCCCACCCCCTTGCCCGGATGTGACACCCCGGCCCACCGCCGCAGCCAGGAACAGCCCATGCCGACCATTCTCGACCGCATCAAAACCTACAAACTCGAAGAGGTCGCCACCCGCAAGGCCGCCCGCTCGCTGGCGGATGTGGAAGATGCCGCCCGCGCCGCCCCTGCCCCGCGTGGCTTTGCCAAGGCGCTGTCCGCCGCGGCCGCCTCGGGCTATGGCCTGATTGCCGAAATCAAGAAAGCCAGCCCCTCCAAGGGCCTGATCCGGCCCGATTTCGATCCGCCGGCGCTTGCCCGCGCCTATGAAGACGGTGGCGCCACCTGCCTGTCGGTCCTGACCGACACGCCCAGTTTTCAAGGGGCCGATGAATTTCTGACCCAGGCGCATGACGCCACCAAACTGCCCTGCCTGCGCAAGGATTTTCTTTACGATCCCTATCAGGTGGCCGAGGCGCGGGCGCTGTCTGCCGATTGCATCCTGATCATCATGGCCTCGCTGTCCGACACGCAGGCCGCCGAACTGGAAGCCGCGGCCTTTGGCTGGGACATGGATGTGCTGATCGAGGTCCATGACCGCGAAGAACTGGACCGCGCAACCCGGCTGAAATCGCCGCTGATCGGCATCAACAACCGCAATCTGCACAACTTCAACGTCACCCTCGACACCACCCGCGATCTGGCCCGCCGCGTGCCCGAAGACCGACTGATCATCTCGGAATCGGGGCTGTTCACCCCCGATGATCTGGCCGATATGGCCCAATACGGGGCGCGTTGCTTCCTGATCGGCGAAAGCCTGATGCGGCAAGATGACGTCGCCGCCGCCACCCGCGCCTTGCTGTCGCGGCCACTGACCGCACAGGGCGGCATCTGACAAAAGGGCAAAGCATGACCGGACTGACGCATTTCGACGGCCAGGGCCATGCCCATATGGTCGATGTTTCCGAAAAGCCCGTCACCGCCCGCGTAGCGGTCGCCCGTGGCAGTGTGGTGATGTCCGCAGCCACGCTGGCGCTGATCACCTCGGGCCAGGCGAAAAAGGGCGATGTTCTGGGCATTGCCCGTCTGGCGGGCATCATGGGCGCCAAGAAAACCGCCGATCTGATCCCGCTGTGCCACCCCCTGCCGATCACCAAGGTCGCGCTTGACCTGACGCCCGACCCAAGCCTGCCCGGCATTGTGGTGCAGGCCACCGTCAAGACCGGCGGCCAGACCGGTGTCGAGATGGAGGCGCTGACGGCTGTTTCCGTGGCGTGCCTGACCATCTATGACATGGTCAAGGCTGTCGAAAAATCGATGCGGATCGAGGGCATCCGCCTTGTGCTGAAAGAGGGCGGCAAATCCGGCCGGTTTGAGGCCCCCGAGGCCCCCACGCCATGATCTCGGTTGATGAGGCCCTGACCCATTGCCTTGCGCTGGTGGAAAGCCTGCCAGTCGAACCGATACCCTTGGGCCAATGCGCAGGCCGGTTCATGCCCGCCCCGGCAGTGGCCAGCCGCGCGCAGCCGCCCTTCGATGCCTCGGCCATGGATGGCTATGCCGTGAGTGGCACCCCTGCGGCGGGCGACAGCTTTCTTGTGGTCGGCGAGGCGGGGGCGGGCCATCAATGGGCAGGCCAGTTGCAGCCCGGTCAGGCCCTGCGCATCTTTACCGGCGCACCCCTGCCCACGGGCGCCACGCGCGTGATCATTCAGGAAGATGTCATCCGCACGGGCGATCAGATCACCATCAAGCCCGCAGCCGATGACAGCACTCATATCCGCCCCGCAGGCCAGGATTTCGCCGCGGGCTATGCCCTTGGCCCCCGCCGTCTGCGCCCCGCCGATCTGGCCCTGCTGGCCGCGATGAACCACCCCACCGTGCCCGTGACCCGCCGCCCCGTGGTGGCGCTGATTGCGACGGGCGACGAGTTGGTGATGCCCGGCGAAAGCCCCGGCCCCGACCAGATCATTGCCTCCAACTCTTTCGCCCTGAAATCAATGTGTGAGGCCGAAGGGGCCGAGCTGCGTCTGCTTCCCATCGCGCGTGACACCGAGGCGTCTTTGCGCACCGTGTTTGCGCTGGCCGCTGGCGCAGATCTGATCATCACCACGGGCGGGGCCTCGGTCGGTGACCATGATCTGGTGGCAAAGGTGGCCCAAGGCCTTGGTCTTGATCGCAAATTCTGGAAAATCGCGATGCGCCCCGGCAAGCCGCTGATGGCGGGCCGCATGGGGGGGGCTGCGCTGCTGGGCCTGCCCGGCAACCCGGTCTCGTCCATCGTCTGCGCCCATCTTTTCGTGCTGCCCATGATCCGCAAGATGCTGGGCCTGCCCGCTCAGGCCCTGGCCGCCCAACCCCGCCGCGCCGTTCTGGCCGCGCCGGTTGGGGCCAATGGTCCCCGCACCCACTATATGCGCGCGCGCCTGCACCCTGGCCCAGGCCTGCCGGGCATCACGGCCGATGACCGCCAGGACAGCTCGCTGCTGACCGTGCTGGCCGCAGCCGACGCCCTTTTGATCCGCCCGATCCATGATCCCGCCCGCCCCGCAGGAACCGAAGTGGCCTATTTGCCAATCTAGGGAATGATTCGTTTTTGCCTTGACACAAAACAGGAACACGGGCAGAACATTATATCAACACGATGGACATGGGGGCCGGAATGCTGACGCGCAAACAGTTGGAACTGCTGGATTTCATCAAGCAACGGATGGATCGTGACGGTGTCCCCCCCTCTTTCGACGAAATGAAAGATGCGCTCGACCTGCGGTCGAAATCCGGCATCCACCGCCTGATCACCGCGCTGGAGGAGCGGGGCTTTATCCGCCGCCTTGCCCACCGCGCCCGGGCCCTGGAAATCATCAAACTGCCAGATGCGATGGAAAAGCCCGGTTATACGTCGGGCGGCTTTACCCCCAAGGTGATTGCGGGCGACAAACCCGCCACGCCCCCAGGCCCGCCCCGTGGCGCCATGGTGGTTGAGGCGGTGCATGCCATGGAACTGCCCGTCATGGGCCGGATCGCCGCCGGTGTCCCGATCGAGGCAATTTCCGAGGTCAGCCACCATGTCGCCGTGCCGGGGTCGATGCTGTCGGGCCGGGGCAATCACTACGCGCTTGAGGTCAAGGGCGACTCGATGATCGAGGCCGGGATCAACGATGGCGACATTGTGGTGATCCGGGAACAGACCACCGCCGACAATGGCGATATTGTCGTGGCCCTGGTGGAAGAAAGCGAAGCCACGCTGAAACGCTTTCGGCGCAAAGGCAGCATGATCGCGCTGGAGGCGGCCAACCCAGCCTATGAAACCCGCGTCTTCCCCGACCATCTGGTCAAGGTGCAAGGCCGCCTTGTCGGGTTGATCCGCAGTTACTGACGGGCCGCCAGATCCATCACCGCGGCAATCTGCGGCAGCGCCTTGTGCTGTTGGGGCGCTGACCAGCGCCTGGCCTCATCTTTGGTGGCCTTTATCGTAATGCCACCCTTGCGCAGATACAGCGCCAAGGCCCCGGTGTCTTGCAAACGGGTTTTGTCCAGCAGCAAACACCCATCCGGGCGGGCCGACACTTCGGCAGGGATGACCACCAGATCAACCTGCGCGCAGGCCTCGGCCACCCGATCCACCGCGCCGCGCCCCTTCAGCGCCATCCCTGTCAGCGCACCCACCCGAAACAGGCGTGCCCCCTCCTCTCCGTCCATGCCCGGACGTGCCGCGGCCAGCGCCTGCGCCACCAGATCGCCGTCATTTTCCAGCCAGTTGCGCGCGGCAAAGCCCGCGCCTTTGGGCGCCGACAACACCCGCCCTTCGGGGCCCAACACCCCAACCAGCGCCCCATCGGCCGAAATCAGAACATCCGGGCGCCCGCCCCAGCCCCACAGCACCAAAGCCGCCAGCATCGGGCCAGCGGCAAGTCCGCGCCACCAACCGCGCCACAGGATCAGCCCCGCGCCCGCAAAGGTGATCAGCGTCAGAACGCCCGGAACGGGTGAGGGAATGGCCGTGACCGATCCCTCCCACCCCGCCACCCAATGCGCGATCATCAAGATCCAGGCCGCGCCCTTCTCCATCACCCACAGTGGCAAGGCCGCCAGCCCCAAGGGCGCCAGCAGCGCCGCAACCGCCCCCGCAGGCATCACCACGGCCCCCATCACCGGAACCGTCAGCAGATTGGCAATCAGGCCGTAATCGGCAAACCGGTTGAAATGCGCCGCCGCATAGGGTGCCGTCGCCAAGCCCCCGATCAGACTGGACAAAATCAGCGTAAAGACAGGCCGCACCCAAGCCGGCAATTTCCCGACCAGCACAAACTTATCCATCTCGCGAAAGCCGGCAATCAGCGCAATCGTGGCCGCGAACGACATCTGGAACCCCGGTTCAAGCATCGTCTCGGGCTTCCACAGCAGCAAGATCACGCCGGCAATCGCCACCGACCGCAGCGTCAGGGCCTTGCGGTCCAACAGCACGGCCCCCAACATCACGCTGACCATGATAAAGGCGCGCTCGGTCGCCACATTGGCCCCCGACAGGGCCAGATAAAACGCAGCCACGCCCAGCGAGGCGACCGCCGCCACCTTTTTGCTGTTCACCCGCAGCGCCAGCCACGGGATCAGGGCCACGCCATAGCGGATCAGCGCGAAGACAAAGCCGATCAGAAAGGCCAGGTTCATCCCCGAAATCGCCAGAAGATGCGCCAGCGACGAATCGCGCAAGGCCTGCACGGTCTCTTGCGTGATGCCCGACCGGTCGCCTGTCATGGCCCCTGCGGCAAAGGCCCCGGCCTGACTGGGCATTGCGGCCATCATCGCCCCGGACAGATGGCTGCGCAGCCGGTCAATCGGCCGGGCGCCCGTTTCAGGCGGGGCCCACAGCATCACCGGCGTCGTGCTGTACCCGACGGCCCCCAGACGGGCGAAAAACGCCATGCGGCGAAAGTCAAAGGCCCCCGGTTCAACCGCACCGTCGGGCGCGGCCAGATGGGCGGTGACCATCACCACCTCGCCGGGGCGCGGCACATGGCCCGGCAGCGGGCCACGCAACGACACCCGCACCCTGTCCGGCCTTCGCTCGGGCCTGACGCGGTCAAGCCAGACTTGATCCAGCGTGATGCGGATGGCATCGGTCTGGCTGCGGTCAATCTCAACCACGCGTCCCGTGACCGGGCCATAATACCGAAACTCCAGCATCGGGGCCGCAACCGACCACAGCCGCAGCCCGCAGGCCAACCACGCCAGCGCCAGACACAAAGCCGCAGCGGCCAAAGGATGCGCCAGTTCCGGCCCGCGCAACAGAACCAGCACCGCCAGCAGACAGATCCCCCCCGCGACCGCATAGCTGATCGCCCCAGGCTCTTGCGCCAAGGAGAACCAGACCGCCACGGCACAGCCCATGGTCAGCGGCACCCAGGGAAACAGCGCATTGCGCCCCGCTGCAAGGGAGTGCAACGGGCGCATCATCACCGCAACCATCGGGGTCAACTGGACCGCCACCTTGTTTCCCGTGCTTCCAAGCCCTAGAACCGCCCCAAGCATCCGCTGCACTGGTTTCCGAAAGGTTAATGTCGCCCATGACTGACATCGTCACCCGCTTCGCTCCCTCGCCCACTGGCTATCTGCATATCGGCGGGGCCCGGACGGCGCTGTTCAACTGGCTGTTTGCACGCGGGCGCGGCGGCAAGTTCCTGCTGCGCATCGAAGATACCGACCGCGAACGCTCGACCCCCGAGGCGACGGCGGCCATTTTGCAGGGCCTGACCTGGCTGGGTCTTGACTGGGATGGCGAGGCCGTCAGCCAGTTTGCCCGCAAAGACCGCCACGCCGAGGTGGCGCATGACATGCTGGCCCGCGGCACGGCCTACAAATGCTTTGCCACACCCGAAGAAATCGCCGCCTTCCGGGCCGAGCAAGAGTCCAAGGGCGCAAGCTATGCGGTGTTCCAAAGCCCGTGGCGCGACGCAGATCCCGCCACCCATCCCGATGCCCCCTATGCCATCCGCATGAAGGCCCCGCGCAGCGGCCAGACCGTGATCGAGGATTCCGTTCAGGGAACGGTAACCTTTGGCAACGATCAACTGGATGACATGATTGTCCTGCGCTCTGATGGCACCCCCACCTATATGCTGGCCGTTGTGGTTGATGACCATGACATGGGCGTGACCCATGTCATTCGCGGTGATGATCACCTGAACAATGCCGCGCGTCAGACCATGGTCTATCAGGCGATGGGCTGGGCCGTTCCCGTCTGGGCGCATATCCCGCTGATCCATGGGCCTGACGGCAAGAAACTGTCGAAACGCCACGGCGCCACGGCGGTGGGCGACTATCAGGCGCAGGGATACCCGGCGGCGGGGATGCGCAACTATCTGACGCGCCTGGGCTGGGCCAGTGGGGATGCCGAATTGTTCACCAGCGATGAGGCCAAGGCGATGTTCAGCCTTGAGGGCATCGGCCGCAGCCCCGCGCGACTCGATTTCAAGAAACTTGAGGCGACCTGCGGCTGGCATATCGCGCGCAGCGACGATGCTGCACTGCTGCATGAACTTGAGGGCTATCTAAAGGCCGCCAGCCGCCCAGCCCTGACGCAGGGGCAGCGCGACCTCCTGTCGCGCAGCCTCTATTGCGTCAAGGACCGGGCCAAGACTTTCCCGGAACTGATTGATAAGGCTCATTTTGCGCTGATTTCACGGCCCGTCGTCGCGGATGAGGCCGCGGCCAAGGCGCTTGATCCGGTATCCCGTGGTATACTGAAAGAATTGACGCCGCGCCTGCAAAGTGCTAGCTGGACGAAGGCTGATTTAGAGTCCATCCTGAATGAAATTGCCGCGGCCCACGGGATCGGATTTGGTAAGCTGGCCGCGCCCCTGCGCACGGCCCTTGCGGGGCGCACGGCAACCCCTAGCGTCTATGACATGATGCTGGTCATCGGTCAGGACGAAACGATTGCGCGGTTGACAGACGCAGCGGCCTGACGGCCCGCGTCCGCCGCATGCTGGCTCTGCCGCTTCCGCCTTTCGCGGGCGCGGCCCACCAACAGGGCCCTGCAGGGGCCAGAGAGAGGGAAGTGAGAGATGGCCGAGACGAAAAAGACTGCAACCCTGACGCTGGATGGCAAGACCTACGACCTGCCCGTCCACTCCCCCACCCTTGGCCCGGATGTGCTTGATATCCGCAAACTTTATGCCGAGGCGGATGTCTTCACCTTTGATCCGGGCTTTACCTCGACGGCCGCCTGCGAAAGCGCCATCACCTATATCGACGGCGATGTGGGCGAATTGCTGCATCGCGGTTATCCGATCGACCAACTGGCCGAGCATTCGCACTTCCTGGAACTGTGCTTCCTGCTGCTGTATGGCGAACTGCCGACCGCCACCCAGATGTCTGATTTCGAAAGCCGTGTGACCCGTCACACCATGGTGCACGAACAGATGCACAACTTCTTCCGCGGCTTCCGCCGCGACAGCCACCCGATGGCAACCATGGTGGGCGTGGTTGGCGCAATGTCGGCCTTCTATCACGACTCGCTGGATATCAACGATCCGTGGCACCGCGAAGTCTCGGCCATCCGCATGATCGCCAAACTGCCGACCATTGCCGCGATGGCCTATAAATATTCCATCGGCCAGCCCTTCGTTTATCCCAAGAATGCGCACAGCTATGCGGGCAACTTCCTGCACATGTGCTTCTCGGTTCCGGCCGAAGAATATGTCGTGAACCCGATCCTGGAAAAAGCCATGGACCGGATCATGATGCTGCATGCCGATCATGAACAGAACGCCTCAACCTCGACCGTGCGTCTGGCGGGCTCGTCGGGGGCCAACCCCTTTGCCTGTATCGCCGCTGGCATTGCCTGCCTCTGGGGCCCGGCCCATGGCGGCGCCAATCAAGCCTGCCTTGAAATGCTGCGCGAAATTGGCACCGTTGACCGTATTCCCGAATACATTGCCCGCGCCAAGGACAAGGACGATCCGTTCCGCCTGATGGGCTTTGGCCACCGCGTGTACAAGAACTTTGATCCGCGCGCCAAGGTGATGAAGGAATCCGCGGATGAGGTGTTGGGCCTTTTGGGCATCGACAACAACCCCACCCTGCAAGTCGCCAAAGAGCTGGAGCGGATCGCTCTGGAAGATGACTATTTCGTCTCGAAAAAGCTCTATCCCAATGTCGATTTCTACTCGGGCATCATTCTGGATGCCATGGGCTTCCCGACCTCGATGTTCACGCCGATCTTCGCGCTGTCGCGCACCGTCGGCTGGATCTCGCAGTGGAAGGAAATGATCGGCGAGAAAAACCAGAAAATCGGTCGCCCGCGTCAGCTTTATGTGGGCGAGGCAAAGCGCGACTATGTCGATGTGCGCCACCGCTAAGCTGCGGGCAGGCCTGTGAAAAACCATGGGGCTGCACCTTCCGGTGCGGCCCCCTTTCACATCGGCAATCAGACCGTGCCCTCCAGTCGGGTCAGCGCGCCATAAAGATCAACCCGCCGATCCCGGAACACGCCCCAACTGCGGCGCAATGCGGCCGTGGCGTCCAGATCGACAGTGGCCACCAGCACCTCTTCCGCCGCCCGCCCCGCCTGGGCCAGCACCAGCCCCTGACAATCAGCAATAAAGCTTGACCCGTAAAAGCTGACCTCAACCCCCTCGGGCGCCACCTCGCGGCCGATGCGGTTTGATGCGACCACCGGCAGGATATTGGCCGCCGCATGGCCACGCATCACCATCTCCCAGTGTTTTTGGCTGTCATATCCGGGGCTTGGCGGCTCTGACCCGATGGCCGTCGGATACAGCAACACCTCGGCCCCCTTCAGCGCCAGAACCCGCGCCGTTTCGGGAAACCACTGATCCCAGCAGATCGCCAAACCAACGGTGCCATAGGCCGTCTCCCACACGCGAAAGCCGGTATCGCCGGGCGAAAAGTAGAACTTTTCCTCATATCCCGGGCCCTGCGGAATGTGGCTTTTGCGGTAATTGCCCAGCACCCGGCCATCGGCATCAATCATCGCGACCGAGTTGAAATGCACTTGCCCCGCCTTTTCAAAATAGGAACAGGGCAGCACCACGCCCAATTCCCGCGCCAGATCGGCAAAGCGCGCGATGATCGGGTTGCCTTCAAACGGCAGGGCATGGGCGAAAAATTCGGGCCGCTGGGTGATGCAGAAATAGGGCGTTGCGAACAATTCCTGCACCAGAACGATCTGCGCGCCTTGGGCGGCCGCCGCGCGGATCACCCGTTCGGCCGAGGCAAGGTTGGCGGGCAAATCCCACGAACAGGCGAATTGCGTGGCGGCAAGTGTGACGGGGCGGGGCATGGCATCTCCTGCGCATCGGGGTGGCTAGACAGAACCCCGAACCCGCACGCGGCGCAAGGCCGAAGCCAGGGGCGCCAGGCGGCTCTGGCGTTCTTGCACCGAAGGATGCAGCTTTTCGCTGCGATCACGCCCGACACGGCGATGCCGGCGCAACAGGAACAACCGCCCCCAGGACCGCCATGTGCCCACCATCGGCGCGGTTGCATCGCACGGAAAGCGCCCCCGCCAGCCCACCGGCAGCGCCAGCCCGCAGGCCTCGGCCCGTTCCAGCATCCACACCAAGGGCACATTGGCCAGCGGCCGGGCGGCGGCGAACCCACCGATATGGCCGCCCACATCCGCATGGGCCCCCCGGAACCACACCTGTTCGACATTGCCCTCCCATCCCTCGGGGCAATCCCACAGCACGGGTTCAAACATCACCCGCGTTTCGTCATAGGCCAGCGCGTGAAAGCCATGCCGGATCGCGCGCCCCAGATGGTGATTGTGAAAGGCATGCGATTTCTCGGTCAGCATCCACAGCCCCGGCACCCGCCAGCCCAGCGCCTTGACCGTATCCCAAACGCCCACCATCTCGATCTCGACGTTCAGATGGCAGCGACGATAGGAAAAGGCCCGCGCGCCATGGCTGTCGCCGCCTTGCTGATAATGCCGATAGGCCTGTGTGATATTCCGTTCTGTCGCCTGATCGGCGCGCAGCAGGCCCAGCCGATCAATCACCCCGGCCAAAGACCGCACCG
This sequence comes from Pseudotabrizicola sp. L79, assembly GCF_036553525.1. Classification (NCBI taxonomy): domain Bacteria; kingdom Pseudomonadati; phylum Pseudomonadota; class Alphaproteobacteria; order Rhodobacterales; family Paracoccaceae; genus Pseudotabrizicola; species Pseudotabrizicola sp. L79. The sequence continues at coordinate 87,582 of NZ_JAZHDA010000046.1, read as the reverse complement.
CATAGGCCCCCCGCGAATAGCCCAGCAGAAAGATCCGGTCGCCGGGGCGATAGCGGCTGGCCAGCCAGCCATAGGCGCGGCGGATCTGGCGGTTGATCCCGCGCCCCACCGCCACATCCGTCCAGTTGCGCCACCCTTCCCATTGCAGGCCCGGTTCATAATAGACGCGCCGCCCCGGCCCCGGCCCCTCTCCTGACAGCAGCCGAAAGGTCAGGCCGGCATTGGTTTCCTGCCCCGGCTCCAGGCTGGACATCGTGCCATCCAGAATCACAACCAAATCAACTGGCCCCCGGCGCACCGCGTCGGGGGCCGAGCCTTCGGTGGCCACCACCGGATGGCGGCGGAACCACCGGCCTATGCGGTCAATCAGTGCCGTTTTGGGCCTCCTGCAACCATTGCCACACCCGCGCGGGGGTGAAGGGCATGTCCACCTTTTTCACCCCCGCAGGGGCCAAGGCATCGCGCACAGCATTCGAGACCGCGCCCAACGCACCCACGGTGCCTGCTTCACCACAGCCTTTCATTCCAAGGGGGTTCATGACCGAAGGCACCGGTTCAAAGGAAATGTCGATCTGACACAGATCATCGGCGCGTGGCATCGCATAGTCCATGAAACTCGCCGTGAGCAGCTGCCCGTTGGCATCATGCACTGCCACTTCGGTCACCGCCTGACCAAAGCCCTGCATCACCCCGCCATGCACCTGACCGATGGCCAGTTCCGGCGCAATCAGCGTGCCGAAATCATCCACAACCGTATAGCGTTCCAGCGTCAGCGCCCCGGTTTCGGGGTCAATCTCCACCTCGGCCACATGGGCGCCGTTCGGAAAACTCCGCCCGTCCAGGGTGATCCTGCGGCTTGTGTCCAGCAACTCTGCCTTCCCCTTGTTCCGCGCCAAATCGGCCGCCTCGGCCAATGTCAGACGATGATTGGTGCCTGCCGCGCCAAAGGCAAGGCCATCGAACGTCACATCATCGATACCCCAGTCTTCTGACAGAAATTGGGCAAATCCCGCCAACATCGCATCCATCGTGGCCGTCATCGCCGTGCCCTGCACCGTCACCGACCGAGAGCCGCCGGTGCCACCGCCACTGGGAATGGCATCGGAATCGCCCTGCACGATCCGCACCTGCGCCTCCTCCAGCCCCGTGCGCGCCGCCACCATCCGGGCATAGACCGTTTCATGGCCCTGCCCGTTCGACTGTGTGCCCACATACAGCGTGGCCCCGCCACCTGGCTCCAGCACCAGCCGCGCGGTTTCGCTTTGATCGCCCAGAATGCATTCGATATAGGCCGCCAGCCCAAGGCCCCGCAGCCGCCCCCGCGCGGCACTGTCGGCCCGCCGCGCAGCAAAGCCCGCCACATCGGCCCGCGCCCGCGCCGCCGCCAGCACCCTTGGGAAATCGCCGACGTCAATCACCTCGCCCACCACGGTGCGATAGGGAAACTGCCGGATGGCATTGCGCTCACGCAGCACAAAGGGGTCAACGCCCAGCACCCGCGCGGCCTCATCCATCGCGCGCTCGATCGTCAAGATCGCCTCGGGCCGCCCGGCCCCGCGATAGGCATCGACGGGCGCCGTGTTGGTATAAACCCCCACAGCCCGCAAATGCGCCGCCTGAATATCGTAAATGCCCGTCAACACCTTGGAAAACAACTCTGACTGGATGGGTTGCCCGAATTGCGAGTTATAGGCCCCAAGATTGGAGACAAGATTAACGCGATACCCCGTGATCCGGTGATCGGCGTCAAAGGCCAGTTCGGCCCGCGCCACCAGATCGCGCCCGGCATTGTCGCTCAGCATCGATTCCGTGCGCTCGGCCATCCAGCGCACCGGGCGGCCCAAGGCCCGCGCCGCGGCCGCCACCACGATATATTCGGGATAGGTCATCGCCTTCATCCCGAACCCGCCCCCGACATCGGGGTTGGTCACCCGCACCGCCTCACGCGGCAGGCCCAGCATCCGCGCCGTTTCATTGCGCTGGTTCCACACGCCCTGCCCGTTCACGCACAGATGCAGGCGCGCGCCATCCCATTCGGCGAAACAGCCGCGCGGCTCCATCGGGTTCACGATGATCCGGTTATGCGCCACCTCCAGGGCCACCCGATGCGCTGCCGCGCCAAAGGCGGCCTCGGTGGCGGCGGCATCGCCGATCTGCCAGTCATAGGCCAGATTGCCCGGCGCCTCGGGGTGAATCGCCGCACCAGCCGGGGCCGGATCCGGGGCCAGATTCAGCGCCACCGGGGTTTCGTCGATATCCAGCCAGATCGCCTCGGCGCCATCCTTGGCCGCCGCCAGCGTTTCGGCCACCACCACCGCCACCGCCTCGCCCACATGGCGCACGGCCCCGCGCGCCAGAACCGGGCGCTCGGGCCCCGCACCCAAAGTGCCATCGCGCAACTTCAGCCGCGCGCCTTTCATCCCCAGCGTCACACCCAGCGCCTCCAGCGCCTCGGCATCCAGCACCAGACGCACCCCCGGCACAGCCCGCGCCGCATCCAGATCCAGCGCCACAATCCGGCCATGCGCCATGGTCGAACGCAGAAAAACCGCATGCAGCGCCCCGGCCGGGGCAATGTCATCCACATAGCGGCCCGTGCCGGTCAGAAACCGGGCATCCTCACGCCGCCCCGCAGGCTGCGCCCGCCCGAATTTCGCGCCATCTGCCATTGGTATCTCCTTGCCCTGCTGCCCAAAAAGCTACGCCCCCGGCGGGCGAAGTCCAGCCGGGGGCGCAAAACACAGCAGATTTTTCGGTCAGTCGGGCAGCGTCAGACCCGCTGGCTGAGAACCGTGGCAATCGACACATCGCCAAAACCGTTAAAGCGCGAGTTGGTGACCACCGAATAGGCCCCCATGCCATGCACGATCACATAATCGCCCTCGGCCAGATCGCTGGGCATCGGGATCTCGCCCGGCAGCCGATCCACCGAATCGCAGGTGGGGCCAAAAACCACGCGCGGCACCAAATCGCCCCGGCGCGGCTCTCCCTCGGGCGACACAACCTCCATCCGGTCGATCACCCCGATCAGGGGCAATTCCGTCATCGTGCCATAAACACCGTCATTCAGGAACACATGCTCGCCATCGCGCAGCGCTTTGACCTGCGCGGCCAGCGTAAAGGCATCGCCACACATGGCCCGTCCCGGTTCACAAATCAGCAGCGGCCGGTTGTCGCCAAAGGCCTCGCCCGCCACGCGGTCAATCAATTGAAACGTCTGTTCCAGTTGCGGCACCACGCCCGTCAGACGATGGCTGGGGAACCCGCCCCCCACATTCAGCCGCGCAATCGAAACGCCCGCGCGCGTTGCAATCTCGGCAGCCGCACGAATATAGGCCTCCCATGCGGCGGGGTCGGTGCATTGCGTGCCGGGGTGAAAGGTGATCGAGGGGATGAAGCCGGCCGCAGCCACCGATTTCAACAGCTCGGTCGCCAGCTCGGACGTGGCCCCGAATTTCGCCCCAAAGTTATAGGCCGCCCCGGCCACCGGCAGCTTGAAGCGCACCGAAATCTCGGTGCCCTCAGACGGCACCATCTCGATCAGCTTGGCCAGTTCAGACGCCGAATCAACGCTGTAGCTGGTCACCCCTTGCGCAACCGCATAGGCGATTTCCTGGCGCGACCGCACCGGGTTGTTGTAGTGAATGGCCGCATCCGGGGCCAGGCGGCGGATCAGATCAATCTCGAAACCGCTGGCGCAATCATAGCCCCGCACCCCGGCCGCCGACAGATTTTCAATCACCGCCTCGGTCGGGTTCGACTTGACCGCATAGGTCACCATGCCGGGAAAGCCATCGATGAACCGACGCGCCGCCGCCTGCACCGCCGTGGGCGCAAAGAACAACACCGGATTTTCCGGGTGCTGCACGCGCAGATATTCGCTCGGATTGCTCCAGATCGTTTTTGAAAGTCCCATCGGCGTTTCCTTTTCTGCCAACAAGACGCTTCACCCGTAACCGTTGCCATCAACGGGGTCGGGCACCAGCGTGGTTTCATCAAACCAGGCCAGGTGCGTATGAACCGCCCTTTTCCTGCAACGTAGGATGGGGCATATGATCCACAAATTCACCGAATAAAACTATCTAAATGCAGCGCAACATCGTTATATCGACGAAAAGATCGGTCAAAGTGCATGGATGAACTCGACAGAAACATAATTGCCCTGCTGCGGGCCGATGCGCGGCTGTCGCTGGCCATGCTGGCACGGCGGCTTAAGGTCGCGCGGTCAACCGTGCAGGCCCGGCTTGAACGGCTTGAGGTGAATGGCACCATCACCGGCTATACCCTGAAGCTGGGCGAAGGCGCCGATCCCAACCGGCTGCGCGCCACCGTTTTGCTGACGATCGAGCCGCGCACCCAGGCCGCCATCGTCCAGCGCCTGAAAGCCATCGCCGAGGTAGAGCGCGTCTTCACCACCTCGGGCCGGGTCGATCTGCTGCTGCAAATCGCCTGCCCCAACACCCAGGTGCTGGATCAGGTGCTGGATCAGATCGGTGCGATGACAGGGGTTCACTCGTCCGAAAGCCTCATTCACCTCTCAACCAAGATCGACCGCGCCCTTTAACCGCCATCTGCCCGCTTTCCCTTGCGCCCGACGCGGGTTAAAACCGCCGCGATCAGAAGGAACATGCCCATGCCGATGGAAAAGAACTTCAACGCCGCCGAGGCCGAGGCCCGCATCTCGAAACAATGGCTCGACACCAAGGCTTTCGCGGCCGGGGCCAATGCCAAACCGGGCCGCCCTGCCTTTTCCGTCATGATCCCGCCGCCCAATGTCACCGGCAGCCTGCATATGGGCCATGCGTTCAACAACACGCTGCAAGACATCCTGACCCGCTGGCACCGGATGCAGGGCGATGACACGCTGTGGCAACCCGGCACCGACCACGCCGGCATCGCCACCCAGATGGTGACCGAGCGTGACATGGCCAAGAACGGCGAACCTTCCCGCCGCGACATGGGGCGCGAGCCGTTTCTGGCCCGCGTCTGGCAACAGAAAATCGCCTCGCGCAGCACCATCATCGGCCAGTTGCAGCGCCTTGGCGCCTCGTGCGACTGGGACCGTGAGGCGTTCACTATGTCCGGCGCCCCCGGCGCGCCCGCGGGCGAAGATGGCAATTTCCACGATGCCGTGATCAAGGTTTTCGTCGATCTCTACAACAAGGGCCTGATCTATCGCGGCAAGCGCCTTGTGAACTGGGATCCCCATTTTGAAACCGCGATTTCCGATCTCGAGGTCGAGAATATCGAGGTTGACGGCCATATGTGGCACTTCAAATACCCGCTCGCCGGCGGGGCCACCTATGACTATGTCGAGAAAGACGCCGACGGCAACATCACCTTCCGCGAAACCCGCGACTATATTTCCATCGCCACCACCCGGCCTGAAACCATGCTGGGCGATGGCGCGGTGGCGGTGCATCCGTCCGACGAACGCTATGCCGCCATCATCGGCACCCTTTGCGAAATTCCGGTGGGGCCCAAGGAACACCGCCGCCTGATCCCGATCATCGCCGACGAATACCCCGATCCGACCTTTGGTTCGGGCGCGGTCAAGATCACCGGCGCGCATGATTTCAACGACTATGGCGTGGCCAAGCGCGCGGGCATCCCCTGCTATCGCCTGATGGACACCCGCGCCCAGATGCGCGCCGATGGGGCCCCCTATGATCAGGCCGCCGCCATCGCGGGGGCCGTGTCACGCGGCGACCAAACCCTGACCGAGGCCGAGGCCGACGCGCTGAACCTTGTCCCCGACCACCTGCGCGGGCTTGATCGGCTAGAGGCCCGCAAGCGCGTAATCGAGGAAATCACCGCCGAAGGTCTGGCCGTGATGACCACGGCCACCGACCCGCGCCTGGGCAAGGCGGCGGTGAAAGCCGATGCCGAAGGCGCCGATGCACTTGTGCCGCTGGTCGAGGCCAAGAAAATCATGCAGCCCTTTGGCGATCGTTCGAAAGTTGTCATTGAACCCATGCTGACGGACCAATGGTTCGTCGATACTGTTCGAATTGTGCAACCCGCCCTTGATGCCGTCCGCAGCGGCAAAACCAGGATCATCCCCGAGTCGGGCGAAAAAACCTATTACCACTGGCTGGAAAACATCGAACCCTGGTGCATCAGCCGCCAGCTTTGGTGGGGCCACCAGATCCCGGTCTGGTATGGCTTTGACCTCTCGGCCCCCGGCTTTGTCGATGACGAAGGGGACGGCGCCCTTGATCTGCCCGAAATGCTGGCCGTTTTGGGCGATGGCGGCCCGGTCAACCGCGATGCGCTGTTCCACTGCGCCGCCGATTTCGCGGGCGTCACGCAGGCCTTCCGCGACACCCTCGCCAGCCTGCCAGCACCTTTGAACCACGCCCGCATCATCGAGGTGGCCGACCGCACAGCAGCCGCGCAAACGCTCGCCGCCGCCCTTGCCGAATATGAAGTGTCGCAAGATGCAACCCAACTGGTCTTCCCGGTCTGGCGCGACCCCGACGTCCTCGACACATGGTTCTCCTCGGGCCTCTGGCCCATCGGCACGCTGGGCTGGCCCGAAGAAACCCCGGAACTGGACAAGTATTTCCCCACCTCGGTGCTGATCACCGGGGCCGACATCCTGTTCTTCTGGGTTGCCCGGATGATGATGATGCAACTGGCCGTGGTGAACGAAATCCCGTTCCACACCGTCTATCTGCATGGCCTTGTCCGTGATGCCAAGGGCAAGAAGATGTCGAAATCCCTGGGCAATGTCATCGACCCGCTCGACATCATCGACGAATACGGCGCCGATGCCCTGCGCTTTACCAATGCCGCCATGGCCAGCCTTGGCGGGGTGCTGAAACTCGACACCGCCCGCATCGCAGGCTATCGCAACTTTGGCACCAAGCTGTGGAATGCCTGCCGCTTTGCCGAAATGAACGGCGTGTGGGAGGGGCACCGCACCCAAGCCATGCCCCCCCAGCCCAGCGCCACGGTCAACCGCTGGATCATCGGCGAAACCACCCGCACGCTGGCCGAGGTGGATGCCGCCCTTGCCGACTACCGCTTTGATACGGCCGCTGACGCGCTTTATAAATTCGTCTGGGGCAAGGTCTGCGACTGGTATGTCGAATTCGCCAAACCGCTGTTCGATGGCGATCAGGCGCAGGAAACTCGGGCCACCATGGCCTGGGTGCTGGATCACTGCATGATCCTGCTGCACCCCTTCATGCCCTTCATCACCGAGGAACTCTGGGCCACCACCGGCACCCGCGATGGCATGATCGTCCATGCCAACTGGCCCAGCCTGCCCGAAACCCTGATCGACGCCCCCGCCATGGCGGAAATGACATGGGTCACCGGCCTGATCGAGTCGATCCGCTCGGCCCGCGCGCAGGTGCATGTGCCGGTCGGCCTGAAACTCGATATCGTGGCCACCCAGATGGATGACGCCGCCCAAGGCGCTTGGTCCCGGAATGAATCGCTGATCAAACGCCTTGCCCGGATCGACTCGCTCACGCGCGCCGATCAGGCCCCCAAGGGCGCGATCACCGTTCCGGCCGAAGGCGCCAGCTTTGCCATCCCGCTGGAAGGCGTGATCGACATCGCCGAAGAAAAGGCCCGCCTGCAAAAAACCCTCGACAAACTGGGCAAGGAAATCGGCGGGCTCAAGGGCCGGTTGACCAACCCCAACTTCGCGGCCTCTGCGCCCGAAGATGTGGTCGAGGAAGCCCGCAGCAACCTTGCCGCGCGCCAAGAGGAAGCCGCCCAGTTGCAAGCCGCCCTCGATCGTCTTGCAGAAATCGGCTGATCTTCATCTGTTCGAAAATATCCTCGGGGGGGGGGATTTTGGCTCTGCCAAAATCTGGGGGGGGCAGACAGCCCCCCTGCCCCGCGCGCGGCAATGCCCCACGGCTGTGGTCACAGATGCACCACGGATGCACTACGGATGCACCACGACAAAACCACGCCCCTCGGGGCTTGCCCCGCCCCGGCTTTCCCGCCACTCTGCCCCGATCATGAGCCGCTTTCTCACCCCCCACACCGCCTCTCTGCCCGCAAGCGTTCCCTTCGTCGGGCCCGAAACGCAAGAACGCCTGCAAGGCTTCCCCTTCCGCGCCCGCCTTGGCGCGAACGAGTCGCTTTTTGGCCCCTCGCCCAAGGCCATCGCCGCGATGAAGGCGGCGGCGACCGAGGTCTGGAAATATGCAGATCCCGAAAATCATGATCTGAAACAAGCCCTTGCCGCACATCATGGCATCAGCCCCGACCATATTGCCATCGGCGGGGGCATTGATGGGCTGCTGGGGTTGATCTGCCGTCTGGTGCTGGAACCGGGCACCCCGGTGGTGACGTCGCTGGGGGCCTATCCCACCTTCAACTTTCACGTCACGGGCTTTGGCGGCACTCTGATCCGCGTGCCTTATCGTGGCGATCACGAAGACCCGCAGGCCCTGCGGGATACCGCCGCCAAGTCTTTGGCAAAGCTTATCTATTTCGCCAATCCTGACAATCCGATGGGCAGTGTTCACCCGGCGCAGGTGGTGCAAGATCTGGTCGCCACCCTGCCCGACCACAGCCTTCTGGTGCTGGATGAGGCCTATGCCGACCTCGCCCCCCAAGACACGATCCCGCAGATCGACCCGAACAACCCGCAAGTCATCCGGCTGCGGACCTTTTCCAAGGGCCATGGCATGGCTGGTGCAAGGGTTGGCTATGCGATCACCCACCCCGATCTGGCCCGCGCCTTCGACAAGGTTCGCAACCATTTCGGCATGGGCCGCCTGTCGCAAATCGGCGCCTTGGCCGCTTTGCACGACAGCGATTGGCTGCCGCAAATCCGGGGGCGCATCCAGCATGCACGCCGCCGCGTGGCCGCCATCGCCCGCGAAAATGGCCTGCAACCGCTGGAGTCTGCGACAAATTTCGTGACCGTCGATTGCGGTCGCGATGGTGATTATGCCCGTGCCGTTTTGCGCGAAACGCTGGCCCGCGGCGTGTTCATCCGCATGCCGGGGGTGGCGCCGCTTGACCGCTGCATCCGCATCAGCCTGGGCGACGATGCCGCCCTTGATATCTTGGCCGAGGTCTTGCCACAGGCGATCAAGGCGGCGGGCTGATCACTCGGCTGCGCCGATCTTGGGGGCTGTGCCTTCGGCGGGAATGGCCGCACCGATGCTGCGGGCCGGGGCTTCGGCTGCGGCCACAACGCGCAAAGGCGCGGCCGGAGGGGTCGTCGCCGGGGCCGCATCCTCGATCAGCAACGGGCGGCGGAACACCAACATGTTCTGATAGGTGGTTTTGGTGCCCGTCAGCCCGACCCGTTCATCACATGGCAAGGTATCTGCGCGAACATAGTCCCAGCCTTCGGCCCCCAATTCATTCATCATCTGGGTCAGGGCCAAAGCAAAGCGTTCTTCCGTCGTCTTTGCGCCCTTGGCCTTCTCGCCGCGCTTTGGCGCGGGAAGAACTTTGTATTGAAACCGTTGCATGCCCTGTCCTTGCTGGTTTTGGTCACCGCTTGGCGCAAGATATAAGCTTCGGTGCGCAAGACCAAGCCATAGTTGGCTTTTTCGTATCCGCAGGGGCAGGCGTGCCACAACCACCCGATCTGGTGGCGTGGGGCAAAGCCGCCCCCAAAACCTAGAAAGGCGGCCCAGTTTTGCACCCAGACCGCCTTTGCCGTCATCCCCCCATCTGCAAGAAACCGCCGATGGGGCGGGGCGTTAAAGCCCCAGTTTCTGCGCAACCATCTGGTTCACAACCGCCGGATTGGCCTTGCCCCCCGTGGCTTTCAGCACCTGCCCCGTGAACCACCCCGCCAGCTTGGCGTTGACTTTGGCCTTTTCCACCTGCTCGGGGTTGGCCGCGATCAGATCGTCCAGCGCCTTTTCAATGGCCCCGGTGTCGGTCACCGCCTTCATCCCCCGCGCAGCCGCCACCTCTGCCGGATCGCCTCCTTCGGTCCACAGGATCTCGAACAGATCCTTGGCCATCTTGCCGGTGATTTCACCTTTGGACAAAAGATCAATCATTCCGCCCAGTTGCGCGGCAGAAACCGGGGTATCGGCAATCGACTTGCCCTCTTTGTTCAGCCGACCAAAAAGTTCGTTGATGATCCAGTTGGCCACCAGCTTGCCATCGCGGCCCTTGGCGACCTCGTCAAAGAACGTGGCGGCATCCAGTTCCGCCGTCAGCACATTGGCGTCATAGTCTGTCAGGCCGAAATCGGCCATGAAGCGGGCCTTCTTGGCGTCTGGCAGTTCCGGCATCCGCGCGGCGATGTCATCGACCCAAGCCTGCTCGATCTCCAGCGGCAACAGGTCGGGGCATGGGAAGTAGCGGTAATCATAGGCTTCTTCCTTGGATCGCATCGACCGGGTTTCGCCCTTGTCGGGGTCGTAAAGCCGGGTTTCCTGATCAACCTTCCCGCCATCTTCCAGAATCGCAATCTGGCGCCGGGCCTCATAGTCGATGGCGGCCTGAATGAACCGCAGCGAGTTCATGTTCTTGATCTCGCAGCGCGTGCCCAGATGCGAAAAATCCTGCGTTTGCTGATATTTCTCATACTGGCCGGGGCGGCAGACCGACACGTTCACATCGGCCCGCAGATTACCGTTCTGCATGTTGCCATCACAGGTGCCCAGATAGCGCAGAATCTGGCGCAGCTTGGACACATAGGCCGCCGCTTCCTCGGGCCCGCGAATATCGGGGCGGCTGACGATCTCCATCAGCGCCACGCCCGTGCGGTTGAAATCGACGAAAGACATGTTCGGGTCCATGTCATGAATCGATTTGCCGGCATCCTGCTCAAGGTGAATCCGCTCGATCCGCACCAGCCGCGCCACACCGGGGCCCATCTCGACCAGCACTTCGCCTTCGCCCACGATGGGGTGGTAAAGCTGGCTGATCTGATAGCCCTGCGGCAGGTCGGGATAGAAATAGTTCTTGCGGTCAAAGGCCGAGAACAGATTGATCTGCGCCTTGAGGCCAAGGCCCGATTTCACCGCCTGTTCCACGCAATATTCGTTGATCACCGGCAACATGCCCGGCATGGCGCAATCGACGAAAGACACGTTGGAATTCGGCTCGTTGCCGAACTGGGTCGAGGCACCGGAAAACAGCTTGGAATTCGAGCTGACCTGCGCGTGGATTTCCATCCCGATCACAAGTTCCCAATCGTGCTTTGCCCCGGCAATCACCTTGGGCTTTGGGGTGTCATAGGTCAGGTCCAGCATGGGTCATCTCCCTTGGGTCTTCGGTGGTGTTTAGGCGGCAAGACCGCGCAGAGCAAGGGGCGGGGCAAGGGCATCACGCGCGGAATGCCGCCGATCAGACCACGGCAGACTTGCCCAAACGGCCGGAACAGGGTCAATCGCCGGTGTCGCCTGCATTGGGGGCGATGCTACCGATGTGCTTGAAAGATGCGTCTCGCCCTAGTCACCACTCTGCTTTGCTCCTTTACCCTGACGGCCTGCGTCGCGGCGACACCCCCCAAGGATGATGGCATTTTGCCCGTCATGCGGTGGGATCACCGGCCCGAGGCGACGGAATGGACAAAGTCGTCGATGAACGTGGTGGCCCTGCAAGATGACCGTCTGGCCGAAACCATCCCGGCCGATATCGAAGGCTGGTGCCCCGGATACAAGACAGCCAGCGTTCAGGATCGGCGGGCCTTTTGGGTGGGGCTGCTGTCGGCCACGGCAAAATACGAAAGCACCTGGAACCCAAAGGCATCGGGCGGGGGCGGCAAATGGATCGGTCTGATGCAGATCGACCCGCGCACGGCCCAGAATTATGGCTGCAAGGCCGACACGGCATCGGAATTGAAAGACGGTTCGGCCAATCTGGCCTGCGCCATTCGCATCATGTCCACCCAAGTGGCCAAGGATGGCATGGTGGCCGGGGGTGGCAACCGTGGCATCGGGCGCGATTGGGCGCCGTTCCGCAACGCGGCAAAGCGCGCCGATATGGCGGAATGGACCAAAAGCCAACCCTATTGCCAAGGCTGAACGGGGCTGAACGGGGCTGATCGCGCGGCTGTGTAATGCGGGCGCTTGCCCCGGCCCCGGTGGCTGCGTATCACTTGACCTATGATTCAGAACATTCTTGGCCGCTTGCTGGCCCCTGCCCCCGAACGTCTGCCCGAACCCGATGCCCGCGTCGCCCTTGCGGCGCTGCTGGTGCGTGTGGCGCGGGCCGATGGCCAGTATGACGCCGCCGAGATTGCCCGCATCGACCGGGTTCTGGCCCAGCATCACGGCCTGTCACCGTTTCAAGCTGCAGGCCTGCGCACCGAGGCCGAAGTGCTGGAGGCAAGCGCCCCCGACACCGTGCGCTTTACCCGCGCGCTGAAAGCCGCCACCGATCTGGAAGACCGGGCCGCGATGATGCAGGCGCTTTGGTCTGTGGCTTTGGCCGACAACACGCGCGATGCCGAAGAAGACACGTTGCTGCGGCTGGTGGCCGATCTTTTGGGCCTGCGTGATGTCGACTCGGCCTTGGCCCGGCAAAGGGCCGCCAAGGAATGATCGCATCTTTGGGGATGTATGACCGCGCCGAGACTGCGGGCGCGAATGATCGTCTTTGGGCCTTGATCCGTGACGGGCTGCGCCGGCGCGGGGTGGCCGCACCCGACCTGCTGACCCGGGGGGCCGGCGCCTATTGGCCCGCCTGGACATCGCCGGATCTGGTGCTGTCGCAAACCTGCGGCCTACCCTATCGCGCCGAACTGCACGACAAGGTTTCGCTGATCGGCACGCCCGATTACGGGGTGCAAGACTGCCCGCCCGGATACTATCGGTCGATCTTTGTGGCGCGGGCCGATGATCCACGCCCAAGGGCGGCCGATTTTGCCGATGCGGCTTTCGCCTATAACGACGGGCTGTCGCAATCGGGTTGGGCGGCCCCCAAGGCATGGTTTGCAGCCCAAGGTCTGGCCCTGACCCCCACGCTTTGCACCGAAGGCCATGCCGCGTCGGCGCGGGCCGTGGCCGAAGGGCGCGCTGATTTTGCCGCGATTGATGCGGTGACCTGGTCGTTGCTGCAGAGCTATGATCCTGTGGCCAAGGCACTGAAAGTCGTTGGCCAAACCGATCCAAGCCCCGGCCTGCCGCTGATTTCTGCGGCCTCTGCCACCGGTGCCGCGCATTTCGACGCAGTGGCGCAGGCGATTGCCGATTTGGCCCCCGACGACCGTCAGATCCTGCGGCTCAAGGGGCTGGTGCGCATCCCCTCTGCGGCCTATCTTGCCGTGCCCATCCCGGCGGCACCCCAGGCAGCCAGACCGTCGATTTGATCATTTTTGGGGCAAATGACCCTGCGTTCCGCACAAATGGCGTTGCAAACGGCCAAGTCTTGCGTCCTATTTGTGCAACTGTTCACCCCAAGCCACAGCCCGAGCGACCGCCACAGTGACCCTTTCTGCCGACACGCCCGTGATTGAGATCCACGACCTCCACAAGAGCTATGGCAGCCTTGAGGTGCTGAAAGGCGTTGATCTGACCGCCCCGCGCGGCCATGTGGTCAGCCTGATCGGATCATCGGGATCGGGCAAATCAACGCTGCTGCGCTGCTGCAATCTGCTGGAGGAAAGCCAGCAAGGCGAGATTCGCTTTGAGGGTGAGGCGGTGCGTTGGAAGGGCGAGGGCCTGAACCGCCACCCCGCCGACCGCGATCAGGTGACGCGGATGCGCACCAATCTGTCGATGGTGTTTCAGCAATTCAACCTGTGGTCCCACATGACGATTCTGCAAAATGTCATGGAGGCGCCGGTCACCGTGATGAAACGCGATCCGAAAGAGATTGAGGCGAAGGCCCGCGAATATCTGGCCAAGGTCGGCATCGTCGATAAATGCGATGCCTGGCCCGCGCAATTGTCAGGCGGTCAACAGCAACGCGCCGCGATTGCGCGCGCTTTGTGCATGGAACCCCGCGCCCTGCTGTTTGATGAACCGACCAGCGCGCTGGACCCGGAACTGGAACAAGAGGTCGTCAAGGTGATCAAGGCGCTGGCAGATGAAGGGCGCACGATGATTCTGGTGACCCATGACATGAAGCTGGCCGCCGATGTGTCAGATCATGTGATCTTCCTGCATCAAGGCAAGATCGAAGAACAAGGGCCACCCGATGCGCTGTTCGGCGCGCCCAAATCGGAACGCCTGCGCGGTTTCCTGTCCTCGACAGGATCGTTGAACTGAAACCATAACAACAGCTAACAACAGGGGAGACTTCCATGAAAAAGCTGATGCTGGCCACCGCGCTTCTGGCGCTGACCGCAGGGGCCTCGATGGCCCAGACCGTGCGTATGGGCACCGAGGGCGCTTACCCTCCCTACAACTTCATCAATGACAAGGGCGAGGTTGACGGGTTTGAGCGCGAATTGGGCGACAAGCTGTGCGAACTGGCGGGCCTGACCTGTGAATGGGTGACCACCGATTGGGATTCGATCATCCCCAACCTGCAGTCGGGCAACTACGACACCATCATCGCCGGCATGTCGATCACCGAAGAGCGTGAGCAGGTGCTGGACTTCACCCAGAACTACATTCCCCCAGCCTCGTCTTCCTATGTTGCGCTGACGGCTGATGCCAATATCGGCGAAGGTGCCGTGGTGGCGGCCCAGGTTGGCACGATTCAGGCAGGTTATGTCGCCGAATCCGGCGCAACCTTGCTGGAATTCGCAACGCCCGACGAAACCGTGGCCGCCGTGAAAAACGGTGAAGCGGATGCCGTCTTTGCCGACAAGGATTATCTGGCCCCGATCGCCGCGGAATCGGGCGGCGCACTGGTGTTGCTGGATGCCGATGTGCAGCTTGGCGGCGGCGTGGGCATGGGCCTGCGCGAAAGCGATACCGAGCTGAAGGAAAAGTTCAACGCAGCCATCCAGACGCTGAAGGATGACGGATCGCTGAATGCGATGATCAAGAAGTGGTTCGGCGACGAAGCCGCTGTGTTCTAAGTGATATTGGGCGCGCCGTCGTATCGGCGCGCCCATATTTCCCATGTTTGAATTTTGCGCCGATCCAAAGACCATCGAAGGCCTGCAATGGCTGACCTGCTACCTGACCACAGGCAAGCATTTTGATTTCTATTGGTCTTTCGTCACCGTCCTGATCCTGCTTGCCGTCACCGCGCCCGTGGCCCTGGCCTTTGGCTTTGGCGGTGCGATGGCTGCGCGCAGCCAGATCTTGCCGCTGCGGATGCTGGGCAAGGGCTATACCGCCATGGTGCGCGGGGTGCCCGACATCGTGTTTTTCCTGTTTTTCGTGATTGCGCTTGATCAGGGGATCGAGTGGCTAAACCATCAGATCCAATGCCCCGACTGGACAGAACCCGTGCGGCAGGGTCTTGAATTCCGCGTCTGCCCCGAGGCCAAGGTGCCGCTGAACAGCGCGCCGCAAACCGTGCACAAGTTGTATGGCTTTGGCCTTGCCGTGGTGACCTTTGCGCTGGTTTTTGGCGCTTTTGCGGCCAATGTGCTGTATGGCGCCATGACGGCGGTGCCGCGGGCGCAACTGGAAACGGCCGAGGCCTATGGCATGTCGCAGCGGCAGGTCTTTCGGCGTGTTCTGGTGCCGCAGATGTGGGTCTATGCCCTGCCCGGCCTGTCGAACCTGTGGATGATCCTGATCAAGGCCACGCCCCTTTTGTTCCTGCTGGGCATTCAGGATATTGTCTATTGGGCGCGCGAACTGGGCGGCGCCAAGACCAGTGCCTATGAATACCCGCACCCTGATTGGCGGCTTTGGTATTTCCTGTTCTTGCTGGTGTTTTATCTGGCCTTCACCAAAGTGTCAGAGTTGGTCTTGAACCGCATCTCGGCCCGGCTGTCGCATGGGCAGGCCACGGCCGCCGGGGAAGCCATGCGAAAGGCGGCGCTATGACCTGCTGGGAAACCATTGGCGCCTATGCCTTCCGATCACTGGGATACGGCGAACGGTTGTTGCCGCGCAGCGACTTTACCCTGTGCCAGCAATTCACGCTGATCGGCTCGGGCATGATCTGGAATGTCTATTTTGGCGTGTTGGCGCTGTTCTTTGGCTTTTTTCTGGCCAACCTGCTGGCCCTTGCCAAGGCATCCTCCAGCCCATTGGCACGCAAACCCGCGGAATGGTTCATCTTTCTCTTTCGCGGCTCGCCCCTCTTTATCCAGTTCTTTCTGGCCTATGAGGCCTTGCAGATGCTGCCCAGGGCCGGGATCACCGTGTTGGGCATCACGGTTGAGACCGCCTGGACGACCAAGGCCTGGGCCGGGGCGCTGTTTGTTCTGTTCCTGAACACCGCCGCCTATTCAGCCGAGATCTTTTACGGGGCGCTGCGGTCGATCCCCAAGGGCGATCTTGAGGCTGCCGATGCCTATGGCATCACCGGATGGGCACGTTTTCGGCGTATCCAATGGCCCACGATGCTGCGACTTGCCTGGCCTGCCTATACCAACGAGGCGATCTTTCTGTTCCACTCGACCGCGCTGGTGTTCTTCTCGGGCTTTCCCGCCTTTCAACAGCGTGGCGATGCGCTGTATTACGCCAGCTATTTCGCCGACAAGACGTTCAACCCGTTCGTGCCCTACCCGATCGTGGCCCTGTATTTCATCATTCTGACGCTGATCTTGATCACGATTTTCGGGGCAATCAACAAGCGCCTGAACCGGCACCTGCCTTCGAACATGGGAAGCAAAATTCGCTTGCGTCCGCAACTGATCAGGTAGTAGCCTATTTTTGATCAAATTTTTCGGGCACCCGCCCAAACCCGGCTTTTTTCCGGGGACCAAGGATCAAAACAGGGAAATGCATCGGGTCTGCCGCCATGACAGGCCCGGTCTTTAACGAACATGATGAAGGACTATCTGCGGAAAAACCCGCATGTCAGAACAATCCGCGTTGCCGCAGCCGATTTGAACGGTCAGGCCCGCGGCAAGCGCATTCCGGCACGATTTGCCGACAAGGCCGTCAAGGATGGCACCCGGTTTCCGTTTTCGGTACTGAATCTGGATATCTGGGGCGAAGATATCGACGACAGCCCGCTGGTCTTTGAACAAGGCGATCAGGATGGGGTGCTGAAACCCACCGAACGCGGCTTTATGCCGATGCCGTGGCTTGAGGCGCCGACCGCCCTGCTGCCGATCTGGATGTTCCGCGAAAACGGTCAGCCCTATGAAGGCGACCCGCGCCATGCCCTGAATGCGGTCGTTCAGCGTTACAAGGCGCGCGGGCTGACCCCGGTTGTCGCGATGGAGCTGGAATTCTTCCTGATCGACGATTCCGGCAAGAACCTGCAAGTGCCGCTGTCGCCCCGGTCGGGCAAGCGCCGCAAGGCCGCCGAAACGCTGTCGATCCGGGCGCTGGATGCCTTCGACACCTTCTTTACCGATCTTTACGACGCCTGCGAGGCGATGGACATACCGGCCGATACCTCAACCTCGGAAACCGGCTTGGGCCAGTTCGAAGTGAACCTGATGCATTGCGACGATGCCTTGCGCGCCGCCGATGATGCCTGGTTGTTCAAGATGCTGGTTAAAGGTCTGGCGCGCCGTCACGGCTTTGCCGCCAGCTTTATGGCCAAACCCTATGCCGAATATTCCGGTTCGGGCCTGCACACCCATTTCAGCGTGATCGACAAGGACGGCGACAACGTCTTTGATTCAGGCGGCCCCAAGGGCACGGCGATGCTGCGCCATGCGGTTGCAGGTTGTCTGAATGCCATGCACGATTCCACGCTGCTGTTTGCGCCGCATCAGAACAGCTATGAACGCCTGGTGCCCGACAAACACGCCCCCACCGCGATTTGCTGGGGCTATGAAAACCGCACGGCTGCTGTTCGTATTCCTGCTGGCAGCCCCGCGGCGCGTCGGATTGAACATCGCGTCGCGGGTGGGGATGTGAACCCCTATCTGATGCTGGCCGTGATTCTGGGCGCGGCACTAGATGGCATCGAGCATGAGATGGAGCCGCCCTCACCCGTCACGGGCAATGCCTATGCGGTTGACGGGTTGCAGCAAATCCCGTCCTCGTGGGAAGCCGCGATTGACGCTTTTGAACAATCCGACATCCTGCCCCGGTTCCTTCACCGCGAATTGATCCGCAATCTGGTGCAGACCAAACGGCAGGAACTGCACTATATTGAGGATTTGTCGGAATCCGAACGGATCGAACTTTATCTCGATACCGTCTGAACACAGCCGCCCGGGGCAAAGTCTTGCTTGACCAGCCCCGGGCACGCTGGGTTAAACTGAATAGAACGCACACAGGTATCCATGCTGATCGGCATCTTGCAAACCGGGCTTGCGCCTGAAAACCTCGCCCAAGATCAGGGCGATTACCCCGATATGTTTGCCCGGCTGCTGGATGGACATGGATTTACCTTCAAGACCTATCGTGTCGTCGAAGGTGAGTTTCCGGCCTCGGTAAAAGATTGTGACGGCTGGCTGATCACCGGATCACGTCATGGCGCCTATGAAGATCATCCGTGGATTCCACCGCTAGAGCAGTTCATCCGCGATGCCTTTGCCGCACGCGTGCCGATGGTGGGCATCTGTTTCGGCCACCAGATCATCGCCCAAGCCATGGGCGGCACGGTGGAACGCTATGCCGGGGGCTGGGCCGTGGGGGCGACGGAATATGATTTTGGGGGCGAAAAGCGGGTTCTGAATGCCTGGCACCGCGATCAGGTGACAAAACGGCCCGAAGGGGCCAAGGTCATTGCCAGCAACGACTTTTGCGCCAATGCGGCCCTGCTTTATGATGATCGCGCGCTGACCGTGCAGGCGCACCCCGAGTTTCGCCCGGAATTCGTTGACGGGTTGATGAAAACACGGGGCAAAGGGATCGTGCCCGATGCGCTGATGGCCGAGGCCACTGCCCGTCTGGACCAACCTTTGCACGACAAGACCATTGCCGCGCAGATTGCGGCTTTTTTCAAGGCACCGCGGGCCTGACGCCTGACGGGCAAAAGCAGAGTGTGACCGATGTCCAACTGGACGGATAAGCTGCCCGAGGCAGCGTTGGAATTCATCGCCAACCGGCGAGTGGATGAGGTGGAGTGCATCATTGGCGATATCGCCGGTGTGGCGCGTGGCAAGGCGATGCCCGCCGCGAAATTTGGCCAGCAAACCAGCTACTTCCTGCCAAATTCCATCTTCTTGCAGACCATCACCGGGGAATGGGCCGACAACCCGTTCGACGCCTTTACCGAACCCGACATGATCCTCGAGCCTGACTGGACAACCGCCACCGCGGCCCCTTGGACGGCGGATGTGACCTTGCAGGTCATCCATGATGCAAAAGACCAGAAAGGCAATCTGGTGCCCTTTGCGCCGCGCAACGTGCTGCGCCGGATCGTTCAACTGTACGAAGCGCAAGGCTGGCGCCCGGTCGTCGCCCCAGAGATGGAGTTTTTCCTGACCGCGCGCAACATCGACCCGAACATGCCGGTGCAACCGCCCATGGGCCGCTCAGGCCGCAGGGCGGCGGGCAAGCAGGCCTATTCGATGTCGGCCGTGGATGAATATGGCAAGGTCATCGACGACATCTATGATTTTGCCGAGGCGCAGGGGCTGGAGATTGACGGCATCTTGCAAGAGGGTGGCGCAGGCCAGATCGAGTTGAACTTGGCCCATGGCGATCCGGTCCGGCTGGCTGATGATGTGTTTTTCTTCAAGCGCCTGATCCGCGAGGCCGCCCTGCGCCATGATTGCTTTGCCACTTTCATGGCCAAGCCCATTGCAGGCGAGCCGGGCAGTGCGATGCACATCCACACCTCGGTCGTCGATACGAAAACCGGCGAAAACATCTTTTCGGGGCCCGAGGGCGGCGAAACCGAGGCGTTCAACCATTTCATCGGCGGCATGCAAAACCACATGGCAGCCGCGATTGCGCTGATGGCCCCCTATGTGAACAGCTATCGCCGCTATGTTCCCGACTTTGCCGCGCCGATCAATCTGGAATGGGGGCGCGATAACCGCACCACCGGTCTGCGCATTCCCATTTCCTCGCCCGCCGGACGCCGGGTTGAAAACCGACTGCCGGGCATGGATTGCAACCCCTATCTGGGCATCGCAGCGACACTGGCCTGCGGCTATCTGGGGCTGATGGAGAAAAAGGCAGCGCGGCCCGAATTCATCGGCTCGGCCTATATCGACAGCGATGAAATCCCGGTCAATCTGGGCGATGCGCTGGATCTGCTGGATGAGGATGAGGGGCTGAAAGAGGTTCTGGGCGTCGAGTTCTGCACCGTTTACGACAGTGTAAAGCGCAACGAATACAAAGAGTTTCTTCAGGTGATCAGCCCCTGGGAACGCGAACACCTGCTGTTGAACGTATGAACCTTTTGCATGTGAACGACACGGCGGGGGAATACCCCGCCTCATATTACGCGGCGACCGCCGCGCCCTTTGATCGTCTGCCCATGCTGAAAGGCGAACGCCGGGCCGATGTCTGCATCATCGGGGGCGGTTATACCGGGCTTTCGGCGGCGCTGCATCTGGCGCAGGCAGGCTATGATGTGGTTCTGCTTGAGGCACATCGCATCGGCTTTGGGGCCTCGGGGCGCAACGGGGGGCAGGTCGGCTCGGGCCAACGGCAAGAGCAGGACTGGCTGGAAAAGGCCTATGGCACCGAGACGGCGCGCAAGCTGTGGGATATGGGAGAGGACGCCAAGGCACTGGTGCGCGGCCTGATCGACCGGCATCAGATGCCCGTCACCTTTTACCCCGGTGTCGCCCATGCCTGCTGGACCGAGGCCGAGGTGCGCCACAGCCGGGCCTATGCCGAAAAACTGCACCGCGACTATGGCTATGACCAGATCGAAACGCTGGATCAAACGGCGATCCGCCGCCTGATCGGATCGCGGGCCTACAAGGGCGGCGATCTTGACCTTGGCGCGGGCCATCTGCATCCGCTGAACTTTGCGATTGGCCTTGCTACGGCGGCCAAGGCCGCGGGCGCCCATCTGTTTGAACGGTCTGAGGTGCATCACATTCGCCATGGGTCAAAACCCGTGGTCAGCACCGCGTCGGGCAAGGTCACCTGCGATCACCTGATCCTGGCCTGCAACGGCTATCTGGGCGGGTTAGAGCGCAAGGTGGCGGCGCGGGTGATGCCGATCAACAATTTCATTGTGGCAACCGAACCCTTGGGTGACGCCGCACCCGAGGTGTTGGCCCAGCCTGTGGCCGTGGCCGATACCAAATTCGTGGTCAACTACTGGCGTCTGTCCGAAGACAACCGACTGCTGTTCGGGGGCGGGGAAAGCTATGGCTATCGCTTTCCCGATATCTTGAAAACCGTTTCAAAACCGATGCTTGAGGTTTACCCACAGCTGCGCGGCGCCCGCATAGATTACGCATGGGGCGGCACTTTGGCGATCACCATGAACCGCATGCCCTGCCTGACACGGCCCGCGCCCAATGTGCTGTCGGCCTCGGGCTATTCGGGGCATGGGGTGGCGATGGCAACGCTGGCGGGCAAGCTGATGGCCATGGCCGTTGATGGCCAGGCGCGTGACTTTGATGTGCTGGCCAACCTGCCACAGCAACGCTTTCCGGGCGGGGCGGCGCTGCGATGGCCGCTTTTGGTCTTGGCGATGACGTGGTTTTCCCTGCGCGACCGCTTGGGCGTCTGACGCAGGCTTTTGCCCGTTCATAAACCTGTCACTGGCCCGTCTGGCCGCAATCAGGCTATGTCACGGCAGATGCGACGCAAGGATTGCAAGATGGCCCCTGACGGACATGTTCTGCCCCCCAACACCTATGATGCCGAACCGATCCCCGACTCGGCCCGCGCCGAGATTGACCGCCTGCTGACCTCGGGCGATCTGTTCCGCTATACCGCCCCGCAGGATGCGCCCGTGGCCCTGCTGGAGCGCGACTTTGCCCAACTGCTGGGCAGCCGCTATGCCTTGGCCGTGTCATCTTGTTCGGCGGCGCTGTTCCTGTCGCTCAAGGCGCTGGACCTGCCGCGTGGGGCCAGGGTGCTGATCCCCGCCTTTACCTTTGCGGCGGTGCCCTCGGCCATCGTGCATGCCGATTGCACCCCGGTTCTGGTCGAGGTCGGCGCGGATTACCGTATTGATCTGGCAGATTTCGCGCGCAAGGTGCCGGGGGCAGATGCGGTGATGATCAGCCATATGCGGGGCCACACATCGGACATGGACCAGATCTTGGCCATGGCCGATGCTGCGGGCATCCCCGTGATCGAAGATGCGGCGCATTCTTTGGGCACAGTCTGGGCCGGGCGCAATATTGGCACCCTTGGCAAGATCGGCTGCTTCAGCTTTCAGTCCTACAAACTGATCAACGCGGGCGAAGGCGGCATCATGGTGACCGACGATCCCGAACTGGCGGCGCGGGCCGTGATCATGTCGGGGGCCTATGAAGAGAACTGGAAAAAGCATCCGGGGCTGCAAAACTCGGTCGCGCACTGGCAGAACCGCCTGCCGCTGTATAATCTGCGCCTGCAGAACCTGTCTGCCGTGGTGATCCGCGCGCAATTGCCCGAGATGGCCCGCCGCGTGCAAGATGGCCGGCGCAATCACGACCATGTCGCGGCGCGGCTGAACCAATCGGGCCTGATGCAGGTGCCTGCCGCCCTGCCCCCCGAAAGCCGCGCCCCGGATTCGATCCAGTTCAACCTGACAGGCGACTGGACAGATGCAGAGGCCCGCAGTTTTCAGGCAAAGGCCAAGGCGCGGGGTGTTTCGGTGCAGGTTTTCGGGCTGTCCGAGGGCAATGCCCGTGCCTATTGGAACTGGCAATTCCTGCCCGACCTGCCCGATTTGCCGCAAACGCGTGCCATGCTGATGCGGGCCTGCGATGTGCGCCTGCCTGCCCGCCTGACACGGCCCGAGTTGGACGTGATCGCCACAGCCCTGATCGAGGCCGCCCATGCCGCCCGCACAGAGCCCAACCAGGCTTAATGCGCGAAAACGCCGTCCATTGTCGGGAACCCCTTGAACTCCAGGGGGTTTCCGCTGGGGTCGCGCAGGAACATCGTCCATTGCTCGCCCGGTTCACCCTCAAAGCGCACGGACGGGGGCAAGATGAATTGCGTTCCCGCCGCGGTCAGGCGCTTGGCCAGTGCGCGCCAGTCTTCCAGCGCCAGAACCACGCCAAAATGCGGCATCGGCACCATCTTGTCGCCCACCTTGCCGGTGGCCTCATTCTGGAACGGCTGGCCCAGATGCAGGCTAAGCTGATGGCCAAAAAAGGAAAAATCAACCCAACTCGGGGCTGAGCGGCCCTCGGCGCAGCCCAAGGTCGTGCCATAGAACGCACGCGCTTCGTCAAGATCGCGCACATGGATCGCCAGATGAAAAGGGGTCAGCATCGCAAGGCTCCTGAGTGGTTTCGGTCAAAGTAGCGATTTACCCGCCCGCGGCAACGCCCTAGTCTGCGCGCCAACCGCAAGGAGGATTCCATGACTGATGCCCCAACCTATGGCTTTGACACCTTGGCTATCCATGCCGGGGCCGAGCCTGACCCCGCCACCGGCGCGCGCCAGATCCCGATCTATCAGACCACGGCCTATGTGTTCAAAGACGCCGACCACGCGGCGCGGTTGTTCAATCTGCAAGAGGTTGGTTTTATCTATTCGCGCCTGACCAACCCCACGGTCAGTGCCCTGGCCAACCGTGTTTGCGCGCTGGAAGGTGGTGCAGGGGCGGTTTGCTGTTCATCCGGTCATGCCGCGCAGATCATGGCGCTGTTTCCGCTGATGGGGCCCGGCCTGAACATCGTGGCCAGCACCCGGCTTTATGGCGGCACGCTGACCCAGTTCAGCCAGACCATCAAACGCTTTGGCTGGTCGGCCAAATTCGTCGATTTCGACGATCTGGCCGCCGTCGAGGCCGCCATTGACGACAACACCCGCGCGATTTTCTGCGAATCCATCGCCAATCCCGGCGGCTATATCACCGATCTGGATGCGGTGGCCGCGGTGGCGAACAAGGTCGGCTTGCCGCTGATCGTCGATAACACCACGGCCAGCCCCTATCTGTGCAACCCGATCAAGCACGGGGCCACGCTGGTGGTGCATTCGGCGACCAAGTATCTGACGGGCAATGGCACCGTCACCGGCGGCGTTGTGGTCGACTCGGGCAAATTCGACTGGTCGGCCAGCGGCAAGTTCCCCTCGCTGTCCGAGCCCGAGCCCGCCTATCATGGTCTGGCCTTTCATCCCGCCCTTGGATCGATGGCCTTTACCTTCCACTCGATCGCCATCGGCTTACGTGACCTTGGCATGACGATGAACCCGCAAGGCGCGCATTACACGCTGATGGGGATCGAGACATTGGGCCTGCGCATGCAGCGCCATGTCGAAAACGCCAAGGCTGTCGCCAAATGGCTAGAGGCCGATCCGCGGGTGGATTTCGTCACCTATGCCGGGCTGGAAAGTAGCGCCTATCATGAACGCGTGGCGCGGATCTGCCCCAAAGGGGCTGGCGCGCTGTTCACCTTTGGGGTCAAGGGCGGCTATGATGCCTGCGTGAAATTGATCAACAATCTCAAACTGTTCAGCCATGTGGCCAATCTGGGCGACACGCGCAGCCTGATCATTCACTCGGCCTCGACCACACACCGCCAGCTGACCGAAGAGCAGCAGATCAAAGCGGGTGCTGCCCCGAATGTTGTGCGTGTGTCGATCGGGATCGAAGATGCCGCCGATATCATCGCCGATCTGGATCAGGGGCTGGCGGCGGCCCATGCCTGATCAGGGGCGCGCGCGATCGCCTCGCGCGCGCCTGCCCGTCTTTACTGGACGATCTCGAACACAATCGTGACGGTGGCCGTGGTGGCCACCTCACCGCCCTGCACCGGCACAGGCGCCGCTTCGGCTGCGGCGCGGAACATCGGCGCAGGCTGTGCATAACCGCCGTTTTCGTTGATCGACACGATCTTGCCCAAACGCGCCCCAGCTGCTGTCACCAGCAGTTCGGCCCGCGCCCGCGCATCGGCAACCGCCTCGGTCCGCGCCTCATCCATGGCGGGGCGTGGGTTGGACAGGCCAAAGCTGATACCGTTCAACGTATTCGCCCCATCCGTGATGGCGGCATCCAGCACCTCGCCCAGTTTCGGCAGATCGCGGATCCGCACCATCAACTGATTGCTGGCGGTATAGCCCACGATCTTGGGCGTGGCGCCGCTGTCATATCCTGTCCAATTCGGGTTCAGTGACAGATTTGACGTCTGCAAATCCCGGTCGGCTATGCCTGCCGCCTTCAATCGCTCCAGCACTGCGGTCAAAGCTGCGGAATTGGCCGACATCGCCTCGGTTGCCGTCGCCCCTTCGGTGGTCACACCCAGTGACAGCACCGCCATGTCTGGCGCCCCCTCGACCGAGCCTTCACCCGAAACGGTGATCGTTGCCGCAGTCTCGGCCCATGTCGGCATTGACAACGGGGCCAGCAAGGGCAGGGAAAGAACGATGGCCTTGAAAACAGACATGATGAAACCTCCGTGGCTATGGTCTTGCACATTTCAGGGATAAGACGGCAGTCGCAAGCCGATCCTTGGCGGGGGGCGGGCTTTTTCTTTCATTCGGCGAAAAGCTGCTGTAGGAAGATTTCACCAGCGCGGAGCCGTTTCCGCGCGCCCCTGCACATGCTAGACGCCGGATATGAAACCGAGTTTTGCGCTGAACCTGACCGAAGATGGCGTCACACTCCTGCACCGCACCGGGCGGGGCTGGATGGATGTGGGCCATGCCAGCTTTTCCGACCCTGATCTGCCTGCCGCGCTAGAGTATCTGCGCAGCACAGCCATGGGTCTTTCGCCCAAGGGAATCGCGGCCAAAGTCGTGATCCCGAACAGCCAGATCCTGTATACGCAGGTCACGGCCCCGGGCCCGGATGAGGAGGAGCGCCGCGCGCAGATTGCGGCGGCGCTTGAGGGGCGCACGCCCTATGCCGTGTCGGATCTGGTCTTTGATTGGTCGGGTGAAGGGCCAGAGGTCACGGTGGCCGTTGTGGCGCGCGAAACGCTGCAAGAGGCCGAGGCCTTTGCCACCGAGCACAGGTTCAACCCCGTGTCTTTTGTCGCAATTCCCGAGTCTGATCTGGGGGCCGAGCCGTTCTTTGGCCTGTCCTCCGTGGTCGAAACCATTGTGCCAAAACCACAAGAGGTGGAGCGGGACGAGACGGCGATCAAGATTGTCACTCGCGATCTGCCAAAGGCTGACCCCCAGCCCCAGCAGCCCGAGCCCGAGCCTAAGCCTGAGCCAGCGGTTACGCCGAAAGCCGAAGCGCCACCGGCACCCAAGGCCGAGCCGGAGCCTGCGACGCCACCGGCGCCGCCGCCCGCCAAACCCAAGCCCGCGGCTGCCGATCCAGCACCTCAGCTTGATCTTGGGCCGCCCCCTGCTGCCGCCAAACCGGCGCCGCAGCCCCAACCCGAACAAAAGCCCGAACCGGCGCAAAAGCCGGATGCGGCCACGGCCGAGGCGCCGAAACCACAGCCGGAAGCCGCACCAGCACAGGTCGCCCCGCAGCCTGCGCCCCAACCGGTTCAGCCCCCGCCCCCCCCTGCGCAGCTTGCGCCCCCTCCACCTGCGCCGGCCACGCCCGCCCCGGCCCCAGAGCAGCCGGCCCCGCCAAAACCACCTGCCCCCGCGCAGCCCGCAGCGCCCAAACAACCGGCCCCAACAGCCGCCGAGGTTGATGAGGCGCCGATGGCCATTGACGTGGCCCCAGAAGAAGACCTGGCCCCGGAAGATGACGTGCCGCCAATGCCCGCGCATTTGCGCCACCGCGTCACGGCCCCCGATGCGCCCCTGGCGGATGATGACCTGCCGCCAGCCCCGTCATCTGCGGCGCAAGCGGCCTTTGCCAGCCGCCGCTCGGCCGAACTGGCACCGGCCACACCGCGCAAGCCCGGCCCGGTGGCCGACCCAAGACAACCCGCCGTCGCCAAGCCGGTGGCGCATCCTAATCTGGATGCCCCCGCCCGTGGCGCGGCCCCAAAGGCACCCAGCGTAGAACGACCGGCAGGTGCAAAGCCCGCGCCGAAGTTCAGCTATGATGATCCGGTGCCCCCCCCGCCGCGCCTGCCGGGTGATCCGCCCGCAGCACCGGCAAGCACCGTTCAAAAGGCTGGCAAAAGCCTTGGCAAGCTGGGCGCTTTGGTCACCGCCCCCGGCATTGCGGGCAGCAAGGGCAAACGCCCCAGCCCGGCCAAGCCCGCCCCGGCAAAGGCGGTAAACCCTGCTGAAACCACGACAACGGGGATCAACCCTGATGCTTTGGGGCAGGGATTGGGTGCAAGGCGGCTGCCCCAACGGGGCAAACCGCGCCACCTTGGCCTGATCTTGACCGGCATTCTGCTGCTGTTTCTGGCCGTGGTTGCGGCGTGGTCATCGCTGTATCTGACGCGGGCGGATGATG
The DNA here is from genome assembly GCF_036553525.1 of Pseudotabrizicola sp. L79. Taxonomy (NCBI): domain Bacteria; kingdom Pseudomonadati; phylum Pseudomonadota; class Alphaproteobacteria; order Rhodobacterales; family Paracoccaceae; genus Pseudotabrizicola; species Pseudotabrizicola sp. L79. The sequence continues at coordinate 60,246 of NZ_JAZHDA010000046.1, read as the reverse complement.
CGACCGACACACAGACAGCCGAAGTGTCGCAGCCGCCGCTGGATGATCTGGCGGCGATCGACGCGCCCGATGCCATTGATCCGGCCCTTCCCACCATCGACGACGAAGCCGCCGCCGACGGGCAAGACGAGGCGGACATCCCCACTCCCACGGCCGAAGCTGATCCGATGATCGAACCCTCGCCCCAGACGGCGGTCGAAACCGATGCGGCCGATGCAGCACCGCCCGGTTCTGCCGAGCAGGATGAAATCTTTCTTGCCGGGATGGACAGCCCGCCCAGTGCGACCGATCCGCTGACCTTGCCCCCCCCAGCCAGTGCGGGCGACGTGGCTCCAGACGCCCCAATGCCGCCGCCGCCGTTTGGCACCGTCTATCAGTTTGATGCCGACGGGCGCATCGTCCCAACCGCCGAAGGCATCATGACCCCCGAAGGCGTCATGCTGGTGGCAGGCGCGCCGCCACGGCAGCCAGCATCGCGGCCCGATGCCGTGACCGCTGCCGCCGCGGCCCTTGCCCCACAGCCCCCCACACCGCAAACGCCCGCCGCTGCGGCCGACGTGCCCGCACCCGATCAGGCCCTGGCGCCGGCTGATACCTTTGGGGCTGACCCCGCCTTGGCCGATGGCCGCCCCAGAAGCCGCCCAGACGACCTGGCCCCGACTGCCCCCGCCGCGGGCGAGGATGATGCCTCGCTTGCCCCCGCCGAGGACAGCCGTTTTGCCAGCTTGCGCCCCCGCCTGCGCCCCGCCGCCGTTCTGGCTGCCGGCGAAGAATCGCGGCGCGCAACCGAGGCTGCTTCGCTGGCCAGCCAAGCGGCCCTTGCAGCCGCTGCCGACCAGGCCGTGGCCGAGGCGAATGCCGATGGCTCGATCAGCCCGCTGGCTGTTTCCGTTTCGCGCGTTCCGGCCCCGCGCCCGCGCAACCTTAGCCGCGCGGTCGAGGCCGCAGTGGCCGCGGCCACACAACCCGCCAGCCGCAGCAAGACACCCGAGCCGCCCGCCGCCGAAGAAGGTGATGACGAACCAGAGGTCGCCTCGGCGGCGCCACGCATTCCCACCAAGACCAGCGTTGCCAAGCAGGCCACCTTTGTGAATGCGATCAATTTGTCTAAGGTGAACTTGATTGGGGTCTATGGCAGCCAGTCGCAACGCTATGCGCTGATCCGCCAGTCGAACGGGCGCTACAAGAAAGTGCGCGTGGGCGATCGCTTTGACGGTGGCACCGTTAAGGCAATCACGGCCAGCGAAGTGCGCTATCAGAAGGGTGGTCGGCTGATCTCGCTGGCCATGCCAAAGGGCTGATCGCCGTTAGCCCGTGCTGACACCCGCCTCGGCAAAGGTTGCCATTCCCGAATGGCATGCCACAGCCCCCTGCACCACGCCAATCGCAAGCGCCGCGCCCGACCCTTCGCCAAGGCGCAGGCCCAAAGACAAAAGCGGCTCTTTGCCAAGGGCCGACAGCAAGCGCGGATGGGCCGTTTCGGCGCTGACATGGCCGGCCAGGCAGTGATCAAGACTGCCCGCTGCCGTTGCCTGCAACACAAGTGCCGCCGCACAGCAGATGAATCCATCAAGGATAACAGGCACCCGCGCGATCCGCGCCCGCGCAATCGCACCAGCCATCGCCGCAATCTCGCGCCCACCAAGGGCCTGCAACACGGCCAAGGGATCATGCAACACGGCGGCATGCTGCGCCAAACCGGCCTCGATCACCGCCTGTTTGCGGGTCAGACCGGAATCATCAACCCCGGTGCCGCGCCCGGCCCAGGCCTGACTGCCGCCCCCCAGCAAAGCCGCCGCAATGGCCGCCGCCGATGTGGTGTTGCCGATCCCCATTTCCCCCGTCACGAACAGATCTGCCAATGGGTCCACCGACTCCCAGCCGGCCAGCAAAGCCTCGACCACCTCGGCCTCGGTCATGGCGGGGTTTTGGGTGAAATCTGCGGTCGGCTGATCCAGATGCAGGGCATAAACGCTCATCTGTGCGCCAAAAGCCTTGGACAGTTGGTTGATCGCTGCCCCGCCATGCTGAAAGTTGGCCACCATCTGCACCGTCACCTCGGGCGGAAAGGCACTGACACCACGCGCTGCAACCCCATGATTGCCCGCGAAGATCACCACCTGAGGCCGCGCCGCCGAGGGCTTTTCGCGCCCCTGCCAGCCCGCCAGCCATTGCGCCACATCTTCCAGCCGCCCAAGGGCACCCGGTGGTTTCGTCAGCTGACTGTTGCGCGCCTGTGCTGCCGCCAAGGCCGTGGCATCGGGCTTGGGCAAATCCGCCAGCAGGTTGCGAAACTGGGCAAGGCTGGTGAATGGCGCAGTCATCGGGCTTCCCTCGTTGCAAGACAGTTGCCCCTTGGCTACAGATTGCGCGATGGGAAGGCCAGACTGAAAGGGACCGCTTCATGCCGGAACGCGACACCGCGACACAGCCCCTGCATGATCTGCTGTCGGCTTTCGGCCTGTTGACCCGCCTGCCCCTGCCCCAGACAACGCGGCACCGGGCCAATGCGGCCTGGTGTTGGCCGCTGGTCGGGCTGGGTGTTGGGGCTGTCGCCCTTGGGATCGGCTGGCTGGGCCTGCAGGCCGGGGTCGCGCCGGGCACGGCCGCCGCGCTGACCATGGGCGCGGGGGTGATGGTGACGGGGGCGCTGCATCAGGATGGTCTGGCCGATACCGCCGACGGGCTTTTCGGCGGCTGGACGCCCGAGCGGCGGCTGGACATCATGAAAGACAGCCATATCGGCAGCTATGGCACGCTGGCGCTGATCATCGTTTCCTTGGCCCTGTGGTCGGCCTTGGGCGGCCTGATCGCCGCGGGGGATTGGGTGGCAATCGGTGCAGCCGCCGCCCTGTCGCGCGCGCCCATGGCCGTGACGATGGCGGCGCTGCCCAATGCCCGCAAGGCTGGCCTGTCGTCCAACGTGGGGCGCCCAAGTCGGGGGGCCGCGGCCATTGCGGTGGTGCTGGCCGTGCTGATCTGCGCGGGGCTGACACAAGACCTGCGGCAAACCCTTGCCATGGTGGTGGCCTGCGCTGTGGCCAGCCTGTGGGTGGCGGTGACAGCACAGCGCAAGATCGGGGGCCAGACCGGCGATATCTTGGGGGCAACACAGCAATTGTCACTGGTGGCCGCCCTGATCGCGGCCCAAATGTAAAGGGCGGCCCCTGCGGACCGCCCCTTTCAGACACAGGCACGCTGTAAATCAGGCGGCGCGGCTGATCAGCACGTCATCCACCTTTTTCGCGGCAGCCCCGGCATCAACACCAGAGACAGCGGCGACTTCGCGGGTCAAACGCTCCAACGCGGCTTCATACAGCTGACGCTCGGAATAAGATTGCTCACGCTGATCATCCTGACGATGCAGGTCACGCACAACCTCGGCAATCGCCATCAGATCGCCCGAGTTGATCTTTTGTTCATATTCCTGCGCCCGACGCGACCACATGGCGCGCTTGACCTTGGCCTTGCCCTTCAACGTATCCAGCGCCTTGGACACAACATCCGGGGCCGACAGCGGCCGCATGCCGATTTCCGTCGCCTTATGGGTCGGAACCCGCAGGGTCATCTTGTCTTTCTCGAAAGTGATCACGAACAGCTCCAGCTTGAAGCCGGCCACTTCCTGCTCTTCGATCGACATGATCTGGCCCACGCCATGCGCAGGGTAAACGACAAACTCGTTCGGACGAAAGTCAGGCTTTTTCGATTTGGTCATTCAGGTCGCTTTCTACCATCTGGGCCTGATCCGGCGACAAAACACCGACCCAAAGCTTTCGCTTCGGGCGATGGTCATGATTTGTCACAAAATTAACCAGCCCAGGCGAGCAGCTCTGAGCGTGAGTCAGGCATCCATGCTTGTTTGTAACGAACGTGTATCACAAATTTGCGCTGATTCCAACTGCCACGAAAACAGGCATGGGGCTATTGCCCCCCTGAAAAGGCTGTATTTTTCGTTCAGACAGCGGGCCATGCGGCCTTCATCACCGAATCGTGCTGAACAAATGGGTTCAGCTGCCTTCGCCCGGCGCTTCTGAAAAATACTTTTCGCGCTTGCCGGTTTCGCCATCCCGTTCTTCGGCGGTTGGCAACGGATCTTTCTTGACCGTGATCACCGGCCACATTTCCGAATACTTGCGGTTGAACGCCACCCAGGCATCCATATCCGGCTCGGTATCGGGGCGGATTGCGTCGGCGGGGCATTCAGGTTCACACACGCCGCAGTCGATGCATTCATCCGGGTGGATGACCAGCATGTTTTCGCCTTCGTAAAAGCAATCCACCGGGCATACCTCGACGCAGTCGGTGTATTTGCAGGCAATGCAGTTGTCGATCACAACATAGGTCATCGGATCAGGCCTCTTTCGTCGTCGGGTCACTAGCTAGAACAAGCAGGCCCATCATTCAAGCGGACTTGACGTCTCATCTTCGGGTTTTGGATCAAGGTCAAGATACAGCGCCTGCGCCTCGGCTGCGGGGCCGCGTCTTTGGCCAATGGCCAGAACCTTGATCAGACGGACACGCGCGCCTTGCGCGAAGGTCAGCACATCGCCCTCGGCAACGGCATGCCCCGCCTTTTTCGTGCGATTGCCGTTGATGCGGCAATGCCCGCTTTCCACCATATCTGCCGCAAGATGCCGGGTCTTGAAGAACCGGGCCTGCCAAAGCCACTTGTCAAGGCGCAGCTTTGGCGGCGCCCCGACAACCGGCCTTGCACCCGGCCCGGCCAAGCCTCAAACCTTGCCTTTCAGCGCCATCAGGGCTGCGAAAGGATTATCAGGGTCGATGGGTTTTTCGGGGCGCGGCGGGCGTGCCTCAAAATTGCGCGGCTTGTCGTTGCGGTCGGGCTTGCCGCCCTTCTTGCCGTGCGGTTTGCCCCCCTTGCCCTCGCGACGCTCGGCCGGGGCGCCTTCGGCTTTCGGGCGGTCGCCCTTGGGCCGATCGCCTTTGGCCCGATCCCCTTGGGGACGGTCACCCTGCGGACGCTCACGCTTTTCCCCTTGCTGCGGGCGCGGGCCCCGCTCGGGGCGCTGAAAGCGCGGCTTTGGTGCCCAGGTAAAGGTGTAGAACACCTCCATCTCGGGGGCAGCAGGTTCGGCATCGTCAGAGGACGGGGCCAGAACAGAAATCTCTTCCGGAATAGGGTTTTGCGGCAGGTTAGGATCGACCGGCGCCGGGGTTGGCGCAGCCTTTACCTTTTCACGCTCGCCCTTTTCGCCCTTGTAACCCAGGCCGCCCATCAGATCAGAGAACTGTTCCAGCGTCATGCCCGTGATCGACAGCATGTCGGGCGTCGCCTCAAACCCGGCACGGCTGTCTTTCTGGCGCAGAATGTCGGCCAGACGTTCCAGCATATCGATGCGGATCGCGCGAACACCGGCCGGATGATAGCCGGCCAGCGTGTAATGCTGCTTGGGCACCTCGGCGACGTTCGGAATGGTCACAAGACCGGGCGGCGGGCTTTCGGGGAATTCCGAAAGATCGTTCCACAGGCTCCACAACACCAGCCGCAGACGGGTGGGCGCGGGCTTGAGCAGCACGGGCAGAAAGATGGTGAACTGGCCAAAGCGCACACCATGCTTGCGCAGGGCACCACGCGACTCTTGATCCAATTCCTTGACTTCGTTGGCGATACCCTCGCGCGGCAACACGCCCAGTCCTTCGACCAGACGGAAGGCAAAGCCGCGCGCCAGCCCTTGCAGGCTTTCATCCTTGGACATCACGGTCAGCGGCTCGAACAGGGCGGCCACTTTGCGGTCGATGAAATGCTGAAGCCGGCGGCGCACCTTTTCGGCGGCCTCTTCGCCTGCTTCGTCATCGACAAAGGCTTCGACCACCGGGCGCATGATATCGCCCCCCTTGACCAATTTGCCAACAGCGGTGGTGCCCCACATCAGGCCCCCCTGTTCGGTGAAGTCCATCTCGGTATCGGGGGCGTTATAGAACCTGTCGGCCCGCAAATGGAATTCCGGCCGCAAGGCCTGAACCGCCGCTTGCCGCATCACGCGCGCTTCATCGGAAGAGCTGGACGCATCCTGCCGAAAGCGGAACCCCTCCAGACGGCCCACGAATTCGCCTTCGACCGTCACTTCGCCTTTGTCATTCACCTCGGCCACGAGGGTCTCCTTCTGCTTCAACCGGCGAAGCAACACACTGGTCCGCCGGTCAACAAATCTTTGCGTCAATCGGTCATGCAGGGCATCCGACAGGCGGTCTTCTACAGCGCGAGTCTCGCCGCGCCAATGACTTTCGTCATCAACCCAGCCTTTGCGCTGCGCAACATAGGTCCATGTGCGGATAAACGCCAAGCGTTTCGAGATTGCATCAATATCACCATCAGTGCGGTCAATCCGTTTGACGGCCTTACCCAACCAATCCGCAGGCACCCGGCCACCGCCCAAACCCCGGCCCACCAGAAATTCGAAAATGCGCGCAAGCAGGGTAACATGTTCCGTGCTGGAAATCCCGCGAAAGTCGGGAATGCGGCACACATCCCACAAAAGCTGCACCCGTTTCGGGCCCGTCAGCTTGTCGGCCACCTCGGGCAATTGCACCAACGCCTTCAGCGCCAGCACATCATCGGCATCACGCGCCCGGCTGAGCCATTCATTGTCGGTGGGGGCCTCAAGGCTGCGGATCAGTTTTTCGGCCGTGCCAAACTCCATCTGGGCATTGCGCCACATCAGTTTGCGCACCGGGGTGAACTTATGGTCTTCAATGGCAGAGACGATCTCTTCGTCAAAGGGCCGGGCCTCGCCCGTTACCCCAAAGGTGCCGTTTTCGGTATGCCGCCCCGCCCGACCCGCGATCTGCGCCAGCTCTTGCGGGTAAAGCGCCCGCATCCGCCGGCCATCGAACTTGGCCGATGCCGAAAAGGCCACATGCTTGATGTCAAGGTTCAGCCCCATGCCAATGGCATCGGTCGCCACCAGAAAATCGACATCGCCATTTTGATACAACTCGACCTGCGCATTGCGGGTGCGGGGCGACAGCGCCCCCATCACAACCGCACAACCGCCCTTTTGTCGCCGGATCAGTTCGGCAATCGCATAGACATTATCAACCGAAAACCCCACAATCGCACTGCGTGGGGGCATCCGGCTTATCTTTTTCGAACCTGTATAGGTCAACTCGCTGAATCGGTCGCGTTTCAGAAAGGTCACGCCCGGCACCAGATGCGCGATCACCTGCCGCATCGTCTCGGCCCCCAGAAACAGCGTTTCATGCAGCCCGCGGGCGCGCAGCAACCGGTCGGTGAACACATGCCCCCGCTCGGGGTCGGCACACATCTGGATCTCATCAATCGCCACGAAATCGGCGCCGATCTCCAGTGGCATCGCCTCGACCGTGCAAACCCAATATTGCGCGCGGTCCGGCACGATCCGTTCCTCGCCCGTCACCAGCGCCACAACCGATGGGCCACGCTGCGCCACGATGCGGTCATAGACCTCTCGCGCCAGCAGACGCAACGGCAGGCCGATCACCCCGGTGCGGTGCGCCAGCATACGCTCTATCGCGTAATGTGTTTTTCCCGTGTTCGTCGGCCCAAGGACCGCCGTCACCCTGCGGCTTTCGCCCATCTCAACGCTGCCTTAAAGGTCCGTGCCCGCGACCTGTGCCTCAAGCCGCTTGACGGCTTCTGTTACGCCCTGAAGATGGGGATGTATAGCCAAGGCGGCGCGATACACGTCCAGCGCACGCTCTGTCTGTCCCAGTTCTTCCATGATCGCACCAAGGCCGGCAAGGGCCCCGAAATGGCGCGGATTGCGGTTCAACGTCTCGGCGATATCGGCCACCGAAGGTCCGAACAGACCTGCCGAATAATAGGCCGTGGCGCGGGTGTTCCAGCCTTCGGCAAAGTCGGGCGCATGATCGACAAGCGCGGTCAGATGCTCAATCGCCTCGGCGGTGTTGCCCGCAGCCATGGCATCGCGGCCACGTTGCAGCAAAAGATCCATCGCGGGCGACCCGCTTTTCGACCATTCCGTCCAGATCTCACGCTCTATCCGGCCCGCAGCCCCGGCATCGGCCGATTTCAACCGATCAAAAAGATCAGCCAGCTTGGCATCATCGGCAAAAGCGCCGGTGTTCAGCAGAAAAACTGCCAGAATTGCCGCAACGGTATTGTTGAGAAGGCGTTGTAAGGGTTTCATAGAAAAACATGTTAGCGCATCGGCGGGGGAAGACCATATCTTTCCCGTCACGAGTCAGAGATGAAAGGGATGAGATGAGTGAAGTCATCAACGAGGCCGTCAAGCGACTGTCGGCCAAGCTGTCGGGTGGGTTTGACGGCTGTGCAAAATTCGTGATCGAGGGCGAAGGCGCGATCATGCTGGACAGCGCCGGTGTGCGCGCCGGTGACGATGAGGCGGATGTGACGCTGACAGCTTCGGCCGATGTGTTTCAGCAAATTCTGGAAGGTGATCTGAACCCGACCACGGCCTTTATGTCGGGCAAACTGTCAGTTGACGGCAACATGGGTCTGGCCATGCAGCTTGGGTCGGTGCTGAGTTGAAACAGGACAGGTTCCACCCCGCCCCGTTTTTCACCGATATCGCAGATGGCCCCGAAGGCGGTGAGGCCTTTTGGGCGCATGCCTCTGACGGGGTGCGTTTGCGGATCGGCGTTTGGCCGGTTGGGGCCAAGGGAACCGTTTTCCTGTTGCCCGGGCGCACCGAGTATATCGAGAAATATGGCCGCGCCGCCACCGATCTGGCCGCGCGCGGCTATGGCGTGATCACCATCGACTGGCGCGGGCAAGGTCTGGCAGACCGTGGTTTGCCAGACCGCATAGTGGGCCATGTTGATGATTTTGCAGAATATCAGTTGGATGTTCAGGCGATGTTGGCCATGGCGGGCCAGCTTGGCCTGCCAGAGCCTTATTACATGCTGGCCCATTCCATGGGCGGCTGCATCGGCCTGCGCGCCCTGATCAAGGGAATGCCGGTCAAGGCCGCCGCGTTTTCCGCGCCGATGTGGGGCATCTCGATCGCGGCCTGGATGCGCCCCTTTGCCACGCTGATCAGTCAGGTGTCGGGCTGGGTTGGGCAATCGCATCGCTTTGCGCCCGGCACATCAGACAAATCCTATGTCGCGGATGCCGCGTTTGCGGGAAATGTGCTGACCACTGATCCAGAGATGTGGCGCTATATGCATCGCCAGATCATCGCGCACCCCGAACTGGCTTTGGCCGGTCCGTCGCTTGCCTGGCTTCATCAGGCGCTGAACGAATGCAACGCCCTGTCTCTGGCCCCCTCTCCTGCGGTGGCTGCCGTTACCAGCCTTGGCTCGGCAGAAAAGGTGGTTGATCCCGGCCCGGTCCACCTGCGCATGGCGCGGTGGCAAGATGGGAGGCTGGATCTGTATCAGGGGGCCGAACATGAAATCATCATGGAAACGCCCGACCATCGCGGCCGGTTTTTCGACAGCGCAGCGACCCTGTTTGCCGAAAACCGCTGACGGTTACAGGGTGATCTGGGCAAAACCATCGCGCAAGGCCTGAGACCAGGCCTCGCTCATGGCGCGAAAGGATTCGTCCCCCGCCTCGATCCGGCGTGTCATGCCGACATGGCATTCATTGTTGCGAATGATGCACAGATCCAGCGGCATGCCGACCGAGAGGTTCGAGCGCAGGGTGGAATCCATGCTGAGCAACACGGCCTTTTGGGCATCGGCAAGGCTGGTGTCACGGCGCACCACCCGGTCAAGAATCGGCTTGCCGTATTTATGCTCGCCAATCTGCAAGAATGGCGTGTCTTCGGTGGCTTCGATGAAGTTGCCTTCGGAATAGATCAGGAACATGCGCATGGCACCGCCCTTGCGCTGCCCCGCCACGATCATCGTGGCACTGGCGCCTTGGGCCATCGACATCTTCTCGTCAATCTCACGCCGGACAGCGGCCAGGGTATTGCCGACGATTTCGGCCACTTTCAACATGGTCGGGGCCAACAGGATAGACGTCTCGCCCGTGGCGTCGTCGTCTTCGATCGCCTCGCGCAGACGGGCGATGGTGGTCTGCGTCACCGACAGGCTGCCGGCAGTCATGATGGTGACGACACGCTCGCCCTTGTCTTCAAACTGAAACATCTTGCGATAGGTCGCGATATTGTCGAGCCCGGCATTGGTGCGGGTGTCAGACAACAGCACAATCCCGTCATTCAGCAGCAAGCCCACGCAATATGTCATCATCCCACCCTTGTGTTGCGCACAAAGTGCTAACGACGCTTGGGGCGCATGAAAAGGGCGATCTGCGCGAAACCCGGTGGCGACGGGGAATAAATCTTACGGTGACGCTGCGTGACGCAGCCGTTGCGACAAGATCGGCATAGCGCGCCAGAACCGGGCGGCCTTGTTGGCAAAGCCACCCCCCTGCGCCGCAGATGCAGCCGGGGCCGACTTGGGCACGGGGGCTGACACTGCATCAACCGGCAATGCGGTCGTCTCCTCCATCTCGATCGGCGTGGCTTGGCCCAGGTGGCGCAAGAAATCATGCAAGGAAAATTGGCCCGGCGCAGTAGGCTCTGCCGGAAGGGGAAATTGCCCTGCCAGATCGGACAGCCGCTCGATCAGGATCAGGCGCGCGTCCTCATCCTTGGCCGGATAGCGCCCGGGCGGCGCCCCGGACTGGTAAGTGTTCAGGCCAAAGCCCGCTTCCAGAAAATAGTCGCGCACGGCAGGTGGCGCAACACGCAGGGCCTCGGCCGTTGTCTCGTTGCGAAACAAGGCAATCTTGCTGTGGCCATGATCCGGGTCAAAGCCGATGCGCTGCAAAAAGGCTTCCAGCTCTGGGTCATGGTCATTTTTCGACGGAACCACATCGAAAATGTCAAAGTCATAGGAAAACGCCATCTTCCCGCCACCCTCAACCTGCTTGACGACAGCTGTCAGGCTTACCCAGCCCTGTGTTCGGGCCGGGGCAAGAAAACGGCAAGAATGGTGCGCTTTCGGGGCTATTGCTGGGTCTGCACAGAAACCGAAACACTTAGCACTTCTTGCCCGCTGCCGCGCGCCGTGCCGCGGATGGGGGCTGCATCCTGCGCATCAAAGCCCGACCCCAAGCGGATATAGCGCTCATCCGGGCAGCACGCGTTCGAGGCGTCAAACCCGACCCAGCCCAGGCCGGGAACATGCACCTCGGCCCAGGCATGGGCTGCCTCATGCGGGGTGCCATCTTCGCTGGCCTGCAAATAGCCCGAGACATAGCGCGCCGGCATGCCAAGATGGCGCGCCAGGGCGATAATGGCATGGGCATGGTCCTGACAGACCCCTTTGCCAATGGCCAAAGCCTCGGCCGCGGTGGTCTTGGCACTGGTCTGACCGGGTTCATAGGCAATCGCCTCAGAGACGCGGCGTGACAATTCATGCGCCGTGGCCAGCGGGTTTTCCTGCGGGTCAAGGCCATCGGTCAGGGCGATCAACCCCACATCCACCTCGGTCGGGGCGGTCACCTGCAAATAGACTTCGGGGGCCACAGTTTCCCGGTGCCCGCGCAGAACACCGGCCAGATCGCTTGTCTCGACCTCGCCTTCAACCCGGACGATGATTTCACTGACCGGGCCAAGAACCGTCCAGCCCTGCACCCAATCGCCCGCGCCGTCACGGAACCCACCGCCCAACTGTCCGTCGCTGACAGTCACCTTCCAGCGGATGGTCCTTTGCCCGTCAAAGGCAGATGGCGTCAGCCGATGGCTTTGCACCACGGCACGCACAGCCTGATCGTAAACATAGCGGGTCTGGTGATCTACAATCAGCCGCATCAGCGCACATCCCCGTTCAGATAGCAGTCGCGAATGACCGACGCCAAAACCCCGACATCACCGATAAAGCGGGTCAGATATTCGTGCAGCCCTTCGTCAAAAATGTCTTCCACGCGCTGTTCAGCCAGCCCCGCCAGCAAAGACCGCACCCTTTCCTGCGCCGCGGTCTTGCGCTGATAGCCGCGCGACAGCCGATCCAGATGGGTGTTCATCTCATCCACACAAGTAATCAGGCTGCGCGGGCATTGGCTGTTCAAGATCAGGAAATGCGCGATCTTGGCCGAGGTCACCTCGCCCCCATAGGCCCAATGAAAGGCCCGATGCGACGACATCGCCCGCAGCAGCGTGGTCCACTGATAGTTATCAAGGCCCGAGCCGACAAATTCCAGTTTTGGCAGCAGGACATAATATTTCACATCCATCAACCGCGCGGTGTTGTCGGCCCGCTCAAGATAAAAGCCAAGGTTCAGGAAATCCCAGCCGTCATTGCGCAACAGCGTTGCGTCAATGGCGCCGCGCATCAGGGCGGCATGGCGGATCGTCCATTCGGTCAACTGGCTCAGCTCAAGGTCGCTGCGCGGTTTGCGCTCCAGCTCTTTCAGCTCTTGAAAGGCGGTGTTCAGCGCATCCCAGACCAGCGTCGTCAGCGCCGTGCGCACGATCCGGCCATTTTCGCGGGCGGCGCTGAAACAACTGGCCACCGAAGATGGATTGTCGCGGTCGAAAAAGAACCAGCTTTCCAGATTGCGCTGCACCGCATCGCCGTATTTTTGCGAAAAGGCATGTGCCGTGCCACTGGCCGACAGCAAGGAATCCCATTCGTTGCGATACCCGGCAACTGACGGCAACAGCGCGATCCGCGCCCCCACCTCCAGCAAGCGGGCTGCCGTCTCTGCCCGTTCGATGTAACGGGCAATCCAGAAAAGGTTTTCTGCGGTTCTGCTTAGCATGATTGTGTCACTCCGCCAGAACCCAAGTGTCTTTGACGCCCCCGCCCTGCGACGAGTTCACCACAAGGCTGCCTTCGGTCAGCGCCACCCGGGTCAGCCCCCCCGGCACCAGTTCGATCCGCTCTCCGACCAGACAATAGGGCCGCAGATCCACATGCCGTGGCGCGACACCTTCGGCGACAAAGGTTGGGGTGGTGGACAGCGCAAGGGTGGGTTGGGCGATGTAATTGTCGGGATCATGTTCGATCTTGGCGCGAAAGGCCGCAATCTGCTCTTTGGTCGATTTGGGGCCGACCAGCATGCCATAGCCCCCTGATCCATGGACTTCTTTCACCACCAGCTCTGGCAGATTATCAAGCACATATTTCAGATCATCCGGTTTGGCACATTGCCAGGTGGGCACGTTTTGCAAGATCGGCTCCTCCCCCAGATAAAAGCGGATCATCTCGGGCACAAAGGTGTAAACCGCCTTGTCATCGGCCACGCCAGCCCCCGGCGCCGAACAGATCGACACGCCACCCGACCGATAGACATCCATCAACCCCGGCACCCCCAGCATCGAGTCGGGGCGGAAGCACAAGGGATCGATAAAGGCGTCGTCCAGGCGGCGGTAAATCACATCCACCCGCTTGGGCCCTTCGGTCGTGCGCATGAAGACGAATTCGCCTTCCACAAACAGATCCTGCCCTTCGACCAGTTCCACCCCCATCAGATCGGCAAGGAAGGAATGTTCGTAATAGGCACTGTTGAAATGGCCCGGCGTCAGGATGACAACCGTTGGCTCTCGGTCACATTTCGCCGGGGCCACGCTGGCCAGGGTGCGGCGCAGGATCTGGGGGTAGTTCTCCACAGGCTCGATCCGGTTGCCCCGGAACAGATCGGGGAACATGCGCATCATGATCTCGCGGTTTTCCAGCATATAGCTGACACCCGAGGGCGTGCGGCAATTGTCTTCCAGCACGAAGAAATCATCCGGGCCGGTGCGCACCAGATCAATGCCCACGATATGCGAATAAACACCCTTGGGCGGCACAAAGCCGACAACAGCCTTTTCATAGGCCTCATTCTGATAGACCAGACGGCCCGGAATACGGCCCGAGCGGACGATCTCGCCGCGGCCATAGACATCGACCAGAAAGGCATTCAGCGCCCGTGCGCGCTGCTTGATCCCACGTTCCAGTCGCGCCCATTCGGCACTGCTGAACACCCGTGGAAACATATCAAACGGGATCAGGCGATCGGGGTCGCCCCCTTCTCCATAGACCGCAAAGGTGATGCCAATTCTGCGAAACAGCGCCTCAGCCTCGGCCTGTTTCAGATGCCGCAATTCGGCGGGCATTCCCGACATCCAGTCTTGCAACTGTGCATAGGGAAGCCGCACTTTTCCCTGATCAAACATTTCGTTGAAATAGGTGGTCATCGCGCCCCCTTTGGCCGTCTATAGGGCCAGTTAACCAGCCGAAATGACCGAGCGAAAGGGCTAATCGCAAAAAGCCCTGCTTACTGCAAAAGCTGTCGCCTCTTTTTTGGGCAACCCGGATCTGGCCCTTCCCGCCTGGGTCTGGAATGCTAAGTTCGGGGCATGGACGCGGATATTCTGACCTTTACAGACAGGGGCATCTATTGCCCGCAGGGCGATTTTTTCATCGACCCGTGGCGTCCGGTGCCACGCGCCGTGATCACCCATGGGCATTCCGACCATGCCCGCTGGGGGCATGACCACTATCTGGCCACGCATCAGGCGTTGCCGGTGATGCGGCATCGGCTGGGTGACATCTCGGCCGATGGCATGGCCTATGGTGACACATGCCAGATCAATGGGGTCAGCGTCAGCTTTCACCCGGCAGGCCATGTGCCCGGATCGGCACAGGTTCGGGTTGAATATCGCGGGCAGGTCTGGGTCGTGTCGGGCGATTACAAGATCGAGCCTGACGGCCTGTCCGAACCCTTTGAACCCGTGCCCTGCCATACCTTCATCAGCGAATGCACCTTTGGCCTGCCCATCTTTCGCTGGCAGCCTCAGGCGCAGATCGCGCGGCAGATCGCGGATTGGTGGCAGGCCAACCGGGCTGCCGGAAAGACCTCGATCCTGGCCGCCTATGGCTTGGGCAAGGCACAGCGGCTGATGACGATGCTGCCCCAGATCGGGCCGGTGCTGACCCATGGCGCGGTCGAGGCCACAACAGCCATTCTGCGCGCCCAAGGCTACCCCCTGCCGTCCACCCTGCAAGTGACGCGCGACGTTGATGCAAAAACCCATCCCGGCGCCTTGGTCATTGCCCCGCCCTCGGCCCTTGGCACATCCTGGGCGCGGCGTTTTGGCCCGCAAGAGGCCGCCTTTGCCAGTGGCTGGATGGCCTTGCGCGGCATCCGACGCCGGCGCGGCTATGGCACGGGGTTTGTCATTTCCGATCATGCCGATTGGCCGGGGCTGAACACCGCCATCGCCGCCACCGGCGCTTCGCGGGTGTTTGTCACCCATGGCTACACCGCGCCCTTTCGCCGCTGGCTGGAAGACCAAGGCTATCAGGCCGGGGTGGTGCAGACCGAATTTGGCACCGATCACGAGGCCGAAGACCCATTGCCCGAGGCAGAGGGAACCAGCCCATGAAGGCCTTTGCCACCCTGTTCGCCGAATTGGATGCCACCCAGAAAACCAGCGAAAAGGTGGCGGCCCTGGCCCGGTATTTTGCCCAGGCACCAAAACCTGACAGGGTATGGACCATCGCCTTGCTGTCGGGGCGGCGGCCCAAACGGGTGGTCACCAGCACAGAGTTGCGCATTTGGGCCGCAGATCGCGCTGGAATTCCGCTGTGGTTGTTCGAAGAAAGCTATGCGGTTGCGGGCGATCTGGCTGAAACCATCGCCCGTCTTTTGCCGCCGCCCCAGCAGGACCGGGGCGACAGCCTTGACCAAACCCTGCGCCAGCTTGTCGCCCTGACAGGCCAGCCCGCCGAGGCGCGCCGCGCCTTTGTCGAGGCCGCTTGGCAAGGCCTTGGCGGGGATGAACGGTTCTTGTTCAACAAACTGCTGACGGGTGGCTTTCGTATCGGGGTCAGTCAGGGGCTGATGGTGCGCGCCCTGGCACAGGCCACGGGCGAAGATGAAGCCAATCTGGCCCATCGACTGATGGGCAACTGGACCCCAAGCCAGACCAGCTTTGACGCGCTGATCGCCGGGGACGGGCAAACGGCAGCGCGCCCCTACCCCTTTGCCCTTGCCTCTGCCCTTGATGCCCCGCCCCAAGATCTGGGGCCGCTGGACGATTGGCTGGCCGAATGGAAATGGGATGGCATCCGGGGCCAGATGATCGCCCGGCCGGGGGCCTTTGCACTGTGGAGCCGGGGCGAAGAACTGATCACCGACCGCTTTCCCGAATTCGCCCCTTTGGCCGATTTCCTGCCCCCTGGCACGGTGATGGATGGTGAGATTCTGGCCTGGGACGGTCAGGCCCCCTTGCCCTTTGCCGATCTGCAAAAGCGTATCGGGCGCAAAACCGTGCCCAAGCGGCTGCTGACCGAGGCGCCTGCACGGTTTCTGGCCTATGATCTGCTGGAAGCCGCAGGCACCGACCTGCGCGATGCCCCCCTGGCCGACCGACGGGCGCGGCTAGAGGCGCTGGTTCAGGCGCTGCCCGCGGGGCTGCCGCTGGCCACCTCGCCCCGCCTGTGCGCAACGGGATGGGATGATTTGGCCCGGCTGCGGGACACATCGCGCGACCAAAGGGCCGAAGGCTTGATGTTGAAGCGCCTGTCCTCGGCCTATCTGGGGGGGCGCAAGCGGGGCGATTGGTGGAAGTGGAAGGTTGATCCCTTTGGCGTTGATGCGGTGATGATCTATGCCCAAGCCGGCCACGGGCGGCGGGCCAATCTTTACACCGATTTCACTTTTGCCGTGCGCGATGGCAATGATCTGGTGCCCTTTGCCAAGGCCTATTCCGGGCTGACCGATGCGGAATTCACCGAAATCACCCGCTGGGTGCAAAAGAATACGCTGGAACGCTTTGGCCCTGTGCGCAGGGTGCCGCCCGAACTGGTGTTCGAACTGGCCTTTGAGGGCATTCAGGAAAGCCCGCGCCACAAGTCGGGCATCGCCCTGCGCTTTCCGCGCATGGTGCGGTGGCGGCGCGACAAAGGCCCGGATGAGATCGACACGATCGAGAGCCTGCGCGCCCTGCTGAAAACGACATGAGGGGCGCTGCCCCTCGCACCCTGCGGGCGCTTTCCCCCGGATATTTGTGAACAGATGAAGGGGGCAAGGTTGCGCTTGCCCCCTGCTGCACCCTAGATGTGACGCAAGCGATTGAAAGGACCACGCCGATGACCCTGCCCCTGCCCCGCCCTGTCTTTGATGCCAATGCCAGTTCGGGTTCGGGCGGCTTGGGGCGTCTGCCAGACTGGGATCTGAGCGACCTTTACCCCGCCCCCGATGCCAAGGCGCTGAAGGAGGACATGGCGTGGCTTGATCGCGCCTGCGCCGATTTCGCTGCAAAATATCAGGGCAAGCTGGCCAGCCTTGATGCGGCCAGCCTGCTGGAATGTGTGCGGGCCTATGAACAGATTGATGTGATCGCCGGGCGGATCATGTCTTATGCGGGCCTGCGCTATTACCAGAACACGATGGACAGCGAACGCGCCAAGTTCATGGCCGATGCGCAGGACAAGATCACCACCTTTACCACGCCGCTGGTGTTCTTCAGCCTTGAATTCAACCGCCTTGATGACGCGCATCTGGACGCGCTGCTGGCGGCCAATGCCGATCTGGCCCGCTATAAGCCTGTGTTCGACCGGATGCGGGCCATGCGCCCGCACCAACTGTCGGATGAGCTGGAGCGGTTCTTGCACGACGAAAGCGTGGTCGGGGCCAGTGCCTGGAACAAGCTGTTCGACGAAACCATGGCCGGGCTGATGTTTCAGGTGGCGGGCGAAGACGAGGAATTGAACCTTGAGGCCACGCTGAACCTGCTGACCGACACAGACCGCAGCAAGCGCGAGGCCGCCGCAAGGGCCTTGGCCGAGGTGTTTGACCGCCACATCAAGCTGTTTGCCCGTGTGCACAACACGCTGACCAAGGAAAAGGAAATCCACGACCGCTGGCGCAAGATGCCCAGCCCGCAGCATGGGCGCCATCTTTCCAACCATGTCGAGCCGGAAGTGGTTGAGGCGTTGCGCAATGCCGTGGTCGCGGCCTATCCCAAGCTGTCGCATCGCTATTACCGGTTGAAGGCGAAATGGATGGGGCTGGAGCGGTTGCAGATCTGGGACCGCAACGCCCCCTTGCCCATCGACGCCCCCAAAACCGTGGATTGGGAAACGGCAACAAAAACGGTGATGGAGGCCTATGGTGCCTTTGACCCAAAGATGGCCGATCTGGCAAAGCCCTTTTTCGAAAAAGGCTGGATCGATGCGGGCGTCAAGCCGGGCAAGGCACCGGGGGCCTTTGCGCATCCGACCGTGACCACCGTGCATCCCTATGTGATGCTGAACTATCTGGGCAAGCCGCGCGATGTGATGACGCTGGCGCATGAATTGGGCCATGGTGTGCATCAGGTTCTTGCGGCCGGTCAGGGCGAATTGCTGTCTTCGACGCCGCTGACCCTGGCCGAAACCGCCAGCGTCTTTGGCGAGATGTTGACCTTCCGCAAGCTCTTGGATGGGGCCAAGACCAAGGCCGAGAAAAAGACGCTGCTGGCGGGCAAGGTTGAGGATATGATCAACACCGTCGTGCGCCAGATCGCGTTCTATGATTTCGAATGCAAGCTGCATGCCGCACGGGCCGAAGGCGAGTTGACCCCCGACGACATCAATGCCCTGTGGATGAGCGTGCAGGCCGAGAGTCTGGGCGATGCCTTTGATTTCATGGACGGGTATGAGACGTTCTGGGCCTATATCCCCCATTTCGTCCACTCGCCCTTCTACGTCTATGCCTATGCCTTTGGCGACGGTTTGGTGAACGCGCTTTATGCGGCCTATGCCGATGGCCTGCCTGACTTTCAGGAAAAATACTTCGACATGCTGAAGGCCGGCGGGTCAAAACACCACAAGGATTTGCTGGCCCCCTTTGGGCTGGATCTGTCTGATCCGGCGTTCTGGGACAAGGGTCTGTCGATGATTGCGGGCTTTATCGACGAATTGGAAGCGATGGAAGACTAAGCGAAACGCCCAGAGTGCGGGGGGGGGGCCGGGGCAGATTTGCGCCCCGGCCCTTTTCGGTCAAAGCATGACCTCGGTGGCCGCGTCATAGGCCATGTCGATCATCGCTTGGGTGCCTTTGACAAACTCAAGCGGGCAAGGATAGGCCACACCGTCGCGTAAGGTGCGCCCAAAAGCCTCGACCTGCAGTTTGTATTGGTTGGCTGCGGGAAAGCGGTCGGTGATCACCCGCTGGCCCGGTTTGTGCAATTCGACTTCGGCCACATCATGCACATTGGCATTGAAAGGGGCCGAGGCGAGGCGGATCATGCCTTTGTCGCCCTGAAACGTCACCTCTTGCCGGTTGACCAGCCGCATCGACGTCATCGAGGCAAAGGTAAACCGCCCCATTGGGCCAGCCATCACCGATTGCACCTGTGCAAAAACCTCGACCCCTTGGTCGCGACGGATCCGGGCCGTGACCTCGCCCGGCTCGGCCCCCGTGACAAAGCGGCACGATCCAAAGGTATAAACTCCGATGTCGCGCAAAGACCCGCCCCCCGTTTCCGGGCGGTTGCGAATATTGGTCGGATCGGTTTCATTGTTATAGCTGAATACCGCATCAACATGGCGCAACTGGCCAATTTCGCCGGCCTCGATCCAGTCTTTGGCGCGTTGCCATTGGGGATGATGCACGATCATGAAGGCTTCGGCTGCCAGCAACCCGCTGGCATCGCGGGCGGCGATGATCTGATCAATCTCATCTGCCCGCAGCGCGATCGGCTTTTCGGTCAGCACATGTTTGCCAGATTGCAGCGCCCGCAGTGTCCATTCGACATGCAGATGATTTGGCAACGGAATATAGACCGCATCAATCTGGGGGTCGGCCAGCAACGACGCATAGCTGCTGTGCAGCCGCAGATCAGGGCAAAAGGCCTGAAACCCGCTGGCCTTGGCCGGATCAGATGTGGCAAGGGCGGCGAGCTGTGCCCCTTCGGCAGCATGGATGGCAGGGGCCATATGCTCGCGCGCGAATTTGGCTGCCCCCAGCACCCCCCAGCGGATTGGTGTCATCACTTTGCCCTCCCAGACCGATTTGGCCGTCAGGCTAACCAGTCTGGCGGGGCAGGAAAAGATCAGTCCACAAATCGGCCGTGGTATTCACGCTGAAACAAAACGATCAGGCCCTTTTTGATTTCAACAAAATGAATACGCTGCCCGTCATCCGACAAAGAGACGCGCCAGCAGGCCCATTCTGCCTTTGGGCGCGGCGGTGTGCTGAAATCGGCGCAATAACGGCCAAGGCGCATCTCCCACCGGCCCCTGTCGATACCGCCGAATGGCCCCGGACCGCCGTCAAACACAGTGGTGCCATCAGCCGCCCATGTCTGGCTGTCGGGCGGGCCCTCAAGACCCTGCGGCAGATCATAGATCACCTTGGCCCCGATCAACCGCCTGGCAATGGGGTCAGCCCCCGATACCGGGACGCAGGCAAACAGCATCAAGGGCAACAGGATCCACCGCATTGCGGCAGGGTGCCCCAGCCACCCACATCGCGTCAACCGACGGGGTGATCAGTCCTTGCGAAACCGCATCAAGGTCATCATCCCCAGCGGGGGCAGATTTTGCTCCTCGATCAAGGTCAGGCCGGGGGTTTGCAGAACGTGCATTTTTGCAAAATCCGAATGCCACCCCAAAAGATCAGCAAAGGGCGCAAAGAGGCGCTCTAGCCATGTCAGGGCAGTTCTGTCGGCGGCATCGCGGGCGAAATGATTGACGATCACCACAGAGCCACCGGAGCGCAGAACGCGGGCCATTTCGGCCATCACCCGCTCAGGCTCGGGCACCACAGACATGATATGCATCGCACAGACATGATCAAAGCTGTTGTCGGCGAATTCCATGGCGCGGGCATCCATCAGGCGCAGCGCCTCGATGTTCTTCAGGCCCTGTTCGGCCACCTTTTCCTGCGCTTTGGCCAGCATCTCGGCACTGGCATCAATGCCAGTGACCGACACATCGCCGCGATAGCTGGGCAGCGACAGGCCGGTGCCCACCCCCACCTCCAGCACCCGCCCGCCAAGCGTGTTCAGCGCATCAACCGCACGCCGCCGCCCCCGGTGGGTGATCGCCCCAAAAGTCCTGTCATAAATTGGCGCCCACCGGGCATAGGATTTGCGGACAGCCTGAATATCCACTTAAACAACACTCCGCAAAGAACGGGCGCTTTTGCGCCACAAAACCAAAATGGCAATAAGATAAACCAGATCCAGCAACAGCAGCGTGACCCAAGGATAGGTCAGCAAAGAGGCCGTCAGCGCCACCGAGCCGACCAGAATGAAGCGCGCGTTTTCCGCATAGATTCGCACGCCCTTGAAGCTGGGGGTGGGCATGCGCGAAATCATCAGCGCACCGACGAAAACCATCCAGATCGCCACCGCAAAGGCCGGGGGGCGCAGATCGGGGCCAAAGGCATAGGTCAGATAAATCGGCCCCAAGGCCAGCATCGCCCCGGCAGGTGACGGCACGCCGACAAATCCTTTGGGCTTTTCTTCACCCTCGGCCACCTTTTGGCCGACGTTAAAGCGCGCCAGCCGCAACATGCAGCACACGGTATAGATCAACACAGCGATCCAACCCAGCGACGTATCCGCCCGCATGCCCCAGTAATACAGCACAAGGGCCGGGGTGACGCCAAAATTGACCAGATCACACAGGCTGTCCAGTTCGGCACCGATCGCACTTTCCGATTTCAGCATCCGCGCCAGACGGCCGTCGATACCATCCAGCGCAGCGGCCAGACCGATCAGCCCAACCGACAGGCCAAACTGGCCATCGACCGCCATTCTGATCGCCGTCAGCCCCGAACAAAGGGCAAGCATGGAAATCAGATTGGGCAACAGTTGAAACAGGTGCATCCGCCGGCGGCGGGGGGCGGACTGGTTGTCGTCGTTCATTCAATGCGGCCTTGCGCTGCGGGCAAGTCGCGGCCCAGAACGGCCATGACCGTTTCCCCGGCCACCATGGTCTGCCCCAAGGCCACCTGCGGCTCGACCCCGTCGGGCAGATAGACATCCAGCCGAGACCCAAAGCGGATCAGGCCAAAGCGTTCCCCGGTGCGCAGGCTGTCGCCGGGGGCCACCCACCACATGATTCGCCGCGCCACCAAGCCTGCGATTTGCACCACGGCAATCTGGCGGCCATCGGCCAGATCAATGCGCAGCGAATTGCGTTCATTATCCGACGAGGCCTTGTCGAGCGAAGCATTGAAGAATTTGCCGGGCCGGTAGGACATGGCCCCCAAGGTGCCCGCCACCGGGGCGCGGTTCACATGGCAGTTGAACACCGACATAAAGACCGAAACCCGGGTCAGCGCCGCAGGGCCCATGCCCAGTTCCTCGGGCGGGACCGCCTTTTCAATCAGCGAAATCACCCCGTCTGCAGGCGAAACGATCAGGCCCGCCCCCTGCGGAACCGCCCGTTTCGGATCGCGGAAAAAGTAATAGCACCAGACCGTCAGCCCGACGCCGATCCAGCCCAGCGGATCCCAGATCAGGAACAGAACCAGCGTGATCGCGGCGAAAATGCCCACGAATTTGATGCCCTCGGGGTGCATCGGCTTGATGAATGTATCGGTCATCTTCATCGCAGGTTCGGTCCTTTCAACCTTTGGCTTCGGTCCTAGCGCCTGCCCTGCAACCGGGCAAACGAAAACGACGCAATGCCACCTAAAAACGGCAGGCGACGGGGCCAATGCCCGCCGCCTGTGCGCTTTGTCCTAAACCTGTCTGGGCCAAAGGCCAAGGGCCGCTGATGCGATCACGCGGGAATGACCATGCCCTTGCCCTTGGCCAGTTCGCGCATCTTTTCCTGCAACTTTTCAAAAGCGCGGACCTCGATCTGGCGAATACGCTCGCGGCTGACGCCATAGCTGGCCGACAAATCTTCCAGCGTGACAGGTTCTTCCGACAGACGGCGCTGCATCAGAATGTCCTTCTCACGCTCATTCAGCACCGACATGGCCTTGGCCAGCAAGGCGCGGCGGGCATCAAGCTCATCTTGTTCGGCATAGGCTTCGGCCTGATCGCTGTCTTCGTCTTCCAGCCAGTCCTGCCACTGCGCGCCACCATCCTCGGACCCGACCGTTGCATTCAGCGACGCGTCAGACCCCGAAAGGCGGCGGTTCATGTCGATGACTTCCTGTTCCGACACCGACAGATCTTTGGCGATCTGGGCCAGATTTTCGGGCCGCAGGTCGCCGTCTTCCAAGGCACCCACCTTGGCTTTGGCCTTGCGCAGGTTGAAAAACAGCTTTTTCTGGGCCGAGGTCGTGCCAAGTTTCACCAAAGACCACGACCGCAGGATGTATTCCTGAATCGCAGCGCGGATCCACCACATGGCATAGGTTGCCAGACGAAAGCCCTTTTCAGGATCAAACCGTTTGACGGCCTGCATCAGGCCCACATTCGCCTCTGAAATCACCTCGGCCTGCGGCAAGCCATAGCCGCGATAGCCCATGGCGATCTTGGCTGCCAGACGCAGGTGGCTGGTCACCAGACGATGGGCCGACTCGGAATCCTGCCGTTCGACCCAGGCTTTGGCCAGCATGTATTCCTCTTCCGGCTCAAGCAGCGGAAACTTGCGGATTTCCTGCATATAGCGGTTCAGCCCCTGTTCCGGGCTGGGTGCGGGTAGATTGGTATAGGTGCTCATCATTTGCCCCCTGTTTCTCCCCAGTGCCATCAGCCCCCGGGGACTGGCAACGCTAAGGTTTGCGACCCCAAGTTGCAAGTGCGGGGCCTATCACAATGATCTTAACGCCAGATCAATGCATTCCCGGCGGTTTTGGTAAGGATTGTGACGGCCCTATCACGCGAATGTCAGGCAAATGCCCCTGCAGGCCCCTATTTCCCCGCCTGCAAGGTCAGCAGCAGGTCCGCCATGTCGGGCGGCAAGGGGCTGACGAATTCCATGCGCTCGCCCGTGACCGGGTGGTCAAAGCCCAGACTGGCCGCATGCAGGGCCTGACGGGGGAAGTGGTTGCCCATTTCGGCCGCCACCGGCCCCACCGCCTTGTGCGACAGGCGGCGTTTGCCGCCATAGGTGTCATCGCCCAAAAGCCCGTGGCCCGCATAAGACATATGCACCCGGATCTGATGGGTGCGCCCGGTTTCCAGCCAGCATTCCACCAAAGCCGCCTGATCGGCAAAGGCCTCAAGCACGCGCACACGGGTGACGGCGTGGCGGCCATCGTGCCAGACAACGGCCTGCCGCTGTCGGTCGGTCTTATGCCGCGCCAGCAGGGTGGCAATGCGGATGATGCCCCCCGATTCAAACGTGACGCCCTTGATCCCGCGCAAACGCGGGTCGGCGGCATCGGGCAGGCCGTGCACCATCGCCATATAATGGCGGGTGACAGAGTGGCGTTCAAATTGCGCCGCAAGGCCGTGATGGGCACGGTCTGATTTCGCCACAACCAAAAGCCCCGTCGTATCCTTGTCGATCCGGTGCACAATGCCGGGCCGCCGCGCCCCCCCAATGCCCGACAGACTGTCAGCGCAATGGTGCAGCAAGGCATTGACCAGGGTGCCATGCGGGCTGCCCGGGGCCGGATGCACCACCATGCCTGCGGGCTTGTCGATCACGATCAGATCGGCATCCTCATAGATGATGTTCAGCGGAATGTCCTCGGCCAAGGTCTCGATCGCCTCGGGCGGGTCCAGCATCAGCACCACTTCGACACCGCCCTCGACCTTGGCCTTGCCATCCGTCACCGCTGCGCCGTTGATCAGCACCGCGCCATCGGCAATCATCCGCGACAGCCGGGTGCGAGACAGGGCCGCTTCCTCTGGCACTGCACGGGCAAGCACCTTATCAAGGCGGTCGGCAGGGCCATCGGGCAAGAGAACGCTCAGGCTCTCACGCGCAAAGACATCGCTGTCATCGTCAAAGGGGTCCGCCATGGACAAGTCTCCTGCACCCGAAAGCCTGCCGCCGTCATTGGCTTTCCTGAAATGGCTGGTGATCACCTTGATGATCACCATGATCGTGGGTGTCATAACCGTGGTCGGGCTGCTTGTCACCCGCATGCCGGGGGGCAATACAACGCCCGTATTGCCCGCCGAGGTAATTTTGCCGGACGGGGCCACTGCCGTTGCCATCACCATGCATGCCGACTGGATCGCCGTCGTCACCGCAGATGACCGCATCCTGATCTTCAATCACGATGGCACCCTGCGCCAAGAGGTGACGCTGACGCGCTAAGCCCCGCTTGCCGCTACCGCAGGGCCAGCTGTGCCAGACGGGCGCGCATTTCGGGCCGCACGGGGCCTTCGCGGGGGGCATCCAGCAAGGTGGTCAGCAGTTGTGGCGCGGGTGGCGGGCGGCCGCCCCCACCCCAATGCAACGCTGCCAGCACCGCCTGCGCGTCTTTTGGCAGGCGGTCGGGGATTTCCTGCCCCGACAACGTGGCCCAAAGCGCCGACCAACAGCGCCCCACCGTCCAGGGGTTATAGCCCCCGCCCCCCAGCAGCAAAAACCGCGGCGCCAGCGGGCGCAAGGCGCGCAGCACCTCGATATGCGCATTGTTTGACAGCGACAGGCGCGCCAGCGGGTCTTCTTCGACACCATCGGCACCGGCCTGCAAGATGATCGCTTCGGGGCCAAAGGACTCGACCCTTGGCAAGATCAACTCATGCAGAACGGCGCGCATCTCACTGTCGTTGAACCCGCGCGGCACGGGCAGGTTAAAGCAGTTGCCCCCGCCATCATCGGCAAGTGTGCCCAGGGTTTGGCCGCCGATCATGGGCCAGCGGTTTTCCTCATGCGTGGAAATCAGCAAGGACTCGGCATCTCCGGCAAAGCCATGTTGCACACCATCACAATGATGGGCATCAATATCAATATAGGCCAGACGCCGAACCCCAGCCCGCCGAAAGGCCAGCATCGCCAGAACCGGGTCGTTCAGATAGCAAAAGCCGTTCGCCCGGTCGGGCAAGCCGTGATGCGTGCCGCCCCCCGGCACATGCACGGCACCCGGGCTTTGCGCCAGCAATTCCGCCGCCAGCATCACCCCACCCGCCCCCGTTGCCGGACGCGAGAACATCTCGGGGAAAACCGGGTTCGACAAGGTGCCAAGGTGGTGTCGGGCCCGCGTTTCGGCGCTGACCTCGCCGGTGGCTTCGGCGGTCAGCAGGGCCTGCAGATAGGCCGGGCTGTGCCAGTGTTCCAAGGCCGCCACCTTGGCCCGCGGGCTGGTGCGATAACGCCCCGGCCCCAGCCAGTCCAGCGCGCGGCACAGATCCATCACGGTGGACACGCGCGGCACCCGCAAGGGATGGTTCACACCGTAAGATGATCCGCGATAAACCTCGGACCCGATGAACAGCGGCCCCGTCAGTTCAACAGGGCCTCGATCTGCGACACGATCGGCTGCGACTGCGGCTTGACCACCGATCCCCATGTGCCCACCACCTCGCCCTCTGGCCCGATCAGCACCTTGTTGAAATTCCACCCCGGCGTAAAGCCATGCTCGGACGCCAGCCATTGGTAAAAGGCATGCGCCTCGGGGCCTTTGACATGGGTGATTTCGGTCATCGGCAGGGTCAGATCAAAATTCACCGCGCAAAATTCCTTGACCGCTTCGGCAGAGGACAATTCCTGCCGGAAGTCATCAGAGGGAACGGCCAGAACCACCAGCCCCCGGTCGCGATACCGATCATAAAGCGCCTGCAGATCGTCATATTGCGGCGTAAACCCGCACAGCGAGGCCGTATTCACCACAAGCACGGGTTTGCCCTGCCAGGCATCCAGCGGCAAGCTGCCCCCGTCGATCGAAGTAAAGGTAAAACCGGTGCCCGCCTGTGCCACCGGGGCAACGGGCAGGGCCAGAAAGGCAGCCAGAACGGCCAGACGCGGAAAAGCAAGCATGATGCCACCCAATGGTTGTCTGGGTAGGAAATAGATCAAGTTTTGGGCAAGGCAATCACCTGGCCAATCAGGTTCTGCGGCCAATTGTCTGGGCATTTGTCTGGGCATTTGCGCAAAAATCTGTCATATATCCTTCCCCAAGTGCAGTTGGGGGCGCCCTTTGGGGTGACCAAAGCAAGAACATCGGGCAGGCAATACGTTGAAAGCAAAAGACAAGACCGAAATCACCGCCGCAGAGGCGGATCTGCGCAGCCAATATGGCGCCGTCTGTTGGCGGCTGCATCGTGGCAAGGTAGAGGTCTTGCTGGTCACCAGCCGGGATACGGGCCGTTGGGTCATTCCAAAGGGCTGGCCCTGTGGCAAACTGTCAGGCCCGCATTCCGCCGCGCAAGAGGCCTGGGAAGAGGCCGGGGTCGAGGGCCAGATCACCGAAACCTCGTTGGGCGTTTACACCTATCTCAAGCGCCGCCTGCCCAAAGATCCGCTGCCCTGCGCCGTTACGGTGTTTCCGTTGCGCGTCGCACGGCTGGCAGAAAAATTCCCCGAGCGGAAGGAGCGTCAGCGCAAATGGTTCGCCGCCCGCAAGGCGGCCCGCAAGGTGGATGAACCCGAATTGCGCCAGATTCTCAGCAATCTGGACAAAGACCCCAGCGTGCTGACCAACGCCCAAAGCGCCTGAACTTCCCGGCCAAGGTGATGGACCGCGCTTGATTTCCGGTGCAAAGTGGTTAGCTCTGCCCCAGTGCTGCTCTTGGCACCTTTACCCCGTGACCCCGATGATCAAATACGCGCTGAAATGCGCCAAGGCGCATGAATTTGAAAGCTGGTTCCAATCTGCCGCCGCCTATGAGGCGTTGCAGGTAGGCGGTCATGTGACCTGCCCGGTTTGCGGCGACAGCGGGGTTGAAAAGCTGCTGATGGCGCCTTCGGTGCGGCCTGCGCGCAAGGCAGGGGCGGAAAAAGCGTCGTTGCAGGCCCCGGCGAGTGAGGTGGAACAGGCCATGGCGGCCCTGCGCGCGCAGATCGAGGCCAATTCCGAATATGTCGGTGTCAATTTCGTGACCGAGGCGCGCAAGATGCATGCAGGCGACGCGCCCGAACGCGCCATTTATGGCGAGGCCAAGCCCGAAGAGGCCAAAAAGCTGATCGAGGACGGCGTGCCGGTGGCCCCCCTGCCCTTTTTGCCCAAACGCA
This sequence comes from Pseudotabrizicola sp. L79, assembly GCF_036553525.1. NCBI lineage: Bacteria > Pseudomonadati > Pseudomonadota > Alphaproteobacteria > Rhodobacterales > Paracoccaceae > Pseudotabrizicola > Pseudotabrizicola sp. L79. Next base: position 32,289 of record NZ_JAZHDA010000046.1, on the reverse strand, counting down.
AGGCAAATTAAGCAGGGGCCGGCCGGGCCCGGCTATTTGCCGAACTTGCCCTTCAATGCCTCGGCAAAGGCATTCCCGCCCGCGCCCCCGCCCTGCGGCGCAGATGACATCTGCCCCGGTCGCGGCTCGGCAGCGCCGGGTTTCGGCCCGCGATCGGCCTGACGCTCTCGTGCGGTTTCGCGTGCCTCGCTGGTGTCTTTCTTCATCGACAGGCCAATGCGCTTGCGCGGCACATCCACTTCGACAACCCGCACCTGCACCACATCCCCGGCCTTGACCACCTCATGCGGGTCTTTGACAAAGCGGTCAGACAACTGGCTGACATGCACCAGCCCATCCTGATGCACCCCGATATCGACAAAGGCCCCAAAGGCCGCCACGTTGGTCACAGTGCCTTCCAGCATCATACCGGGACGCAGATCCGTGATGTCCTCGACCCCATCGGCAAAGGTGGCGGTCTTGAAACTGGGGCGGGGGTCGCGGCCCGGCTTTTCCAGTTCGGCCAGAATATCCTTGACGGTGGGCAGACCAAAGCGGTCATCAATGAACTGCCGCGGGTCCAGCTTTTGCAGCGCGGCGCTGTCGCCCATCAGGCTGCGGATGTCGCGCCCACAGGCGGCCACAATCTTGCGCGCCACGTCATAGGCCTCGGGGTGAACTGAACTTGCGTCCAGCGGCTCTTTGCCCTCGGCAATGCGCAAGAAGCCTGCGGCCTGCTCAAAGGCCTTGGGGCCAAGCCGGGCCACTTTCAGCAGATCTCGCCGGGTGGCAAAGGGGCCATTGGCATCGCGATGCGCCACGATCGCTTCGGCCAGACTGCTGCCAAGGCCCGACACCCGCGCCAGCAGGGGGCTGGAGGCTGTGTTCAGATCAACCCCCACCGCGTTCACGGCGTCTTCGACCACGGCATCCAACTGCCGCGCCAAACGGCTTTGGTCAACATCATGCTGATACTGCCCCACACCAATCGCCTTGGGTTCGATCTTGACCAGCTCGGCCAGCGGATCCTGCAGGCGGCGGGCGATCGACACAGCGCCACGCAGCGACACATCAAGGTCGGGAAATTCTTTGGCCGCCAGTTCCGACGCCGAATAGACCGAGGCCCCGGCCTCGGACACCACCACCTTCAGCGGTTTGTTCGCACTGGCGGGCAGATGCGCCAACAGATCGGCCACCAGCTTTTCCGTCTCACGGCTGGCGGTGCCATTGCCGATGGCAATCAGCCTGACACCATGCGATCCGATCAGCCGTGCCAAGGCCACCTGCGCGCCACGCAGATCATTTTTCGGCTGGAACGGATAAACCGTATCCGTGGCCACCACCTTGCCCGTGGCATCGATCACCGCCACCTTCACCCCGGTGCGAATACCGGGGTCGAGGCCCATCGTGGCCTTGCCACCCGCCGGGGCCGCCAACAGCAAGTCTTTCAGATTGCGGGCAAAAACATGGATCGCCTCGGCCTCGGCCCGATCGCGCAATTCAGCCATCAGATCCAGCGTCAACGAGGTTTTCAGCTTGATCCGCCAAGCCCAAGCCGCCGCCTCGCGCAGCCATTTGTCACCCGCACCCGCCGTGCCCGCCGACAAGGCCGCCGCGGCCGCGCGCTCGGCCGGGCTTTCGCCCCGGGGCGCATCGGCATCAATTTCCAGATCCAGGGTCAGGAACCCTTCATTCCGGCCCCGCAGCATTGCCAGAACCCGGTGGCTGGGTGCCGTTGACCAGTTTTCGCGGTGTTCGAAATAATCGCTGAACTTCGCGCCCTCTGCCTCTTTGCCGCTGACCACCTTGGCCGCAAGAATGCCCACCTGCTTCATATGCTCTCGCAGGCGCCCCAGGAGGGTGGCATCTTCCGAAAGCCCTTCGGCCACGATGTCGCGCGCGCCTTCCAGCGCGGCCTTGGTATCGGGCACGTTCTCGCCCAGAAACCCTGCCGCCAACGCAACCGGGTCGGCGCCCCGGTCGGCCAGAATCGCATCGACCAGGGGCTGCAACCCGTTTTCCCGCGCGATCATCGCCTTGGTGCGGCGCTTGGGTTTATAGGGCAGGTAGATGTCTTCCAACTCGGCCTTGGTGGTGGCGCGCGCCAACGACTGGCCAAGCGCCTCGGTCATCTTGCCTTGCTCGGTGATCGATGACGAAATCGCGGCCCGCCGCGTCTCCATTTCGCGCAGATAGGCCAGTCGCTCGGCCAAGGTGCGCAACTGGGTGTCATCCAGACCGCCCGTCACCTCTTTGCGATAACGCGCGATAAAGGGCACGGTGGCCCCTTCATCCAGCAGACCAACGGCCGAGGCCACCTGCTGCGCCCCGGCGCCGATTTCAGTGGCAATGGTCTGGGCAATGCGGCGGGCGATATCTGGCGTCATGGGGTCTTTCCGTTGGCGGCTGTCAGGCGCAGACCATAGCCGGGCCAGCCGCCAAGGAAAAGGGCAGGCTCAGTCGGCGATCACCTCTTGGCGCTGCTGGCCCAGGCCTTCGATCCCCAGTTCCACCACTTCGCCTGCGCGCAGATAGCGCGGCGGCTTCATCCCCATGCCCACACCGGGCGGCGTGCCGGTCGAGATCACATCACCCGGATGCAGCGTCATGAAGTGCGACAGATAGCTGACCACATGGGCCACACCGTAAACCATTGTCTCGGTTGAACCATTCTGCATCGGCTGGCCATTCACCGTCAGCCACATCTTCAGGTTCTGCGGGTCTTCCACCTCATCCCGTGTCACCAGCCAGGGGCCAAGCTGACCGAAATTGTCGCAGCTTTTGCCCTTGGTCCACTGGCCCGCCCGTTCGGTCTGAAACGCGCGTTCTGACACGTCGTTGCACACACAATAGCCTGCCACATGATCCATCGCATCGGCCTGCGACACATATTTCGCCGTGCTGCCAATGACGACGGCCAGCTCCACCTCCCAGTCGGTTTTCTGCGATCCGCGCGGCAGGATGATCGGGTCATTCGGCCCACAGATCGCACTGGTCGCCTTCATGAAGATCACCGGCTCGGGCGGCACCTCCATGCCGGATTCGGCGGCATGATCGGCATAGTTCAGGCCGATGCAGATGAACTTGCCCGTGCCCGCGACGCAGGCCCCCAGACGGGTGTCGACGGGCACGACGGGCAATTTGCCCACCTTCATCCCCCGCAAGGCCGACAGGCCCGCATCTGACAAGACGGCCCCGCCGATATCGGGCACGATGCCCGTCAGGTCGCGGATCGTGCCATCGGAATGCAGCAGGCCGGGGCGTTCTGCCCCGCGGGGGCCATGGCGAAGAAGTTTCATGTCAGTCCTTTCAGGTGTTGCTCCAGCCACCGTCGATCACATGCGCAACCCCGGTGACAAAGGCGGATTCGTCTGATGCCAGAAACACGATCAGACCAGCGATATCTTCGGCACTTGCCAGCTTGCCCGTGGGTTGGCGGGCCAGAAAGGCGGCACGGGCAGCGTCGTAATCGCCCGTCGCGCGCATCCGATCTTGCAGGCTGGGGGTATCGACGGTGCCGGGGCAGATGGCGTTGCAGCGGATGCCCTTGGTAATGAAATCGGCTGCGATGGCCTTGGTCATCCCGATCACCGCCGCTTTGGTTGCCCCATAGACAAAGCGGTTCGGCGCCGCGATCAGGCCCGAGACGACCGAAGCCATATTGATGATCGACCCACCCCCCGCCGCGATCATCGCGGGCAGAAAAGCCTTGTTCATCCGATACATGGCCTTGACGTTCAGATCGAACGAGGCATCCCACTCAGCCTCGTCACAGTCCAGAATCGTGCCGTTTGCCACGAAACCCGCACAGTTGAACAGCACATCCACCGCGCCGATATCGGCGGCCGCTGCTGCAACCGCCTTTGGATCGCGCACATTCAACACGCGGGTTTCCAGCCCCTGATCGGCAAGGCTGGCCAGGGTCTGTTCATTGATGTCGGTGGCAATCACCCGCGCGCCCTGTTGCGCCATCGCAAGGGCAGCGGCGCGGCCGATTCCCTGACCTGCTGCCGTGACCAGTGCTGTCTTGCCAACCAACCGTGCCATGCGCGCCCCTTTGCCCTGCACCCGAACCAAAGCCACAACAGCACGGACAGGCAAAAATGCAAAGGCCCTTGTGCACACAGCGGCAAGGCCGCCAAAACAAGGGCTTAGGCCCGTTCTGGCCCGATGAGTGCGCGTTTGGAGGGAATGGTACCGACGCCCCGGCTCGAACGGGGGACCCCTAGATCCACAATCTAGTGCTCTAACCAACTGAGCTACGTCGGCACTCGGGGGCCGTTTAGCCCCCCTGTGCGCGGATTGCAAGCGGGCTTTTCACGCGAAATCGGGCAAAGCGCCGATCACCCCACCAGCACGGCCATATCTTGGGCTTTGCCCTGCCATGATCCCAATGGGCTGTGGCTTGCGTGGCGACGCAAAGGGCGCTAGGGCAGAGAAAATGCCAAGGAAAGGGTCGCAAAATGGGCATCGACAAGGAAAGCGACATCGCGGCCAACCTGCAGATCGGGCCGACGGATGCGGGGATGGTTCGGATTTACGTTGAAGCCGAGGGCGGGATTGAGCTGCCCCTGGACTTTGACCCCGAGGAAGCCGAGGAAATCGCAGAAGAATTGCGCGCCGCAGCCGAAGCGGCGCGGGCCATGGGCAAGCCGAAATCTAAGCCCAAGCGCTGATCCGCGCCGCAGGGTCGCGCAGGGCTTGCAGGCGTTGCGCGGCGTGGCGGGCGAATTTTTGCACCATGGCCTTGCGCCGCGCAGGCGCCAAGGGCGTGTCGGGGCACATGCGCACAATTTCGGCCCCATAGGCATCGGCCAAGATAAGCCCATGATCTTGCGGCAAAATCTCGGTCGGGAAATCGGCATCGACCGCCCAGAAGAAACGGTCGCTCCATTCCAGATAGCCCTGCCACTTTTGATCTGCGGTGAAATCGGCGCGGCTGGATTTGCACTCGATGATCCAGACCTGCCCCTTGGGGCCAAGCGCCATCAGATCGACGCGCAGGCCCGGTGTGGGCACCAATTCCTCGACCGTGACGAAATCCATTGCCAGCAAAGCGCGGGCCACCCCGCGGGCCAGACGCTGGCCGGGTTGGGGGGGCACGGCATCGGGCTGGACGGGGGCATCGGGTGTGGTCATCGCGTGGTCTATCCGTGGTTTTTGCGTGGTGCATCTGTGGTCACAGCCGTGGTCACAGCCAACACTGAACGAAGCATGAACAAATGTCCAGCCAGCCGCAGGGCATCTGCGCATCGGCCTTGCACAGCCCCCTGCCCCGCCCTATCTTGATGGGTGGCGGGTTCTGCTCTTCGCGTGTTGGGACTCTTTTCCAGTGGCCGATAAGCAAGCGAACGGGGGCTGGCTCTGGCAAGATCCTGGTCTTGCTACCTGGCACCCACCTGAGACCTCTGGCTCTCGGGAAAACAATGTCACCCACGGCTGCTGCGGGCCCGCCACCCTTTCCCCCTTTCGAACGACAAAAAGGGGCGCAGATTGCTCTGCGCCCAAGGTGGTGTTGAGAAAGGGTCGAGACAGTCGGATCAGAACCCGAAAACCAGCGAGACGCCCAGTTTGTTGTCGGTCTGAATCGCGCGGCTGTCGTTATATTCGGTCAGATAGCTGAGACGGGTCGAAATCGCCTCGGTCATCTTGACGTTCAGGCCAAGGTCGTTGTTGACGCGCAGCGCGGTATCCGAATTCAGGATATCGGTGTCATTGGTCACGAACATGTTGTCGTTGATCTTGTAAAAGAAGCGCGACGCCGCAAGGTAGCCGGTTTCGGTGACCGAGTTGCGCAGGCCGTCTTCCAGATAGCTGACGCCGATACCCGCCTGAAGGCGCCAGGTCATGTCGGCCTTGTTGATCACACGATAGCCCGGACCAAAGCCAAGGAAGGCATCGCGGCGCACATCGGTGGCAGCAGTGGCAAGGCCATCAGATTCGACGCGGGCCAGCACAAAGCCGTAGAAGTTCTGATCGAAGTAGTAGTTGGCGTCATAGACGGCCAGAACATCTTCCTTGGTCTTGACGTTGGCACTTTCCTGGAAATCTAGGGCGGCGCCGATCGACTGCACAAAGTTGCCTTGGGCATAGCGCAGACGCATGCCGATCGACAGATCCTGGCTTTCGCTGTTGCCGGTTTTCCCCGAATAGCCCACCGAGGCGCTGCCCGAGAGGCCCGGACGGAATTCAGGGTTGCCAAAGCGCGATGCGTCCTCGGCGCGGGCCATATCATCGGCCACGGAGTCTGTGATGTCGTCGATGCTGTCATCCACGGCATCGACGCCGGTGATGGTGGCCTGTGCAAAGGCCATCGGGGCGGCGGCGAGGGCAATCATGCTGACGCCGGCAAAAAGCAATTTCGAATTCATGGCAGATCCTTTCCTGGGATATGCGGCGCGGTCGTTGCGCCGAACCATGGCGAAGACGTAATCGCCCAACCAGAAAAAGGAAAATTCATAATATTCGTATTACATACGACTAATACTCATGCTTATGCGCGGAAAACTGCCGCAGGTGCAGATGAAACGATTCCATCACGCCCTGCGTGGCCCTGTCGATGGTCACGGCGACCGAAGCCAACAGGCCCGCGGCCTGATCAATCAGGGCCGGATCGACATCTTCGCGCCAGACCGACCAGACCGGATAGGGATAGACCGGCGCACTGTCCACGGGATGCAACTGGCCCGCTTCGATGGCCCGCAGCGCCGCCGCACCGGGCAGATAGGCCGCCATCTTGCGACCGATCAGGAAATCGGCCGTCAGCGACCCCAAGGCCAGTGTCAGCCCCGGATTGGTCAGGCCGGGAAAATCCAGCGCATGTTGCGAAACGAATTCCGGGCCCCAATCGACAAAGGCATAGCGCCCCGGCAGATCTGCAAGGGTGGCCCCCGGCCAGGAAGCGCACAGGATCAGCTCGTCATCCATCACCCGCGCGATCCGCAGACCGGGGCGCAGCGTGGGGGAATACATCAGCGCCGTTTGCACATAGCCTTCGACCAGCATGCGCGTCAGGCGGTCGGGCATCCCCACCTCGACCCGCAGTGAGAGATCGGGGATTTCGGCGCGCAGGGCATCGACCCATGCAAAGCCAAGGCGCGGCCAGATGGAATATTGCGCCCCAACGGTCAGCGAGCGGTTGAAACCTTCGGGAATGGCGACCTGTTGGCGGGCCTTTTGCCAGGTTTGAATCAGGCTGAGGGCGAAGGGTTCGAATTCGCGCCCGGCGGGCGTCAGCTCGGCCCCCGCCTTGGACCGGGTGAACAGCGGCAGGCCCAGCTGATCCTCAAGGCGCTGAACGCGCAGGCTGACAGCGGATTGGGTGACGAACAGGCGTTCGGCGGCGGCACCGAAACTGCCGGTGGCGGCAACCTCAAGAAAGGTGCGGATAAGGGCAAGGTCCATCCCATGGCATTACGCGCCGCAAGGGGCGGCGCGCAAGCGAAAGATCAGCAGGTGCAGGGATCAGCGCCCAGTCAGGCGCCTGGACACATGGGTCGAGGTTTGGGCCACGCGCACGGGCACCAGATCGCTGTGCTGGCGCAAGCCACCACGCGGGCCGCTGTCATCCTCATCTTCCGCCATGCGCATCACCGCGATGGCGAATTGCACCCCGGCAAAGACGACGCCTTGAAACAGGAAGATCATCAGGGCCGCGACAAGGCCCATGTCAGAGCCAAGGATCAACCGCCCTAACCCCGCCACATCAAAGGTGATCAGCAAGGCCAGAAAAGCCGCCGACAGGCCAAAGCCGATGGCCACGTTGACGATGTAAAGGCGGATGAGTTTGGGCATGTCGACTCTCCTCTATGACAGCAAGGTAACGCAGATGCGGCATAAGGAAAGGCCCAAACTGCCGCAGGTGCGAAAACAGGCCGGTTTTCGCGGGCAGAGCGGTCAAAACGCGTCGGGCTTGGCCTCTCGGGCCATGTGGTCAAGCACGGCATTGACGAATTTTGATTCCTTGCCGCCCGGAAAGAAGGCCTTGGCGACATCGACATATTCGGTGATCGTCACCTTGGGCGGGGTCGGCAACTGCGTCAGTTCGGCCCCTGCCGCCCGGAACAGCGCGCGCAGCACCGGATCAATCCGGTCGATCGGCCATTTGGCGACCAAGGCGCGGTCTGTCATCTGGTCGATCAGCGCCTGATGGTTGACGGCGTGATCCACCACCGTGCGGAAATGGTCGACATCGCCTTCGACGAATTCGCCGATGTCGTCATAAGTGGCGCCAAAGCGGTGCACTTCGAATTCGCGGCAGATGGCGGCGATGGTCTGGCCCGAGCTTTCCATCTGAAACAGCGCCTGCACGGCATAAAGCCGGGCGGCAGAGCGCATCTGCTTTTGTTCGTCGCGCGCGGCTTTGGTGGTGGGCTTGCCCGTCGTCATGCCTTGAATCCGATCCCGTTGCTTTGGCCGGCCCATTTGCGCGAAAGCGCGATCAGGTGCAAGGCCGCAGCCGCAGCGCCGCCGCCTTTGTTCTGGCCTGCCGGATCGGCGCGGACCTCGGCCTGGGGCCGGTTTTCAACGGTCAGGATGCCATTGCCGATACAGGCCCCTTGCAGCCCCAACAAAGAGATCGCGCGCGAGCTGTCGTTGCAGACGGTGTCGTAATGGGTGGTTTCCCCCCGGATGATGCAGCCCAAAGCCACATAGCCATCATAGCGGGCCTGCCGTTCGGCCATGGCGATGGCGGTCGGGATCTCTAGCGCGCCGGGCACTTCGACCAGATCGACACTGGCCCCGCATTGCCCGGCAATGGCGCGGGCGCCAGCGACCAGATTGTCGGCGATGTCTTTGTAATAGGGGGCGACAACGACCAACAGGCGCACCGGCTTGTCAAAGCTGGGCAGTGGCAGGGTGTAATGCTGTTCCGCGGCGGCCATGGCTTACTCCGTAATCCGGCGGGTTCCGGTGATCGACAGGCCATAGGCCTCGAGTCCGACAACCTTGGGTTGGGGCGAATTGGTCAGCAAGACCAGATCATGCAGGCCCAGCGACACAAGGATCTGTGCCCCAAGCCCGTATTGGCGCAGGGTTTGCGGCGAGGCATCGCTGTCAGAGGTCAGCTTCATGTGCAGATCGCGCAACAGCACCAGCACCCCCCGCCCTTCGGACGCAATCAGCCGCATCGCATCGCCGAATTCGCCAGTGCGCCCGGCGGGGCCAAGGCCCACCACATCCAGCAGCGGATCGAGCGTGTGCATCCGCGTCAGCACCGGGCCGGGGGCCGACAGATCGCCCTTGATCAGCACCACATGTTCGGCGCCCTCGGTCACGTCGGTATAGATGCGCATCGTCCAGTCACCGCCGAATTCCGACGTGATGGTGCGTTCGGCCGAAAGCTTGACCAGATTGTCATGGCGGCGGCGATAGGCGATCAGGTCGGAAATCGTGCCGATCTTGAGCCCATGCTTTTGCGCAAAGCTGATCAGGTCGGGCAGACGGGCCATGGTGCCGTCTTCGTTCATGATCTCACAAATCACGCCCGAGGCATTAAGCCCGGCAAGGCGGCTGACATCGACCGCGGCCTCGGTATGGCCGGCGCGCACCAGAACGCCACCGTCACGGGCGCGCAGCGGGAAGACATGGCCCGGCGTGGCAATATCGGCGGCCCCCTTGGTGGGGTCGATGGCCACGCTGATGGTGCGGGCGCGGTCAGCGGCGGAAATGCCGGTGGACACACCTTCGCGCGCCTCGATCGACAGGGTGAAGGCGGTTTCGTGGCGCGATGAGTTCTTCGGGCTCATCAACGGCAGGCCAAGGGCATCGATTCTGGCGGCGGGCAGCGCAAGGCAGATCAGGCCCCGGCCATGCATGGCCATGAAATTCACCGCCTGCGGGGTGCACATCTGGGCGGGAATCACCAGATCGCCTTCGTTTTCGCGGTCTTCGTGATCGACCAGAATGAACATCCGCCCGTTGCGGGCGTCGTCGATGATTTCTTCGACCGAAGAAATGGCAGCGGAATAGTCGGTCTTGGCGTCAGACATGAGCGTTCCCCGGACGGCGTTCTGCAATATTGGCCTGTCGTCTAACGCCTTGCTGGCCGGAAAGCCAGATGCAAGGGCGGCACATTATCCGAACTCAGCGTCACCAGACGCCGCGGGGGCCAGAATCAGCCCCCGTCACCCGGGCGCGCGCTCTATCATCCCCAATCGCGCAGGCGGGCGACGTAGCGGGCCATGGTGTCGACTTCGAGATTCACCAGATCGCCCTCTTGCACCGCGCCCCAGGTGGTGGCGTTTTGGGTGTGGGGGATGAAGTTGATGCCGAAATCGGTGCCCTCGACCTCATTCACCGTCAGCGAGGTGCCGTTCAGCGCGACCGAGCCTTTCGGTGCGATGAATTTGGCCAGTGTCTGCGGTGCGCGGAAGGTGACGCGCAGGCTGTCGCCCTCGGGCAGCACACGGATCACCTGCGCCACGCCATCGACATGGCCCGAAACGATATGGCCGCCCAGTTCATCGCCCACTTTCAGCGCGCGTTCCAGATTGACGCGGGTGCCCGGCTGCCACCCCGAAAGGTTGGTTTTTGACACGGTTTCCGCCGAAATCTGCACATCATACCAGTTACGGGGCTGGGTGCCGGTGGCGATGACCGTCAGGCAAACCCCGTCCGAGGCGATAGAGGCGCCGATGTCGATGCCGGCCACATCATAGGATGTGCCGATGCGGGCGCGCAGGTCGCCTTCTTGCCGGGTTTCCAGAATTTCGCCGATATCGGTGACAATGCCTGTGAACATGCGCGCACTCCCTTTGGCCCAGAGGTAGCTTGGGGCGGGCGGGGGCGCAAGATGGGCGGCAAGAATGCCTCAGATTTGCCGGGTTTAAAGGCTAATGGTAACGAAAGGTTCAGATCTTGCGTTGACCTTGCACCGGGATGACCAGAGAAAGACGGCATGACGATTACCGGGCAAGACCGCCGCTTTTTGTTTTTGCAGGGGCCGCATGGGCCCTTCTTCCACCGTTTGGGGCTGATGCTGCAATCGGCACGGGCCGAGGTGTGGCGCGTGGGGTTCAACCGTGGCGACCGGGCCTTGTGGCCCAATACGGCCAATTACATCGCCTATCGTGGCCGGGGCGAGGATTGGCCCGCCTTTGTGACCGCGCTTTTGGCCGAAAAGGCGATCACCGATCTGGTGCTGTATGGCGATACCCGGCCCATCCACGCCGCAGCCGTGCTGGCGGCCAAGGCCGCGGGCGTGACGGTGCATGTGTTTGAGGAAGGCTATCTGCGCCCGCATTGGGTGACCTATGAACGCGATGGCACCAATGGCCATTCGCGGCTGATGCAGATGAGTGTGGCACAGATGCAGGCGGCGCTGGACCGCGCCGAGATGGATCAACCCGAGGCCCCGGCCCATTGGGGCGACATGCGCCAGCATATCTTCTGGGGTGCGCTGTATCATTTCTTTGTGCTGATGGGGTTCTGGGATTACCGCAATTTCCGCCCCCATCGCAAACTGACCGTCTGGCAAGAGTTTTTGTTGTATTGTCGGCGCCTGCTGCTGCTGCCGTTTCATCGCTGGCAACGGATGCTGGCCGAATTTCGCATCCGCCATGGCGGCTTTCCCTATCATCTGGTGCTGTTGCAACTGGAACATGACGCCAGTTTTCAGAAACACTCGCCCTTTTCGACGATGGCCGAGTTTCTGGCCGTGGTGATCGACGGTTTTGCCAAGGGGGCGGCCCCGCATCATCATCTGGTGTTCAAGGCCCATCCGCTGGAAGACGGGCGCGCCCCGATTGCGCGCGACATCCGCAGGCTGGCAAAGGCGCATGGGGTGACCGGGCGTGTGCATTTCGTGCGCGGCGGCAAGTTGGCGCATCTGTTGAACCATGCGCGCAGCGCGGTGACGGTGAATTCCACCGCCGCCCAGCAGGTCTTGTGGCGCGGCATGCCGCTGAAATGCTTTGGCGCGGCGGTTTATGCCAAGCCTGAATTCGTCTCGACCCAAAGCCTGCCCGACTTCTTTGCCCGCCCCACCCGGCCCGACAGCCGCGCCTATCGCGATTACCGGCATTATCTGCTGGAAACCAGCCAGATCACGGGCGGGTTTTACAGCACACGCGGGCGGCGCGAATTGCTGCGACAGGTGGTGGATATGATGCTGGCCGCCGAAGACCCCTATCAGGCGCTGGAGTCTGGAAGCGCGGCACCACGGCAACAGTTGCGGCTGGTAAACTAGCCCCCTAATCGAACGCTGGCATTTTATTCCGCCTTTCTGTAGGTTTGGCGGCAAAACTTGAGGCAAATCCAATCAAAGGAGCCCGAGCAGTGAAAGTTCTGACGACAAGGGCGGTGAAAACCGCAGCCCTTGCCGTGCTGTTGGCCAGCACGGCCGCCTGTGGTTTGCCACGGTCGGGGCCAAACAAGGCCGAGATCTTCAAAGGGTCGGTCCTGCGCGAAGGCGATGCCTTTATCGTGACGGTGAACCAGCGGGTGACGCGGGCCACGGCGGTAACGCCGGCGCTTGGCTTCTCATCCGCCTTCCAGAATGCCGGTGTGGTGGGGTCGGATACGATCTCGGCCGGTGATACGCTGGCGCTGACGATTTTTGAAAACGTGCGCGACGACCCGCTTTTGGGCAACACCGGCCAGCGCGTCTCGGCGCTGAGCGAAGTGCAGGTCGATGGGCAGGGCTATATCTTTGTGCCCTATGCCGGCCGGATCAAGGCCGCCGGTCAGACGCCGGACGGTCTGCGCCAGGCGATCACCCGCAAACTGGATGCACAAACGCCTGACCCGCAGGTCACGGTGCAACGGGTTGCCGGCGATGGCTCGGCGGTGTCGGTTGCGGGGTCGGTCGGGGCGAATGGTGTCTATGCGATCGAGCGGCCAACGCGCACGCTGTCGGCGATGATTGCGCGGGCGGGGGGCGTGTCGATTGAACCTTCGGTCGCGATCATCCGTGTGACGCGCGGCAAGCAGACGGGCAGCGTTTGGCTGCAAGATCTGTATGCCAACCCGGCGCTGGATATCGCGCTGCGGCCCGGTGACAAGATCGTGGTCGAGCAAGATACCCGCGCCTTTGTGGCGCTGGGGGCGACGGGAGCGCAAAACCGCGTGCCGTTCGAGACACAGACCCTGTCGGCGATCGAGGCGATTGCGATTGTGGGCGGGCTGAACACCAGCCTTGCCGACCCGACGGGCGTCTTTGTTTTCCGCAACGAACCGGCGGAAATCGCCAATTCGGTGCTGGGGCGCAAGGATTTGCAGGGCGATCAGCGCATGGTCTATGTGCTGGACCTGACCCAGCCGACCGGGATGTTCGAGGCGCGTGATTTCGTCATTCGCGACGGCGACACGGTTTATGTGACCGAAGCCCCGTTTGTGCAGTGGCAAAAGACGCTGTCGGCCATCACCGGCACGGCGGGGGCGGCGGATTCGATCGCCACGGCCGGTTCGGGCGGCTGAGGCCGGTTTGGCGCCCCTGCCCGACGCAAAACCACCTGCCGCCGGGGTCATCCCCCGGCGGCTTTGCTTTTTTAACGGCGGCTTTTTGTGGAACCATCGCCTGCGCCGGATTCTGGCGCTGGCCGGACATGATCTGGTGCCGGGCTGGCCGCGTGCCGAAGATGGCGTTGTGGTCTGGGGCCAAAGCCCCTATGCCGCGCGGGGCGAGGCAGTGGCGGCGCGCTGCGGGGTGCCTGTGGTGCGGATCGAGGACGCCCTGCTGCGATCGGTGCGGCCCGGCCGGGCGGGGGATGCGCCACTTGGCCTGCTGATCGACCCGTTCGGGGTGCATTTCGATGGCCGGGGCCTGTCGGTGATCGAGCATCATCTGATGACCAACCCACTGGATGATTCGAACCTTTTGGCCCGTGCCAAGGCCGGAATGGCGCGGATCCGGGCCAATGACTTGTCAAAATACAATATTCACCGGCCAGAACTGGCGCCGCCCGAGCCGGGCTATGTGCTGGTGGTGGATCAGACTTTGGGCGATGCTTCGGTCACGGCCTCGGGGGCGGATGCGGCGCGATTTGCCGAGATGCTGCTCACGGCGCAAGAAGACCATCCCCAGGCGCGGATCGTGATCAAGACCCACCCCGAAACCGCGATGGGGTTGCGCAAGGGCCATTTCACCGCACCGGCGCTGCCCGAGCGGGTCACGCTTTGCGCCGATGCGGTGTCGCCCTGGGCGCTGCTGGAAGGGGCGATTGCGGTTTACACCGTTTCGTCGCAACTGGGATTTGAGGCGATTTTGGCCGGGCACAGGCCGCATGTTTTTGGCCAGCCCTTTTACGCCGGTTGGGGGCTGAGTGTGGATCACTTTCCGCTGCCCCGGCGCAATCGGCGCCTGACACGGGCGCAACTGTTTGCCGCCGCGATGATCTTGGCCCCCACCTGGTATGACCCCTGCCGTGACCGGCTGTGCAGCTTTGAAGAGGCGCTGGACCAGTTGGATGCCGAGGTGCGCAGCTTTCGTGAAGATCGCGACGGCCATGTGGCGCTGGGAATGCGGATGTGGAAGCGCGGGCGGCTGCAAGCGGTGTTTGGCCGGGAAACCCCGCTGCGCTTTGTGACCAGCCCGCAAAAGGCCGTGGATCTGGCGCAAAAATCGGGACGGGGCCTGTTGGTCTGGGCGGGAAAGGCCCCGGCGGGGCTGAGCCTGACCTCGGGCCCGGTGCGGCGGGTCGAGGATGGCTTTCTGCGCTCACGCGGGCTGGGGGCAGCTTTGGTGCCGCCCCTGTCGTTGGTGACCGATGATCTGGGGATCTATTACGATCCGGCCCAGGAAAGCCGGTTAGAGCGGCTGATCCTGTCCCCCCTGCCTGAGGGGGCCAGCCTGCGCGCGGCACGGCTGCGCGAGCGGCTGGTGGCCCTAGGCCTGAGCAAATACAACCTGACGGGGGCTTTGCCCGACGTGCCACAGGGGTGGCGGATTCTGGTGCCGGGTCAGGTGGAAGATGATGCCTCGGTCTTGGCGGGCGGCGGCACGGTGCGCAGCAATCTGGCCCTGTTGCAGGCGGTGCGGGCGGCGCATCCCGAGGCGGTGATCATCTATAAACCGCACCCGGATGTAGAGGCGGGGTTGCGACCGGGGGCCGTGGCGCCGGGTGAACTGGCGGGGTTGGCAGATGTGGTGGCGCATCACGCCGACCCGGTGGCGCTGATCCTGGCCTGTGATGCGGTGTGGACGATGACCAGCCTGCTGGGCTTTGAGGCGCTGATCCGGGGCAAGCCGGTGACGTGCCTTGGCGCACCGTTCTATGCGGGCTGGGGGCTGACGCATGATCTGGGGCCCGTGCCCGAACGGCGATTGCGCCGCCCCGATGGCCAGCCGCAGCCGCGCCCGACGCTGGAGGCGCTGATCCATGCCGCGCTGATCGCCTATCCGCGCTATTACGACCCCATCAGCCGCCGCCCCTGCCCGCCCGAAGTTGCAATCGAGCGCTTGGCACAGGGCGACATCCCGCATCCGGGGCTGGGCAACCGCCTGCTGGCCAAGTTGCAGGGGCGGTTCGCCAGCCATGCGCGGTTCTGGCGTCAGTAGATATAGCGGATCTGATCGGTCCAGAACCGCTCAAGCCGTTTGAGAGAGCGGTTCACATCTTCCATCCCTTCGGCGTCGATGATCGATTTCTTGATCAGCACATCGACATGGCGGGCAAACAGATCGTTCAGAACGCCGCGCACCGCCCTGCCCTTTTCCGTCAACCGCACCCGGACCGAGCGGCGGTCAAGTTCCGAACGCTGATGGTGCATATAGCCCAGTTCGACCAGCTTTTTCAGGTTATAGCTGACATTCGAGCCCTGATAGTAACCGCGCGATTTCAACTCGCCCGCCGTCACCTCATTCTCGCCGATGTTGAACAGCAGCAACGCCTGCACCGAATTTATGTCCAGCAGCGACAGCCGTTCGAATTCATCCTTGATCACATCCAGCAGCAGCCGGTGCAGCCGTTCGACCATGGCCAGATTGTCCAGATAGCCCGACAGCAGCATCTGGGGGGTGCCATCCAGCACCGGCGAGTGTACGGGCGATTGAAGCATGATCCATCCTTTTACCTGCGGGTATCGGGGCAGAATCAGCACAAACAGAAAACATTTGGTAAACTTGAGGGGAACTTGTTTCAGTTCTGGCGCAGGCGTTGGCGCGCAAATTCCGCAATTTCGCCTAAAAAGCCCGCGAACCGGGGGGGCGGCGTGTCATTGCCCAGAATCCAGGCCATCAGATCCTGATCATTTTCGGCCAGAAGCTGATCGTAAAGATCAAGCCGTTCGGGCGACAGCCCGGCCAGATGCGCATCAGCCCAAGGGCCAAGCACCAGATCCATTTCCTTGGTGCCGCGCCGCCAAGAGCGCATGGCCATCCGTTTCAACCGGGCCTCGTCCGTTTCCATCATCATTCCTCGTCGCGCAAAAGGTGCCGCAACCTTTTTTCCATCTGCCCCATTTCGGTGGCCAGCGCCAGCAGTTGTGCGCGCATCCGCCCGAGGTCTTTCAGCGCAGTCTGTGCATCATCCGACAACAGCCCCGCGGTTGCGGGCGCATCCAGCCCATCGCCCTCGCCCGTCAACAGCCAGCGCAGCGAGACATTGAGCATGCCCGCCATCATCTGCAAGCGATTGGCGCGGGGTTCTGAACTGTCATCCTCCCACGCGCGGATCGAGGTGACGCGGACCCCAAGCCGCTTGGCCAATTGGTCTTGTGTCAGGCCCGCCGCTTCGCGCGCGCCGGCCAGACGGTCGCCAAAGGTGGCCACATCGCCCGAATACCAATCATCGGTTTCTGCCATCTTGCCTCTCCTTGCCTGTGATAACGCTTGATCGCTGATCAGGCGGACCATAAGAGCTTGGACCGGAAAAGACAAATCAGGAGCCGAAGATGCCTTTCCTGTCGGATACGCTGGCGCGTGTGAAGCCATCGCCCACCATCGCCGTGACCACCAAGGCCGCGCAACTGAAGGCAGAGGGCAAGGATGTGATCGGCCTTGGCGCGGGCGAGCCGGATTTCGACACGCCGCAGAACATCAAGGATGCCGCCGTGCGGGCCATTGCCAGCGGCAAGACGAAATATACGGCCGTCGATGGCATCCCCGAGCTGAAGGCCGCGATCTGCGCCAAGTTCCTGCGCGAAAACGGGCTGACCTATACGCCGAACCAGATCACGGTCGGCACCGGGGGCAAGCAGATTTTGTATAATGCGCTGATGGCCACCTGCAATCCGGGGGATGAGGTGATCATTCCGGCGCCCTATTGGGTGTCTTATCCCGATATGGTCGAGCTGGCGGGCGGCACGCCTGTCGCGGTGGTGGCCGGGCTGGAGACGAATTTCAAACTGACGCCCGAACAGCTTGAGGCCGCGATCACGCCCAAGACCAAATGGTTTATCTTCAACAGCCCGTCGAACCCGACCGGGGCCGGCTATACCTGGGATGAGTTGCGCGCGCTGTGCGATGTGCTGCTGCGCCATCCGCAGGTCTGGATCATGACAGATGACATGTATGAGCATCTGGTGTTTGGCGATTTCAAGTTCAGCACACCGGCGCAGGTGGAGCCTGCCTTGTATGACCGCACGCTGACCTGCAATGGCGTGTCGAAAAGCTATGCCATGACGGGCTGGCGCATTGGCTATGCCGGGGGGCCGGTGGCGCTGATTAAGGCCATGGGCACGATCCAGTCGCAATCGACATCAAACCCCTGCTCGATCAGCCAATTTGCCGCGCTTGAGGCGCTGACCGGGCCGCAAGGGTTTTTAGAGGAAAACCGCAAGCTGTTTGAACGCCGCCGGGATCTGGTTGTGTCGATGCTGAATGCCGCCGAAGGGCTGACCTGCCCGAACCCGGAGGGTGCGTTTTACGTTTACCCCGATATTTCCGGCTGTATCGGCAAGGCCACCAAGGGCGGCACGATCATCACCAATGATGAGGTCTTTGCCACGGCCTTGCTGGAAGAAACCGGGGTTGCGGTGGTGTTTGGGGCAGCCTTTGGCCTGTCGCCGAACTTTCGCGTCAGTTACGCAACGTCAG
Organism: Pseudotabrizicola sp. L79; assembly: GCF_036553525.1. NCBI lineage: Bacteria > Pseudomonadati > Pseudomonadota > Alphaproteobacteria > Rhodobacterales > Paracoccaceae > Pseudotabrizicola > Pseudotabrizicola sp. L79. Next base: position 14,333 of record NZ_JAZHDA010000046.1, on the reverse strand, counting down.
ATGATCTGCTAAAGGAAGCTTGTGGCCGTATTCAGCGGTTTTGTGCCTCGTTGACGTAAAGGGTAAATTATGGCGGGCGACCTGCCGACATATTATTTTCGTATTCGTGAAAATGGCGCTGTCGTGTTCAAGGTGGATACCGAGAACCGGCAGCGCCGCATCGAGATGGAGGAGATTGCCGTCGTCAATGTGAAGAACGGCAATATCAAACCCCATGGCGACCGCGCCCTTGCTGCCGACGAACGGGCCGAGATCGAGGCATGGCTGCAAGAGCGCATCGCTGTTCTGGCGGCGCGGGATCTGGATGATATCTTGCGTGCCGTCGATCATATGAACCTGACGACACAATGGGCGCAATCCAAGGCGACGGATGCCCAGCTAGAGCAAGTGACGGACCGCCTGCTGCTGGCCATGCATGATTTGCGCACGGTTCTGGTGCGCAAAAAGGCCGACCGGTTGATGAAGGACGAGAACAAGGCAGCCGAATAGCGGTTGGCTTGTGCATCAACCACCGGATCAATCGTGCTGGGGGGCCTTACCTGACGGGGCGATATAGGGCCGGGTTACATCATCCAGATGCAGGTCCAACGCCTCGACCTCCAAGGCAATGGCCCCGTCGCCTGCCAGGGTCAGGGTCAGGGTGCCGCTGCCCTCGGCCCCTTCGGCAAAGCTGACCGACAGCAGCGACAGAACCGTGTCCTTGTCGCGCGGATCAATGCCCTGGCTGCGGGCCCGCAGCACGCCTTCCATCACCAGCAGGCTGCGCACCCGTTCAAAGGGGCGACCCGCCGCGCGGGCGGCAGGTTCATCTTCCCAGCGAAAGCGGTTCAGCAGGATGGCAAAGCGATGCGCCTTGCGATCATAGCGAATCTCCGAGGCCGGAAAGACCGCGTCTTGCACCAGCGCCGACAGCACCGGGATGTCGGCCGGGGCCTGCGCGATCAGGCGAAGCGGGCCGTCGTCGCCATCCTGAAACCGTGCATCCGCCATCAGTTGCCCTTGACCCGTTCGATCTTGGCCCCGCAGGCCGAGAGTTTCTCTTCGACCCTCTCATAGCCGCGATCAAGATGATAGACCCGGTTCACCAGCGTTTCACCTTCGGCGGCGAGGCCCGCCAGAATCAGGCTGACGCTGGCGCGCAGATCGGTGGCCATGACAGGGGCGCCGCGCAGTTTTGCCACGCCAGTCACGGTGGCCGTGCCGCCGTGAACATCGATCCTTGCGCCCATCCGCATCAGTTCTGGCGCATGCATGAAACGGTTTTCAAAGATCTTCTCTTCCAGCACTGACGTGCCCTCGGCCGTGCACAGCAGCGCCATCATCTGCGCCTGCAAATCGGTGGGAAAGCCAGGGAAAGGCTCGGTGGTGACATTCACCGCCTTGACCCGGCCGTTCTTGCGGCTGACCTTAAGGCCGCGGGCAGTTTCGGTGACAGACACCCCGGCCTCGTCCAGCTTTTCGGCAAAGGCTGCGACCAGTTCCATCCGGCCCCCCAGGCATTCCACCTCGCCGCCGCAGATGGCGGGCACCAGCATATAGGTGCCCAACTCGATCCGGTCGGTCACAACCGGATGGGTGGCCCCGTGCAGGCGATCAACGCCTTGAATGGTAAGGGTGCTGGTGCCCTCGCCGTCAATCTGCGCCCCCATCTTTTGCAGGCAGCGGGCCAGATCGACGATTTCGGGTTCGCGCGCGGCGTTTTTCAGCACCGTGGTGCCCTTGGCCAGCGTGGCGGCCATCAGCGCATTTTCGGTGGCGCCAACCGACACGAAGGGGAATTCGAACGTCGCCCCGCGCAGACGCCCGCCGGGGGCTTTGGCATGCACATAGCCGTCGCGCAGATCAAGCTCGGCCCCCATCGCCTCAAGAGCCTTGAGGTGCAGATCGACGGGCCGCGCGCCAATGGCGCAGCCGCCGGGCAGCGATACGATGGCATGGCCATCACGCGCCAGCATCGGGCCCAGCACCAGAATCGACGCGCGCATCTTGCGCACGATGTCATAGTCAGCCGTGTGGTTGTCGATGCCATGGCTGGACAGGGCCAGCACCAGCCCATCTTGCAGGCTGGCGACCTCGGCCCCCAGCGATTGCAAAAGCTGCGTCATGGTGCGGATGTCGGACAGGCGCGGCGCATTGGTCAGCGTCAGCGGCTCTTCACTCAGCAACGTGGCCGGCATCAGTGTCAGGCAGGCGTTCTTGGCCCCCGCAATCGGGATCACCCCATTAAGTGCGCCATTCCCCTTGACCAGAATCGAATCCATACGCCTGCCTTACTCTGTGCTGTGCGGGCCTGCGCCCGTGTCTGAATCTGTGCCATCCGGCACTGCCTGCCCGGCGCTGCGCGCCTTGGCTTGCGCCTTGCGGCGGGCCATATTCGCCTTAAGCGCAGCCTTCAACCTGTCTTCGCGGGTCATTTTGCCGGAAGGCCGCGGTGATTTGCCAAATGGGGGGACATTGTCGTGCATCATGGCCGACCTTCTAGCGCAGCCGCGACTTTGGGTCCAGTGAGTGCGGAAAAGGGGGTTGCGCTGGGATTCATTTCCCTCTAATCAGCCGCCCAACGCACCTGACACGGTGCACGGCGCTGCAGTAGCTCAGTGGTAGAGCACTCCCTTGGTAAGGGAGAGGTCGAGAGTTCAATCCTCTCTTGCAGCACCATCTCCCCCCCCTCGATGATGACGCGACGCGACGACGGGCCGCTGGTTTTGGGCGCCTTGGTTTGGCGCTTTTGCGGTGCGGCGTGGCGGATGTTGTGGGCGCGTGGGGGGCCAGGTTGGGGGGCGCGGCGCAAGGGCCATGGGCGGCTGCATTGGTTTGGCGTGATCAAGCAGGCCCCGCAATTGCGCGGAAAACCGCCACAGCTGGGGCGCCTGATGGCGGTAAAATGTAGGTCTTGGGCTGAGAATCCGTCCATTTGCATGCGCAGCATAGCAGGAATGCGCCGACAGCATAGCAAGACATCTGGCGCGGGGGATTGGAACCTGCCAATTCAGGAGTCTCATCCCCGAATCAAGGTGTTGGAGTCGTTATGCCGGTTTTGTCGGATCATAAAGCCCGTGTGACGCGCAGGTCGTTGCTTGCCGGAATGGGCGGTGCGGCGATGCTGCTGTGCAGCACCAGCCTTGCAGGTCAGGCCCGTGCCCAGACTGCCGCCCCCGCTGCCGACCCGACAGTGGCCGCGCCAACCACACCGACCGCACAGCCCTTTGACTTTGATCGTCTGACGGCGGAAATGCAGGGCCTGTCGGCAGCCCCCCCCGTGGCAGCGGAACGGGCCGAGGGCTTTTTCACCGATTTCGTCTATGACGATTATCAGTCGGTGCATTTTGATCCCAAGCGGGCGCGCTGGTCAGACTCGGATGCGGGCTTTCAGGTTCATGCCTTTCATTTGGGCTGGCTGTTTGCCGAACCCGTGCGGATGTTTGAGGTAGAGGCAGGGCTTGCCACGCCGATGGTCTTTTCGACCGACGATTTCCTTTATTATGACCGTGTGAAAGACCGGGTGCCTGCGCATGTGCCGCTGCCCGGTGTTGCCGGTTTCCGGCTGAATGCGCCGCTGAACCGGGCGGATCTGTTTGACGAAGTGGTGGCCTTCCTTGGCGCCAGCTATTTCCGCGCCCTTGGCCGGGGCAATGCATACGGCCTGTCTGCGCGCGGCTTGGCGATCAACACCGGTCTGGGCAAGCCCGAGGAATTTCCGCGCTTTTCACGGTTCTGGCTGGAAAAGCCTGCCCCCTTTGCGCGGGATGTGACGGTTTATGCCGCGATGGAAAGCACCAGTTGCACGGGGGCCTATCGCTTTGTCATTCGCCCCGGCACCAACACCGAAATGGATGTGACCGCGCGCCTGTTCTTCCGCAGCGAGGTAGATCAGATGGGTGTGGCGCCATTGACCTCGATGTTCCTGTTCTCGGAAAAGAACCGCGCCAATTTCGACGATTTCCGGCCGAATGTGCATGACAGCGATGGTCTGTTCATCCAGCGCCGTGATGGCGATCTGATCTGGCGGCCGCTGAACAACCCTGTCCGGCTTAGCGAGTCGTGGTTTGTCGAAGACAGCCCGCATGCCTTTGGCCTGATGCAGCGCGACCGCGATTTTGAGAATTATCAGGATGCCGCCGCCCATTATGAGCGTCGCCCCTCGGTTCTGGTCGAACCACTTAGCCCGTGGGGCAAGGGGGCTGTGCGGCTGGTCGAGATTCCGACCGATCTGGAAGTGAACGATAATATCGTGGCGTTCTGGGTGCCCGAAGCCAAACCTGTGCCCGGCCAGATGCTGGAATTTGCGTATCGGCTGCACTGGGGCGCCCTGCCCGCCGACCCGACCGGCGACAAGGCCTATGTCAAGGAAACCCGCGCGGGCACAGGCGGTGTGTCGGGCGTTGAAAATACCGAAGGCACACGCAAATTCGTGGTGGATTTTGCTGGCGGCATGCTGGCCTCGCTGCCTGCGGATGCCGAGGTCAAGCCGGTGGTCACGATTTCCGGGGGGGCGATCACCGTTCAGACCTTGCAAAAGATCGAAGGCCCGAACATCTGGCGCTTTGTGATTGACGTAAAGCCAGAACCGGGCGCGACGGTGGAACTGGTCGCCCATGTCGCGGGTTATGGTCGCAAACTGACAGAGAACTGGTTGTATCAATGGGTCACGGCATGAACATGCATGTATCGAACGTCGGCACCGAGCGCCGGCAGGACGCTGATCTGATTGACGTCATGGCACCACCACTGGCCCCCTTGGCGATGCCAAAGCAGGTTCTGACGGTGCAGGCGGGGCCGGTGCGTCTGGCGCTTGGCGCTGTGTTTGCCCTGATGGCGCTGCTGCGGCCGGGCCAACGGCGCGCGGGCTAAGCCATGCAACGGGCCAAGGCCCCCATGTCTTCGGTGATGCGGCGGGCCAGTGTTGCGCGCGGCTTGGCGTTGTCGTCCAGCCTGCTGGCCGCCACGGCCGCCAGCCTTGTCTTCCTGATCTATGGGGCCACCGACGGCCTTTCGGTCATCGACATGCTGCGCAGCGGGTTGATCTTGCTGTCCACCTGGTGGCTGGCCTGGGGGGCTGCGACGGCCCTTTTGGGCCTGCCCTCGCGCCACGATGCGCCTGCCCCCGCCCGCACGGATGGCCCGATCACCGGCAAGACCGTGGTGCTGGTGCCTGTCTATAACGAAGATCCGCAGGTCACCTTTGCCCGCATTGCGGCAATGGACGACTCGATCCGCGCCACGGGCACGCAGGCGCGCGTTGATTTCGTGGTGCTGTCAGACACAAGGGACGAGGCGATTGCATCGGCCGAGCGCAGGTGCTTTGCCCAGCTTGTGGCGCGTCAGAATGGTGTGGGTCGGCTGTTCTATCGCCGCCGCGACAAGAACACCGGGCGCAAGGCCGGCAATATCGAGGACTTCATCACCTCGTCGGGGGCGGCGTGGGATTATGCGCTGATCCTTGATGCCGACAGCCTGATGGAAGGTGAAACCATTCTCGAGATGATCCGCCGGATCGAGGCCGAGCCTGCGCTTGGTCTGTTGCAGACCCTGCCCCGCGTGATTGGGGCCCAATCCGTGTTTGGCCGGGCCATGCAATTTGCAGCGGGCTTTCACTCGCCGGTCTTTGCGCGCGGGTTGGCCGCGATGCAGGGCAAGGCGGGGCCGTTCTGGGGGCACAATGCGATTGTGCGTATTCGGGCCTGGTCTGAAAGCTGTGGCCTGCCCGAACTGCCCGGACCGCCCCCCTTTGGCGGCCATATCCTAAGCCATGATTACGTCGAGGCTGCCCTTTTGGCCCGCGCGGGCTGGACGGTGCGTCTGGATGACGATCTGGACGGGTCGTATGAAGAGGGGCCGGAAAACATCATCGACCATGCCAAGCGCGACCGGCGCTGGTGTCAGGGCAATCTGCAACATGCGATGATCGTGGGTGCCCCCGGCCTGCTCCCCTGGAGCCGGTTTTCCCTGATCCTTGGTATCTTTGCCTATATCGCGCCGCTGATCTGGCTGGCATTCATCGCGGCTTCGGTTGCGGCGGCCTATTGGGGCGGAGAATTGAACTATTTTCCCGTGGCCAACTGGCCCTTCCCCGTCTTTCCCAATGATGAGACGCCAAAGGCGATCGGTCTGGCTGTGGGGGTGTTTGGTCTTTTGGTGATGCCAAAGCTGCTGGTCTGGGCCGAAGCGGTGGTTACCGGGCGCGCCAAGGGCTTTGGCGGCGCGGGCCGCAGCCTGCGGGCGATGCTGTCGGAACTGGCGCTGTCGTCGCTGATTGCGCCGGTGCTGCTGGCCTTTCAAAGCCGGTCGGTGTTGCAGGTTCTGTTTGGCCGCGATGGCGGCTGGCCCCCCAACAACCGCGGCGATGGTGGCCTGCGTTTTGCCGAAGCCTGGGCCGCTGGCGCCTGGATCAGTGCCTGGGGTTTGGGGGGGATCGCGCTGGCAAATGTGCTGGCCCCCGATCTGACGCTGTGGCTGTTGCCCGTGGCACTGCCGATGGTGCTGGCCCCTGCCCTGATCTGGTGGACATCGCGCCCTGCGGCCACGGGCCGGTTTCTGACACCTGAACAGGCCAGCCTGCCGCCGGTTGTGTCGCGCCATCATGCTGTTCTTGCGGATTGGGCCAAGCCCACCAAGGAGGTGAAAGTTGGCTGAGACACCGCATGTCCGTGATCTGAGGATCGACCTGTTCCGGGGCCTTGCCCTGGTGATGATCTTCATCAACCACATGCCCGGCACGATCTGGGAAAATTTCACCTCGCGCAATTTCGGCTTTTCCGATGGGGCCGAGGGATTTGTGCTGATGTCGGGCATTGCCACCGGGCTGGCCTATGGCACGGTGTTTCTGCGTGGCGCGCCTGACTGGGCACAGGCGCTGCGGCCATGGCGGCGGGCCCTGACGCTGTGGTGGGTGCATGTGGTGGTGGTGCTGTGCATTCTGGCGCTGTTTCTGGCCACATGGCATGATCCGGCGGTCGCCAGCATGGCGGAAAAACGCAATATCATTCTGGTGCTGCAAGACCCAGTCTTCATGGTCTGGCCTCTGGCCCTGTTGGGCCATCAGTTCGCCTATGCCGATATTCTGCCGTTGTATGTGGTGCTGATGCTGGCCGCCCCTGGCCTTTTGGCGCTTGCGGTGCGCTGGCCGCGGGCACTGATGCTGGGGTCACTGGCCTTGTGGTTCTTTGCCGGGCTGTTTCGCATCAGGTTCCCGACATGGCCCTATGACAACGGCTGGTTCTTCAACCCGATGTCGTGGCAGGTGCTGTTTGTTGCGGGCATTCTGACCGGGCTGGCCTATCGGCAGGGCCGCCGCTGGTTGCCGATCCGACGGTGGGCTCTGTGGTTGGCCACGGGCTTTGTCGTGATGGCTGCGATCTGGGTTCAAGTGCCGGTGGTGGCGGCCTGGGGCGGGCATGGGCTGTGGATGCTGCATGAATATGTCGGCGTGCCGCATGTGTTCACCTCTTTCGACAAGGGTTATCTCTTTGCGCCGCGCCTGCTGCATATTCTGGCCCTTGCCTATATGCTAAGCGCCCTGCCCGCGCTGAAGGGCATGGCGGCAAGCCCGCGCGTGGCGTGGCTGGTGCTGCTGGGGCGCAATTCCTTGCCGGTTTTTGCGGTCAGCACCGTGCTGTCTTACATCGGTCAGGTGATCAAGACGATGACGCCGCCGTCATTCGTGCTGGATACGGCGCTGGTGGTGGTCGGGCTTGTGCTGCTTTATCTGGTGGCCCGCCTGCGCGAGGGGCAAAAGCGCACGCAGGCCAAGGGTCAGCACGCCGGCAAACCCGCCCTGCAAGGGCAATGAACCCGGCCTAGGGTGCCACGATCAAGGCCTTGCCCTCTGGCCCGTCGAAATAGGCCGTGCAGGCATCCAGAAACATCTGCACCATCCGCCGCCGTGGCCCCGGCGCAAATCCCAAGGACAGGCTGACCCCAGCCGTCGCCCCGGCGATCGACAGGCAGGCGGTCGCGCCTTCGGCATAGGGCGGGGCCAGCCGCGGGCGCATGTTCAGCAATGCCACCCCCACCCCGGCCGCCACCAGCGAGCGCACCATTTCCGTCGAGTTGGCGGTGGCGACGATGCGATAAGCCTCGCCGCTGGCCTCGAGCAGATCAAGGTAATAGGCCCGCGCCGCCGGACGGTCGAGCAGGATCAGCGGCTGTTGCGCGATCTGGCCGATGCTGGCACGCCCCTGCCCGGCCAAGGCGTGATGGGCGGGGCACAGGCAATAGGTGGGTGCAAAGATCAAGGGCTGCACCTCGATCTGCGGGGTCGGCAGTTCGGCCACGAACAGGATCACGTCGAATTGGCCCTCGACCAGCCCCTTTTGCGCGCCCGTATTGTCGCATTCGGTCAGCGTCAGCGACAGGCCCGGATGCGCGGCCATCAGCGGCGCGGTGATCGCGGGCAGAAAGGCCGGTGCAATCGGGGCATTATAGCCAATCGACAAACTGCCCGAGAGGCCCGATTGCAGATCGGCCATATCGGTGAACAGCAGGTCATAGCGATCAAGCAGATCATCAATCCGCCGCTGCACATCACGCCCGGCGGTGGTGGGCGACACCCCTTTGGCGCGCGCGCGGGTGGCCAAAGCCATGCCAAAGGCCGCTTCGGCCTGATCCAGCGCCGCCGCGATGGCAGAGGGTGCGACATGCATGGCATCGGCCGCGCCCGTGATGCTGCCCCTTTGCAAGACAGCTTGCACATAGCGCAGGGCACGCAGGGACAGATCCATCGACAAAACCTCGGAATTTCCGAGGTAGTATCGCGGATAATACCGTTTTTCCAAGCATGAATTTCACGCCATGCTGCGGCCATCCACAGACAGGGGCCCAACCATGAAATCCAGAACCAAAGTCGTTGTGATCGGCGGTGGCATTGCCGGCTGTTCCACGTTGTATCACCTGACCCAAGAAGGCTGGACCGATGTTGTTCTGGTCGAACGGAACGAGCTGACCTCGGGCACCACCTGGCATTCGGCGGCGCAGGTGACGAATTTCGGCATGACCCAGACGATGGTGGGCCTGAAGTCGCATTCGATCAAGCTGTATAACGAGTTGGCGAATGATCCCGACTATCCGATCAATTACCACCATGGCGATGGCGGCATTCGTCTGGCCAATACGCCCGAACAGATGCAGGGCTATCGGCATTTTGCCTCGATGGCGCGGGGCATGGGTGTCGATTTTGAAATCATCGACCCCGAAGAATGCGCGCGCCGCCACCCGCTGATCTCGACCGAGCGCCTGTTGGGGGGCCTGTGGGATCCGATGGATGGCGATATCGACCCCGCACAGCTGTGCCAGGCCCTGGCCCGCCGCGCCCGCAATGCCGGGGCCGAGGTTTACCGCAACACCCCCGTCACCGGCCTGACCCAGCACAAGGACGACACCTGGACGGTTCATACCGAACATGGCGATATCGACTGTGATATCGTGGTCAACGCCTGCGGCTACCGGGTGAACGAAGTGGGGGCGATGATGGGTGTTCACCACCCGGTCGCCTCGATGGAGCATCAGTATTTCCTGACCGAGCCGATTCAGCAGATCGTCGATTTCGGCAAGCGCGTGCCCCTGCTGCGCTGCCCGATCGATGATTTCTACTCGCGTCAGGAAAAGCAGGGCCTGCTGGTCGGCTTTTATGAGCAAGACTGCCGCACCTGGGGTTTGGATGGGATCGACCCGAATTTCGTGAATGCTTTGTGCCCGGATGATGTGGAACGGGTGATGCCGGTGCTGGAAAACGTGTTCAAGCGCATGCCGGTGCTGGCCGAAATCGGGATTCACACCATCGTCAACGGCCCGATCACCTATACGATTGACGGCGCGCCTTTGGTGGGGCCCATCCCCGGCAAGCGCAACGCGTTCTGCATCATCGGTCTGCGGGCCGGTCTGGGCGAAGGCGGGGGCCATGGCTGGCTGCTGGCGCAGCAGATCGTGCATGGCGAAGCCTGCTATGACACTTGGGTGATCGACCCCCGCCGGTTTGCTGGTCATACCAATGTGGAACTGACCGCGCTGAAGGCGATCGAGGATTACCAGAACGAATTCCGCTTTCACTTTCCCCATGAACACCGGCCTGCCGGTCGGCCTGCCAAGACCACACCGCTGACGCCGGTTCTGGCCGCCGAAGGGGCCGAATTCACCGTGGTCAATGGCTGGGAACGGGTGGATTACATCAAGCCATCGCCCGATTTTCACCCCAGCCTCAGCTTCAACTTCGACGAGGCCTTTGACATCATCGGGGCCGAGGTGCGCAATGTGGCCGAAAATGTCGGCCTGACCGAAGTCAACGGCTTTAACCGGATCGAGATCACCGGGGCCGACCGCCACGCCTTTCTGGATCGCATGTTCTGCGGCACCGTCACCAAGCGCGACGGACGCGTTGGTCTTGGCTATCTCTTGAACCACCACGGCTGCATCAAGGGCGAGGCGACTGTGGCCAATCTGCCCGCCTCTGACCGGGGGCCGGCGCGGGTTTGGTATGGCTCGGCCGCGGCCAGCGAGTTGCACGACATGGATTGGCTGAAGGCCCATCTGCGCCCGGACGAGGATGTGCAGTTGCGCAGCCTGACCAATGACCAGACCATTCTGGTTCTGGCCGGACCCAAGGCGCGCGATGTGCTGTCGGCCTGTGCGCGCGGCGATTGGTCACGCGACGCCTTTCCGTGGCTTTCGGTGCGCGAATGCTTTGTCGGGTTTGCCCCGGCCACGGTTCTGGGTGTCAGCTTCTCGGGCGAGTTGGCCTATGAAATCCACGTTCCCAACGCCTCGCTTTATGCGGCCTATCTGGCGCTGCGGGCGGCGGGTCAGGCGCATGGCCTGCGGCTGTTCGGGGCGCGCGCGGTTGACTCGATGCGGATGGAAAAGGGCTTTTTGCACTGGAAGGCTGATCTGCTGACCGAATTCGACCCGTTCGAAACCGGGCTTGCCAAGTTCGTCAAGCTGGACAAGGGCGATTTCGTGGGCAAGGCCGCATTGGTACAGCGCCAGGCCCAGGGGCTGGGCAAAAGCCTTGTCACGCTGAAGATCAACGCCACCCATGCGCCTGCGCGCGGCGGTGCCTCGGTGATGCAGGACGGCAAGGTGGTGGGCACGATCAGCTCTGCCGACTGGGGGTATCGCACCGGCCTGAACCTGGCCTATGCCTTCATGACCCCGGCCCTGGCAGAAATCGGCACCAAGCTGCATCTGGATATGTATGGCGATCTGATCGAGGTCGAGGTCATCGCCCCATCGCCCTATGACCCCGGCTTTGCCCGCATGCGCGCCTGACAAAGGCCGCTAAATTACGCAGATGAGAGGCCCGTCAAGAGCCACTCATCTGCACAAAGCGCAGCTAATCTCGCAAACCGCTCTACAGCCCCAATAGGGATCAATCTTCTTAGCCCTAAGTGACTATTCTTGCCGTGCGTAAAGCGCGGAAAGGATGGTTTCGCAGGGCGGGGATCTGGGCGGCCTGCCGATTTGCGCTCTCGGGCGCCGGTGCGCTTGCGAAATCGCATACACGCTTCACTTGTGGGCAGTCTCGACCAGCCACCTGAACGTAACACCGGCGGCCTCCGTGCGTTTGGTCCCACGGCGCGCGAGAAGGAAAAAGTCGCCTTGTCCATTCAGGGTCTGCGGAGCGGCCTGCATCAGCCGCCCGGCATCAAGGTCTGCCGAGACAAGGAACCGGCTTGCCAACGCGACACCTTGTCCCGCGAGTGCAGCATCGATGGCCAGCGTCGTCTGGCTTAGGCGGATGTCACGACTGCGGCTTTGCGCGATGCCGCATTGTTTCAGGAAGGCAGGCCAAAGATCGTGCGAGTCGTGCAACTTGGGCATCGACGCAAGTGCTGCGTTGTCGAGCTGATCGCCATAGCCAGAAAGCAGGCCCGGAGCCGCAACAGCGACAATCTCTTGATGAAACAGCAGATGGGCCTCCAGCGCAGCACCGAAGGGCGGGTTGCCCAGGCGCACGGCAAGGTCGATCCCGTCGGCATGAAAACTTGAGACCTTTTCTGTCGCCAATATCCTGAGGTCGATTTCCGGGTACCTGTCGGTGAATCCGGGCAAATGCGGAATAAGCCATTTTGCAGCAAAGGTTGGTGTGACACTGATCAGCACCTGAGCCGCCTCGGGCCGCAGCACCGCCGAGGCCTCGCGCAGGATCGCGAACGCCTCGAGAATCCGGGCGTGATAACCGCGGCCCACCACAGTGAAGGCCAACCCTTTAGGCAGCCGCTCGAACAAAGGCAGGCCGAGATGCTCCTCCAGCCCACGCACCTGCTGGGCAACCGCCCCCTGCGTTACGCCAAGCTCGTCTGCGGCCCCACGAAAATTCAGATGTCGCCCGGCAGCTTCGAAAGCGCGCAGGGCGTTGAGCGGAGGAAGGTCGGTCATATGCCAGTAGTATTTCTATCGTCATGTCGCGTCAATTCTTGTTCGCCTGCGTGCCATAGCAGCGTTATAGCTTTGTCAAAGAATTGCAGGAGGCCGACATGGCACTAGAAAAAGTTGCGCTGATCACCGCTGGCGGCAGCGGCATGGGCGCCGATGCGGCGCGTCGGCTGGCCCAAGACGGGTTTCGCGTCGGCATCCTATCCTCATCGGGCAAGGGTGAGGCGCTTGGGACAGAACTGGGCGGTTTCGGCGTGACCGGATCCAATCTTTCGGGCGATGCCCTCTCGGCGCTGGTCACGGGGGCGATGGATCGCTGGGGCCGAGTCGACGTGCTGGTCAATTCCGCCGGTCACGGCCCCAAAGGCCCAGTGCTGGATATCTCGGATGACGACTGGCACAAGGGCATGGAGGTCTATCTGATGAACGTCATCCGCCCCACACGGTTGGTGACGCCGATCATGCAGGCCCAGGGCAGCGGGTCGATCATCAATATCTCGACCTTTGCCGCTTTCGAACCCGATCCGCTCTTCCCCACCTCGGGGGTGTTTCGCGCGGGGCTGGCGTCGTTTACCAAGCTGTTCGCTGACAAATACGCAGCGCAGAACATCCGCATGAACAACCTACTGCCCGGCTTCATCGACAGCCTGCCCGAGACCGAGGACCGCCGCGCGCGCATTCCGATGGGCCGCTATGGCAAGGCCGCCGAGGTTTCGTCGCTGATTTCTTGGCTGGCGTCTGATGAGGGCGGTTACATGACCGGCCAGAACCTGCGTATCGATGGGGGGCTGACCCGTGCCGTCTGATACCGCTCTGCCAGAGAGCAACAGGACGCCAGACCGCGCGCGCCTGGCCTTCGTGATCAAATGGACAGCGTCGATCATCCAGATTCTCGGGTACACGGCGACCGGCTTTGGCTGGACGCCATGGAACCTGTACCTGTTCTTGGTCGGCGTGCTGGGATGGTTTGCAGTCGGCGTGATGTGGAACGATCGGGCACTCATGCTGATCCACATCGTCGCGTTGGGGGCAATGATCGCGGGCATGACAAGCGTTTGAATTAACAGAACGAACCGCCCGCAGCTTACCGCAGGGCGGTTCAGCCAACAACCAAACAACCGCATCAAATATGTTCAGGTTTGCTGAGAGGGCACCCTCAGCATTTGCTGGCGGTATGTATCCGATGGGCCAGGAAGAGCGCGGTTGTTTCACCGTTTAACCTGTAAGCCGGCAGGCGATGCTTGCATCGCCCTAAGGCCATGTCAGAGTTTCCCACCCTACCTCTCGTGTCGATTTCCACCAGGCGATCGGCTTGACCACTTCTCGGTGAGAAAACGGCTCTTTGTGGATTCCGTCCACAGGTGCGACGCAGTGGTTGGCTATCTAACCAGCGTCGAATTCTCCTTCAGCAAGCATAAAGCTCCGCCATCGCTACACACCATGCGGCCAGCGCACCCAGCCGCAGCCCCCTTCGCACATCCCTGCTCTGTTCCCTTTGAAAGTGATCGCAACATGGGACGGAGGCTTGGTGGGGTTAAGACACAACACACTGGAGAGACGAGGAATAATCTGGCGAAACCGAATTCGGCGAGGTGCACCCGAGCAGAGATCGAGCGCCGCTCCGAACCCGGACCGCACAGGATCGGCAGTGTAAAAGGCTCGCATATGCTACGCAAAGGCCTTTGGAAACACAACAATTTCCGCACTATTGCAGCCGAGTGACTGCGCGTTCGCCAAGGATGATGGCTGAATAGCCCCTAGTTTCCTAGACGCCTTGCAGTTTCAGTTTCTGCTGCTGTTCGAAGTCGATCGGTGACAGCATCCCATTCCTAACGTGTTTGCGCTGCGGGTTGTAGAAAAACTCGATGTAGTCGAACACGTCTTGGCGCGCTTCTTCGCGGGTTTTGTATTTCCTGCGACGGATGCGTTCGCGTTTGAGCAGGTTGAAGAAGCTCTCTACGACAGCA
>NZ_JAZHDA010000003.1:0-383 GCF_036553525.1 Pseudotabrizicola sp. L79 | reverse complement strand
GCCGCTTATTACGTTCAGAAGGCGGCCGCGAAAGCGGCCGCTTTTTGCGTTTGGCACTGGTTCCCGACAGGTCTGGGGCACGCGCAACGGCAGGCCCGAAAAACAAAAAAGGCGCCACCTGGCGCCTGTGTTTGGGGGATTTGGAGCGGGCGAGGCGATTCGAACGCCCGACCCTAACCTTGGCCAGGTTATGCTCTACCCCTGAGCTCCGCCCGCACACCGTGGCTGTGCTCTGATGTTGGGGGAGGGGGGGCGGCCGGGCGGACGACAAGGTGAGGTCGCCGCTTATTACGTTCAGAAGGCGGCCGCGAAAGCGGCCGCTTTTTGCGTTTGGCACTGGTTCCCGACAGGTCTGGGGCACGCGCAACGGCAGGCCCGAAAAA